>JACPQM010000019.1 GCA_016190505.1 Chloroflexota bacterium | reverse complement strand
TGTACAGCGGGACGAAGACTGCCGCGGCATAGATCCCGTAAAGGAAGGTCTCCACGAGACCCAGGAGGAAGCTCCCCCAGCTCAGCCACGTGAACCACGGCAAGCCGGCCTCCATGGCCCGCTGCATGATGCCTGTCCCCGGGAAGATCAGCCCCCAGATCACGCAGAGCGTAAAGGTGATGGCCAGAAATAGCCCAAGGGAAAGGGCCACCGGTGTGAAGCGCAGGGACATCATGAGGATCACCTCCCTTCAATGCCTTGGGCCGCCAGCCCTGACCGGCCAGCTTTGGATGTGCTCAGATGCGCCGGTAGGTCGTCGTCCCCCTCGACAGCTTGGTGGTGTCTGGCGGTCTTGAGCTTGGCCGAGGTCTGAAAGATGTTCAGCAATTCCCGGAGGGCCTCCTCACGATTCTGCTGGCTGTCGCCCCGGACGGCAGAAACGAAGCAGGTCTCCAGGTGGTGCTCCAACAGCTCAAAACTGAACCGGTCTATGGCCCTCTGCACCGCCAACGCCTGAGTGAGAATCTCGGGACAGTAAGCATCCGCCTCGACCATTCGGAGGATGCCCCGGACGTGGCCCTCGATCGTGCGGAGCCGGGAGAGCAGGGCGGTCTTTGCCTGTGAAGTGCTCGGTACTGATGTCTTCTTCCCTGGCATCGGTCTCCTCCTGGAGCCCCTCCCCCAGGGGAGGGGAACCTCCAGCATGAAGACAAAGCATCGCCTGTGCCAGAAATGCGAGAGATCCAGGGGATACAGGGGAGGGGGCGTAACGTTCTGTGGTTCTTAACGATCTCCCGCGTCCACTCCTCGGGGGGCAAAAGGCAAAGGGAGTGCTGCTGGACCAACCGCGACGAAATGGCAAACAGACTCTCCTCTGCCCCCGATGCCATTGCCATTCCGTCAATCGCTCAAAGGAAGCAATCAGCCGCCAGCCCTCACGTTCAGAAGATTCTGAACGGCGAAGGCTGATAGCTGAAAGCTGGGAGGCTTCGGGAGATGATGAGGGATGCCGGCCCCGCCCGAGGGCGGGGTCCGGCTCCCCGTGTACACCGGCCGGACGTGGGGAGGGGGAGACGTCCGGTCGGATGCTCTACCGTTGCTCGAACGTAAGCTTGGCAGGCTTGGGATTGAAGGCATGGCGCACCTGGGCGTTGTAAAACACCGCAACCTGGAAAACGGAGCGACTCCTGGCTTCTACCTGTCGTAGGGATTTGTAGCCAGGTTCGTTCATCTCTTCCAGGGGCGGTAAGACTTTGACTCCCGGTGGCGAAAATGGTAGCCTCCAGACGTGAAGGACGTCGCCTCGGACGCCTCGGGACATTCTATCTACCTGACCGATGAGCGCTGGCGGCACATTTGCGATGAGCATCCGGAGATGGACGCATACCGCGACAAGGTATTGGATAGCCTGCGTCTCGGAAGGCGCTTTCAGGATTCGGTGCGCCCTGATGTCTTCCTGTATTACCGCGACTACGCCGACCTTCCCCATGGAAACACCACGATCGTGGTTGGTCGTGCGTTTCGGCGTCAGGGCCAACGGCACTCCGAATAACTTTGTCCTGACCGCGTACCAGATCTCCCGCATGAGGAGCTGATCCCATGATCTGTCCAATCCGGATCACCTACGATCCCGAAGGAGACATTCTTTTCGTGACCTTTGGCTCGCCGACCCCCTCCACAGGATACCAGCTCTCCGACCAGATCCTCCTCCGGGTGAATCCCGATTCCTGGCAAGCCGCTGGCCTGACGATCCTCAACTTTTCCGTCCATGCCAGATCGCGCAGGCCGATCGCCCTCTCGGGACTCAAAGGCGATACGGAGGTACGGGTGGATGTAAGGGGCATTCTGACGACGCCTCCAGTTAACCGGTTCCTTGGCCTCTCTGAAGATGAAAAGGGCGTGTGGGCCACAATCCTCCAGCCCGCCCTCGGCGAAGCGGTTGCCGCCTGATCCCCCTTTTCGCCAACGCCCTCAATTTGGTCTTCGCTTGCCTGGAATCAGCCTGCTTTTCGGGCGGCTGTGACAGCCCCGCGTATTGGCCTGGCGGACAAGACGCAGATTCATTTCTTTTCCGCGGCCAGGGTGACCTCCCGCATCACCGCTTGCATCCGGATCTCCTGATCCATGAGCCGCCGGAGGACCTCTCGCGGCAGCCGCCCTTCTGCCATGATGGTGCGAGCATCCTGGAGGATTTCTCCGGCCAGCCCTACTGCCTCGGCCAGTTTCGGATACTCTGACGCCGCCGGATCAATTCGCATGAGGACCGGCGCGAGTTCACCCAGCATCCGTCCCACGTGACCGATCCGATCGGCCAGGTCGCGCCGGACGACCCCGGGTTCGTGGTATCCGCCCTGGCGCATGGCCGGCCCGTGGCCCCCGCCGGGTGGCAGGCCCGGCTGCTCCGCCCGGGCCACTCCCGAACCCACCATCAAGGTAAGAACCAGCGACGCGACCCCTCTACGCAGGCATGCCGACCACCACATGGCTCCACCTCTCTCGCTCACCGCGTACACGCCGTCTCGCCCGTTTGCGAAGTCGCACCACAGTAACGAGGTCCCCGGCTTGGGACGGGCCAAACAAGATTCGCACTCGCCCTCAGCCGCAGTATTCCTCCTCAAGGTTTTCGTGCCGTATGCAGAGAGAGAACGCCGAATATGCTCATGTATCGTTCGGATTCGTCTACTTGCAGAAAGCCAGCATTGCGAATTATGTCCGCCAATCGACCCTGGAGATTATCGAGCGTTTCCTCAAATCGGCGCAGAATTAGGGATATCAAAACGGCATAGGCACCATGTGGCCTGCCTAAGTCCAAGACGCTCAACTTCCCGCCCGGCCGGAGGATTCGATAAACCTCTTTGAACGTGCGGGCCTTGTTTTCCGTGGTCAAATGGTGGAGGACAAAACTTGAAAGCACATGGTCAAATGCGTTGTCGGGATAGGGCAGTTCAAAGGCCATTCCGAGATCGAAGGCGATGCTGACACGGGCCTTATCAGCTTTCCATCTGGCGATCTCGAGTATCTTCGCATCGGCGTCGAGGCCAACCACCTCTGATTGCGGGGACATGTGTTTCATGAGAACCGCAAGCGTCCCGGTGCCACAGCCCAAATCCAGTACGTGATGCCCCGCCTCGATCTGCGCCTGGTCAACCAGGCGGGTCTTGAGCTTCGCTTCGGGCATCGCCCACCGAATCAGTGGATCATACAGTGGAGTCAACCACTCCCGTCCGAGTGCTGGGATATACTTGTCGCTCTTTCGCATGGATTACTCGCTTGGCCGAGGATTGCGGCTGACGCCCGCCTCACCGACAGCCCGCAGACCTTGCGGATCTGTCGTCGAACCCCACGTGTCGCCGTGGGCCCTCGACCCACCGGAGGATTGGGGTTGGCACTGGCGAACCCCGCTACCTCAACCCAATCCAGTCCCCCCGGGGCGCAGGTGCGGGAGCATAGCCCCCTGAGCCGATTAGCCGGCCGTGTCCCGCAGGAAGGACTTGACCAGGGTCCTGCGCAGCCCAGCCGCCAGCGCAACATCCGGGATCTCGCGCAGAATCACCCGCAAGGCGAATCCGCACTTCTTGCAGCGCTTGTACTGGAATACCCAGCGGCCATCTTCCACCGGCTCGCCCAGCTCTTCCATGTCCGAAAAGCAACAGGATCCCGCGCGAGGTGGCGAGATGATGCGCACCGGGTAACGGTTCTCCGGTCGTTTCCGATCCGTGTATTCCACAATTGTTGTCATGGTGGGCTCTCGAAATTGGCCGATTGTCATCGCGAGGGAATCGCGAAGTGCGCCCGGCGGTTCCACTTCCAGGCGCTCTCGTCGTGCCCGAGAACGAAGGGGCGCTCCTCGCCGTAGCTGATCGTGGCAGCCCGTGCGGCGTCTATGCCAGCGGCCACAAGGTAATCCCTGGTCGCTTTGGCCCGCCGTTCGCCCAGGCCGAGGTTATATTCGTTGGTCCCCCGCTCGTCGGCATGGCCCTCGATCGTGATCTTCACCGCAGGATTAGCCTTCAGCCAGGCGACGTTCTCATTCAGCGCCGTCTTCTGGTCGTCCCGGATGGTGGACCTATCGAAGTCGAAGAAGATGTCTCGCAACGGCACCGCCGCCGGCGTCAATGGGGCCGCGGTAGCCGCGGGTGGGACCGGCCGGACCGGGATCTCCGCCGGCGGGGCTGGGCGAGTCACCGGGACATCCCCCGCACGGGGGGCGGGAGCGGCGCTGGGCGGCGCCGCAGGAACGCCGGCTTGCGGGCCGATGGCCGCGGGACCGGCCTGCCCTACCTCAGGCTTCTTGGGACATCCGGAAAGGAGTCCGACAGTCAGAAGGAGCACTCCCACCAGAACAGAACGCCTTCCCATCTTGCGCACCTCCTGATTCTTCGTGCTGGTTCTCTGACAAGTCACAGGGACTTGAGCCTCCCTGGGGGTCCCCTCGTCCCCCATGGCTGTAGCGCGCCGGGAGCCGTTCCAACCCCCCCCTCCTCAAGCCTCCGATGCCGCCAGGACCAATGGCCGATTCGCCGTCTGGCGTACAACGGGTGGCAGCGGAATCAATGTACAGGGATCCGCGAACCGGACATAGCCCGGCAGGATCCGGCTCCGCAGTGGCTCCCGGCAGATCAAGCCGATGAGGCGACTCGAAAGTGCGACCGGCAGCCGCAGGAGGGCGAGCTGAGAGAGGGCCATCACCCGGTACATCCAGCGATGGCGGCTGACGAACCGCCGGTAGCGCAGCAAGCCTTGCTCCAGAGACAGACGCCCGTCAACCAGCGCCTGAACGATGTCACCGCACGCCTGGCCGAAATAGAGGGCGGGGCGAATCCCCTCTCCCGTGAATGGGAGGCATTGCCCTGCCGCATCACCAACCACGAAGAGGTTGCCGACCACGGGCTCCCGGAGGCCTGCGGGGAAATAACCCCCGTGGATCCGCCCCCTGGCCACCCCCAGGGACTCCGTAAAAAGATTCAGGTGGCCGCGGAGGTGCGCGTCGCCCGCGTAGCTCGCTACCCCCACCCGGACGTTCGACCCGCTTGGGAAGAACCACTGGACGCCGGATGGAACGAGGCTCGGGTCGTACCAGAAGCACAGGGAGTCCCCTCCCCTCGGGGCCTCCGCCTCGATCCCGTAGCTCATCCGCCGGCGATCGGCATAATCCGGTCGCAGGGTACGGGCGAGGACCGCTCGCCAGCCCGAGGCGTCCACGATGCAGGTGCCAGCAAATATCCCCTGATCGGTCACGACGCTGTCCCCGTCCAGCCGCTGCGCACCGGCCCGAAGGATCTCCACGTTCAAGCGATTCGCGAAATCCCGGCAGAACCGGCCGTAGTCGAAGGTGCAAAAGGGGTGGTCGCGCGCATCCATGACCTCGGTCCGGTCCTGCAGGTGGAAGACCAGGGCGTCCTGAGCCTGCAGCACGCTCTCCATGAGGCCGAGACGCTGAGGAACGCCCAGGAGCGTCCCGCAGGCCGAGGTCTGACCCTCGCCGATCTCATCCTTGTCGATGAGCAGGACGCGGCCGCGCAAGCGGCTGGCCACCGCCAACCCAGCAAAGCTTGCTCCCACTATGATGGTGTCATACCGCTTGGGCATCCCTCACCCCCCGAGTAGATCTGACAGCCCGACGGGGTTCCCCAGTAAGACAGCTCATCAGACCCCCTCGCCGCCGCCCCTCCCCGCTGACCATCTTCGCGCTAGTGCCCAGCGTGGGTCCCGGCTTTCCCGATGAACTTCTCCGGGCTCTTCTCGAAGGTCACCTTGCATGCGGGGGCGCAGAAGTAGTAGGTCGTCCCCTTGTAGACCGAGGTGGCCGCAGCCTTCTTCTCGTCCACCTGCATGCTGCAAACAGGTCACCCCCGCCGGGGGAGGCAGTTTTGGGTCATGCCCGGGACCCATGCGTGCCCGGAGCCGCAGTGGGCGACGCGGGGAACCGCAAACCGCTTCATCCACCTCACCTCCCTTCGGTTCCGCCTGCCAAGTCCAGAGCTGGAGGTGGGATGCCCTCGTGTTCTCAGGGAGTCCCGTAGGGAGAACGACTACTTCTTCTCTTCTTTCTTCTCGGCCTTCTCGGCCTTCTTCACAGTCTTCTTCTCGGCCTTCTTCACCGCCCTCTTCGCGGCCTTCTTCTCGGCCTTCTCCTCCTTTTTCTCCACGGCCGGAGCCGCCGGGGTTGCCGGAGTGGCCTTCTCCTCGGCCTTCTTGACCTCACCGGCCAACGCCAGACCGGAGAAGGACACGGCCAGAACGACTGCCAGGAACCACGTAGCCAGTTTCTTCATTCTCTGTTCACCTCCTTCCTTCAGGTTCGCTTCGTCTACTGCTCCTCGGCGTGAACATCGCGCCATGGAGCGCCGAGGACGCCGGGAGGCAATTATCCGTCCAGGGGAACATGGCGCGCGACCCGGACATGCAGCCGGTCCACGGCAACAACCCGGATCCGCTCCCCACCCGGGATGGGTTCCTCGGCGGTGGCGGACCACACCTCACCCTGGCAGCGGATGACCCCGTGAGGATTCAACTCTGTAATGGCTTCTCCCCGGGCGCCAATCATCCCCTCCACTCCCGTGAGCTGCGGGCGCCGCATCGCGGTCAGAACCGGCCACGCGATCAGGGCCGTCGGCACGAGCACGGCTCCGTAGACCGGAAGGGCGACGGACAGTGGCAGCAGCCAGAAAATCGGCAACGCCAGGACAGGCGCGAACAAGATTAGGTGACACATAATCGTTCCCTATGCGACGGAGTTGGCCGCTTCCCTCGCCTCCTGGCGGGCCCCCAAGAGCCGCCGCAACTCCTCCCCTTCCAGGACCCCCTTCTCCAGGAGGCGCTGGGCGATAGCCTTCAGGTCGCCGTCCCTTTGGCTGAGAATCTCCCGGACCCGGGCCTCCGTCTCGTCCACGATCCGCTTGACCTCCTGGTCGATCTCGCGGGCCGTCTCCTCGCTGTAGGGCTTGCTGCTGCTCAGGCCGTCCGCCCCGGGGAGGAACAGGGGGCGCCGCTCGGGCTCGAAGGCCATCGCCCCCAGCCGCTCGCTCATCCCGTACTCCTTCACCATCCGCCGGGCGATGTCGGCGGCCCGCTGCAGGTCGTTCTGGGCCCCGGTGGAGACCTCGCCGAAAGTGAGCGCCTCGGCCGCGCGGCCGCCCAGGAGCACCGCCAGGCGGTCCAGCAGCTCCGAGCGGGTCAGCAGGTACCGATCTTCGGTCGGAAGCTGCAACGTGTACCCCAGGGCGGCGATGCCCCGGGGGATGATGGAGATCTTGTGGACCGGATCTGCGGAGGGCACCGACGCCGCCACCAGGGCGTGCCCGGCCTCGTGAGTGGCCACCCGCTCGCGCTCCTTCGGGCTCATGACCCGGGCCTTCTTCTCCAGGCCGGCCACCACCCGGTCAATGGCCTCCTCCAGGTCGGCCATCTCCACGTGGGGCTTGCCCTTCCGCGCGGCCAAGAGGGCCCCCTCGTTGATGAGGTTGGCGAGGTCGGCCCCCACGCCTGGCCGCAGGAGCGCCGGGTCCAGAATCTCGGGACGGTTGGTGGCGGCCATGATGATGACCCCCTTCTTGGAGTCGAAGCCGTCCATCTCCACCAGGAGCTGGTTGAGGGTCTGCTCCCGCTCATCGTGGCCCCCCAGGGGGTTCGCCCCACGCGCCTTGCCCAGGGCATCCAGCTCATCCACGAAGATGATGCAGGGGGCTTTCTCCTGCGCCTGGGCGAAGAGATCCCGGACCCGGGCCGCCCCCAGGCCCACGAACATCTCCACGAACTCCGACCCACTCACCGAGAAGAACGGGACGCCGGCCTCCCCAGCCACCGCCTTGGCCAGCATCGTCTTCCCCGTGCCCGGCGGGCCGACCAGGAGCACCCCCTTGGGGAGATGCCCCCCGAGGGTCTGGAACTTCTTCGGGTGCTTGAGGAACTCCACCACCTCCTGGAGTTCTTCCTTGGCCTCGTCCACGCCGGCCACGTCTGGGAAGCGGATGTTGAGGTCGCTCTGGGCCTGGATCTTTGCCCGGCTCTTCCCCAGGCCCCCGAGGGAGAGAATCCCCTGGCCGGGCCCCATCTTCTTGTACATGAGGCGGCCCAGCAGCCACAGGACCCCGATGGGCAGGATCCAGATGAAGAAGAGATCCCGCAGCCAGGTATTCTGGATGGTGCCCGTGAACTTGACCTTCTGCGCGGTGAGGTCCCGGACCAGGTCGGGGTCGGCGACGCGCACCACGACGAACGGCCGCGACTCGACCTTCCCCTGGGCATCCTTCACCGACATGGTCCCGCGGATCAGCGTGTCGGTGAGGGTGACCTCGGCGACTCGGCCCTCGGCCACGGCCTGCTTGAAGTCGCTATAGGGCATCGGGTGGACCCGCTCCGCCTGCAGGA
>JACPQM010000018.1 GCA_016190505.1 Chloroflexota bacterium | reverse complement strand
CCTCTCTGTAGGCCGCCAGAAGTCTGCGGGTCTGCCTCAGGGAGAGCTCTATCAGCGTAGCCCCCTCCCTGCCCACTAGCTCGCCACGTTCAACACGGTTCAAGACCAATACCCTTTGCTGTTCCTTCTGGTTCAATGAAACTATCTCCTTCATAGGGTGACATTTTCACTGAACCAAACACTGGTGTCATGATCACAGAACTACCACAACAACCTGGGTCAATAACGTGAAAAGTGACATCCAGACCGCTCATGGTGAGCCTGTCGAACTACTGTAGTGGGGAATACTTTGCTCATTCTGTCTGTCCTACTGCTCGACTTCGATCCTGGCCCGCATCTGCCCGGGGTGAATCGAGCAAATGTACTCGAACACCCCCGCCGAGCCGAACGTGAACCGGAAGCTCTCCCCGGGCTTGAGCACGGGAGAGCTGAAAGCCCAGTTTCGGCCCGCAACCGTGTGGGACACCATGTCGTTGTTGACCCAGGTAAGCGTGGTCCCTGCCTTCGCCGCGAACGTGGTGGGGTAGAAGCCAATAGAGCCCAGGCCGATCTCGGTGGCCTCCAGTGGTGGCGGTGTGGCGTGTTTGTCCGGCGCGAAGACCAGGTCGCCCCGGAACACCCAGTCCCGCTTCAGGGCTCTACCGTAGGACAACAGGAGAGGGTTTCGCCCGAAGCCGCGAGATCTAGGGCTCTGTCCTGGACATAATCGACTCCCAACTTGATCGCCAGTTCTGCCTTCCCCAACTCGTAGCCTAAGTAAGCCATGTGTTCTGGCAATGACACCAAGTCGCTGTTGGTTATTGCCAAATAGACGCCTCTCGCGGTTGTTCCCTCGAATCGTAGGCCTGTCTTGCCATGAAGCGTTGTCGCGTGCTCCGCCACGATGGTGCTGCCATCAATGTATATGTGGAAGTTGCCTCTGGCATCGTCTTTCCACTCCGCCTCCCTCGGATAGTATTTCTCGACTAGTTCTTGCACAGCAAGCCACCTATCGGAGTAAATGTGAGCGGATTGAGAAATCACTGTGAGGGACCCAATGCGCACGCCTACACGCTGAGCTATTTGGTGTTGAAGCTTGCGGAGCGCGAATGCGTTGTGGCACCATGCACCATAGATGTCATGGCTGCGGAAGTGGGCTGTCAAATACAGTTCTCCTCTTTGCACGCTTGCCAGCAGGGACATGAGGCAAGGGGGATGTTCTGACTCGGGGTCAACGAACGGGTCCCAAGTCACTGCCACGGCGCGGCGCGTATAGCTTCGCTTCTGCAGAAGCTGAATCAGAGATTCAATCTGGTCGAGTCCCACTCCTCTGTAGTTCTTGAACCTACCGCCATAAGTGTATTTCAAGTGTGTTAGCTCATTTGTACGTTCAAAGTAACCCTCGTTCCAGAACATGAGTTGTAGCCCCTTGCCGGCCGTCGAGACAATCTCTGCTGATAAGACTTGTGGGTAGTAGCTCTCCAGGTCAGTACGAGTTAATGGGAGCCACTCAGGGAAGTAGGGTTCATCGGGGTTTTCCGAGTGAATGACCGCAAGCACGTTCAACAACTCCTTTTGATCCATCGTGTACTCGGATGGTTTGACGTCACCGAATTGCATGACAAGTTTCAGGACCTTCAGCCATACCTCGGCGACAGTGTCGCCGGTAACCCTAAAGCCACTTTTCTCTGAAGGCAGCGCTATCACCGAAGGAGCGCTCTCCGGGAATACTCGTGAGTCTGCAAACGGAGGCAGTGGTTTCAAATGTTTGATTCTGTGGCGAATAGCCTTCGCCTCGGTAACGCCGCGCAAGTCGACGAGGGTCACTGAGTTCACCAACTCAGTTAGCACTTCCCTCGGTATTGCTTTATCTATTCGCAGTTTCGACCCGACCAGACCACTGGAGTCGTCTACGCCGTTGCGAAACAGATCAACAAGAGCTTGTCCACTCTCGGACTTGTCTGCACCGCACAGCACAATGTATCTGATATTCGGATTCGCCAGAATGTTGCGCACAAGATAGTTTATGCCCCAGACGGAATAGAGGTTGCCGCAAACTGCGTAGTCAGCCTTGTCAAGTTCTTTAGTGATCACGGGTTGCTCTGTCCACAGCGTACAAACGCCGACGTTACTTTCGAGATTGCCCACGCTAAGCTGCGTCTTGTAGTAAATGGGCCAATTGCCCTGCTTGTTGCCATTATCGTTCATGACTCCTCCGAAGTGCTTACGCCTTGCACGGAACTTCTGCTTAGCTGTCGGTGTCCTCCGCAGGTGTCGCCAGCATGTTACCTACGCTGTCGGTCGAGAACTCGAAGGTTACTAGGCTGCCCAAAGCTAAGACTTTGACGGCGTCCTCAATGGGCACTCCCTGCCGCAACATGTCTTGGAACAACTTCGCCTGCTCTGCCAGGAGGCGCACCGCTTGTTGAAACAACAGTTCGTTCTCGATGATCCTGATAGGGACTAAGAACCGGATGCCGGCCGCTTCAACGAGACGACATTTCTTTCGACCTACGTAGCAGTAAGTGTACTGACCTTCTTGGAAGAATTGCAGATCGCTCACACGCCGCCTGCACCTTCTGGCGATGGCTGGTGAAGAACCCGGCCAACATTCTCAAATACCAAACGCCTTACTCGTGTAAATCCGTTGGAGTAGTAGCCGTGCAAATAGCGCCTGGTAGCTTCTAGTAAAGACAGTAGGCTAACAACCTCAGATGCTGCCCCCAATGGAGTGGACCACCACGCCCCTCCCGCTTTCAAGGCCAGCGCTCCGAATGTAACACCGATCAACTCCCATCGCTTTTGTCGCCAAATACGTGACACAATGTGACTCAAGAACGGCGCATAACCGTAGGATTCATGCAGCCGACTCTCAATCGATTTGGCGTTCCACCATAGAGCCTGTTCAACTTGGTCAAGCACCGTGAAGTAAATCGTCCGGAACTCGCGCCACTCGGGGCTGTCAGCAACGGCTCTCACAACGGCGATACCCATCGGATCAAGACTGGCGGACAACACCATTCGTGCCCTTCGACTAAAGACTGTTTTAAACATTTGCCAGAAGACGTCCGAATCATACGGATCCAAGACGCGGCTTCCGATTGCGCGCAGGCCAGGCGCGGCTACTCGGTCATCGAGGTTTGCATGGTAATACAAGTTGAGCATCCGTTGGCTGAAGGCTGGCGAATATGCCAACTGAGATAATCCCTGGTCTCCCACAAACCCAGAAAACGTTTCAACCGATACTAATTCGTGGGAGCTAAGGAATTCCTGCAACCTCCCATCTAGAGCGTCTTGATCAATTCGCACGTTGGCCAAACGAATGTATTCCTGAATCTGTGCTCTCAGCGACTGGGGGTCAAGATTCGACAACGAGTCACTTTCCAGCAGTCGCCGAAACTTCGCATCCCTCCCCTTGACAAAGATTTGGTTCTGCGCTGGAAACCTTCTGTCAAGTTCACGCGCCTGATCCAGTAGAACGCCACCCCAACCCTTGTACTGAAGGTATTCTAACACCGTTTTGCCGACTCTGGTTGGCTCCAGGCGGCTGACCCTGTCTTTGATGTAATCTTCTGCAGTCCCGGAGTCTCCAAGCAGGATAGCCGAGTCTTGGCCAGTAAGAAGCTGTCGCAGAGGCCCGTAGAACAACTCATTGGTGATCCTTGACTGCCAAAGGTAGGCTGGATGTAGCACCACCCTGTCAGCTAGAAGCACGTAGCAGCAAACCCGTTCCAGCAGCGCTGGCCCGCAGATTCCGGCAACCCTTTGATAGTCGTCGTCGGCTTCTGGGAAGAACACCAACCGCTCGCTCACGCCCTCCCCACCCCCACCTGCACCAGACGGTGCACGAAGATGCCTGGGGTGACCACGGCCTCGGGGTCCAGCTCCCCGGCGGGGACGATCTCCTCCACCTCGGCGATGGTCACCCTGGCGGCCATGGCCATGATGGGGTTGAAGTTGCGGCCGCTGCGCCGGTAGACCAGGTTGCCCAGGGTGTCCCCTTTGTGGGCGCGGAGGAAGGCGAAGTCCGCTCTCAGGGCGCGCTCCAGGAGGCAAGTCCGCCCGTCGAACTCGCGCACTTCTTTACCCTCGCCAACTATGGTGCCCACCCCTGTGGGCGTATAGAAGGCTGGTATGCCCGCGCCGGCGCAGCGGATGCGCTCCGCCAGGGTGCCCTGGGGCACCAGCTCCAGCTCGATCTTCCCCTCACGGTAGAGGCGCTCGAAGGGGGACACGGTCTGGCCCGAGGCAGCCACCGGGTACGAGGCCACCATGCGCCGTACCTGGCCCCGCTCCACCAGTAGCGCCAGGCTGGTCCCTTGCCGGAAACCGACACCGCACTCGTTGGCGATAGTGGTGATGTCGCGGACGCCCTTGCGGGCCAGCGCCTCGATAATCGCTCGGGGTATGCCTACCTCGGCAAAGCCGCCGAACATGATCACGGCGCCATCCGAGACATCGAAGACGGCCTCATCCGTTGAAGGGTACAACTTGTTCATCGCTTGGCTACCCCGTAGTCAGGTATGGCTTGCAGCCGATGTACAGGCCCACACGCCTTTCTGGGAGCCTCCGCCGCTCGCCCTTCTACAGGCTCTCCGAGTGGAGCATCGGAGTCCGATGCTCCACTCGGACAGGGTGAGCGGTGCGTTTCACCATTTGGGGTGCTTACAACGAGAATCATGGAAGGCTGCTACTCCACTCCCGCTTTTGCCTTCATGAAGTCGGGATGTATTGCACAAAAGTAGTCGAAGGCCCCCGACGTGTTGAACGTGAAGCTGAAGCGCTCGCCGGGCCTGAGCACGGGTGAGCTGAAAGCCCCGTTTCGGGCGGTGACGGTGTGGGCCACCGTGTCGTTGTTAACCCAGGTAAGTGTGGTCCCTGGATTCACCGTCAGGGCCGCTGGGTAGAAACTGATGGAGTCCAGGCCGATCTCGTTGGCCTCCAGTGGTGGCGGTGTGGCGTGTTTGTCCGGCGCGAAGACCAGGTCGCCCCGGAACACCCAGTCCCGCTTCACGCCCGCGAACTGGTGGCAGGCAGAGCAGAAAGCCGTGCGCTCCGGGGGCAGGAAGTGTGTACCACCGGTGTTGTAGGCGGCGTACTCCCATTCGTCGGTGCGCAGGTGCTGGTAGTCGGCGCCGTATCCAGGCTCTTTGCGCATGGCGAACACGTTGATCAGCCTGTCCCGCACGTAGTGGCCATCGGCATCTTTCATGATGGTGCCCTGGGCATCCAGCTTGGCGGCGTAGTGCTCGATCACTATGACACTGCCATATGGATAAGGCTCCCCCGGTTTGCGAGAGGCCGCTTTGTCGTTTCCGTAGACCACCCGGGCCTGTTTGTTGCCCGGCCGGTCAAAGACGTAGAGCACCTGGAACTTCGTCGCGTAGCCTTCGGGGAAACCCACCCGGTCCACCCTGGGCGCGGGCCCCAGCGTGGGAGTGGGCGCCTGCGTGGGTGCTGGCGGGGCCGGCGGCGTCGGCGTGGCCCTTGCACAAGACGCTGCCAGGAGCAACAACACTATGAGGCCCAGAACGCGCTTGTTCATTACCGTGCAAAAGCGCGGACGCGCTGCCCTCTCCCCCGGCCCCTTCCCTTCGGCAGGCTCACGGCGGCGCCCGAACCAGACGTAGGGGCGTATTGCGATACGCCCCTACGACTCTCCCCGTGTCGGGCCTGCCCTTGAGTGAAGCGAAGGGGAGAGGCCGGGAAGGAGGTCATGGCCGGTTCAGTCCTCGTGGCCTACCCAGCGCTCGCCGCCTTCGGCGAAGATCTCCTTCTTCCAGATGGGGACCATGTCCTTGATACGGTCCACGGCGTAGGCGCAGGCCTCGAAGGCGGGCTTGCGGTGGGGTGAGCACACCACCACCACCAGGCTGGCCTCTCCGATCTTGAGGCGGCCCAACCGGTGGTAGATGGACACGTCCTCGAGCTCCCATCGCTGTTTGATCTCGTCCACGATCTCCTGGAGCTTGGCCTCGGCCATCTCTTTGTAGGCTTCGTAGTCCAGGAAGAGGACACGGTGGCCGTCAGAGTTGTCCCTCACCACGCCCACAAAGGTGACCACGGCCCCGTCGCGGCTGCGCTTGGTGCGCTCGATGAGGAGAAGGGGATTAAGCGGCTTGGTGCTTACTTCAACCATGGTTGGTCCCTGTGAGACATGGTAGGTGCGAACTCCCCTTCTCCCCTACGGTTCTTGCCTGCCAAACCACGATGGTCCGACAAGCCTTTGGGCCGAGGACCTCTAGGCCAAAGGCTCACCATGAGCGGAGCCCCCCGCTCACGGGCGGGATGAGGGCAACCTCGTCTCCGGCGTGGAGGGCTGTGTCGGTCCCCACGTACTCTGCGTTTACGGCGGTCACCAGATGCCTTGCCGCGGAGGCGATGGTCGGATAGTCCTGGCCCAGGCTCGCAACCAGGTCGGCGACCATGCTACCCTCGGGGACCTCGACCTCACGTTCGGTCCAGCCAGCCTGCTCTCGCTGCTGGGCAAAGAGGCGCACTTTCACTTTCAGGGGACACCTCCAATGGTCACGATTATACCTGGCGCCCTATGGGCAAGTCTAGACGCGTTAACAGGCCAAAATCCGCCGGCTATTATGTCTACGCGAACGGGCAGTTTTCTCACCCAGGTGGTGCAGCAAGGCGTAGGGGCCCCGATGCATCGGGGCCCCTACGGTTTGACCGGTTTACGGGGTGTCGCCAAGGCAGCGAGTTTTCCAGGTCTTCGTCTCTGATGGCGGATCAAGGACAGGGCGATGACCTTGTCGTCATTGCGAGCGCAGCGAAGCAACCTTCTGCTCAATGAACCAAGCGCCGATGTCATTCTGAGCCCCCGCGGCTCGGGGCGAAGAATCCGTGCCCCCTGGTCTAGCATGGCCCAGAGACACGGATTCTTCGGTCGTCCTTAACCGCAGTCCCGATGCGTCGGGATCAGAATGACAGTGAAACATGCGCTTTGGTTCATGGCTCTACATCGGGTCCCGACGCCTCGGGACCTATAAGACTCGCAATGACGAACAAATATGGCGTGTGCTACACTCCCTTCGCACACACCTGAAAGCAGGAGGGGGCCATGGCGCTCTATTTGACCGAGGCCGACGTCATGCAGCTATTCACCATGGAGGACGCGCTCCGCGTGGTGGAAGACGCTTTCCGGGATTGGGACCAGGGCCTGGCCACCAACCGGCCCCGGCAACGCATCCGCATCGGGCGGGGCCATCTCCAGACCATGTCCGCGGCGTACGCCAGCAAAGGTGTGATGGGGTTCAAGGCCTACGCCTCTGGGGGAAGGTCGGGAATGCTGGTCAACCTCTACAGCGCCGAGAACGGCGAGCTTCTGGCCATTGTGGAGGCAAGCTACCTGGGCGCGGTGCGCACCGGCGCCGCCTCCGGTGTGGCCACCAGGTACATGGCCCGGCAGGATGCCTCGGTAGTGGGGGTCATCGGCACGGGCAACCAGGCGCGCACGCAACTGGCGGCGGTGTGCGCCGTCCGCGCAATACGCGAGGTCAAGGCATTCTCGCGCACCGCCGGAAAACGGGAGGCCTTTGCCCGCGAGATGGCCGCTGCCCTGGCCCTACCGGTGCGCGCCGTGGACAGCGCCGAGGAGTGCGCGAGAGGCAGCCACATCGTGGTCACCATCACCAACAGCCTTGGGCCGGTGTTCCAGGGAGAGTGGCTGTCGGAGGGGACGCACGTCAATGCCGCGGGCAGCAACCACTGGATGCGCCGCGAGTTGGACGAGGCTACCATCAAGCGTTGTGCCGTGATCGTGGCCGACGACGTGGAGGACGCACGCATCGAGTGCGGCGAGCTTATCTGGGCCGTGGAGCGGGGCGCCATGCGCTGGGAGCAAGTGCGCGAGCTTAGGGAGATAGTCTCCGGGCGGTGCCCAGGACGCTTGAACGACCAAGACATCACGCTCTTCGAGTCCCAGGGGTTGGCCATCGAGGACGTGGCCGCCGCCGAGCACCTGTACCGCGTGGCCCGGAAGCGGGGGCTGGGGCAAGGGTTGCCGGGCTCAAACACGTAGGGGTCACGGCCGACTAGATAGAGACCTCCTCCATACCCACTCCGTTTGCCGCTCTGGGAAGGTCTCGCTCTTTCCCGCCGAGTGGCGCACCTCCCAAGTCACGTTCCAGGAAAAGTTGGTTTTGTGGTGCCCTTACCGGTTTCTTACAATATCTGCTTTACCTCTCAATTGCTAAAAGATAGCATTTACTAAGGGCAATCAGGATCGAACTGGTACAAGGTTTGGGGGCGGCACACCGGACCTGGCGAGCCCATCCCCCGACAAACGGCTGTGGTAGGAGGTGAGCGGGGTGAAACACCATCTGCTTGTAGGTGCCACATAGGCCTTCCCATTTCCTCAAGGTCCCAAAACTTACTTCGCATACCAAGGAGACGAACAATGAATAGGACTTACCTAGGAGCCAAAGCACTGACATTGGCGTCACCTGGCCAGGGCACCGCTCTACGCATGCTTCTGGCGCTGGTGGTAGCCCTGTCCCTGTTTGTGCCGCCCTCCGGGGTGGCCTCATCACAAACAGTCCCCACATTCATTGCCCAGGAGGTCTTCGCCCCGGAGTCCCTGGTGGTGCCTCCCACGCTGCGCGGCGGTGGCAAGACTGACAAGACCCCGGTCCCCGCCGGCCTGCCGGCAGGCTCCATCGCCCAGTTCGTGATTTCAGGCGTGGTGGACAAAGTGGATGGCGCCAAGGGCGAGTGGCAGATTGGCAACCAGCGGGTCTTCGTTTACAACAGCGCCGCCACCCGGATTGATGGCGCACCTCAGGCCGGGGACCTGGTCAGGGTCATCGGCCTGCGCACGCTTGAGCCAGGGCCTATAGTAGCCGAGCGGGTCACTCTGCGAGCAACCGGACCGCAGGCCCCTGGTCTTGCTACGGTGGACATGGAGTTCCTGTTCAACGGCACCGTCTCGGCAGCTAGCCCCGCAGCCTGGACAGTGGGAGACGTCAGCTTCATAACGAATGATCCCCTGTTCCCCACGACCATTGATGCGGGGCTGGGAGTAGGCAGCGCCGTAACCGTCCAGTTCATCGTGGGTGAGGCTGCGGCGCCGGCGCCCCAGCCGGCACCAGAGCCGGCACCCCAACCTGCGACCAATGAGGTCCGCTTCACTGCAACGGTGATGAGCATCTCCGGTGACGTGTGGCGCATCGGCGACTTTATGATCTCGGTGGACGCCAATACCAGACTTGACGGCAACCCCGGCATAGGAAGCCAGGTAGAGGTCAGGGTCCAGGCCCAGGCCGATGGCACCACCGTAGCCACTGAGATCAAGAACCGCAGGCCGGGAGCAACGTCCACCCCTCTCTTCCCGGGTCCCGCGTCTGGTCCCGGATACGGCGTTCCCCTGACCGTCTCAGTGCCCACCACCCAGCTTCTGCTGGACCGCGTGGGCCAGGCCAAGGGGGGTGCCGGCCAGTCGGAGGTGAAGGACCGCCAATATGAGGCCAACGGCCTCTTACCCGTGACCATTGACGATATCAGCTTCATGGCTAACGAAATAAAGGTCGTCTCCAACCTCAAGATCAAGGGCAGCGTGGGCCAATACCAGGGGACGCTGGACATAGACATTGACAACGTCCCCGGCGGGCACCTGACCCTGGAGTTGAAAGGCTCAGCCAGCATGAGCGGTGGGGCCATCATGTCTGGCGGCACCTTCCGGGTGGCCAAGTCCACGGGCGACTTCGCCCTCATCAGGTCCGAAGGTACTTACGTTATGACCCTTGTTGAGTCCGGTAGCACCTTCGGCTCTCCCGTGACGTTGACGTTCTTCGCTTCAGGTCAGTAACCACGGCGTACGGCCCGACGAGCACTATGGGCCGCCCGGATCACTTCGGGCGGCCCATAGCATTTCCACGACCAGTGTTTCCCAACCTGGCCATGGCCTGGGGAGGGTCCTGAGGCGGCCCCCTGACAGCCGGTGCCGACTTCGTTGCCTTCAGCACGTTCATGCGATGGAACACACTAATTCTCTTACCAAGACTTAACAAAACATACTGGGCTTGTGCCCTGGCATCAGGCTAGACTGGATGTATACCACACGGTGAGCTTGACAACAACGATTTGCAAGTAGCGCGTTTGGAAAGCGGGGTAGAAGATGAACATTGATAGGGCCAGGAAGAGTATTGCGGGTCCCGCGTTGGCCGCCGTAGTAGCCACGGGCTGGTTTGGCACACCTAAAGGGACCGTCGAGCCTGCCTGGTACACACTGCATGTTCCTCGTATTCAGCTTGCCCTTGTCCGCTGGGGTGAGGTCAATGCCGGGCCTGGCGAGCTAGAAGTGCGGGACCGGGAGTACGAGGCTACGGGCGCCTTCCGGGTGACGGTCAATGGCTCCGAATTCGTAGCCCACGAAATGCGTGTGGCCTCCAATGTACGGGTCAGGGATGACCTTGTGGAGCACTGGGGCGCAGTCGAGATAAATGTGGATGAACTTCCGGCGAGCCACCTGAGCTTGCAGTATAAGGGCCTGGCCCGGTTCGACGGGTCCACCATCCGGTCAGCCGGGGCATTCAAAGTGATTGCGGCCACGGGGTCCTTTGCAGGCTTCAGCCCCAAGGGCCACTACGGCGTGTTGATGGAGAGGGTGCCCGGTGTCACCGGTTCTCCTGTAAACGCGATCTTCGCCGCCGTCGGTCACTAGCTCGCCCGGGCTGGCGGGGCTATCCCGGTGTTAGGGACAACCCAGCGTTTCTCTTCGCAGCACTCAGTGCGCCTAGAGAACAGCACTTCCTGTAATCCAGATTACAGAAGATGATAATGTATATTAATTGAGTTGACAAACTATGTGCGAGCGATTAGACTTTATTGAACGGAACAAAGCGACGGGCCACCGACAACCAGTAGACAGATCAAGCCATCCCGCTGAACGATTGGACGGGCCTGTTGCAGAAAGGGAAGAAGATGGGAAGACGCTCGACGTTGGAAAGACGGTTCCATTCCGGTCCATTCGCTCCACGCAAGTACCTTCGTATGCTTGTGGCCATGCTCTTTGCCCTGGCTGTTGCCTCCGCGGGGTTGCTGACCAGTGCACACGCGGCGCCCGGCCCTGGGCCAGGGGGAGCAGCCGCTGGAGCTCCGGCGCCACCAGTGGCCGCCCCGCCAACGGCGCCTGTTTTCACGGCCCTGGAGATCTTCGCGGGTGAGCCGCTGGAGGTGCCTGCACCGCTCCATCCCAGCCCGCGATTCGATGCTACCGCCATTCCGTCTGGCTTGCCGGCAGGCTCCTTGGCCCTGTTTGTAGTGCTGGGGGTGGTGAACAGGGTAGACGCTTTCGGGGCAGAATGGCAGATCGGCAGCCCGCCGGTCTTCGTCTACGCCAGCGCCGATACCAGGATAGACAATGCCCCCAGGGTAGGGGATGTGGTCAAGGTAGTCGGCCTGAGGACGCTGGCCCCTGGACCCATCGTGGCTGAGCGCATTACACGCCGTCAGCTTGGGCCCTTGTCTCTGGCCGCGCCGGATGTAGAGACGGCATTCCTGTTCACCGGACTGACGACCGATGCCCGCAACGACATATGGACCGTGGGGGGCGTCCGCTTCGTGGTAAACGACCCGGAACTCCCCGCGGAGATAGACCTCGGGTTGGGCAGGGGCAGTACGGTCACCGTGGAGTTCAACACCTCCGCGCCACCAGCGCCAGCCCCCGACCCAGCTCCCGCGCCGGCACCCGCGCCGCCGCCTCCGGGCGGATCTCCGGCTGGCCCCTTTACCGCCCTGGAGATTTTCGCCGGGGAGCCGCTGGAAGTCCTTGTGGCACTGCACCCGAGCCCCCGGGTAGATAGTACCGCGTTGCCCCCAGGGTTGCCGCAGGGCAGCCTCGCCCTGTTCGTGGTCCAGGGGGTGGTCACCGGTGTGGACGCGGCGCGGGGCGAGTGGCGCATAGGGGCGCCACCGGTGTTCGTCTACACCAGCGCAGACACCAGGATAGACAATGCCCCCCGGGTGGGGGACCTGGTCAAGGTCGTCGCCTTGCGCACCCTGGGACCAGGCCCCATTGTGGCCGAGCGCATCACCCGGCGTCAGCTCGGGCCTCTCCCTGCTGGGGCTCCAGATGTGGAAGCGGCATTCCTGTTCACCGGGCTGGTGACTGACGCCCGAAATGACCTGTGGACTGCGGGTGGCGTGCAGTTCATTGTGAACGATCCTGACTTCCCCGCAGAGATAGACCTTGGTCTGGGAAAAGGGAGCACGGTTACTGTAGAGTTCATCACCGCCCCGGCCCCGTAGTCCTGTTACGGCCGAGTGTCTGGGCCGCCCCGGTTGCCTGGGCGGCCCACGCCTTTTCTACGCTACCTTCTGCGCGGCGGAGGATCTTTCCGAGTAGACCAGCCGGCGATCCCCGACATGATGCCACCCACTGTGGTGATAACCCCTACAGCGACGGTGGTGGCCAGGAACCCGCGCACGTAGTCCTGGGGCGTGGCGCCGACCAACGGGAGGAAAAGCACAAACACCAGGCTGGCCAGGGCCACCCCAACAGTGTGGCCCAACTGACGGGTAGTCTCCAGGACCCCGGTGGCAAAGCCCCTCCAAGTGGAGGGCACCGCGCTGATAATAGCCGTGTTGTTGGGCGTCAGGAATAGCCCGCTAGCTATCCCCCGGAAAGTAAGCAGGATGTAAAAGCCCCAGAAGGTAAGCCCGCTGCCCAGGGCCGCAGTCATGAACAGGGTCACCGCCATCAGCGTCATGGCCACCGGCCGGATGAGCCAGGACCTGGTGCGGTCGTAAAGCCAGCCGCTCAGGGGTGAGAGCAACATGGCAAAGCCCAGTCCAGTAACCAGGGCCAGGGTGGTGTACCAGGGCCGAAGCCCCAGCCCCTTCTCCACCAGGAAGGGAATCATCATGGTGACCGCCATGTTCCAGTGGAGCACCAGGTTGGCAACCGATGAGAAGGAGAAAGGGATGCGCCGGAAATAGCTCAGGTTGACCAGCGGGCTGGCCTTGCGCCGCTCCACCACTACAAACAGCCCCGCCAGCAACAGAAAGCCCCCGAGCATGGCTGCATGATAGGGAAGCCCGGCCTGGAAGGACGGCTCTCCACCGTGCAGGTGATAGGCGCTGAGGATCAGAGCGGCCAGTGCACCGAACAATAGCACGGCTCCCGTGATATCGAAGGTGGCTCCCGGCACTTTGGGATGGTTCTCTGGGAAGCCCCGCAGGCGCCAGGCCAGGGCCGAACTGAGGCCGCCTAGCAAAGCTGTCACATAGAACAACCAGCGCCAGTCCAGGTACTGGACAAAAGCCCCCGCCATGACCAGACCCAGGAAGGATCCCATGGCGGCCCCAGTTACGGCAATTCCAACCGCGCGCCCGCGCTGGCTCTCGGGAAAGGCGTCAGCCACCAGCGCCAGGCTGTTGCCCAGCAGCAATGCGCTCCCTGCTCCCTGGAGTGCCCGCATACCGATGAGCAGGCCGATACCGGGGGCCAGGCCGCTCAGCAGCCCCCCAACGGCAAACACCGCTGTGCCCCACATGAATACAACGCGGTGGCCCAGAATGTCTCCCAGGCGTCCCCCGGCGATGACCAGGCTGGACATGGTAAGCAAATAAGCGGTCATCACCCAGGTGACCGAAGCGATGCCCACGTTGAAGAAGTCGGCCATGGTAGGCAGCATTGGGGACACCGGGGACATGCCCACCTGCGCTGAAAGGTAGGCGAAGGCGACGGCTACCAGCGTGGCTCTGGGATAGTTAACGCCGATTATGGCCCGGGGCCAAGTACGAGCTGTTGCCAACATGAGACCTTACACTCCCAATTCCAGGAAAACAGCCCAATGCTACGCTTTCCACTGGGCGAAATCAAGGCCCGCCAGTCGGGCTACGGGCTACAGGCTACGGGCTACAGGCTACAGGCTACGGGCTCCAGGCTGCAGGCTACGGGCTGCAGACCAAGGACTTCCCCTCTCCCTTCAGGAGTGGGCTAGAGCTCGCCCTGAGCACAGCGAACGGGGTGACGGCTGGCGCCAGGGGCGGCCACAAGGCGCACACCAACGATGACGGCCAGGGGTCGCGGGCGATGTGTATTCTCACATCTGAAGCCCGAAGTCCGGAGCCTTTGGCCCGATTACGCTGGCTGGGGAGGTGCGGGGTTCACCAGGTCCATGCCCAGGGTGACTGGGAACAGGCGGGCAATTTCCTCGGGCGTCCAGACACCCTGCTTGTGGATGGTCCGTACCGGGATGGGATGGCCAAGGAAAGCCGCCAGCCCGCCGGCGGCATAGAAGAACTGCCCGTTTATGTGGGCCGCGTGGTCGGTGGCCAGGAACACCGCCATGGGGGCCACGTCCTCGGGGTCGCCCCGGACCGCCTGTTCGGCGCCGGTGCCCCACGCAATGCCGGCCCGGGCCCGGGCCTCAGCCGCTGCCCCGGGGATCGCCTGAGTCATGCGGGTCCACGCCGAGGGCATGATGGCATTACAGGTGATGCCATAGCGCCCCAGGTCTCGGGATACCTGCCGGGTGAATCCGGCGATGGCCTCCTTGGCTGCCCCATAGTTTGCCTGTCCGGAGTTGCCGTACAGGCCGGTGGAAGACACGAAGTTGACGATGCGTCCATAGCGTTGTTGCCGCATGACCGTGCAGGCGTGACGGGTGCAGGCAAACGTGCCTTTCAGGTGCACCGCGATGACGGCGTCCCACTCTTCTTCGGCCATGTTGAAGATCATGCGGTCGCGCAGGATGCCAGCGTTGTTGACCAGGATGTCTATGCGGCCGAAGCTGTCTAGCGCCGCTTTGACGATGCTCTCGCCGCCCTGCCAGCTAGCCACGCTGTCGTAGTTGGCAACGGCCTGGCCGCCCTGGGCCTGGATTTCCTCCACCACCTGCTGAGCAGGCGCCACGTCCGACCCAGTGCCGGAGGCGGCGGCGCCCACGTCGTTCACCACCACCTGGGCGCCGTGCTGGGCCATGAGAAGCGCGATGCCCCGGCCAATGCCGCGGCCGGAACCGGTGACCACGGCCACCTTGCCTTCCAAGAGTCTAGCCATGACGCACCTCCTGGGCGGCCGGCGCTGCGGCAGGTTCCTGGGGGGGCGCCGGGTTGGTCAGGCCCTTAGCAAACGTGCTGGGGGCCCACTTGATGAGCTCCTCGACGGTGAACCGGCTCCCCTTGTAGAAGGAGCGCAACGGCCTGGGCTGGGCACAGAGGGAGATGGACCCGCCGTACACGAAGAATACCTGGCCGTTCACGTTGGCCGCCTCCTCGCTGGCCAAGAAGACCACCATGGGGGCAATGGCCTCCGGGGCGCAGGGGTCGTCGGGCAGTGGCTCGATGGGGTACTCTCGACGGAGCTCGAAGGCAGCCCGCGCCTCCTTGCCAGCCGAGGGTATGGTGCCCAACATGCGGGTCTCCGCGTGGGGGTTGATGGCGTTTACCGTTATGCCGTAGCGCCCCAGATCGCGGGCGGCCACCTTGGTCAGTCCGGCTATGCCTCCTTTGGCGGCGCCGTAGTTGGCCTGACCGCTACCGCCGAACAGGGCCACGCTGGAGGTGAAATTGATGATGCGTCCGTAGCGCTGTTGCCGCATGACGGCCGAGGCGTGGCGGATGGTGTTGAAATGACCCTTCAGGTGGACGGCGATAACAGCATCCCACTCCTCTTCTGTCATGTTGAAAATCATGCGGTCCCGCAGGATGCCGGCGCAGTTTACCAGGATGTCTACGCGGCCGAAGTTGTCCACTGCCGCCTGAACAATGCGCTGTCCACCGGCGAACAGGGACACGTTGTCATAGACAGGGACAGCAGTGCCACCCCTGGCCCTGATCTCGGCCACCACTTCGTGAGCCGGTCCCTCGCTGGGCTGGGAGCCATCTATGGCCACGCCGTAGTCATTCACCACCACTTTGGCGCCGTGTTCCGCCACGAGCAGCGCCACCCCGCGGCCGATGCCCCGGCCGGAGCCAGTGACCACGGCCACCTTGTCTTTGAGCATCTGAGTCACTCCATCACCTCCTGAGCTGCCTCTATCTTCTCTTGGCCAAGAATCAGGCTTTGGTCGCCGCCCTTCGCCGGGGACTCCTCCTGGGATGTCTGGAGGACAGAGCCACAGTCGCTGAGCCTACAGTTGTCTTCTCGCCCTTGCCGTTCTCGAGCCAGAGGTTGCATTCAACCAGGTGCTGCCCGCGCTGGACCTCCTTGCGGGTGACCTTCCCCTTGCAGGTCAGGTTGTCATTGGGGTAGTCCATGGCCCGGTAGCTCACGCTGAGCTTCCTCAGGGTGCCTTCGGGGCCAATCCAGTCGGTCACGAGCTGTCCGAGGTAGGAGTTCTTGAGGGCGCCGTGGACGATGATCCCCGATAGTCCTGTGCCGGTGGCGAAATCCTTGTCGTAGTGGATCTGATAGAAGTCCCCCGATGCGCCCGCCCACATCACCAACTCCTTGGAACTGGGCTTTTTCACCAGGGATGGGATTTCCATGCCCACTTCAACGTCTTCCCAGAAGGGAGCCATTGCTGCCTCCTCGTAGGTTAGCTAGTTACCTGCTATGGTCATTGCGAGTCCTTCCCTAGAAGGGCGAAGCAATCTCAGTCGGGTCCAAGGGCCATGTCTGAGATTGCTTCGTCGCTGTGCTCCTCACAATGACGTTCCTTTGTCGCTAGTACCGGATCATGGTGCTGCGCTGCCTGGCGACCACCTGGCGGAGCTGATTGGTATAGGTAGTCTCATGGATGACAAAGACCATCTTGCCGGCGCGACCTTCGCGCTCCCGAATGTCGGCCAGGCGGGTGACTGCGGTGATGGTGTCGCCCGCCCGCACCGGGTGGTAGTACTCCCAATCGCTTCCACCGTCCAGGAGACGGGTCAGTGGCAGGTTCAGGTCCACCTTGGGCAGCACCATGCGGATGGCCCGCAGGAAAGCGGGTGGGGCGATGATGCCGCCGTAACGGCTGGCCCGAGCGGCTACCCTGTCGTGGTACAGCGGGTTGGGGTCCTGGATGGCGTCGGCAAAGCGGCGGATGTGGCCTTCCTCGATGTCCATTGTCACCGCTTCGGACTTGGCGCCAATAAACTTGCGCACGGTTTCAGTAACCAGGGGGCCTTGCGCCACAGGGGCACCTCCTCGCGTATTGAAAATCCAGCCCGAGTTTACGCAAGCTAGCAGCGGGTGTCAAGGGCCGTGTGCTGCCCCGACGAATTGGGGCCTTGCACTTCTAACCCAGGTGCAAGTCCGCCAGGAAATCCACCACCGCTTTGTTGAATGCCTGCGGGTTGTCAACGTTGGAGGCATGTCCCGCGCCCGGAATGACCGCCTTTTTGGCTCCGGGGATGGTCTTGACCATGTAATCGGTGGCCGTCAGATACGGCGTATCCTTTTCGCCCACGAGCACCATCGTAGGCACCTTGATGTTAGCCAGGTTTTCTATCACCAGAGGGTCGTGCTGGCCTACTACCATGCGGATCATGTGGGCCAGCCCGACCGGGTTGTGCTTCAGCATAAGCTCCCTGGGCGTGTAGGCATCCATCTCTGCGGTCTCCGGTCGGCCCGTGAAGCCTGCAATGCCCTCGGTCTCCAGTATCCTGGCCCGCTGCTCGCAGGACTGGTTCCACTCGGCGCGGCGCTCGGCGTTGCGATAGCCGGGCCCGGTGTCCATCAGTATCAGAGCGCCAACCACCTCGGGGTGGCGCAGGTAGAACCGCAGGGACAGGTAGCCGCCCATGGACAGGCCGCCGACCACAGCCTTGTTCACCTTGAGGTGCAGAAGGAGCTGGTAAATGTCCTCCACCACTGTGTCCGCTGCGTACCTGTCCACGGTGGGCGGGCTTTCCGACTGGCCGTGGCCCCGCGCGTCCAGCGTAATGAAGCGATAGTGCTGGGACAACACAGGCACCTGGCCGGCCCACATGTTGGTGGTGCCCGCGAAGCCGTGGATGAAGAGCACCGGGTAGCCCTGTCCATGCTCTTCGTAGTAGAGCCCGATACCGTTGACCGATACTTTGGGCATAAGCCCTCCTCCTTGCGTTACCTTTGCCCTGATAGGCTCCCGCCTATCCCCCCAGGTACATTCGCTTGACGGTGGGGTCGGTCATCAGGTTGGCAGCTTTGTCGTTCATGGTGACCTGGCCGGTCTGGAGCACGTACCCCCGGTCGGCCAAACTCAGGGCCAGGCCACAGTTCTGTTCCACCAGCAGGATGGTGACCCCCCGCTCCCGCATATGCTGTATGGACTGGGCAATCTCAGCGATGAGCCGGGGGCTTAGCCCCATGGAAGGCTCATCCAGCAGCAACAGCTTTGGCGCCGACATCAATGCGCGGCCAATGACCAGCATCTGGCGCTCGCCCCCACTCATGGTGCGCGAAAGCTGTTGTTGACGCTCCTTGAGGCGGGGGAACAGAGTGTAGACCTGCTCTAGGCCCGGGCCCAGGCCATCCTTGTCTTTGCGGCGCGGGTAGTAGCCCATGAGCAGGTTCTCATAGACCGTCATCTCGGGGAAAATGTCACGGTCCGAGGTCACCAGGGTGATCCCCAGGCCCACGATTTCGTTGGCTGGGCGGCGGCTGATGTCCCTTCCCTGGAAAACGACCTGCCCCAAGCGCGGCGGCGCCAGGCCGGTGATGGTCTTGAGCAACGTTGTCTTCCCGGCGCCGTTGGCCCCGATGACGGTTACTACCTCTCCCTCCTTCACCTCCATGGACACGTCGTGAAGGATCTGGAGGTTGCCGTAGTAAGTGCTAACGCCCTGGACTTGAAGCACCGTTTGTCTCCACGCCCAGGTAGGCTTCTATCACCCGCTGGTCCTGCTGCACCTGGCTCGGGGTCCCATCGGCGATGGCCTGGCCAAAGTCCAGCACCAGCACCGAATCGGCGATACGCATCACGTTGCCCATGTCGTGCTCGATGAGGCCGATGGTCATCCCCCGGTCACGGATGCGGAGTATCGTTTGGGCCAGCCACTCCCTCTCGGCGGAGTTGAGGCCGGCCGCGGGCTCGTCCAGCAGCAGAAGCCGGGGCTCACTGGCCATGGCCCGGCCCATCTCCAGCAGGCGCTGCTGCCCTGCGGTCAGGTTGCTGGCCAGGTCAAGCGCCTTGTCGCCCAGGCCCAGGAAGTCGAGCACAGCCCTCGCTTTCTCCAGTCGTCGGGCCTCTTCCCGAGACACACCCGGCAGGAACAAGCAGGCGGACACCAACCCCGAGCGGAAGTGGCGGTGGGCGCCCACGATCACGTTCTCCTCGCACGTCATGGCGGCGAAGAGCTGGGGGACCTGATAGGTGGAGGCAATGCCCTCGCGACAGCGGGCAGCCGGGCCCAGGCGGACAATCTCCTTGTGGCCAAACACGATCTGACCCGAGGTCGGGGGCAGTAGGCCATTGACCATGCGGATGAGGGTGGTCTTGCCCGCGCCATTCGGCCCAATAATCGCCCTGATCTCGCCCGGGCGTACGTCGAAGGACACGTGGTCCACCGCCCGCAGGCCGCCGAAGTCGCGGGTCAGCTCCCGCACCTGGAGCAGCGGCGCCTCAGACATGGCTCTCCGCCGGTTGCGCCGCAGCCGCGGGCTGGCGCTGGATCAGCCGTCGCCACCAGCGCAGGCGAATGCCCACCAGCCCCTGGGGCAGGTATGTCAGGAACACGATAAGCAGCAGGCCGTACACCACGAGGTGGTACGACGGGTTGCTCAGGACCATACGTATCTCCTGTGGAATGGCGGGGAATCCGGCCACCGTCCGCAAAAACTCGGGCAGCACGGTGAGCAAGGCCGCACCCAATAGCGACCCCCAAGCGTTGCCCTGTCCCCCGATGCACACCATGACAAAGAGCATGATGGAAAGACCCACTGTAAAGGGGCGAGGTCCAACATAAGGCATGTAAAAAGCCAGTAGGGCTCCCGCCACCCCAGCCAGGAAGGCGCTTACTACGAAGGCCATGAGCTTGATGCCCACCACGTTGACGCCCGAGGTCGAGGCGGCTACCTCGTCTTCCCTCACTGCGGCCATGGCTCTACCCAGGTGGGAGCGCACCAGGTTTTGGGTAACCCAAAGCACAATCACTACGAAGGTCCAGGTGAGGTAGAAATAGCGGAAATCGGTCTCTAACCTCAGGCCGGCAATGCTCAGCTTGCCCATAGGCCCAATACCGGACTCGCTGCCAAACAGGCCAATCCAGTTGAAGTTGAGGTTGGTGAGAATGACGTTGAAGGCGATGGTGGCCATGGCCAGGTGGAAATGGCTAAGCCGAATGGAGGTCAGTCCCACGAGCAGACCGGCCAGCGCCGCCATGAAGGGGGCAATGGCGAAGGCGAGCCAGGGGTCCACGCCGTGGTTGACGGTGAGTATGGCCACGGTGTACCCGCCCACGCCAAAGAAGGCGGCGTGGCCGAAGGAGTAGATGCCCGTGTTGCCCATGACGATGTTGTAGCCCAAGGCGATGATGGCGTAGATGCCCATGAGAACAGCGGTGCTCACCACGTAGCCGCTGGGGTAGTAGATGGGCAGCAGAAACCAGAGCAGGGCGAGCAGGACCAGCCCCAGGTAGCGCGGGCGCACTAGCTTCTGTCTCATTGGCCCGTCCGGGCTGCGAAGAGCCCCTGCGGCCGCACCAACAGGAACAGCAGCAAGAACCCCATGCCTATGGCGTCAATGTACGAGGGCGAGAGGAACTTGGTGCCCCCGGCTTCAACCAGGCCAAGGATGAGGCCGCCGAGGGCCGCCGCAAAGGGGCTGCCTGCTCCCCCCACGATAAGCCCCGCGAAGCCCTTTAGCAGCAAGGGCACTGCGATGTAGCCGCCGGCATATGTGATAGGGCTGATTGCCGCCCCAGCCACCATGGCCAGGGCCAGCGTCATGCCGTAAACAGTAACCCCCACCGAGGTCAAGCTCACGCCCATGAGCCGGGCAGCCGTCTCGTTTTGCGCATTAGCCCTGAGCGCCCGGCCTGTCCAGGTGCGGTCCAGCAGCAGCTTGAGGAGCACCACACTGAGCACGGTCAGCCCGATGACCCACAAGCTCTGCACCCTGATCGGCATCCCTAGCACCAGGACCAGCTTCTTGGACAGGAAGGTCTGGGCAGCCAGCGGCTGTTGTCCCCAGATCAGGGCGTAGGCATTCTCGATAATCAGCCCCATGCCAAAGATCACCAGCATCTGGGTGGCCAGGTCCCGGCGGCGCACGGGCCGCAGTAACACCTGGAAATAGAACCACCCCAGCGCCAGACCGGCGACGAACACTATGGCCAGGGCAAGGGGGAATGGCAGGCCGAGATCCGACCGAAGCGACAGCAGTATGAGGCCGCCCAGGATAGCCACCGCACCCAGGCTGAAGTTGAACACGCGGGTGGAGACAAACACCAACTGGTAGCCCACGGCAATGAGGGCGTACATGCACCCCTTGGTCACTCCACCGATGAACAGCAGCGCCAGATCCTGGCCCATGTGGGCTCGGGAACCTCCCTCGCTGATGGGGCCACCTTGGAGCTCGCGCCCGCCACACCCAACGTCAAACGCCTGTCGGGGCGTGCGCCCCCCAAGGTGGCCCCAGTTCCTTGTCCCCTGTCAGCCTTCTCTTGGCTGCGTAGCGGACAGCTCTACCGCGGTACTAGCTTGCCGCCCTTGAACACCATGGTGTAGAACGTCGGCGCCTCAAGTCCAAGCCGGAGTTCCGGTGTGAATCTAAGGCGTCCAGTGGCCCCGTCGAAGTTGATGATGCGATCAATGGCGTTCCTGATAGCCTCGGGGTCGGTGCTCCCCGCATTCTTGATGCCCTCCGCCAGGAGGGTGACGCAGTCCCATCCCCAGCCATGGTAACGGCTAGGGCTCTGCCCCGGCTTCTCCGCGGCCATGGCGGCAGCCAGGGCTTTCTGGGCCGGGGACTGCACTGATGGGTCCTGAGGGAACCTGACACCGACTACGGTCGCGTTTTCAGCCGCATCACCCGCCAGCTTGGGGAAGTCAGGGGTCGCCAGGTCGTCCTGGATGATGATGGGGGTCTTCAGACCCAACTCACGGACCGCCTTGGCAAAGGCGGCCGCCGGGGGCACCACAGCCCCCATGATGTAGATAGCGTCAGGGCTCGCGCCTTTCACCCTCAGCGCCAGTGCGCTGAACTCGACGTCGTCTATTTTGTACTCCTCTTCCGCGTACTTCACTCCAGCCGCGTCGAAGAGCTTCTGGCTCTCCTTAGCATCAGTGAGGGTGGAGGATACGTTGTTGCGGACCATGGCCACCTTCTTGTAGCCGGCGGCAATGATGGGCTGGACCATGGGCTTGAACGAGGATACCTGATCACCGGCGGGGGCAAAGCTATAGTGGGCAGCCTCCTTCAGGGCCATTACGTCCCAGTACATGGTGATGCAGGCAGGCACCTTGGACTGCTCGGCAGCCGCGGACAGCACCCTCGACGAAGCCAGGCCGGTGCTGCCGATTATGGCCACCACCTTGTCCTGCTCCAGCAGCTTCTTGGCCACAGGGCCGGTCACCACGTCCTGGCCCTGGTCGTCCTCAATCACCAACTCGATCTTGCGACCCAACACTCCACCAGCGGCATTGACCTGCCTCATGGCCCACACCGCAGCGTCCCGCTCCGGACCACCCACGCCAGCCCGAGGCCCCGTGGCGGCAAAGATCACGCCCAGCTTGATTGGTGGTTGGGGAACAGGGGTATTGGTGGCTTGGGCTTTGGGCACTGGCGTAGCCGTTGCCGCCGGGCCGCACGCGGCCAGGAGCAAGCCCGAGACCAGGAGACCAGCCAGCCACTTGTTCCTCATTTTTGTCCCTCCTTTGGACGACAAGGACCGCTTGACACACAAACACCAGACGCCGCGAAACGTCGGCAGGAATATACCAAGTCCAGTCCCAGCCTGTCAATAGCCCGGCCCTTGACAGCAGGCTCCGCAAAGGTAAGAATGAGGCATCGCTTCCGTTGGGTACTCTGGGTCCCCGTCTGGTCAACGCACGGTCCCCAAAGTGTCCCGGAGGTGACATGGTGCTATCGGAGTAGAGGTTATGAAGCCAGCGCAGATCGAAGAAGTACCGTCGTTTTGTATCGAGTGCTACAACTACTGCCCGGTGAAGGTGCGGGTTGAGAATGGTGTAATCTCCAAGATCGAGGGGAACCCCGTTGCCCCTCATACCGAGGGCCGCCTGTGTCCCAAGGGCAACGCCGCCCTCATGCGCGTCTATGACCCCCACCGCTTGAAGGTGCCCCTCCAGCGCACCAACCCCGAGAAGGGCGTCGGCATTGACCCCAAGTGGCAGGAGATCTCCTGGGACCAGGCCCTCGACATCGTCACCGAGAAGCTCAAACAGCAAAGGGCGGCCAACCCCAAAGGGCTCAAGATGCCTTCCATGGAGCTGAGCCGCTTGCCCTACTTCTTCTGTTGGGGTTTCGCCTATGGCACTACCAACGTGCACCTGGCGGCGGGGACCGGGGGCGGCGTGCAATGCGGTAATGCCGGCCACACCCTGGGTACCCAACTCTGGGGCTCTTTCCACGATTGGCCGGAGTACAAGTACACGAAGTACGCCCTCTTCATCGGCACCAACACCGGCTTCGAGTCCGACCGCTCCATCCCCGTGGATGGCAAGCGTATCGCGGATGCCCGCATCCGGGGCATGAAGCTGGTGGTGGTGGACCCCCGGTTCACCCATGCCGCGGCCAAGGCCGATGAGTGGGTGCCTATCCGGCCAGCCACCGACGGCGCCTTCGTACTGGGGATAGTCAACCTGCTGCTCAACGACTACGGCGTGTACGATGCAGAATACCTGCGGCGCCATACTAACGCCCCCTACCTTATCGCTCCTGACGGGTATTGCGTGCGGGACCCGGAGACCCGCAAGCCCGTAATCTGGGACAGTGTGGACGGCCAGGCCAAGCCTTTTGACCTGTTCAACCCTGAGGGCGCCGCTCCCCGAGCGGCCCTGGAGGGCCGCTTCCAGGTCAACGGTATTGCCTGCCAGCCAGCCTTCCAGATGCTGAAGGAGAGGGTGACGGAGTATAGCCCGGAAAGGGTGGAAGAGATCACCACCGTGCCTGCGGCCACGCTCCGGCGTATCGCTCGGGAGTTCGGAGAGAACACGCAGATTGGCAGCACCATCGAGATTGAGGGGCACCGCTGGCCGCTGCGGGGCTCCATGGTGGTGTTCTATCGGGGCACTCAGAGCCACGTGCACTCCACCCTGACCACGCAGGCCATCAACACCCTGCAACTGGTCGTGGGGGCGATGGGCCCCCCCGGTGGGACCGGGCGCTGGTTCTTCGGCACTCGCCTGAAGGAAGCCCAGCTTGTACCCAACGCCGATGGCGTGGTAAGCTACGACATCCACATGTTCCATCCCCTCTCAGCGCCCACCTGGCCACCTACCGAGTACGACCTGGGAAACTACCTGCCTTTCGACGTGCTTGGGGCCTCACACTTGCACTACGTTACGGGTGTGGAGCCCGAGGCCTGGGGCCTGGACCCACGCACCATGATCCTCTCCGATGCTACTAACCCAATCATGACCGTGGGCGACCTCAAAAAGATCGAGGCGTACTACAAGCGGAACTTCGTGGTCCAGGTCGAGCAGTACATGACCGAGACTTCCCAGTTGGCGGACATCCTCCTACCAACAGACTTCCAGCTTGAGCGGAACAACCTGCAAACGGTGCAGGCCGGCTCGGAGTACCTGGGCTTGCTCTACGCCCGGCCGGCCATCAAGCCTCAGCACCAGGCCCGCGACTTCTGGGACATGGCCCTGGAGGTAGGCCACAGGCTGGGACTCCTCTACGGAGAGAATGGCTTCAACTACTGGGCCAACGCCTTCTTCCGTCTCAAGCCTGAGTACAAGCTCAGCCTCGAAGAGCGCTACACGCTGGCTCAAATACAGGAGCGCCTTGCCAAGAACATGATCGGTGAGGACGGCTGGCAGAAGCTAGTGGCCGATGGCGTCTACGCCAGGAAGATACCTGCGGTGGAGAAGTATATGCCGTTCCAGCCCGCACGTATCGCCCTGTACAACGAGGACCTGAAGAGGACCGGCGACCAGTTGGTGGCCAGCCTCAAGCAGGCCGGTGCTTATGACAGGCTCAAGGACGACATTGACTTCGCCGACTACGATGCCCTGCCCAGGTGGAAGCCAGGCCCGGTGCACCAGGCAGATGACAAGTACGACCTCTTCGCTGTGAACGGGAAATCAGTGCTGTTCACCTTCGCCCGGTTGGCCTTCAACCCCTGGCTCATGGAAGTGGCCGAGCGGGACCCTTATGTGCTCAAGGTGTGGGTGAACCGGACCACAGCGCAGAAGAAGGGCATCGCCGATGGCCAGCGCATCTGGGTCGAGTCCGCCAACGGCAAGGTCCTGGGCGAGGCCAAGGTCACCGAGGGAATGCACCCCGAGTGCGTGGGCATCGCCGGCGTGCTGGGCCATTGGTGCGACCATCCCATCGCCAAAGGGAAAGGAACGCACTTCAACTCCCTCGTCGGTCTCAGCCTCAAGAACACCGACCCCATAGCTACCACGATGGAAGGCGCCGCCGTGCGGGTGCGGGTGTACGCTGCCGACTAACGGGGGCACGACGTGAAGCTCTCGGTATACGTCTCGGCGTCACTGGCCTACGTGCTGGGTCTGGTGGACGCCGGCACGCACGAGGTGGAGATGCCCGGCGACGAGACCACGCTGGGCAAGGCCCTTTCATATCTGGCCCAGAACTGGAATCCCAAGCTAGTGGGCACGGTCATAGATAGGGACGGGTACAACCTGGGACGACACGTGGTGGTGTCGGTCAACAACCTGAGCATCTCCTTGCTTCAGGGCCTGGACACACCGCTCCGGGCACTGGACCAGGTAAACCTGGGCCTGTACTCGCCTTCCGCCGGCGGCTGAAATCCTGTACCCGAAGTCCGTATCCTGATGCTTGGCATCGTTCTGGCCGCGCTATCGTCCCTGTCCTTCGCCGGGGCCTCGGTATTCGCCCGTCTGGGCTTCCGGCAGGTTGCTGTGCTCAAGGGCACCTGGCTGACGTTACTGGCCGGGCTGGCTTTCGTCCTGGCGGTGGCCCTGGCCACTCAGTTCCGGGCGCTGGTGACCTCCTCTCTCTCGACCCTGCTCTGGTTCGCCGCCGTCGGGCTTATCACCCTGTTTGTCGGGCGTTTGCTACAGTACGCGGCCATAAAGTACGTGGGCGTGGTGGTCACCACCCCCATCACCGGGTCGGCCCCCGTGTTTGCCCTCCCTCTGGCCGTGGTCCTTGCCAGTGAGGAACTCAGCTTGCCTGTCCTGGCCGGCACGGTGCTGGTGGTGGCAGGCCTCGTGCTCGTCATTACCCAGGAGAAGAGGGCCAGTGCCTAGGCTGCTCCAGGGCAGCCTCATGGCCCTGATGGCCTCTGCCGCCTACGGATTGGGGTTAGTGGTGATGCGGCTGGCCCTCCGCGACGGCCGGGACCCGGTGGTAGGCTCAACCATATCCATGCTTACGGCCACGGTGCTACTCGCCGTGGTAGTCAGGGGCCGCGGCTTTTCCTTGGACAGCGCTGAGAAGCGGGCGCTGCCACACCTCGTTACGTCGGGGGTGTGTTCGGCTCTGGGAGTGTTGTTCCTGTACGCCGCGCTGCGCTCGATTCCCGCGGTGGTGGCAGCCCCCATACATGGCACCTGGCCGGTGATGGCCGTGCTGCTCTCAGCGGTCTTCCTCAAGCGGCTGGAGAGGATCACCGTGCCCCTGGTGGCGGGCACCCTGCTGGTGGTGCTGGGGTTGGCCTTGGTGGCGGTGGGCTAGGGCCCCGAACGGTTGTAGGGCCAGCGGTGGTCACCGCTGGCCCCGCTAGTGCGGTCTAGCGACTGAGCTTTGCGCTTGCCAGACGGTTGAGACTTACGCCGGCTTCTGCTGCCTCCAACGCCAGTTGCCGGTGCACGTCAGGCGGCACGCGGACCACGAACTTGCCGCTGAAGCGCTTGGTGGCGATGGGCTCAGGGACTGGTTCTCCGTTGGAGACCATGTCTGCAATAACGTCGCTCACCAACTTGCGGATGCCATTCAGCGTTGCCTGAGGCGTTTGCGCCAGCCAGCTCAAGCTAGGAAACTCAGCGCAAAGCCCCACATATTCGGCGTCGTCTTCCGACCACGTGACCCGATAAGTGTACTTGTCATCTTTCTGTGCCATGTTCCGTCTCCAACTGTTCGATTGCCTTGAGCACTTGCTTGACCTGATATGCCCTCGCCTTCCCCTTGCTATTCTGGATGCTTACCCGTGGGTCGCCGCTCCACGGTGTCTTGTACACCCGATGGCTGCCGCTCGTTGGAGGATGCGCGTCATCGTCGCCATGAGGTAATAATATCAATATTGATATTATATGTCAAGACCCACGCAGTGCTGGACAAGGGGGGGCAACCGGCATGTGCAGACACAGGCGCCTACGTGGGATGTCCTTGGGCACGTTGGGTGAAGAGGGTAGCTGATGCACCACAACCTGTTGTGGTCGGCCTGACGGCAGTGACGCTCTCTCCTGCAAGATGACAAGCGCCTCCTGCTGTGTCGCCTCCGCCCTCCAGGTTGGCCACGGTCACAGCGAGGCAAGCCAGAGGTACTTGGTGATGAGGAGAGCGCTGAAACCTCCCATCAGGGCCACCACCAGGCCACCCACAAAAGCTTTGAGACCAATCTGGCGGATGGACAATAGCTTGACTTTCAAGCCTACCCCGGCGAAGGCCCAGGCCAGCAGAAACGTGATTGTCGGCTTGAGGTAATCGGAGTTCAAGGCTTTCCAATCCGGCGTAATGGTCTGCAATATCCAATGCACAACGGTCAAGATAACGAAGGCCAGGGCAAACCAGGGTATGTCAACTTGCTGCTTTGTTTCGTCCCCCTTCGCCCGAGACAAGCGTTGAAAGAGAAACAAGCTGGCGAAGACTACTGGCCCGATCATGAAGATGCGGATTGACTTGGCCACCATGGCCACGTCAAGGGCTCCATCCACCTGGCTGGAGGCGGCCAACACCTGGGCCGTTTCGTGGATGCCCATGCCTGCCCACATCCCAAAGGCCGCCGCGCTGTGGGACAGCCAGGGACCCAGCGCACCTTGGAACAGCACTGGATAGCCAATCATGGCGAGCAGACCAAACAAGGTGATTACGGCCACCGAGGCACCCATCTCCTCGGCCCTGGCCTTGAGGGCAGGCCCAGTAGCGGCAATGGCTGAGGCCCCGCATATCCCTGTCCCAGCGCCTATGAGAAGGGCCAACGGGGCGCGCATCTTCAAAACATAGCGGCAGAACAGACTGCCCAGCACAAACGCCACGCCAAGGTTGAGCAGAACGGCCAGCACACCGATGCCACCGAGCTTGGTCCACACCGAGGCGCTGATGGTCAGCCCCAGTAGCGCAATAGCTACCCGGAGCAGCCGAAACGAGCTCCAGTTGACTCCGGTGACGAATCTTCCAGAGGTTAGCCCGGGTACCGTGTTGGACAACACGATAGAGAACAAGAAGGCCCAGAGCAAAGCACTGACGTTCAACAATGTGCCATCAAGGGCTTGCCAGGCGCCAAATGAGACAACGGCCACGGCGAGGGTGAGGGTAGCGCCAGGAAGAAGCTCGCCCACCCCAGCCGCGGGAAAGGCGGTTTCCAGTTTCCTGGCGATTCTCATGGCCCGACCTGGGGACTTGGCCGCGCCCGGCTGTGGCGCAAGATCACCAACGCCTGGTCGCTCGCCGGGCAGGGTGTAACGGCTGCCTTCGTACACGTGTCCCTGGGACCACGCCGCCCCATGCCGGGCCGCATGGTGCCGGGGATTCGGGACAAGCGTCCCCTACTGGAGCCGGTCGGCCAGGTGCCCCAGCCCCAGTCGCTTCAGCGTCTCAGGCCTGGGCTTTCCCGTGGTCTGGTCCCAGCCCATAACCTGGTAGTAGCCGTACACCAGGTCCTTGAGGTACGGAGCGATGGTGCGGCCCTTGAACAAGCCTTCGGCGGGCGGTTCCAGGACGCGAGGTGAGAGGTCCATGTCGTCGGAAGGCTTGAGGCCACGACCCACGTTGAACACGCGCTCCACGTTGATGATGCGCTCGCCGATGGTGAGCTGCTCCTCGGGGCCAATCTGGTCCCAGCCGATGGCGGCGGCCAGGCAGCGGCTCTCCAGGCCCATGATTCCCACGATGGTGCTGGCGTTGAACATGCACACGCCCACGGAGTCCTCGAACAGGCGCTTGCTCTGGATCCGCTTGTAGATCCCCGGGATCTGCATGGGGTCATCGGGGGACTTGAAGTAGCCCAGGTCGGGGTCGTAGGCGCCGGTCATGCCCGTGCCCTCACCCCGTGGGCCAGCCCCGGCCAGGGCCTGGGCCAGCATGGACTCATAGCGGCCCCGGTAGTCGTGGAGCCTGAACCCGGCGCCCTTGACCCACACGGCGTAGTTGGCGGCATCGCCACCGATGCGCTCCGCCGCCTTCTTGGGGCCGTCGGCCAGGATCTTGCCGAACCCCTGCCGGGTCGCCGCTTGCCGCACCAGCGTGGCTGCGGCCTCGGCGTTGCCCCAGCGCAACTCCAGGCCGTCGGTGTCTTCGACGGTGAGCAAGCCACGTTCGAAGCACTCGAAGGCCAGGGCCACGGCGCAGCCCAGGGTGGGCGAGTTTACCCCCATGCGGTCATAGAGGTCAGTGAGCCACAGGATGTCCGCCGGGTCGCTGGCCGCGACCATGGCGGCCGCCCCCTCCATGTTCTCCCCACCCCCACCCATTGTGGCCACGAACCCCTTGCGGTGGCCCTCGGTGACCACGGCTTTGTATGAGCACGCTGACGGGCAGGTGAAGCACGGCTCGCCGGTGAGCTTGATGTAGGTAGTGCAGGCCTTGCTGAAACGGCGGCCAATCTCTATGCCCAGGTCCGGGCTGAGCAGGTTTTTCGTCGCCAGCACGCTGTCCTCGCCGAACTTGTACCACCGCTTGGGCACGCTGGCGGGCTCCGGGCGCCGCTCTTTGGCCTTGGGCCGCCACTCGGCCGCTGCTTCGACGAACCCCTTGGGGTCGGCCAACTCCACGGAGCCCTTACCCCTGACAGCGATGGCCTTGAGTTGCTTGGAGCCCAGGACGGCGCCGCCACCACCGAAAGCGGCCACGTGGTACTTGTCGTTGGAGACCAGCGCCGCGCCCAGCAGGTTCTCGCCCGCCGGCCCGATGGCAGCCACGCTGGCTTTGGGGTCGCCTAGCTCGGCCTTGACCAGGTCCTCGGTCTCGTGGGTGTCCTTGCCCCAGATCTTGCTGGCGTCCCGGAGCTCGGCTTTGCCGTCGTGGACCCACAGGTACACCGGCTTCTTCGAAGCGCCCTGGACCACAATGCCGTCGTAGCCAGCGAACTTCATGTTCGGGCCGAACTGCCCGTGCGTGTGCCCCGCCCCCACGGTGAACCCAGTATCAGCGTTGGGCCCAACAATGGCGCAGTTGTTGCCGCCGGGAATGGGGGTACCGGTCAGCGGGCCGGTCATGAGAATAATGCGGCTGGCCGGGTCAAACACCCCAACATCAGGGGGCATCTCGTCGGACAGGATCTTGACCCCCAGGCCGGTGCCGCCGATGTACTGGCGGAGGACCTCCAGGGGGGGCAATGGCTCGTCCTGCACGGAGCCTGAAGACAGGTCAACCCTCAGCAGTTTGCCCGCGTATCCCTTGGTCATCACGACCCCCTTTTAGTTAGTTCCCCTGGGTAGCATGGGTGCGTACAGCCCTGCCTTGAGCAACAGGTAGAACAGAAGGTAGTGTCCGGTCACATCGCCCAGAGCCACCCCCGTCAGAATAGTGGCGTTGTCCGTCCGGGTGAACCACAGTGCCAGCAAGGCGGTGGCCATAATGCCCACGCCAAACACGCCCACGAAGAAGGGCACCGTGTAGTTGCGCGCCAGGACCTCCACCGCCCGCCGGCTTCGCGGCGTGGAGCTGAACATCACGTAGATGAACGAGACCACGATGACCAGGTTGAGGCCCAGCAGGCCAAGCTCCAGGTTGTCCAGGGAGGCCACCGCGTTAGCGGCATCGAGCCAGTTCCCAAAGACAATGCTCAGGGTCACCCCGCCCAGCAGGGCGTAGCTAAAGGCGAGCACTGGCATGAGCGGCGTGCTCCACAGGGCCAGGCCGGGCGACGCCGAGAGCACGAAGCCGTCGTAGATCATCATGAGTGCGGCGCTCAGCAGGGCCAGCGCCCGCGCCACCTCCCACGCAGTTGACCCCTTGTCCAGCAACAGGGTGATGGCGCCGAAGACGGCGAAGGCCCCCATGAAGTACAGCCCACGGGACAGCCATGATGTCTGGGGGTGGAGCATGGCGCGCCAGAACCGCGCGGGCTTGCCCAGGTAGGCCAGGTGGGCCGTGCCCTTGCCCACCACTCCGATCAGGAGCCCCAACCACGCCCCCGCGGGGAAGTCCACCAGGAGGGCTACCAGGAACAGGCCACCCCCCAGCTTACCCAACAGAAAAGCCGTAGCAATCAGCCAGTTCCACTGCCGCTGGGCGCGGTAGCCCACCACAAACTGGTCGCCAGCCAGGAGCACTCGTCGCGCAGCCATATTCACATCCCTAGTCTATGTAGTATACCGAGGGGTCCGTGCCCAGCTCGGCCATGGGTTGGTAGCCCCGGCGGGTCCTGATCAGCTCCCTCACCTCGCTGCTCGGGTCGTCCAGATCGCCGAAGACCCGGGCACCGGTGACGCAGGTCTCCACACACGCCGGTTGCCTCCCTTGCTCCAGGCGGTGCTGGCAGAAGGTGCACTTGGCTACGGTGCCCTCGGTGTACTTGGCATACTTTAGCTTCTCGAAAGGGGTGAGCACGCCATAGTAGCCTTTCCGCAGTATCCCATTGCCCAGGAAGAAGCGGTTGTTGTAGGGGCAGGCCACGTAGCAGTAGCGGCAGCCGATACACTTGTCGTAGTCCACCAGCACGATGCCCCCGGCGCTGCGGTGGGTGGCCTGGGTAGGGCACACCTTTTCGCAGGGGGCGTCCTTGCAGTGGTTGCACAGCACGGGGACGAAGGTCTTGGCGATCCTGGGGTACTCCCCCTCCTCGTGCTCCAGCACCCGAGTGAAGAACACGCCGGGTGGGGTGCCGTTCTCGGCCTTGCAGGCTATGGTACATGCCTGGCAGCCGATGCACCGCTTGAGGTCAATCACCATACCGTAACGCATAACCTACTCCGCGAAAATGTTCGAGCGATGCGCCGATGATACGACGACGGCCCTTCGCCGTCAAGTCCCCGCTTCCCACCCCCATCCGTGAGCCCGGGTCGAACAGGCCGTCGGACGGTCAACTGACTGGGTACACCCGCACCCGCACCGCGGAACCTTGCATGGTGGCCGTGATGGGATCGGTACGCTTCAGCCCGAGGCTGATGAGCGTATTGAAATTGACGCCCTTGCCTTTGGCTATGGGGTGGTCACACCAGTGGCCCAGCATGCTGGCGATGCCCACGCACTCGGGATGCATCCCCTCGGTGACCTTGGCCTCACCCTGGACACGTCCCGCTTCTGACTCGACCCAGATGCGCTGGCCGTCGGCGATGCCCCTTTTCAGGGCCGTAGCCCGGTGGACCCACACCTTGAGCACGTAGGGGTCACGCTCGGCCACCTCCATGAGCCAGGGGTTAAACGCCCCACGGCCAAAAGTGAACAGCACCGACTTGCCATTGACGGCGTACATGTCGTACTTGTCGGAGGACTCGTGGATGGGGCCTGGCTTCCACCGGGGCAGGGCGTCGTAGTCGGAGAAATCAATCTCCTGGGCCAGGCGCTCGTAGCCTCCGACCTTCCGGAGAGCGGCCACCACCTCTTCTCCCGTCCTTTTCAGGTATTCGTTGTAGAAGGCCAGACGGGCCCTGCCGAATGGTATGTACCTCTCGGCGGCAGGCGCCTTGCGGGCGTAGAAGCCCTGGGCCACCAGCTTGTGCCAGCCGTCCTCCCCAATCTGGCTCTTGGCGATGTGTTCCAACACCTGAGGGACGTCATATCTCTCCTCAAGGCTCAGCCGGTACTCCGGCCTGAGCCGGAAGGTCAGGTTGACCCAGTGATTGAACCCGCCCTCGCCGAACCGGCGGCCGACCCGTTCCAGCAGCTCGAGGGCCACCTCCATCCAGTCCCGCGCCCCAGGCTGACGCTCCACGGCGGGCGAGCCATACTGGATGCCCAGGTAGGGTAATCCAGCCTTGATGGCTACCAGACCGTGTCGCTCCAACTGGAAGTCCGAGGGTATGACAATGTCAGCTAGCTGGGCGGTCTCCGAAAGGTATTGCTCCATCAGTACCACGAAGGCGTTGCGGTGATAGGCCTCCATCGTGGCGTGGTCGCCCATACCCGCCACGGGGTTGGAACAGTCAGCAAACACCATCATGGTAGGGTCGAGGCCCCAGCCTTTGGGGTTGGCGCCCGCCACATAGTGGAGGTGGGACGGGGCCAAAGCATCCACAGGATAGTAGTTCGCCAGATCGTACTCCGTCGGTGGCCACGCCGGTGGCGCGTAGGGGTGCAGGTGATGCAGGTCGAAGGTCGGGGTGCCGTCCGGCCCGGTGGTGAGCGACACCACGTTGAGCATGCCACCTGCCGAAGACGCCGATGTCCCACCGGGCGTGCCCATGGCCCCCACGATCATCTGGAGAGCGTAGATGGCCTGGGTGGTGAGCGTAGAGTGAACGTGCCCCTGCGTCCCCCGGTAGAAGACGACCATGGACCCCCGCAGCGGCCAGGGCTGCCCCTCAATCTCTATGGTGCTGCCAATCTGAGCGTTCTCCCCGAACTCTCGAGCTATCCGCTGGAGCGTGGCGGCAGGCACCGTGGTGATGCTCGCCACCTTATCGGGGGTGTACTCCTTGACCCGCTCCTTAAGTACCTGGAAAGCGGGCTGGCACGGTGCACCGTTCACCTGGAACTGGCCCTCCAGGGCCGCCCGTGGTGCAGTGTCGTCTTCACTGAAGGCGTCGAAGGGTTTGGCCACGCCGTCCACACTGTCCCAGACCAGAGGCTTCCGGGTCTCGGGGTCGCGCGCGTAGTAGCCGTCGGGGCCGATAAGATAAGGCGCGTTGGTGTGCCTTCGGAGGAATGGCGCGTCGTAGATACCGTATTCGTTGAGCAACAGGTTGACGATGCCCAGGACGAGGGCGCCATCGGTGGCCGGCCGGATCGGGACCCACTCGTCGGCCTTGGCTGCGGTGTGGGTGAACCGGGGGTCTACCACTACCAGCTTCATGCCTCTTATCCGTGCATCCGCTATGCGCTTGGCGTCCACCGGGATAGCCCGGTCGGACTCGAAACCGGTGTTGGTGCCAATGAACAGGGCGTACTTGGTGTACTGGTACTCTGGCCAGTCGTGGAAGGACCCCCAGATCTGGGAACCTATGGTGTGGGCAGCGTTGCCGCACATCACGCCGCCACCCGACCCGGCCTCTGTGCCCACGTAGGGTGTTCCCAGGGCCTGTGCCACGCACAGGGCAGTGCCCCGTTTGGTCTGGTCCATGGAAGGCATCTTGAGCCCTTTGGGGTTGGTGGCCAGCACGTGTTTGAGCTTGTCGGTTACAGCGTCCAGCGCCTCGTCCCAGGAGATCTCCTGCCAGCGCGGGTCCACCCCGATGCCCTTCTCGGGGTTGGTGCGTTTGAGCGGGGTCTTCAACCGGTGCGGGTCGTACACCCGCATCAGGGCGGCGTTTCCCTTGGGGCAAAGGCGCCCCTCCGTGTAGGGCGCTTCCGCATTCCCTTCGATGCGTACCACTACACCGTCCTCCACAGTGACCATCACAGGGCAGGTGTTGTAGCATTCGTTGCAGAAGGAACGGACCTGCGTCATAGCCATGTTTGCGTTGTCCTCGCCATTCAGTCCTTATCGGTCCAGCCAAGAGTACAGCAGGTAGTCCACAGAGGCCACATAATGGGGCTTGAAGTTGACGTTCTTGACCACATCCCGGAACCAGCCGGCAAAGGGTGGTGTAGGCAGGGGTACTGAATGCATGCGCTCCACCATCATTGTCTGCGCCTGCTGGGCCAGCTTCATGTCTCCGGTGCGCGTGAACTGTTCGATGACCGCATCCAACTCGGGGTCGTTTATCCTGGAATAGTTGGCAGGGCCCTTGGAGTGGGCCTTGTCCAGCGTGTTGTCCGGGGAGTTACCTCCGGCCCACCCGATCGCCGTGCCGGTGAATTTCTTGCCAATCACCACCTCGGCATAGCGGCCATACTCCAGGGGCTCCAGCTTCAGCTTGATGCCTGCCCGGCCCAACTGGTCCACGACAGCCTCCGCCAGGGCCATATGCAGGGCACCGTACCGCGGGGTGACGTAGAGGACGTCGTTGAACCCGTTGGGAAAGCCTGCCTCCGCGAGCAGACGTTTAGCCTCGTCCGGGCGGTACTGCAAATAGCCTGCGACCTCAGGGGGCAGCTTGTCCCTGGTGACGGCGAACTCTCCGTAGGCAGTGCTCATCACCGCCTCGTTAGTGTAGCCCAGGCCGAGATATGCAGAGCGGTTCACCCCTTCCCGGTCTATGGCCATGGAAATCGCCCGCCTTACCCGGACGTCCCTATAGCGGCTGCCTTCCTCAGTGGTGGTCAGGAAGCCATAAAAGATGGGCCAGGGGCAGGCGTACACCTTTATTCCGGGCGCCTTGGACAACTGGTCTTGCACCACAGGATGAGGCTGGGGATGGGGCACCGCGTCTATGACCTTGCTACGCAGGGCGGCCACCTGGGTACTTATGTCAGGCATGATGGAGTATTCTACGTTGTCTATGTAGGGAAGGCCCGGCCTCCAGTAGTTGGCGTTGCGCTCATGGAAGAACCGGGCGCCTGGCACATATTTCTTGAGCGTGTAGGGCCCGAGCCCGACATGATCCTCAGCGGCGTTCATCTCGTTGTCCGGCCCCATTATCTCGGGAGCGGTGATGATACCCCACCACCAGGCAGCCGGGCTGTCCAAGAAAGCGCCCATGGGCTTCTTGAAACTGATCTTGACCGTGTGGTCGTCCACGGCATCCACGGACTGCATCTCGCCCATGTCCAGGTAGTAGGCCTGGTAGCTACTCTTGGGCCAGGCCACCCTTATAGAGTAGACGACGTCACTGGCCACAAACTCTCTTCCGTTGACCGGAGGCAGATTGGGCCACTTGACACCCTGGCGCAGTTTCAACTCCAGCGTGCGGTCGTCTACCCACTTCCACGAGGTGGCCAGCTCAGGAATGGGCGGCATGTAGGAGCAGCCCAATGCCGGGTCCGCGTTAAAGCGGAGGAGACGGGCATGGTCCCACACCACCCAGGGATGAAGGTCAGCCGTGGTTGTGCGGAAGGGGTCCCAGGCGCGCCCCTCTCGATCATAGGCAAGCTTGAGGGTTCCCCCGTACTTGCCCTGGGCTGCGGCAGTCGGCGAGGGGGCCGCCTTGGCGGTCGCCGTGGGCGTCACCCCGGAGGAACGTGGGACAGCCGTGGGAGTCGGCAGTGGAGTGGCGGTCGCCGCTGGTGAGCAGGCGGCCAGCACCAGGACCACTATGGCCGCCAGGGCCGACAACAAGCGTAGCATCATGTCTGCCTCCAGACTTCAGCCCAGCAAGGGGACCCTTTCCCCTGCCTGCTGGCCCGCTTTTGGAATGCCCATACTCTATACGCCATGTGGCAGGCTGTCAAGAGCGCAGGCGAGCCAAAATCCGCCACCTATTATGTCTACCCGAACGGGCGGTTTTCTCACCCAGGTGGAACAGTAGGGGCGCCCCGGCGGGTCGCCCCTACGCTTTGACCGGATCTCGGGGTGTCCCCAAGGCGCTGGGTTTTCCTGGTCTTCGTTTTTGATGGTGGATCAAGGCGAACTTGACAGCCCCCGAGGCGTCTGGTAACTTGGTCAACGTCTTGAACGCTGCCGTAGATTTGCCCTGCCATCGAGGTCCGTGACTTATGTCAACGACCACCATAGACCCCATCACCTTCCAGGTCATTGTCACCAGCCTGTCTGGGATCGTGCGGGAGATGCAGCGCTCCCTTTTCCGCACGGGATTCTCCACCATCATCCGCGAGTCGCTGGACGCTTCCTGCGCGGTCCTGGACTCTCAGGCCCGCCTGGTGGGGCAGGACGTGAACCTGACGCTGCATATGGGCGCCTTCCCGGTGTGCGCCGAGAACCTGCTGAAGAGCTACCCCCCGGCTGAGATTGAGGAGGGCGACGCCTTCATCCTAAACCATCCCTACTTCGGGGGCAGCCCTCACGTGCTGGACATGGCGGTGCTCACCCCCGCTTTCCACGAGGGCAAGCTGGTCGCCTTCTGTGCCAACATCGCCCACAAGTCCGACATCGGGGGCGCCGTGCCCGGCGGCAACTATCCCCAGACCACCGAGATGTACCAGGAGGGAATCCATCTCGTCCCCGTGCGCTACATGCGGCGCGGCCAGATTGTGAAGGAAGTGGACAACATCCTGCGGGTCAACTCCCGCACCCCGGAGCTGATTATCGGTGACATCCGTGGCCAGATAGGCACCGACCGCATCGGCGAGGACCGCATGGCGCGTCTCTTCAGCAAGTATGGCCGGGATACCGTGCTGGCCGCCTTCGACGAGCTGTACGACCGGACGGAGCGCCGGATGCGTCAGGCCATCGCCCAGTGGGCCGATGGCTCCGTTGAGGTGGAAGGCTTCCTGGACCACGACGGAATAGACCTGTCTCATCCGGTGCGCGTCCACCTGCGCCTGGTGAAAGAAGGGGACCACATCCTGTTCGATTTCACAGGGTCTCAGGACCAAACTCGGGGGCCGGTGAACATCAGACCATCGTTGGCCAAGGCGGCCTGCTACGCCGGTATGCTTACCATGGTAGACCCGACTACCCCCTGTAACCACGGGCTGGCCCAGTCCGTAGACACCCGCTTTCGAGAGGGCAGCGTGGTCAACCCTGTACCGCCGGTCTCGGTGAACCGCTACGCGCGCACCTATAAGCTGGTCAACACCATGGTGCTCCAGGCCCTCATCAAGCTGACCGGCAGACCTGCGATGGGCTGGCCGGGAGGTGGCGGTGGCATGACCATTGGCTGGAAGGGGACCAGGACAGGCAGGCTCTATGTCCACTACGAGATGCCCAGCCAGGCCACCGGCGCTATCGAGGGGGATGACGGGGCGCCAGGCCGCGGTCCCCGCAGCGGCATGGGCGCCACCAAGCTGACGCCGGTGGAGATCGTGGAGTCCGAGTTCCCCACGCGCATTCTCCGCTGGGACGTGATACCGGACTCAGGGGGGCCAGGCCAGTTCCGGGGTGGCCCCGGCATCTGCCGGGAGTACCTGGCGCTGGACGACGCCATATTCGGCACCGGGGCCGACATGGACGTGATCCCAGGCTGGGGTGTGAACGGCGGAGGCAACGGGAACCTCTCTGCCCTGTGGATCAATCCCGGTACGGATCAGGCCAAGAAGCTTCACGGGCGCATTGGCGGCTACCCCCTCAAGCCCGGGGATGTGTTGCGCATCGAGTGCTCCGGCGGCGGCGGCGTGGGAGGCCCCCGGTCCCGGGACCCGGCCCGAGTCCGGGAAGACGTGGAAATCGGCTGGGTCTCACCCAAAGCCGCGGCTGAGCTATACGGCATCTCGCCCCAGGACTTGTCCACACCCTCTGGCGACGGGGCCTAATACCAAGTTGCGGGACACCGTGGACCAACGCGAAGTTCTGCAAAATAGGCACTAGGGCGAAAGCACACCCTCGGTCCGTCTGAGAAGCACCGGGGCCAGCCCCTGACCTGTTGGCTACCAGGACCTCGGTTATTGGGAGAGCTATTCGGTTGCTGGTCCGGGACCTACCATATCCGACCTCGCCGTTCCGGCAGTGCCCGGGGCGCTGGCAAGTCCCAGCTTGAAGCTGGGCTGGCACCGGTCGCGGTTGAACGCTTCGCTAGATCGTTCCACGCCGCATCGTACCATTGCCTCCACAAGCGGACAGGAGGCCCGAGCGGTTGCCCTGCTGGTAAGCCAGCAGGTGACATGGCTGAGGCCTTGCGCTGTGGTGCCAAAAGGTGCACAATCCACGTTGTCACAAACACTTGATATTGGAACGATGCTACATGCCGATCATCGATCGGACCGATGCCTCGGAAGTCGAACAGCGTATACAGCGCATCTTCGGGCCTTCGACGGCGCAACACGCCAAGGCAACTCGCCGGTTGCTCGTGGAGAAGCTGGACTTTCGTCCCGCTAGCGGCCTTGTTGATCTCTCCAGGGCCGCCAAGGGCCTTGAGCTTCCCCAAAGCGCGGAACGCATCGCCGCGATGGATAGCCTCAATGTCGTTTACGTGCTGTTGAACATCCCTGGGACAGACAGGGCGCGGAAGGCTGAAGCGGCATGAGAGGCGATGCGGCTGATTGAAGTCTGCGGCGCCTCACCCTAAGATAGGGCCGAGATGGCGCGGCTACCTTGTCCCTTTCTGGGGGCCGATGTCGACTTGGCGCCAGGGCGAGAGCGCCATATCGCTGAGCGTCACCCGGACTTGCTCCCGGCCCACCAGGAGCTCATCGCGGCCACACTGGCTGGCCCCGACGAGGTCCGCAGGAGTGGTCGGTTGGGAAGCGCGCGGCTCTTCTCACGTTGGTATACTGGACTGGCAGGGGGCAAACACGTGGTGGTAGTGGTGATGAGCGGACCCGGCGACGGCCAACGCCATTGGGTGGTGACCGCGTACATCGCCAGGAAGCTAGCGGAAGGAGAGCCGGCATGGGTGCGAAGCTGACGTTCCAATATGACCGCGAAGCGGACATCCTTTACATCAGCAAGAGGCCCCCCTACGCTGAACAGGAGTGCGAGGAGATCGGAGATGAGGTTGTGGCTCGCCTGAACCCCAACACTGGTGAGGTGGAAAACCTGGAGGTCATGTTCTTCTCGACGCGCCTCCTCCGCGCAGACCTGTTCGAGATCCCCGTAACCGCCGACTTGCGGCTGGCTGTACACAGCTAGACGCCACGGACCATGATGGATGTAAGGGACTACCTGAAGCTTGCTCCAATGGTGCGGGAGGCGCCTCACCGTTACCTCTGGTCCTCCTATGACGAGGAGGCTGACACACTCTACGTCACCTTCAAGAAACCAAGCCGGGCCACGGATAGCGAGATCACCGACGACGATGTCATCATCCGGTACGAGGGTGAGGAGGTGAGGTAGCTTTGGCTAGCAGGAGTCGCAAGTCCTGGATACAGAGAATCCCTGGGCTGCGCCGGCTCTTCCGGCCACGGAAGACGGAGGAATAGGCCAGGGACATGCCACTACTGGATGCGAAGGAGGCCTGGCCGGCCTCCTTCGTCGTCCGGTGCGGGGCCTCATCCGCCAGGGGCAAGGCGCTGGGGATTGTGGCCGGGTGTGCCGCAGGCAGATTGAAGGCCAGCCCCAGCGGGCCTACAATGTCAGTGGCGTTCCGGTAATCCTGGTGACTTCGTTGTCCCAGACCTGGCTCGAGGAGTGGTACACTATGGCAAAGGGTATCGGCCTGGCGCTGCTGGCGGTGGTGGGCCTCCTGCTGGTGGTAGCCCTGGGGCTGGGCCTGTACTTGCGCTCTACCTACAACGGCCTGGTAGACCGTTCACAGGGGGTGGACGCGCAATGGGCACAGGTGGAGACCCAGCTCCAGCGCCGCTTCGATCTGGTCCCCAACCTGGTGGAGTCTACGAAGGGGATCTTCGAGCAGGAGCGTGCGGTCTTTGGCCAACTGGCTGAGGCCCGCACCCGTTACGCCGGCGCCGCCTCCCCCAACCAGCGGGCCGATGCGGCTACGCAACTGGAAAGCGCCCTGGCCCGGCTCCTCGTGGTGGTCGAGAACTACCCCAACATCCGCTCGCAGGCCAACGTCACGCAGCTTATGGACGAGCTTGCCGGCACCGAGAACCGCATCGCGGTGGAGCGGCGCCGCTACAACGAGGTGGTGCTCTCCTACAACAGTATGACCAAACGCTTCCCCAGCAACATGGTTGCCGGCATGTTCGGGTTCGGGGAGCGCGCCTACTTCCGGGCTGTCTCCGGGGCCGATGGCGCGCCCAAGGTCAGCTTCTGAAATGCGTAGCTCCGCGTTACTTGCGCTGGCAGCGGTCCTGGGCATGCTGGTCGCTGCCGGCGGGGCATTCGCCCAGGGCCTGCCTGAGCCGTCCGGCTTCGTCAACGACTTCGCCGATCTCTTGGCCCCGGATGTTGAGGCATCCCTGGAGCAGGCCCTCCGCGACCTCGAGCAGGAAACGACCGTCGAGCTGACAGTCGTCACCGTGTCCGACCTGGGCGGGGACAGCGTAGAGGGCTACGCGGTCCGGCTGTTTGAACGCTGGGGCATCGGCAAGAAAGGCACGGACAACGGCGTGCTCCTGCTAGTAGCCAGGGACGAACGGCGGGTGCGCATCGAAGTGGGCTATGGCTTGGAGCCTTACCTCACCGATTCCCACGCCGGCAGGATACTCGACACGGAGGTCATGCCCGATTTCCGCAAGGACGATTACTCGCTGGGCATTATCAAGGGGGCCAGGGCCATCGCTCAAGCCATCAACGACAGCACCTACCAACCGGGCTCGGTGCGCGCCCGGCCCAGGTTTGAGCAGGTGACAACGTCGCTAGCGGACAAGCTGTGGCTTCTCTTCCCCCTCGGTGCGTTCTCTGTCTACTTGCTGGCCTACATGGCACGAACAAAGGCCATCTGGCTGGGGGGTATCTGGGGAGCGGTGGTGGGTGGGACGCTGGGCTGGGCTATCGGTGGACTACTGCTGATTGTGCTCGGTGTGCTGGCGGCGGGCGTCCTGGGCCTCTTCCTCGATGCGGCGCTTTCATCCGCGTACCGTTACCAGGCCACTTCTGGAAGGCAGACGTCGTGGCGCCACACCCGGGGCGGTTTCTCTGGCGCTGGCCGTGGCGGCTGGACAGGGGGTGGTGGGTTCGGTGGCTTCGGTGGCGGAAGGTCCGGGGGTGGCGGGGCCTCACGTGGGTTCTAAAGTGTAGGGGCGAAGCATCGGGCCCTTGTCTGAATCCGGAGCCACGGCGCCCCGCGCCCGATGCTTCGCCCCTACCGGGCCTCCAATTCCTGCAGCAGTCCAGCCACGTGCCGCGCGATGGCGGGAGACGCGGTAAGCCCGGGTGACTCGATGCCCACCAGGTTGACCAACCCGGGCAGGCCGCGGTCCGCCTCGTGGCGAATGATGAAATCACGGAAGCCCTCGCCTGGACCCGCCAGCTTGGGCCTGATACCGGCGAAGTCTGGGCTGAGGTCTGCCTCCTCCAGCCCGGGCAGATACCTCCGGGCGGCCTGTAGGAAAGCCTCGCGATGTGAAACATCGACCTGGTAGTCCAGCCGGTCCACGTACTCGATGCTGGGCCCCAGGCGCGAGACGCCTTCCACGTCTTGAATGGTGTGGATTCCCAGTCCCGCGGCGTCCACCTCCGGTGTGGGGTACACCAGATGGTCCAACCGCGTGTCCGGCCGGGGGGTAAAGGCGAAGAACTCGCCCTTGCAGTAGTGCAGGCGATAGCCGGCCTGGTCCACGTCAATCCCGGCCAGTGCGGCAATGTGGTCCGACCACAGTCCCGCGCAGTTGACCACGGTCCGGCTCTGGAAGGTGAAGGCGCCTTCCGGCTCGAGGACGCTGACTCGCCACCCTTCACCGGCTGGCCCCAGGCCAACCACCTCCGAGTGAAAGGCCAGGGTGGCCCCACGGTCCCGGGCCTGGGCCGCAAAGAGGCGCATCAACGCCCAGGCATCAACGACCCCTGTAGACGGAGACAGCAAGGCCGCCACGGCCCTCACGTTGGGCTCCAGCACCGCCACCTCTCGCCGGGTCAACAGGCGCAGGTCGTCCACGCCATTGGCCTGCCCTCGGGCGCACATTACCTCCAGGCGCGGCACCTCGTCTTCGGTGCTGGCCACCACCATCTTGCCCAAGCGACGGTTGCCAACGCTGTGGGCTTGGCAAAGCTGGTAGAGCATGCTCCGGCCTTCGACACATAGGCGGGCCTTCAGCGAGTCGGGGGGGTCATTGATCCCGGCATGGATGACCTGGCTGTTGCGGCTGCTGGTCTCGAGGCCAAAGCCCTCCCGTTTCTCCAGCACCAGCACCTTATGGCCGCTGGCCGCCAGGCGCGCGGCCACCGCCAGCCCCACCACACCCGCGCCAACCACCGTCACTTCAGTGTCGTACATATGGCGGGTTTGCTGGCTGCCCTAGGCCGCCCTCACTAGTGCCTACTTGCGGAGGTTCGCGTTGATGTCCACGGTGTTCGCAATGATCCCCGTCCCGCTCGAATTGACCCCCTATAGTCCCCCTTGCGAAGGGGGACAGTAGGCAATGGTCCCCCTTGCGAAGGGGGACAGTAGGGGGTACTACCGGCCAGGGCAACGCATTGTATTCGGACGCTGATTTCCGCAACTTGGTACTAGGCGACGATCACCACAGCCGGGTTGATGGCGCCGTGGCTTGCCTTGTGGCCCGTGATCTCCATAGCGTCGGGAAGCTTCTCGACGCCACTCAGCACGTGGGTGATATAGGGCTTCAACTGCACTTTACCCGACGCCACCAGGCGGCTGGTCAGGGCCATGGTCTCCCCTGTGCCCTCGCCCGGAAAGATGTACTTGATGCGCTTGGCCCGAAGCTGGTTGGGATCGAAGAGAACAGGCTGGTGGTGGAAGGCAATCTGGATGAGGCGGCCACCGATGCGCACGGCCTCGATAGCCTGGAACAGCGTCTTGCCGCCAGACAGTCCCACCTCGGGGCTGCCCGAGGCGCAGTCGAAGGCCACATCGGCGCCGCGCCCGTTGGTGAGGTCCCTGATGGCCGCCACCGGGTCCTGCTGCCCGGCGTTGACCTGGACGTCCACGCCTAGCTCCCGGGATACCGCCAGGCACTGGTCGCGCACGTCCACGCCGATCACTCGCTCGGCGCCGGCCCGCCGGCAAAGCTGGGCCATGTTCAGTCCCATTACCCCCTGCCCGAACACGACCACAGTCTCGTGCAGCTCGATGCGGGCCTCCTCGACATCGTGAACGCAAGAGGCCAGAGGTTGGAGGGCTGGGCATTCCACGTCAGGGATACTCGCATCAACCTTGAACAGGGACGGGATAGGCAGGAGCACGTATTCGGCGAAGCAGCCCGGGTAGTCGTCTCCGGACACCATGCCGGGGGCGGCGTGAGAGTAGGCCACCCGGTCACCGACCCGGAACCCGGACCGTTCGTCCACGGCCACCACGTCGGCGCACACCTCGTGCCCCATGGCGTAGGGGCCCTTCTCCTGGATGGTCTGGCGCATCTTGTCCTGGCCTCGCTGGCTGGTGCCCCAGAAACGCTGCACCTCGGTGATGCTGGGCTGGAATGCCCGCACCCGAGCCAACGCCCAGCCTGGCCGGGCCTCAGGTATGGGGATGTCCTCCAACCGCATGTCGTTGACGCCATAGACCTGCCAGGACCTCATGGGTGCACCTCCTGCGATTCGAGATGTGCCTACTATAGCAGACAGCGCCCTGTGGCGCGAACCCGTGCATTGACAGCGCGGAAGGCCCGACCTAAGATACGGGCATTCAGGACAAGGGGGGCATGGCGGCAGCATGAACGGATACACAGGTAAAGTCCTCAACGTGGACCTGTCTGTCCCGGAGGCTTCGGCCCGGGAGCTTGACTCAGACCTCGCTCAGCGCTACATCGGCGGGATGGGCTGGGGCACTCGCATCGTCTACGACGAGGTGGGGCCAGACGTGGACCCCCTGGGGCCCGACAACGTGGTGGTGATAGCCGCGGGCCCCCTCACGGGCACCCATGCTCCGTGTGCCGGCCGCGTTGATATTACTGCCAGGTCTCCCCAGACGGGCCTGCTAGCCACCGGTAACTCCGGTGGCTGGTGGGGGGCAGAGCTGAAACGGGCAGGCTACGATGCCGTTGTCCTCCGCGGCAGATCTCCCCGACCCGTCTATCTCTGGGTAGATGATGGCCGGGTTGAGATACGCAGTGCCCACGGCTTGTCGGGCCGGGACACCTGGGAAACGTCAGACGTGCTCCGGCACGAGCTCGGGGAACAGCCCGGCCACGAGGTCCGAGTCCTGGCCTGCGGCCCGGCGGCGGAGAACCGGGTGAAATTTGCCTGCCTGATCAACGAGTATTACCACGCCCAGGGCAGATGCGGCATTGGGGCGGTGCTCGGAGCCAAGGGAGTCAAGGCAATCGCAGTACGAGGCACCGGCGAGATCACGGTGGCCCAACCCGAAGCCTTCGATGCCGCGGTCAAGGAGGCCATGCGACGGCTCACTACCTCCTGGCACCCTGGCCTCGAAGCGCCCCACCGGGCCTTCGGCTCCGTCGGCGTCCTGGACGTGGCGCGGCGCCACTATTTCACCGGCACGCTGCCGGGCAGGAACTATCAGGGGGTTGTGCCCGCGGAGTGGCTAGAGAAGGTAACCCTGGAGGCCGCACTCCCTCACCTGGCCGGAAAGGCAGGGACGTGTTACCGCTGTCCCATAGCTTGTTTCAACCTGGCAGAGGTGCGAGACGGCAAGTATGCGGGGCTCCGCATAGCCAGCAGCACGTTCGTCGCTCCCCTCCAGGAGTTTGGGGCCAAGTGTGGGGTCCTGGACCTTCCCGCCATCTGGAAATGCAAAGAGGCTTGCCACAGGTTGGGGCTGGACATGACCTCGGCGGCGAGCACTATCGCCTTCGCCATGGAGCTCTATCAGCGCGGTATTCTTACCCGAGGGGACACTGGGGTTGACCTCACCTGGGGGAACGACGAGGCCATCCTGGAGATGCTGCACAACATAGCCTTCAGAAAGGGGCTGGGGGACCTCCTGGCGGAAGGAAGCCTGGCGGCAGCCCGGCGCATCGGTCCCGAAGCATTGAAGTATGCCATGACGGTCAAGGGCCTGGAGGTCTTTGTCCCCGACCCTCGGAGAGCAGCTACTCTGTGGAACCTCGGGGTGCTGGCCAGTCCCAGGGGTGGCGACAACATCAAGACGACCCACACCAGGGTGGACCGTTTGCCTCCCTTGCGCGAGCTGAAGGAAAAACACGGGCTGGACGAAGAGACATACACCGCGGGCTATGTCGCCAGTCTGGACATGACTCCAGCCGAGAAGCTCGAGTTCTTTGGGGACCCACCTCGCCTGGACGAGTTCGGCGACCGGGCCAAGCCCGCCCTGGCCAAATGGATGTCGGACCTGTGCAGCGCCATGAACTGCCTCATCGTGTGCATCTTCCCGACTACGCACCTCAACCGGCTCGGCCCCAGCCACTACGCGCGGCTTCTGTCCGCGGCTACCGGTATGGAGGTAACCCCTGCCCAGCTCATGCGGACAGGCGAGCGGGTGCTCAACCTCCAGAGGATGTACCTGGCCCGGTGCGGCATCACGCGCCAGCAAGACGATTGGCCAGCCCGGTTCTACGACGAGGGTCTACCCCAGGGATCGGCTGCCGGCTCCAGGCTCGACCGGAAGCGGATGACCGCACTGCTGGAGGAGTACTACCGCATCCGGGGTTGGGACCCGCAGAGCGGACTACCCACCGAAACGAAGCTAAAGGAACTCGGGCTGGCCTGAATACTCGCGGTGGCCCTGGGCCATCGAAGGAAAACAAACGTTCGGCGGCGCAAGGGTCGCCTGTCGGGCTTCCCAAACCGGCAGGTTGCTGGTAACATAACGACATTACCCGCCAGCCGGGAGCCGCAAGAAAGTGACCACCAAGCCCGTTGCTCAGGGGGCCACCCCCCTGCTACAAGTTGATGACCTGAGGACTTACTTCTTTACACGCTGGGGAGTAGTCAAGTCGGTAGACGGCGTCAGCTTCAGTGTGGGCCGTGGAGAGATCTTCGGCCTGGTAGGGGAGTCCGGCTGCGGCAAGAGCATAACCTGCCTGTCCCTGATGAGGCTGGTGCCCCAGCCGGCCGGGAAGATCGTGGGCGGCCGCATCCTCTTCGAAGGCAGGGACCTGCTCAAGCTGGGCGAGTCGGAGATGAGGCGCTATCGGGGACGGCACATCTCCATCATCCTTCAGGACCCCATGACCTCCTTGAACCCCGTGTTCACTGTAGGCGACCAGATCGCCGAGCCGGTCAGACTCCATCAGAGGGCCCGAGGCCGCGACCTTTGGGACAGGGCCGCCTCTGCCCTCCGTCTGTTGAGGATCCCTGACCCTGAGACTCGCCTGGGTGACTACCCCCACCAGATGAGCGGCGGCATGCGGCAGCGGGTGGTAGGGGCTATTGCTCTGGCCTGCGAGCCCCACGTGCTCATCGCCGATGAGGCCACCACAGCCCTGGATGCGACAATCCAGGCCCAGTACCTCGCTTTGCTCCAGGAGGTCCACGAGAAGAAGGGCCTTTCCATCATCTTCGTCACCCACGACTTCGGCATAGTTGCCAAGATGTGTCACCGGGTAGCGGTGATGTATGCGGGTAAGATTGTCGAGATGGCGAGCGTCCGTGAGCTGTTCGACCATCCGGCGCACCCTTACACCGTGGCCCTGTTGGACGCGGTGCCGCCCCTGGACTACCGTGTGGAACGGCTGGCCTCTATTGAGGGTCAGCCCCCTCAGCTTTACAAGTTGCCTTCCGGCTGCAGTTTTTCTCCTCGTTGCCCCCGCAGCGACAGCCTCTGCGTTCGGGAGTCTCCGCCTCAGGTAACTGTGGATGGGGGCCACTGGGCTACCTGCTGGAGGTTGGTGGACGCATGACCGCGGCGCCGATTCTGGAAACCACAGACCTCAGGAAGTACTTCCCCATTACGAAGGGGCTGGCTTTCAGCCGGGTCCGGGGCTGGATAAAGGCGGTGGATGGGGTGAACTTCGACATCTCCCCTGGAGAGACCTTCAGTCTGGTAGGTGAGTCGGGGTGTGGCAAGACCACCACAGCCCGGATCATCCTCCGCCTGGAGCCGCCGACCTCGGGGGCGGTCCGCTTCAGGGGCCAGGACATCTATGCCCTATCGGGGGAAGAACTCAAGGCATACCGGTCCTCGGTGCAGGCGGTGTTCCAGGACCCCTGGAGCTCCATGAACCCCAGGATGCGCATAGGCCCTATGGTGGCCGAACCCCTCAAGTACAGCAGCACTATGTCCCCCGGAGATATGAAGTCAAGGGTGGCAGAGCTTCTGGAGCAGGTAGGGTTGGAGCCAGCCCAGGCCAACCTGTATCCCCACGAATTCAGTGGCGGCCAGCGTCAGCGCATCGCGGTGGCCCGCGCCCTGGCCCTCAAACCCAGTCTGGTGGTCCTGGACGAACCGGTGTCCGCCCTGGACGTATCTATCCGGGCCCAGATAATGAACCTGCTCAAAGACCTCCAGGGGCAGTACGGCCTGAGCTACCTGCTGATCGCCCACCACCTGGCTACCGTGAGATACATGAGCCACCGCATCGCTGTGATGTATGTGGGCAAGATCGTGGAGATGGCTGAGACGGAAGAGCTATTCAGTCGCCCTGTGCACCCGTACACCCAGGCCCTGATCTCAGCGGCGCTGCCCGCCCGCCCCGGGGTGGAACGGGCGGAGATCATCCTGCGGGGGACGGTGCCTTCCCCGGTGGACTTGCCCCCGGGGTGCCGCTTTCATCCCCGTTGTCCCCAGGCCCATGTCCGCTGTTCACAGGGAGAGCCTGAATTGAGGGAGGTCTCCCCCGGCCACTATGTATGCTGTGACCACTGCTGACACAAGGTGCGCTGTAGACCCATAACATGCAGAGATACATCCTGTTCCGTCTAGTCCAGGCCGGGGCCACCCTGCTGGCGGTGTCCCTGGTCGTGTTCATCCTGGCGCGTTTGACTGGCAATCCATTGGACCTGCTCATGCCCATAGACTCCACCCCGGAGCAGTACGCGCAGGAGTCGCAGCGGCTGGGCCTCGACAAGCCCCTGTACGTGCAGTTCGGCCGTTTCCTGGTCAACTCTGTCCAGGCGGACCTGGGAAAGTCCATCCGTACGGGGCGGCCCGTGCTTGAGCTCCTGCGTCAGAGGTTCCCCAACACCATGAAGCTGGGGCTGAGTGCCATGGCCCTGGCCCTGGCTATTGCATTCCCCCTGGGGATACTGGCTGCCGTGAGAAGAGGGTCCTTCCTGGATGGGGCCGCCCGGACCACGGCTGTTTTCGGTCAATCTCTGCCCTCTTTCTGGGTGGGCATACTGCTGCTTTCCGTTTTCGCCGGCACGTTACATCTGCTGCCCGCTGGAGGCGCCGGTGGGCTGAAGCACTACCTCCTACCCACCGTAACACTGGCCCTCACGGGCTTCATGCTATCGGGGGTGGTGCGCCTCCTGCGCTCCAGCATGCTGGATGTGCTGGATAGCGAGTATGTGAAGCTGGCTCGGGCCAAAGGGCTGAGCGAGAATGTGGTCGTCTGGAAGCATGCCCTGAAGAACGCCCTCATCCCGGTAGTCACCTTTGTCGGTTTTTATTTCGCCCTGCTGCTGGGTGGAGCCTCGGTGGTGGTGGAGACGGTGTTTGCCTGGCCCGGGGTGGGGCGTCTGGCCTACGAAGCGGTCATGTGGCGGGACTACCCGGTGGTGCAGGCGGTGGTGCTGTTGCTCGCCACCCTGCTGGTGGCAGCCAATCTGGTGGTGGACATTCTCTATGCCTATCTAGACCCCAGGGTCCGCTACAGGTGAGGTAGGCATGGCCGTCGGGACGCAGGTCTGGGGCAAGGCGAAGGTCCGCATGAGGGGCGGCCTGGCGACGGTGAGGCGGGCACCTCGCCTGCCACTGGCCATTGCCCTGGGCTTCGTGCTGGTAGCAGTCTTCGGCGACCTCCTGGCACCACACTCCCCGTTCGAGGCGATCGTGTCTGCCCGCCTCCAACCACCTTTCTGGATGGACAAGGGCAGCTTGGGCCATCCCCTGGGACTGGATACGGTTGGGCGGGACGTGCTCAGCCGGATAATCCTGGGCGCCCGGGTGTCCCTGGCGGCGGCCGTGGCTTCCATCTTGTTGGGGGGAGGAGTAGGCGTGGCCCTGGGTCTCGTGTCCGGCTACTACAGGGGCTGGGTAGACGCTCTGGTCATGCGTATCACCGATGGAATGCTCTCCCTACCCTTGCTGCTTTTGGCCCTGCTCTTTGCGGTGGCGCTGGGTCCCAGCTTCACCAACCTCATCTTTGTGCTGGCCCTGGTAATGTGGGCACGGTTCGCCCGACTGGTGAGGGGGGAGGTACTCTCCTGGAGGGAGAAGGACTTCGTGGCCCTGGCCAGGGTAGCCGGGGCACCCCCGCTGGCCATAATGTGGCGGCACCTGTTCCCCAACATCCTGAACTCACTGGTGGTGCTGGCGACTCTCCAGGTGGGCTGGGTCATCATCGTGGAGGCATCCCTGAGCTTCCTGGGTGCGGGCATACCACCGCCTACGCCGTCCTGGGGGTCCATGGTGGCTGAGGGTCGCAGCTATGCGAACACCGCCTGGTGGATCTCGGTGTTCCCGGGCATCGCCATAGTGCTGGTGGTCATGTCCCTCAATCTCCTGGGCGACTGGCTCCGGGATACCCTGGACCCAAGACAGCGCCAGGCCTAGCCTCGGTAGGGGCGCAACGCCTTGCGCCCCTACTTACGCTTGGCGTATTCCAGGAACATGGGTATGGACTCGAAGCCGGGGCTGTATAGCACATTGGTCACCCTCGGGCCTACCCCGTAGGGCAGGCTGACGTAGACCAGAGGCACACCCCGGTACTCACTGTGTAGCTTCCGGTAGGTCTCTTCGCTGAGCCGGACCAGCTCCGCCTCTGATGTCGCCTTCAGTGCGCCGTTGATCAGGTCGTCCACATTGTCAGCCAGCCTCACTCCACCCTTACCCTGGCTGTTGAGGAAGAAGATGGCTGCGTCCAACACGGCCAGGTCTTTGGCGGTAGTGTTGAAGGTGGAGGCTTTCCCAATGAGCTCCGACTGGGGGTGCTTCTGATACCTGGGACGCAGAAAAGCGATGTCGGTAGGGATGATCTTGGCCTTGACTCCAATCTTCTCCCAGTAGGATGCTACGGTCTCGGCGCCCCGGGTGTTGACCTCTGGTCCCAATCCTGTGCCCAGAGCTCCGGAGAACAGGTCCAGGTTAAAGCCATTGGGCACCCCCGCCTCCGCGAGAAGGGCCTTGGCTCGAGCCACGTCGTAGAGGTAGGGCTTGATGTCCCGAGGAAACCCCAGGGAGTCCGGGGCCGGCGGGAAGAAGGCTGCCACCGAGGCGGCCCCGGGGAAAAGGCTGCTGGCAAACTCCTCCCGGTTGATGGCCAGGTTCAGGGCCTGACGGACCCTAATGTCGTTGAGGGGGCCACTCTCAGGAACGTAGGACCCCCAGAGATGGATCCGGAAGGACACCGTATTTGGCACCTTGACCACATTGAATCCCGCACCCTGCACCTCAGATATGGCATCTATGCTTATTGGGGCGATGTCCACCTCGCCGTTGCGAAGCATGGCCACCCGGGTGCGCTCCTCGGGGACCTTGAGCATGCGCAGTGTCTTGAACTCGGGCGCCTTGCGCCAGTGGTCGGCGACGGCCTCATACTCGACAAAGGTACCCACTTCCCGCTGGGAGAACTTCCAGGCGCCAGTCCCCACGGGCTTTTGCTCAAAGGCCTCCCAGCCTATCTGCTCCACGTATTTCTTGGGCAGGATGGTGCCCTCAGCGGCCCCACGGGGGGCTAGGAAATAGGGAAGGCTGGGCCAGGGGGCCGTCAAATTGTATTTCACCGTGTACGGGTCCACTACGTCCACCGAGGCGATGTTTGTCTTGAAGCGGGCCTTCTGGGCGCTCTTGGACTCGGCGGAGGTCCACCGCTCCCAGGAGAACTTGACGTCCTCGGCGGTCATGGGGTCCCCATTATGAAACTTGACGTCTTTGCGGAGGAAGAACGTCCAGGTCTGGCCGTCGGCAGAGGTCTCCCACCGTTCGGCCAGGGCGGCTGTGGGTGTACCCTCGATGGGCTTCACCGCCAGCAGGCTCTCGAACATAGGCCCTACATACGCCTGCCTCTCGCCCAGGCTCTCCTGGGTGGGGTCCAGTTTCTCAAACTGGAAGTCCTGCCAGGCTACCGTCAGCTTGCCCGTGGGTCCCGCTGGGGTAGGCGTGAAGCGCGCCGTGGGAGCTGTGGCCGGGGTGGCGGTAGCCGCCGGGCCGCAGGCCGCCAGCAGCAGGGCCAGCAGACCCAGAAAAGCTATTACCCTCTTACTAACCATGTGCGCCTCCTTGGTGTCGCTCTGGCTGCTCCGGCGCCGGCTACAAACAGCCCTGGAGCAGCCTTGCCCTGTGCCGATGCACTGTCTATAGCGCGTTTTGCCCCGCTTGTCAATCCCACTCAAACTACCCACCACCACAAGGGCTATGGGTGGCCCATGTCTGCCGCGGCGTTGTTGGGGTACTCGCTGATGCCCGGGCCAATCTTGTAGGACCCCGGTGGCGGCAGGCGGTGCTTTATCCAGCGCTCGTACCACGCTCGGTCAATGCGGATGAAGTACTCCGTGGGCGGGGTCTCCTGGCCGGCCAGCGCTGAGCGTGGCTCCACGCACCAGCTTATGGGCCGGGGCACCACGCCGTGGGCCATAAGAAAGTCGAAGCCCTCTTCGTAGCTCTTGACGGCCTCGTCCACCGTCTTGAAGCCGAAAGGCTGCGCCAACTCGCAGCCGATCACAAATCCTGGCGTTACGCCTCCCTCTCCCATTACCTCTACCTCCCCCACCATACGACGGACCCACTCGTCCCAGCCGATGACGCGCTGCTTGCCAGGGCAGATGATGGCGAAAAGCTCCTTGTCCCACACCTCCAGGTTGGTAGAGTGGCTGTCCAGCCCCGCTTCCTTAAACACCCTGATCTCTTCCTTGGACTTGGGTCCGCTCTGCATGTTCAGGTGGAAGCGCTGCCCGATCTTCTCCCGGATAGCCCGGACGTAGCGAATATAGAACTCGTTCTCCGGCAGTCCCTCCAACTTGTTGGTGATGGCGCCGCCGCTGATAGTCATGTTGTGGGGACGGTCGTACTCCGGACGCTCGTCCCACTCCCGGACGAAGATCTCCTCGGCGACCTCAGCTACCTGTTCCACCGACTTGAAGGGGCGGGGAATGGTGAGCACGCCCCGCTCCCGCGACATCCGGGCGTTCTCGTTGATGTCGCAGAAGCGGCACTCCTCATCGGGGCCCCAGTGCTGGCAATACATGAACACCGTGGCGAAGTCGTCCCGGATGACCTGGTTGTAGGGACTGCCGTCGGCCAGCTTCATGGACCAGTAGCGGGGGACGGGCCGGTACTCCCATAGCTCGGCGATGGGGGCCAGGCCGCCGTTGTCCCGCTCGCAGAGCCAGAGCTTGCCCTCCACCTGGTCCACCACGTAAGGCGAGTCCGGATTCACCCGGCAGCGGACCCGGAGCCGGCCTCGCAGCCCATAGAGCCCGCCCTTGAGCTCCAGGTAATCGGGGACACGGTTCACCTCACCATGTTTGGCCTGGTCGGGGGTCACCCGATCGAAGGAGAACAGCCAACCGCCATAGGTCTTAGTGCGGTAGTGTTCGCCGACCTTGAGGGCGGCCTCGGTGAAGGCCTGGCCGTAGCGCAGGATGTCCTCCTTCACCACCACCTCTCTAGGCACGTCGGAGAACACCTTGAACAGGGCCTCCAACTCGGCCCGGCGGGACTTTATGTCATGTTGTGTAGCCAAAGGGGACCTCCATCAGAAGGGAATACCAAGACTTTAGGCCGTGACCTGACGAATGTCAATGGCCTCGGGCCGCGGGCTAGGCCCGTTGGCCTGCCTGGGTGCGAGGGCACCCGCAGGGGCAATTCATGGTTCGCCCCTCCGGACAAACGTGACCCGCGGCTCCCGCCGGCGGGCCACGATCTGGCCGATGCGAATTGCCTCGGGCAGGGCATGTTCCACCTCAGGCGCATGGTCGGGGGAGCACACCACCACCATGCCGATGCCCATGTTGAACACCCGGAACATCTCGTCGTCGGGGATGTCTCCTTTTTCCTGGATGAGGCGGAACAGTGGCGGCACCTTCCACGAGCCGAGCTCGATGCGCGCCCCCAGGCCGTCGGGGATGATCCGAGGCAGATTGCCAGGCAGGCCACCGCCGGTGACGTGGGCCAGGCCTTTGACCCAGGGGAGCACGGGCTGGACCGCCGGCAGATAGCAGCGGTGCACTTGTAAGAGCGTCTCGCCCAGGGTGGCGCCCAGCTCCTTATGGTAACGGTCCCACTCCTTCGGCGAATGTTCGTCCAGCGCAAACAGACGGCGCACCAGGGAGTAGCCGTTGGTGTGCAAGCCCGACGAGGGCAACCCCAGAAGCAGATCGCCCCGGCTGATAGAGCTGCCATCAATAATGGCCCGGCGCTCAACTACGCCCACGATAAAGCCCACCAGGTCGAAGTCCCCCGATGCATAGAGGCCAGGCATCTCCGCGGTTTCCCCTCCAATAAGGGCGCAGCCAACCGCACTGCAGGCGGCTGACGCCCCCCTTACCACCTCGGCCACCATCTCCGGCTGGAGGCGGCCAGCGCCGATGTAGTCCAGGAAGAACAGGGGGCGCGCCCCCAGGACCAGGATGTCGTTGACGCAGTGGTTGACGATGTCCTGGCCCACCGTGTCGTAGCGGCCCAGGGCAATAGCGACCTTGAGCTTGGTGCCCACGCCGTCGGCGCTGGAAACAAGAACCGGCTCCTGGTACCCGCTGAGGGCGTAGAGGCCGCCGAAGTGGCCGATGTCGCCCAGCACTTCGGGACCAAAGGTCGCCCGGGCATAGCCCTTGAGGAGGTCCTTCGCCCGGCGGGCGGCGTCCAGGTCTACCCCGGCGGCGGCGTAGCGGCTAGCGTCGCGAGGCAAGGCTCACAGCAGGAGGTGTCTCCAGGGCCAGCTTGTCCATCTCGAGCTGGACGGGCACGGGGTACTGGCCCGTGAAGCAGGCCAGGCACAGGCCCTCCTGGGGGAGGCCCACCGCTCGCAGCAGCCCGTCCACAGTCTGGTAGCCGAGGGAATCGGCTCCAATATGCTGGCATATCTCGGGGACGGTCTTCTGGTCCGCAATGAGCTCACGGCGGGTAGCCATGTCCACTCCAAAGAAACAGGGGTGGCGGATGGGCGGGGCACATACGCGCATATGCACCTCGCGGGCCCCCGCCTGGCGCAGCAGTTTGACTACACGCGGCGTGGTGGTACCCCGCACAATGCTATCGTCCACCAGCACTACCCTCTTCCCGGAAACAACCTGGGGCAAGGTATTGAACTTGAGCCGGACCCCAAGATCCCTCATGCGCTGGTCAGGCTCGATGAAAGTGCGGCCCACGTACCGGTTCTTGAGAAGGCCCTCCGTGAAGGGGATGCCGGCGGCCTGGGCGTAGCCGATGCCTGCGGCCGTGGCCGAGTCAGGCACGCCGATCACCGTGTCCGCTTCCACCGGGTACTGCCCGGCCAGTTGCCGGCCCATGGCCTGGCGGACGGGGTACAGCAGCCTGTCGCTGATAACGCTATCTGGGCGGGCGAAGTAGATGAACTCAAAGATGCATAGCGCCTGCCGCACGGAGACGGCGCCCGGGAAGGACATGAGTCCCTCCCCGTTAATGGTCACGACCTCCCCCGGGGCCACCTCGCGCACGAAGTGGGCTCCCAGGTGGTCCAAAGCACAGGTCTCCGAGGCCAGCACCCAGCTCCCGTTGTAGCGACCCAGGCATAGGGGGCGGACCCCAAGCGGGTCGCGCACGCCGATCAGAGCCTCCCGGGTGAGAATAGCCAGGGAGTAGGCGCCCTCCAGTCGCCGCATGGCGTGGCTGATCTTCTCCGGCCAGTTGCGGCCCGGCGAGGACACGATCAACTGGCCAATGATCTCGGAATCTGTGGAGGCGCGGAACTCGCACCCGTGGACCTCCAACTGCCGGCGCAGATAGCCGGCGTTGACGATGTTGCCGTTGTGGGCCAGGGCCAGGTCGCCCAAGGGGCTGCTGACCATTACGGGTTGGGCGTTGCACAGCTTGCTGGAGCCGGTGGTGGAGTACCTGTTGTGGCCGATGGCCAGATGGCCGGGAAGGCGGGCGAGCTCGCGCTCGTCAAACACCTGGGACACCAGGCCCATGCCCGTGTGGACGTGCATGCGCCGCCCATCGCTGGTGGCGATGCCGGCGCTCTCCTGGCCACGGTGCTGAAGGGAGAAAAGCCCGAAGAAGGAAACCCTGGCTACGTCCTCACCTGGGGCATATACCCCAAAAACCCCACAGGCTTCCCGCAAGTTGTCCTCTGCCAAAAGCCCCTCGAACCAGGTGTGACGGCAAGGTTGATTATAGCCCCGAGGGAGTACGTCCGTCAATCGAGGGCAGGCGCCTTGACACCGCCTGCCCCTTACCTTAGACTCGCCCCCAGACGCCCAAGGAGGTGGACATGCCACAACAGCCGGAGCTGACGCCGCGGTTGCGACAGCGCCTCAAAGACACCCACGGCTATACCGACGAGCAACTCGACCTCTATCTGGCCAACAACCCCAGGGCCCTGCGAGTCATCCACAATTTCGCGGGCAAGTTCCGGGAGTACAAGATGGTCGCTGAAGTGGTCCAGTCCCGAGGCTGCGCCCTGCACCTGAAGGCGGGTGACAAGCTCGTGCTCACCTCCGACGGGCTGCTGCTGGCCGACGAGAGCACTGCCGCGCTCTGCCTCTGGGCGCTGGCGCCGCTAGTGCCCTGGAACTACATGGTGTACGACCGCCTCATCGAGGGCCAGGACCCCACCGAGTTTGGACTGGACCGCGTACGGTGCCTGGACGTGGGCCTGGAATGCGGCGGCTGGGGAGAGGTGCTGATGAAGGTGTACTGCATCCGGGAGCCCTGGTCGCCCTCCGCGGTCACCAACCGCCGCTACGTGGCGCAACGCAAGGACTAGGGACTGGGGACCAGCGGCTAGGGTCTGGGGGCTGTTTGGGGGAACGCCACTTGCGTACGGGACCCCGATTCATCGCGGTAACCTGCCCGCCCCGGGTAGTTCAGGGTGGAAAACCCAACCTACGCTACAGCAACCAGTACCTGTAGCCCGTAGGGGCGCACGGCGTGCGCCCTGCCCCAGTAGCCCGTAGCCCGTCCTACCCCTGCTTGACAACCCCCACAGTGGCAGGCACGCCATCCAACTTGTGCTGTTCGATGAAGGCACTCGAGGGCGGCTCGCCATCTACCAGGCGTAGGGACAGGGTCTCCTGCTGGATGTAGCTCGCAAAGCTGTCAACCACACGGCGCAGGGTGTCCTCGCCCTGGTAGTAGGTCACTATGCGGTCGGTGAGCTCAAAGCCCGCCTTTTTGCGCATGGTCTGGACCAGGTGCACCAGCTCCCGGGCCAGCCCTTCATCCTGAAGAGCGGGGGTGAGATCGGTGCTCACCGCCACCAGGTAGTCGCCCTCGCCGGCCACGGCGAAGCCAGGCTGGGGTTTAGGGGCGACTAGCACCTCCTCGGGCGCCAGGCTGACGCCCCCCATGTCCACGGGCTTGCCCGCCCTCACCAGCGCCGCTACTTCCGCCGGTTGGCGGGCCGCTAGCTCCTGGGTGATCTCCCGCAACTTGGCCCCGTACTTGGGGCCAAGCACCGGGGTGTTGGGCCTGATCTGCCAGATAACCACCTGCTCCTCATTCTCGAGGCCGGCCACCTCTTTCACGTTGAGCTCGTCGGCCACGACGTGTGCCAACCGGGCGAGCCACTCCCGTTCAGTCGGGGTGCGTGCCTTCACCAACGCCCGCGACAGCGGCTGGCGCACCTTGATCGCGGCCTGGGCGCGGGCGGCCCGTCCCAGGCTCGATGCCCTCATGGCCAGGGACATACCCTCCTCCAGGGCACTGTCCATGAGCCTCGCATCGGCCACCGGGAAGTCGGCCCAGTGCACGCTCTCCGGGGCTGCGCTGTCCCAGGTGCACACCAGGTTGCGGTAAATCCCCTCAGCCAGGAAGGGAGTAAAAGGCGCCATCAACTTGGAAAGCGTGACCAGGCACTGGTGCAGGGTGGAGTAGGCCGCCCACTTGTCAGCGTCATTCTCGCTTTTCCAAAACCGGCGGCGGCTGCGGCGCACATACCAGTTGGACAACTCCTCCACGAAGTCTTGTATGCGCCGCCCCGCTGAGGTCGGGTCGTAGTGGTCCAGGTCCTCGGTGACACCGGCGATCAGGCGGTTCAGGCGGGACAGCACCCAGCGGTCGAGTTCGGCCGTAGGGCCAGCGGGCGGGGCGTGGACCCAGAGATCGAACCCGTCTATGCTAGCGTAGGTCACGAAGAAGGAATAGGTGTTCCACAGGGTGAGGAAGAACCCGCGGACCACCTCACCCACCAGCCCCAGGGAGAAGCGACGCGCGCTCCCGGCCGGGGAGGCCGTGTACAGATACCAACGCAGGGCGTCGGCGCCATAGGTGTTAATGACCTGCCAGGGGTCCACCACATTGCCTTTGGACTTGCTCATCTTCTCGCCCTGCTCATCCAGGATGTGGCCCAGGCAGATCACGTTGCGGTAGCTGGGGCGGCCGGCGATAAGCGTAGAGATGGCGTGCAGGCTGTAGAACCAGCCGCGGGTCTGGTCCACTGCCTCGCAGATGTAGTCGGCGGGGAACCGCCCGTCCTCCACCAGGGTATGATTCTCGAAGGGGTAGTGGAACTGGGCAAAGGGCATGGCCCCGGAGTCGAACCAGCAGTCTATAACCTCGGGGTGGCGGCGCATGCGGCCTTCGCACTGGGGGCAGGAGAAGGTAACAGCGTCAATGTAGGGCCGGTGCAGGTCGAGGTCATCTCGCCAGCCCTCTACACCTGGCCTGGCCTTGAGCTCGCCACGGCTGATGACGGCCTCCTGGTGGCCACAGACCTCGCAACGCCAGACAGGGAAGGGCGTGCCCCAGTAGCGCTCGCGGGAAAGCGCCCAGTCCACGTTGTTCTCCAGCCAGTCCCCAAAGCGGCCGCGCTTGATGTGCTCGGGATACCAGGCGATCTCCTCATTGCCGCGGATAAGCTCCTCTTTGACCGCCGTGGTCTGGATGTACCACGAGGACTTGGCGTAGTACAGCAGCGGCGAGCTGCACCGCCAGCAGAATGGGTAGGTGTGCGTGATAGTGCCGCTACGGAGGAGTAGCCCACGCCTTTGCAGGTCTTCGGTGATGAGCGGGTCGGCCTCCTTGACGAACTTTCCCCCACCTGGCAACCCTTCGGCGACCACACCCTGAAGGTCTACGGTGTGTACCAGGGGCAGCCCCTCGGTGCGCCCCACCTCCAGGTCAATCTCACCATAGGCCGGAGCGATGTGAACGATACCCGTGCCCTCGTCCATGGCCACAAAGTCGCCGGCCACAACGCAGTAGGCGGAGTTTGCGTCCGGCTGGCGGAAAAGGGCCTCATATTGCAGGCGCACCAGTTCGGCGCCGGAGAAGCGCGCCAGCTCACGGTACTCCTTGCCCAGCGCCGAGAGCCGGGCCTCGGCCAGCACCAGCCGTTCCCGACCGTTCGACCCATCAACCTCGACCAGCACGTATGTTGCCCTGGGGGAAACGGCCAGGGCCGTGTTGGCAGGCAGCGTCCAAGGCGTGGTTGTCCAGGCGAGGAAATAGACCGGTTCTCCATGTTCCCGGAGGCGGTCAAAGGAGTTGTCGAAAGCGCGCCGTGCTCGTCGCGTGGCATCGTAGCCCGTCAGCCTGAACTTGACGTACACCGAAGGGTCCACGGCGTCGTCCCGGTAGCCCAGGGCCACCTCGTGGGAGGACAGGCTAGTGCCACAGCGCGGGCAGTGGGGAGTCACCTTGTACCCCTGATAGACCAGGCCCTTCTCCCAGAGCTGGTTGATGATCCACCACACCGTCTCGATGTAGTCGTTGTCCAGGGTGACGTAGGCGTTGGCCATGTCCAGCCAGAAGCCAATGCGCTCGGTCAGCGTCTCCCATTCTTTGACGTAGCGGAAGACGCTCTCCCGGCAGCGGGCGTTGAACCTGTCTACGCCGTACGCCTCGATGTCTGCTTTGGACTTGAAGCCCAGCTCTCGCTCCACCTCCAGCTCCACCGGCAGGCCGTGGGTGTCCCAACCGCCCTTACGGGGGCAGTAGAACCCCTTCATGGTCTTGTAGCGAGGGATGATGTCCTTGAACACCCGGGAGAGCACATGGTGCACCCCAGGCAGGCCGTTGGCGGTGGGCGGTCCCTCGTAAAGCGTGAACATGGGCCCACCCTGGCGCAGCTCCAGGCTACGCTCAAAGGCCCGGGCCTCCCGCCAGAACTGGACGATGCTTTCCTCCAGTTCCATGAAGCTGGGCTTACTGCTCACTGGCTTGAACATGCCGCCATCTCCTCAGGAGAAACAAAACCCGCCCCCGAAGAGGTCCCGCAGGGGCGGGATGGTACCACCCTTCTTCCCCGACTTCTCGGGGCGCTTTTCACCCCGCCATTACGGGGCTGCCCAGGTAACGGTGGACTACCGGCCCAGCCTACTGACTGCGGGGACCTCTCTCCCTGCCTCTCCCCGATACGGGGAGAGTCCTCCCTCCCCACATTGGGGAGAGTCCATTCCCCTTCCCGTTTCGGGAAGGGGCCAGGGGTTAGGGCCCTCAGGTTCGGTGGGCGGCTCGGGAGGGATCTTCGGAGGGTAGGGCGCATCGGCTCACACCAGACCCGACTCGCTGGGCGCCCGTAGCCTCTTACTCGTCTCCGTCAGCGCCTTTTGAAGTAGAAACTAGCAGGAACGGCGGCAATTGTCAAGGCAAGCTTCATGGAGCTTGACAGCCTACGCCTTGTGTGCTAAGCAGTGGACAGTCCCTGATGGCTAAGTACTCCGTGATTGGCCACCGGCTGCCGCGGATAGACGCGGTACAGAAGGCCACGGGCAAAGTAACCTTCGGCGTGGACGTGCGGCTGCCCGCCATGCTCTACGGCAAGTTGCTGCGCAGCCCCTACCCCCATGCCCGTATTGTGCACATCGAGACCTCCCGAGCAGCGGCTATCCCGGGAGTCAAGGCCGTCATCACCGGCCAGGACATCCCCGAAAACCGCGTGGGCTATGCCGTCAAGGACGAGTACTGCCTGGCCAGAGACGAGGTGCGCTGTATCGGCGACCCGGTGGCCGCGGTGGCGGCTGAGGACGAGGAGGCCGCGGAGAGGGCCGTGGAGGCCATCGAGGTGGACTACGAGGAGTTGCCCGCAATCTTCGACGCCGAGGAGGCAGCGAAGCCCGGCGTTCCCCTGGTCCACCCGGACCTGTCCAGCTACACGACCACTTCACTGATGGGCCGGCGCTTCAGCCCCCAGCCAGGGACCAACATCTGCAACCGGCAGCAGCGGCGGCTGGGAGACGTGGAGCGGGGCTTCCGGGAGTCGGACCTGGTCTTCGAGGACACCTTCCGCACCCAGATGGTGCACCACGGCTACATCGAGCCCCACGCTGCCATGGCCTTCGTGGACCCCTCGGGCCAGATAACTGTCTGGTGCAACACTCAGCGTCCTTACGGCATCCGCGACTACCTGGCCACGGCCCTGGGCGTCCCCATGAGCCGCATCAGGGTCATCGGGACCAAGGTCGGCGCAGGTTTCGGGGGGAAGATTTCGCCCCGCGTGGAGCCAGGCTGTGTCCTGCTCAGCCAGAAAACGGGCCGGCCCGTCAAAATGGTGATGACACGGGAGGAGGAGCTCACCGCCACCGCCGGCCGCGTGCCATCGGTGGTCAAAGTGAAGACCGGAGTTAGGCTGGACGGGACCATCATGGCCCGCAAAGTGGACATCCTGTTCGACACCGGCGCCTATGCCGAGGGCTTGCCCCCCAGCAACCGTGCCATCAACGACGCCGCTGGCCCCTACAAAGTGGCCCACCTCGAAATCAATTCCACGCTGGTCTATACCAACAAGATGCGAGGCACACCCTTCCGCGGCCTTGGTGTCCCCCAGGCCGCCTGGGCGGTGGAGGTGCAGACCGACATCATCGCCGAAAGACTGGGCATGGACCCATTGGACTTTAGGCTCAAGAACGCCGTGGACGAGGGTGATCCGGACTCCACGGGCGCGCCCCTGCACTCGGTGGGCGTCAAGGACTGCCTGCGGCAGACCGCGCAGGCTATCGGCTGGGGTCAACCCAAGTCCGGCCCGTATCGGGGGCGTGGTATCGCCGCCCTGCACAAGTCCCCCACCTCCGTCCTGAGTGCATCCGGGGCCATAGTGAAGCTCAACGAGGACGGTACGCTCACCGTGCTCACCGGCGCCTCGGACATCGGACAGGGCTCCGACACCTTGCTTTGCATGATCGCGGCGGAGGTACTGGGAGTGCGCTTGGAGGACGTGTCCATCGTCAGCGCCGACACCGAGGTTACCCCTTTCGACCACGGCACGTTCTCCAGCCGGCTCACTCTCTACGCGGGCAACGCCGTGCGCCACGCGGCCACCGATGCCCGGCAGCAGGTCCTGAGGCTGGCCGCCGAGCTTCTTGAGGCCCCGGTTGAAGACCTGGAGACCAGGGACCGGCGGGTGTTCGTCCGAGAGCAACCGCAGATTGGTATGCCCCTGGCCGATGTGGTCCTGGCCAGCATCGCCTCCAGGGGCAGGCCTATCATGGGACAGGGGTCGGCCCACGGCCCGGGCACTGGGCTGGTGGAGGGGGCCGTGCCCGGCTGGAAGTACGGCGCCCACGCCGCTCAGGTGGAAGTGGACCCGGATACGGGGCAGGTAACCGTGCTCAAGTTCGTGGCCACCCACGACTACGGACAAGCCATCAACCCCACCATGGCCGAGGGGCAAATCGAGGGAGGCGTGGGCATGGGCGTAAGCTGCGCGCTGAGCGAAGAGGTCCTGTTCGACGGCGGCCGGGTGGTCAATCCCACCTTCATGGACTACCGCATCTTGACCTCGGCGGACATGCCGCCCATCGAGTCGCACATCGTGGAGGTGCCCCTGCCCGAGGGGCCGTTTGGGGCCAAGGGTGGTGGCGAGCCTTCTGTCATCGCCGTGGCCCCGGCCATCGCCAACGCCATCTACGACGCCATCGGCGTGCGCATTGCTGACCTGCCCATCACGCCAGAGAAAATACTCCAGGCACTGGACAAGAAGCGGCGACACGGCCCCAAGATCCGCGGCTGAACCCCACCCCGAAGGGTCGGTCCGCCTCTGGCGGATGCCCTACGGGGGGCAATCTCTGATTTTGGCCCGCACCGGCTGTTGACAACTCTTACGGGGGCAGCTTACAATTTGCCCTTGGTGTTCGCAATTGCGCGGTCTGGTGAAAGTAGTAGCAAGACGTAAGCTTTGCTAGCCGCATACGCGTATATCGGCATCTTCCTGGTGGTGGCCGCAGTCTTCGGCGCTACGGTCCTTGTCCTTTCTTACGTCCTTAGTTTCGTACGCATTCGCCCCCGCAAACCGGAGACCGTCAAGGGCACTCCCTATGAGAGCGGCATGGTCACGCTGGGCAAGACCTGGGTCCAGTTCAATGTCCGCTACTATCTCTACGCATTGCTGTTCGTAGTCTTTGACGTGGAAACGGTCTTCCTCTACCCCTGGGCAGTACGGTTCAAGCAGCTTGGCCTTTTTGGCCTGGTGGAGATGACCATATTCATCGCCATCCTTCTGATAGGTTACGCCTACGCCTGGAAGCGGGGGGCACTGGAGTGGTAGAGGTCTACCAGCATTACCTTCGGGCAGGCCCGCCGGCGGCCCTGCTGACCGAGTCGGACCGCGATGAGGGCCAGCGCATTAACGAACTGATCATGCGGTGTCGCACGCCGTACCCAGACCAGCCCCCCGGTTTCGATAGGGGAACGCCGGGCATCGTAGTCACCACTGCCGACACCATGCTCAATTGGGCCAGACGCAACTCCGTGTGGCCGGTTCTCCTGGGCCTTGCCTGCTGTGCCTTCGAGATGATCGCCGCTGCCGCATCTCGCTTCGACCTTGCTCGCTTTGGCATGGAGGTATTCCGCGGGTCGCCCCGCCAGGCTGACCTGCTCATCGTGTCGGGTACGGTGACCTGGAAGATGGGGGAGGCGCTGCGCCGCATTTACGACCAGATGGCCGAGCCCAAGTGGGTCATGGCCATGGGCTCCTGTGCCACGTGCGGCGGCCCGTTCACCAACGCCTATAACGTGGTCAACGGCGTCAACCTGCTCATGCCCGTGGACATTTACGTCCCGGGTTGCCCTCCCCGCCCGGATGCCCTGATCTACGGTCTGATGCAGCTCCAGAAGAAGATTGAGCAGGAATCTCTGGCCCGCAAGAGGAAGTAAGTGACCACCGCCGTCGTTGCCAGCGACGTTGCCCAGCAGGTAAACACGGTGATGCCCGGCCGGGTGCTGGAGGCCACTGGCAGCACGCTGGTGGTGCGGCCCGTTGCCGTGTTCGAGGTGGCCCGCTGGCTCAAGGCCAACCTGGGCTTCGACTTCCTGGAGTGCTTGACCGCAGTGGACTACCTCCAGCACTTCGAGGTAGTGTATTACTTGCTTTCCTTGTCCAGCAATCAAAGTCTGGTCCTCAAGACACGCCTCCAGGGGCGAGAGGGTCTCCAGGTGCCCTCGGTGACGCCATTGTGGCAGGGAGCCGATTTCCAGGAGCGAGAGGCCTACGACCTGTTCGGCATTCAGTTCGATGGCCATCCCTTCATGAAGCGACTGTTCCTCTGGGAAGGGTTCCCGGGCTATCCCCTGCGCAAGGACTTCCTATGAGCCAGCAGCAGAACGAACTGGTAACCGAGCCCGTCATCCTCAACATGGGGCCACACCACCCCAGTACCCATGGCGTGTTCCGCATGCGGGTGGCCCTGGACGGGGAGACCATCGTTGATATGGAGCCCGTCTTGGGATACCTCCACCGGGGCATCGAGAAGCTTGCCGAGGCCAAGACCTATGTCCAGGTGGTCACCCTCACCGACCGCCAGGACTACGTAGCAGCCATGACCAACAATATGGCCTACGTCATGGCCGTGGAGAAGCTGTCCGGCATAAAGGTGCCCGAGCGCGCGGAGTACATCCGCGTGATCATGGCCGAACTGATGCGCATTGCCAGCCACCTCATGGCCATCGGCTTCTTCCTCAACGACCTGGGCGTATTCCAGACCGTGATCGTCTACTGTTTCCGGGAACGGGAAAAGGTCCTCGACCTGTTCGAGATGGCCAGCGGCCAGCGCATCAACTTCTCGTACATGCGGCCTGGCGGCGTGATCCAGGACCTTCCCCCCCAGTTTATCCCCCAGTTGAAGCAGTTGCTGGCCGAGTTGCCCGGCTACTTCGACGAGTACGAGCAGCTCATCAACGAGAATGAGATCGTGCTGGCCCGGACCAAAGAGTTAGGCGTTCTGCCCGCGGACAAGGCGATCAACGCCTCCGCTTCTGGGCCGGTATTGCGTGGCAGCGGCGTAGCCTTCGACCTCCGCAAGGCTGACCCGTACAGCGCGTATCCCAGGTTTCAATTCGATATACCCACGGGCACCAGGGGCGACGCCTACGACCGCTACCTGGTCCGCGTCGCCGAGATGCGCCAGAGCCTGCGCATCCTTCAGCAGGCTGTGGAGCAGATGCCGACCGGCCCCCACCGCACCCGCACTCCCTGGCTCATACGCCCACCGGCGGGCGACGCCTACGCCCATATCGAGTCGCCCAAGGGCGTGTTGGGCGTGTACCTGGTGAGCGACACCGGTATCTCCCCCTACCGCTACAAAGTCCGGCCCCCCTCACTGATCAACCTCACTACCCTCAGGGACCTGGTGGTCGGTTGCAAGCTGGCCGACTGCATCGTGATCTTCGGCAGCATAGACGTGAACATGGGGGAGGTTGACCGCTAATGCCGCGGGTGTGGGACAACTTCGTATACAACTGGCTGGCGGGCTTCCTGCAAGATTGGGTTGCCTTCCTTATTATGGGCATCGTGGTCATGGCCATCATTCTTAACTTCCTGGCCCTACTGGTCATGGTGCTCCAGTACATGGACCGGCGGCTTATCGCGCGTTTCCAGGTGAGGTTCGGGCCCAACCGTGTGGGCCCATCGGGACTGCTTCAGCCCATTGCCGATACCATCAAGCTACTTACCAAAGAGGACCTGAGACCTCGCCTGGCCGACCCGCTGGTATTCACCCTGGCCCCACTGGTGGTCTTCCTGGGCGGCACGTTGGCCTTCGCCGTTATCCCCTTCAACAGGAGCGGCTTCCTGGCCGACCTGAATGTGGGCATCCTCTACATCTTCGCCATCACGTCGCTGGGTGCAGTGGGCATCTTCATGGCTGGATGGTCGTCCAACAACAAGTACTCCTTGTTCGGCGCCATGCGGGCGGTGGCTCAACTCGTCGCCTACGAGGTCCCGGTGGTGGTCTCCATCCTGGGTGTAGTGCTCATTACCGAGTCGCTCTCTCTGGTTGACATCGTTGAGAAGCGGGATATTCCTTTAATACTGCTACAGCCGCTGGGCTTTTTGATATACCTCGCAGCCGCCACCGCCGAGGTGGGCCGTCCCCCGTTCGACCTGCTGGAGGCGGAGTCCGAGCTCATAGCCGGATACCATACCGAGTACAACGGCATGAGATGGGCGCTCCTGCAACTGGGCGAGTACGTCGCCACCTTCGCTGTGGCCGCGGTTGTCACCACGCTGTTTTTGGGAGGATGGAAAGGACCCGGGCCAGCGGTCCTGGGCTACGTCTGGTTCATGCTCAAGGCGCTGTTTGTCTATCTGCTGATACTATGGGTACGGGCTAGCCTTCCCCGGGTGCGCATTGACCAGCTCATGGGGTTTGCCTGGAAGTTCCTGCTACCCCTGGCCTTGCTCAACGTGTTCATCACCGCCGCCGAGGCGCTGATGTGGCCCGACTTCCCCTGGCTCCTGGTCCCGGTAAATATCGCCATCGCCCTGGGGCTGGTAGTGCTGTGGTCGAGTCTGTTCCAACTCCGAGCCTATCGGAAAGTGGAGGCCTAGAGTGTACGGCACCGGCATACTCAAGGCATTGGCGGTCACCTTCAAGAACGCCCTGCGGCCTCCGTTCACCGTACAGTACCCGGATGAGAAGGTGGCCATATCCTTGCGCTTCCGGGGCTATAACTTCGCCTGGTACCGAGAGAAGTGCACGGTATGCTGCACCTGCGCCAAGGCCTGCCCGGTAGGCATCATCTACATCGTAGGCCGCCTCCAGCCCAACAACGCCTACTACGCCGAGAGGTTCGAGATAGACACGGGCCGTTGCCTGTTCTGCGGCCTGTGCGTGGAGTCCTGCCCTTTCGAGGCGATCTATATGGGCCGCGAGTTCGAGCAGGCGAAGTACGCCCGGAGGGAGGAGTTCATAGACTGGGCCAAGAAGGACGGCGACCCGCGTGTGCCCAGCTCCTGGTTCCGCCCCTGTGAAGAGGCGGGCGTGGAGACCCACTACCTGCAGCCCGAGCAGAGGAAGGTCAACCTGTGACCGCCTTCGACTTCGCCTTTTGGGTGTTGGCCACCGTGGCCGTGGTGGCGGCCCTGGGCGTGGTGCTCCTGCGCGACCTGTTCCGGGCGGCGCTGCTGCTGATAGTGGCCTTGATGGCAGTGGCCGGGGTATACGTTACGCTCCACGCCGACTTCCTGGCCGCGGTCCAGGTCCTCCTCTATGCCGGCGCCATAGCCATCCTCATCGTATTCGCCATCATGCTCACCAGGGACGTGGCCCAGGGCAATCCCTTCAACAGTCTCCACCCGGTGGCCCTGGCGGTGAGCGCCCTGCTTCTGGTCTCCCTGCTCTGGGCAGTGCTGGCGACCGACTGGCAGAAGTCCTTCCTCCCGCCTCTGGAACCCACTACCGGCCCCATCGCCGACATACTCTTCGAGACCTACGTTCTGCCCTTCGAGATCGCCTCACTACTGCTGCTGGCGGCGCTGGTCGGGGCTATCGTCTTGGCCCGGGAGAAGTAGAGTGAACGTCGGCCTGGAACACTACCTGGCGCTGTCGGCGGTCTTGCTGACCATCGGACTGTACGGCGCTCTGGCCAAGCGTAACGCGGTGGCCATACTCATGGCCATCGAGATCATGCTCAACGCCGCCAACGTGGCCTTCGTGGCCTTCTCTCGCTACGTGACGCCGCAGCTTCTCACCGGGCAGGTATTCGCCATGTTCGTGATCACCGTGGCGGCCGCCGAGGCGGCGGTGGGCCTGGCCCTGGTACTGGCCATCTACCGCAGCCGCCGGACGGTGGATGCCACCCAGGTGGACATGCTCAAGGGTTAGGCGATGGCAGAACCTACCACCCAGATCCCCATCCCCCGGCTGTGGTTCCCCATACGGACCGCGCCCAACCGGATCATCGCCGAGATGTGGCATGAGCTGTTCGAGGCGGAGGGCATCCCCACGCATATTCTGCCCGAGGACCCGGAGGTGGTGATGGCGATAGGTGTGCCGTACAAGGTGTGCATCCCGCTGGGGCGGGAGCACGTCATCGAGGAGATCCTGAGGAAGCTATAGCATGACCAACTTCCCGGGAGCGAGCGACGTCATTGTCATTGCGAGTCTTACAGGTCCCGAGGCGTCGGGACCCAATGTAGAGCCATGAACCGGCTGGCAAGGGCAGGCTGCGGCCAATCAGCATGTCATGCTGAGTCCCGACGCTCAAGGGTGGCCGTCAGGTGCGCAGCTTGTCGGGACGAAGCATCT
>JACPQM010000017.1 GCA_016190505.1 Chloroflexota bacterium | reverse complement strand
GTGCGCATTCCGTCGTTGCGAGGAGCGTAACGACGAAGCAATCTACTGACGGTGACATGGGCAGAAGATTGCTTCGCTGCGCTCGCAATGACGGGGCATGCCCGGTGCCAGGGGCACGACTCTGATACGTCGTCCTGTCCGCCTTGATCCGCCATCAAAAACGAAGACCAGGAAAACCCAGCGCCTTGGGGACACCACGAGATCCGGTCAAACCGTAGGGGCCCCGGTGTATCGGGGCCCCTACGCGTTGGTGCACCACCTGGGTGAGAAAACTGCCCTACCGGTAGACATAAGAGGTGGCGGATTTTGGGAGCGTGGCTGGCTTGACGGCCCACCTCAGTGGGTCTAATCTGGGACGAAGGCTGTTGCAAGGAGGTGAGCGGCGGTGGCAAACGCGGTGCTGGTCATTGACATGGTGCGCGGGTTTGTCGAGGAAGGCCATGCCCTATCTTTCCCCGAGGCCGGGCGCATTGTCCCTGCCGTAGCCCAGCTCCTGGAGGCGGAGTTGGCCAAAGGCTCGACCATTCTCTACCTGTGCGACAATCATGACCCCAATGACCTGGAGTTCCGCATGTTCCCTCGGCACTGCGTCGTAGGCACGACCGAGACCGAGATAGTACCCGAACTCCAGGGGTACCGGGGCGAGTATATCCCGAAGAGGCGCTTCAGCGCCTTCTACGGCACCAGGCTTGGCGAACGGCTGGCCCAACTCAAACCGGACCAAGTGGTGGTGACCGGCGTGTGCACGGACATCTGTGTCCTGCACACCGTGGGCGACGCTCGCGACCGGGACTACGAGGTGGTGGTGCCAGCTAACTGCGTGGCTACCTTCGACCAGGAGGCGCATAGGTTTGCCCTGAAGCACATGGAAAAGGTGCTGGGTGCGAAGGTGGTGGGCGCTGAGGTGGTGGCCCAGCAATGAGCGCTGGCGATTGGGAAGTCCCGCCCCAGGTGCTTTCGGGCGAGACCGCTGACATCTACTTCCTTCGCACGGTGGACGTGCTCAAGGCGGAAGGGCTCAATCCGGTGGCCACCATGGAGTTCTTTGCCGGCGGCCGGAGCGGCATCTTGTGTGGCCTGCGGCAGGCCCTCTCATTGTTGCAGCGTGTGTTGCCGGTAGACGGGTGTGAGGTCTGGGGATTGGGAGAGGGCGAGCATTTCTCCAGGAAAGAGGTGGTGTTGCGTGTGACGGCCCCCTACCAGTCCTACGGAGTGTATGAGACGGCGCTGCTTGGCATGCTGGCCCACTGCAGCGGCTGGGCCACTGCAGCCCGAGAGATCGTGGAGGCGGCGGCGCCCGTTCCTGTGATTAGCTTTGGCGCCCGCCACGTGCACCCGCTGGTGGCTGGAGTGATGGACTACTCAGCGCTGTTGGGGGGATGCGTGGGCGCTTCGTCCATCGAGGGTTCGCGATTGGCCGGCAAGCCGGCCGCGGGCACGATGCCCCACGCCCTCATCATCTGCTTCGGGGACACGGTGCAGGCGACCCTGGCCTTCGACCGCCATATGCCCCCTGAGGTGCCGCGGGTCTCCCTGGTAGATACCTTCAAGGATGAGGCTGAGGAAAGCCTGCGAGTCGCTGCGGCCCTGGGGGACAGGCTCCAGGGAGTCCGCCTCGATACCCCTTCGGAGCGGGGTCGGGTAACTCCCGATCTGGTCAAGGAGGTGCGGGCACGCCTGGACCAGGCGGGCTACCGCCATGTGAAGATTTTTGTTAGTGGTGGAGTGGACGTGGACCGGGTGCGGGCCTTCCGCGAAGCGGGAGCGCCGGTGGACGCTTTCGGTGTGGGCTCGTACATCTCTGCGGCGCCGCCCATAGATTTTACCGCTGACATCCACCAGGTGGACGGCAGGCCCGTTGCCAAGCGAGGGCGCATTCCGGGGCTCACGCCCAACCCGCGCCTCAAGCGCCTGGTCTAGTGCCAGGCGGCGCCTTCTGGCGCATGGCCGCAGATATTGACAAATTGCCGCTCTAGCCATAGAATGCAGCAACGAAGAGCATGGCGGAAGGAGCTTTATCTTGGCTGCCTGGCAGCCACGCATTGGGCGGCTGATCCCCAAAGCCCAACACATTCCCCTTTTCCCCAAGGTCATTGCCCGCTCCAAGCCCGTTTCTCCCCTTATTGTGGCTTACGGTTTTGGCGGCATGATCGTGGTTGGGACTATCCTTCTCCTGTTGCCTTTCGCCACGAGCAGTGGCCAGTCCGCGGGCCTTCTGACAGCCCTATTCACTGCCACGTCTGCCGTCTGTGTGACCGGCTTGATTGTGGTGGATACAGGCAAATACTGGAGCCCCTTTGGACAAGGGGTGATCCTGGTGCTCATACAGCTTGGGGGGCTGGGGTTCATGACCAGCTCTACTTTACTGTTCCTGCTCCTGGGGCGCCGGATCACCTTGCGCGAGCGCATGCTCATTGGAGGGGCAGTGGGCAGTGAGCATAGCCCTGGCGGCATGGTGCGCCTGGTACGCCGGATTATCTTGCTTACTCTGGCCATCGAGGCTGCGGGCGTGGTGTACCTGGTCTGGCGCTTCTCGGCTTTCCCTCGGGCCACGGCCTTGTGGCAGGGAGTCTTCCACTCTGTATCCGCTTTCAACAACTCTGGGTTTAGCCTCTTCTCCGACAGCTTAACGGGCTATCAGCTAGACGTTAGTACGCTGATGGCGTTGGCGGTGCTCATCATCCTGGGCGGCATCAGCTACACGCTGCTGGCGGATGTGGCCCGGTTCCGCCGCTTCCGCAGGCTGACGGTTGACAGCCGCATTGTGCTAGTGTCAACCGTTGTCCTTCTGGCTATAGGCACCCTATTCATCCTCCTTGCCGAGGCTGCCAATCCAGGCACACTGGGCCCCATGACCTGGCCCCACAAGGTGGCCAATGCGTTCTTCCATGCGGTAATGCCCCGGACAGCGGGGTTCAATAGCTTGAACGTGGCGAGTTTCATGCAGCCGACCCTTTTCTTCAACATGATCCTCATGTTCATTGGTGCGGCCTCAGGCTCCACCGGTGGCGGCATCAAGGTGAATACTGTGGGCATCCTGGTGGCAGCCACCGTGAGCACCCTGCGAGGGCGGCCCAGACCCGAGGCCTTCGGTCGGGAGCTTGTGGAGGAGCAACTGCACCGGGCCCTGCTGCTGGTCGCCCTGGGGTTGGGTGCGGTGTTCGGCGTGGCCTTCGCTCTGAGTCTGGTGGACAACCACACGTTCGTGGAGCAGCTTTTCGAGAGCTTCTCCGCCTTCGGCACGGTGGGGCTTTCTATGGGTATTACTCCCACTCTTTCCGTGGCAGGGCAGTTGCTTATAATAATTACCATGTTTGTGGGTAGATTGGGGCCTTTGACGCTGGCGCTCAGCCTCACCCAGCGGCGCCAGGTGGTGCGCTACCGCTATGCGAAAGAGGCCGTCAAGATTGGTTAGGCAAATATGGCTGCCAAGAAACAGGTAGTGGTCGTAGGCCTGGGCAGGTTCGGCTCGGCCCTGGCCCAGACACTTTTTGCCATGGGGCACGATGTGCTGGCCCTAGACAAGGATGAGCGGTCCGTCCAGGAGGTGTCCGGCCAGGTGACCCATGCTGTCCAGGTGGATGTGACGGATGAACAGGCGCTCAAAGACCTGGGCGTGACCAATTTCGATGTGGCAATCGTGGGTATTGGCACGGACATACAGAGCAGTGTGCTCTCGACGGTGTTGCTCAAGCGTCTGGGCATACCCTATGTGATTGCCAGGGCGGCCAACAGCCTCCACGCCACTACGCTGTCGAAGGTGGGGGCGGACAAGGTGGTCTTCCCCGAGCAGGAGGCTGGAGAGCGATTGGCCCACAGCCTGGCCTCGCCCAATGTGCTGGACTTTTTGTCCGTGGCTTCGGACTACAACATAAGCACGGTGGTAGCTCCCAAGGGGCTGGTGGGCCAAACCCTGGTGGACCTGCGACTGGGTGCCCGGCACAAGTTCGCCGTCACCGTGCTGGCCATCCGGCGCGGCCGCGACCTCATCCTGATGCCCGACCGCAGTGAGCGAATAAGGGATGGCGACATACTCGTGGTGGCCGGCAAGGACGATCAGGTCGAGTCCCTAGCCGCGGCCACCTAGGGAGGGTACGGCCATGGCGCGACGCGTCGCCTATTTGGGGCCACCGGGCACTTTCAGTGAGGAGGCCGCCCTGCGCTATGACTCGGCCGCCGAGCTGGTCCCCTTTCCCAACGTCTCAGCGGTGGCGGCCGCGGTGTCCACCGGCATGGCCGACGAGGGCGTGGTGGCTATCGAGAACAGCGTGGAGGGTTCAGTCACCGATACGCTGGACCTGCTGATCCACGAGTCCAGCCTGTCCATCCGCTGGGAGCTGGTGCTGCCCATTGAGCATTGCCTGCTGGTCAAGCCTGGCGTCCAGGCCCACCAGGTCAAGCTGGTGTTCTCCCACCCGCAGGCCCTGGCCCAATGCCGCGGGTTCCTGGAGAGGTGCTTTCCCAGGGTGCGGGCCATGGCTGCTTTGAGCACTGCGGCGGCTGTGGAGCAGGCCCTGGCTTCGCCCGAGCCGGCGGCGGCCATCGCCACGCGGCGTGCCGCCACTATCTATGGGGCAGAGGTGCTGGCACGTGGGGTCCAGGACCGGGTGGCGAATGTCACCCGGTTTGTGGTGCTGGCCCAAGAGGACCACCCGCCCACCGGCAATGACCGCACCTCTGTCGCCTTCTACATGGCGGAGGCTGAGGACCGGCCGGGTGCACTGGTGGAGGTGCTGCAGGAGTTTTCCAGCCGCCAGCTCAACCTGTCCAAGATTGAGTCCAGGCCCAGCAAGGAGAGCCTGGGCAAGTACTTCTTCCTGGTGGACATCGAGGGGCACCGGGAGGACCCTCTGGTGGCACAGGCCCTGGAAAGGGTCCGCTTCCGGACGGGCAAGCTCAAGGTCTTCGGCTCGTACCCCCGCTACAAGAGCGACTAGGGGCCGAAGCGAAGGGCCCCGACGAAAGCCGGGGCCCTTCGCTCACCCACGGCGATCCGGCTACTCTATGAGGCGTGCCCCGAGTTCCTCTTCGGGGATGTGCTCCCCATTGCCGCCACCGGCTCGACGGGTCTCCACCCACTGGCGGCCGCGATCGTACAGCTCCCTGCTGCGCTGCTCCGCCCACTTTCGGTTCTCCTTGCCCGTGCGCGGGTCCAGGAGAAATCCGATGGCAACCCCCAACGCGGTCCCGATTACCAGACCCGTAAGCAGTCTTCCTTGAGCCATGTCATCCCTCCTCCTTACCTTTTCCGTCGCCCTTTAATGCCCGTATTATGTTTGTGACTATTGCGGTAATGCTGGCAACGGTGGAGATAACCTCCCCTGCCTCCCTCGCGCTCTCGAGCAAGACGGCTACCCGCCTGTAGAGCTTGACAGCAAGCACAACCAATGCGATGCCCAGGACTGTCCACCATACCGCGTAGACAACCAGGGCCAGGTCTCGCCATTGCTCCAGCGTCATGTTTGAGGCTCGCTACTATTATAGCCTGGTGATAACGGGTATTGGTAGCAGCGCGCAAGGGTTTCCGCACGGACGGGGCATGTTTCTTACCAGAATCTAACCAACCGCGCCTGTCGCCGGTCCAGCATTCCCGTGAGGTGCATGCTGCCTCGAAGGTGGCGGGGGCCTAGCCAGCTACCTCGTAGACCCTGGCGCCTGGTTGGTCATAGACCAGGCGGGTGTTGGGCATGGAATCGAACTTGGCCAGCCCCTGGGCAGGATAATAAAGCCGTTCCACCTGGCCCACGACGACGTAGCGGACGCCGTATTTCTCCAGTATGGACCTCGCTGTTCCAACGTCTCCGGTGCGGTAAAGGATGTCCACGTCCCGGAGCCGCTCGTCAACCATCCATTGATAGCCCCAGCGTTGCTGCCGCTGGTGCCACTCCCAGCCAATGATGGTGGGCAGGCCGGTGTAGACCGAAACACGAGAGCCCCAGCAATAGATGGGCGTGGCCGCCTCGGCGACAACCGGGCTCCCGGGCACGTTTTTCCTTAGCCAGTTGATCACCTCGCGGTCGGTAGAAAAGGAGACGGTGCCCTCCACCTTGCACCAGCCGGGATACTGGTACGTGCTGCCCTCCATGTAGGCCATGCCATCCAGGGTGGGCGGTAGCTTCGCGAAGCGGTCGCTCAGGCGTGCCCTGGTCCCGAGCACCGGGTAGATGGCCGTGGCAGCGACCAGCACCACCGCGGCCCCGAGCCACAACGTCCGGCCCGGCGCGGGCCAGTGTCCTATGCGCCTGGCCAACCACCACAGGGCAAAGGCACTCGCCAGTCCCCACAGCACCCATCCCTGAAGGTAGAACTTGAACACCGTGTTCATGCGCGAGATGTCGCCCTTCAGCGTGACGAGGTCAACCCCAACGCCCAGGGCTGCCCCCAGGGCGATGAAGGCGAGCACCAGAAGCCGGGACCTGTGGGCGCCGAAGGGAGTGGCCAGCCAGGTTGCCGCCAGGACCAGTATTGTCGCCTCCACGAAAAGCAAGAAGGCTGCCGCGGTCCACCCCATGAAGAAAAGCGCCAGGGCGAAGACCAGCGCCCCGGCCAGGATACTGGCCCTCCACGGGCCACGAAGAGCGGCCACCGGCTTGCGCCATGTTTCCCAGGCCACAAAGCTCAATGCCAGGAAGACGAACATGCCGTGGACCAGCAGGTACTGGTAGATCGCCGTCCTGTCCTGGCTGAAGGTCACCCCGCCATAGAAGAGCGCGAAACTCTGGTGGAAGGGCAGCCACAGCAGCGTGCTGGCCACGTACAGGCCGGCAAGCTTGAGCGCGGTCCAGCCCAGGGAAACCAGGACCTGCCCTGAGCCTGTCGAAGGGGCCAGCCGTCGCCGGACGCAGTGCTCGGCGATGAACAGGGCCCCTCCAGCCAGCAGGAGGTATGTGGGGAAGTCCCAGGAGTTGATGCCTCGCAGCGCCCCCAGGACCAGGGCAAGCGCCAGAAGCAGCGGGACCTGGCGCCGCAGCCCAGCCAGCCCGGCCGGCGCCTGCTGCAAGCCGAGGGCCACCGACAGGCCGATGGCCAGGAGGGTGAAGGGCAAGGCCAGGAGGTGGGCGTGTAGATCGGCGAACAGGAAGGTGAAGAAGGGGAACTCGGTGATCTCGAAACCCGGTGGGTCGGGTGGCATCATGCGGCTGCTGCGCCAGTAGTCGAACATGGGGGTGGCCGCGTCGAAAACGCGGGCCAGCATCTCATCTTTGACCTGAAGCAGGCCATCAAGGTTGCCCAGGACGGCCACGAAGGCGGCAGCAGCCACCCCGGCCAGGAAGGCGCTGCGTGCCCGGCCCCGGCTGGCCCGCACCAGTGCGAAGACCACAGAGAAGGCGCCCGCCACCGTCAGGGCGAAGAACAGGGGCACGGCCAGGTTGTAGGCCACCTCGGGGCGGATGCCGCTCAGCTTCATGGGCACTGCTGCCAGGTACTGTCCCAGGTAGTAGTAGTTCAGGTAGCCACCGGCGAACCAGGGGTCGTACGGTGGCATGTAGCTCGACCGGATAACCGCGTTGAGGTAGGCGAAGTCCATGGGCTTCTCGCCGCCCCGGTACATGTGCCACAGGTCCGGGTTGGCCGCCCGCAGGGCCAGGAAGCCAGCGAAGGCGAGCAGGAACAGTGCCTCTTGGGCGAGCAGAAGTTTCCAATGGCCCCTGACAAAGGCCCGGAGCTCGCTCCCGTACCGCGCTACTACCGCTGCTGAGGCCGCCGCCAGAAAGGCCCACCCAAGCAGTATGCTCCCCCGGCTGAACGGCAGCCAGCCCAGGCTGGCCAGCCACCAGGGCACGAACGCCAGCAGAAGTAGTGATAGGGCCTTGGTGAGCAGGTAGCCCCGGTCAGCCAGGCCCTGGAACAGGCGCCAGCCCAGGGGGAGCGCAGTGAGCGCGACCACCTCCACCAGCAACACCCAGACCACGATAGGGAAGCGTTCCCCCAGCCCATTCTGGGGGAATATCGCCGTCCAGGTCCCGCCTGCCTGTTGCCATTGTGCCCTCTGGGGCGAGAGCACGAGACCGGGCGCCCGGCCATTCCGCTGGGTGGCTAAGGCCGCGCCAAGCTTCCGCCGCACCTCGCTGGGGTCGAAGTCCGCGGTCTTCTGGAACAGCATCGCCTTGGGGTGGTCATACACGGTGAAGGACTCGTCGGCATAGCCAAGGTCTAGGGAGAGACTGCCGGGCAGGAAACGGGAGATGCCCTCGGGCGACGTCAGGCCGGGCCGGGAGAAGGTATTGTCCACCAGGTCCAGGCCCGGTAGGTGAGGGTAGCTGACCTCCGTGCGCACCAGCTTGAACCCGAGCTCGCCCGAAAACAGCATCTGGTAGTAGCGTGTGGTCATAGGGTAGCGCTCGGGGAGGCGCGGGATGGTGCCATACATGCGATTGCTAAAGAGGTATATGTGACTTGCCTGCTCCAGTACCTTCAGCGTGCGGTCCAGCTTCTCGGGGCTGTCGTCGTTGTACGGGTCGACCTCCAGCCCTCCAAAACCCATGGGCCGTAGGCCCTCGTCCCAGATCTCCCACACCACGCGCGAGCCCGGCGGCAGGTTGGCCTGCGCCCAGCGAGCCAGGCGCACCGCCGGATGGGGCTGGCGGTACATGTTGACATAAGCGACAGCGTACAGCGCAGAAAGACCCACCACCAGGGCGATGGCAACCGTGGCCCACGTACGTGGGGGCCAGGGCCAGCGTCCTGCCCCCTTCGTCTGGCCCTGAGTCTGCCGAAGGGCCATCCAGTCCCGTGTGGCCAACAGGCCCCGGGCGGCCATTATGGTGAGGAAGGGTGCCAGGGGGAGCATGTAGCGCAGGAACTTGACCTGGAATCCCCCCACCAGCAGGAAGTAGGGGACCACCCACGCCAGCAAGAGCAGGTCGTTGCGTTGCCGCCGGACGGCGCCCTGCCACAGGCTGTAGACCACACCCCCCAGGGCAGCCAGGCCCAGGGGCAGGCCCATGCCCCAAGTGACAAGCTGCTGTATGGGGTACAGGTAGGCTGGGGTGTTGATGTACTGGCGGGTGTAGGGCATGTCAATAATGCGGCGCGCCATCTGGCTCTCGCGGAGGGTGTCCACGAAATACGTTGGCCAGTCCAAGAGCGCGTAGGGCTGGGCGATCGCCGCGGTGAGACCTGCTGCAGCCCCGGTCACCAGCAGCCCGCCCAGGGCCACCCGCAGGCGGTCTCCCAGAGGCCGTTCCGGGCCTGTGGTCGCCTGGAGCACGTAGGCTGCCAGGATGGGCAGGGCCAGGAAGGCGGCGCTGGCCTTTGAGGCCAGGGCCAGTCCCATGGCCACTCCGGCCAGCAAGGCGCTCAGGCTGTCCCTTTTCTCCAGCCCGCGAGCCAGGAAGAGCAGGGTGGCTACGGCGAACGTGGTCAGCATCACGTCCGAGGTATAGAAGTGGCTGAGCTGTACCTGGAGCACAGTGACGGCGCTCAGCGCCGCCGCCAGCAGGCCCACCCTGCGCCCCCACAGGCGCGCCGCCAGCAGATAGACCAGGAGCACGGTGCCGACGTCGAACAGGCCGGTAAGCGCCCGGCCCACCAGCCTCGTGTCCACCGACGAGAACAGGGACGAGACCAGCTTCAGCAGGTAGAGGGGAAAGCTGCCGTAGGGGAACCACTGGGGATTGAGCGGGCTGTCCCGGCTGAGGAACTGGTCAAGGCTGGTAGGAAGACGGAGGCCCTCCACCTTCATGAAGATGGCGCGCTCATCGGGGTGATAGAGCTGGCCCTGGTCCCAGTCCAGCCCGTACAGCCGCAGGGCCAGGGCCAGCAGCAGGATGCCGCCCAGGAGCCAGGGCGATTGCCAAGAACACAGTTTCTTCTTGAGGCTAGTTAGATTCATGCGGTCGGCTGAAAACCCCTTGCTAACCCCTTGACAAAACTGCTGCAACATGGTAGTTTTTGGGTGCTAGAAACTTAGCACTAATGACCCGGTATTAAGCTCGTTGAGATTGTGTTTGACATCGGGCAGGGTCTATAAGGGCTGCCATTAGATGGCAGCCTTTCTATTTGGCGCCGCCCAATACAAATCGGTTGTGCCTACTGCCGTAGCTGGGCCTCAAGCCTGCGAGACCACCACAGATCGCCGACTTGGTATTTGAACTCCGTTAGCAGTTGGTTGATCTCCCTGTAATGGTGCAACGGATAGATTGAAGTTCCGTCAACAGGGTCGAACTCCACAACTCTGATCTCATCCATAGTGGCACTTCTGGACTCTATCGCATTCAAGAAATCACGTGAATGTGTGGCAATCAATATCTGCGGCGCGGGGCGCTCAGACGTTTGTGTGGCGAATCGTTTGAGCAGTTGATAACGTTGTTTTAGACCTGACAGGTGGACGCCGTTTTCCGGTTCTTCCAAGCAGAGTTTCAGATTGAGGCGTGCCGAATATAGCCGCCAAATTAGAAAGGTGGATAGGAGCACACCGTCAGATTCGAGGCTAGCAGGCACGTCGTCTATCGATCTGCTGGTCTTGTAGAAGAGACCTACGCCTCTCCAGTCTCGCTTAAACGTCAGGCCCTGAATATGGGAGTGGAGGCTAGCCAGTTCTTTCTCCATCGCAGAGAAAGTTGCTCGGTCGCCAGAGAGCATGTCTCTGAGCACCAAAGGTAGACCACGTCCTGATTCATTGATTTCTCGCTCGCCACCCTTGGCCTGTTCCGGGGACTCTTTGCTGAAAGAGGCAATGTCGCTAGCGCTGGGCCTGTATCTACGGGCTTGTCCTACACGGTTCCTGATTTCCTGCACCGGCGTCACATATTCGGATGCCACGCTGTCTGCCGCAAAGCGCTGTGTCAAGAACGCTAGCGGCGCCTTGAATGGGCCTGGCCAAGACTTCCGTCCCTGTGCGGTCTCGAACTCAAACGCCGAATGGCTGGTGTCAACCAAACCTTTTGGGGTCACAAAACGTTCTGCTGTTACACTCCACCCCGAGTAAGCCCGACGCAACTCAATCGTGTAGTCAGGTTCAGTTACCTCAGAGTCCGAGAACCAAACCTGAAACACGATTGGCAAGCTCGAATCGCCTTTCCAAACCACGTCGTCAAGCGCAACTCCAGGTTCCACGTTGAAATCGCCACTGTAGCCACCGCGGATGGGATACCAAAACAGCCTGCAAAAAGTGTTAAGAGCCTTGAACAGTGCTGACTTGCCTGCGCTGTTTGGGCCAACGAAGACTGTCAAAGGCCCCAAGTCAACGGTTACGTCACGTAGGCACATGAAGTTCCGGACTTTGAATCTCTTGAACATCAGTAGACTCCCTCCGCTGTGGCCTAGACCTTCAGAGATTTCCAGGCCGCCTTTGCCGTCAAGAAGGATAGGCAGTGAGCCGTACTCCCGCGGGGCGCGTTACGTTGCCTCGTTCTATAGCCCCCTGTCTACCAGGAAGGCAGCCAGGTCGCCCACCCGGCAGCTATAGCCCCACTCGTTGTCGTACCAGCCCAGCACTTTGACCATGTTGCCGTCCAGGACCATGGTGGAGGGCAGGTCCATGATGCCGCTGGCGGGGATGCCCCGGAAGTCGGCGCTCACCAGCTCCTCGTTGGTCACCTCCAGGATGCCCTTCAAGGGGCCCTGCGCTGCCTGGACAAAGGCCTGGTTGACCTCTTGAACGGTCACGCTGCGGCCCAGGTCGGCTACGAAGTCCACGATGGACACCGTGGGCGTTGGGACCCGGAAGGCCAGGCCGTGGATCTTGCCTGTTAGCTCAGGGATGACCTGGGTGACCGCCTTGGCTGCCCCAGTCGTGGTGGGGATAATGCTCAGACCCGCCGAGCGAGCCCGGCGCAGGTCGGAGTGGAACTGGTCCAGGATGCGCTGATCGTTGGTGTAGGCGTGAATGGTAGACATCAGGCCGCGGGTCACCTTGAAGTTGTCGTGGAGCACCTTGACCATGGGCGCCACGCAGTTGGTGGTGCACGAGGCGTTGGAGATGATGTTGTGCTTCTTGGGGTCGTACTTGTTCTCGTTTACCCCCAAAACCATGGTGATGTCCTCGTTGCGGGCCGGCGCGGAAATGATGACCTTCTTTGCCCCAGCTTTGAGGTGCGCGGCTGCCTTGGCGGCGTCGGTGAAGATGCCCGTGGACTCGATGACAATCTCTACACCCAGGTCGCCCCAGGGGATCTGGGCGGGGTCCTTCTGGGCGAACACCTTGATGGCCTTGCCGTCAACGATGATGGAGCTCTCGCCCGGCTCGACACGGCCTGGAAACCGGCCGTAGGTGCTGTCGTACTTGAACAGGTGGGCGTTGGTCTTGGAGTCGGTCAGGTCGTTGATGGCCACCGGCTCCAGCTTGCCAGCGTGCTGCTCCAGGGTCGCTTTGAGCACCTGACGTCCGATGCGCCCAAACCCGTTGATACCGATCTTGGTTGGCATTGAGTCCTCCTCTTGGTGAAACGACCCGGCTAGCGCTGGTACCTGGCTGTAGCCCGGGTCCGCATTCCGCCCCGTTCATTATAGCTGGCCTCTACCTCCAGGGAACAGGGGTCGAGCAGGGACACCAGGTCCCGCTGGATCCGGTTAACGGCATGCTCCTGGAGGATGCCCACGTTGCGGAACGACGTCAGGTAGTACTTGAGGGACTTGAGCTCCACCAGGGACCGGTCCGGGAAATAGCGGATGATGAGGTGGGCAAAGTCGGGGAGGCCCGTCCACGGGCAGACCGAAGTGAACTCATCAGTCTCATAGACTACCTCTGTGTTCGACCCCGGGTAGTCGAAAGGGATGCTCTCGAGTATCGAGGTGTCAATGGCCTCTTCGTTCTGGGTGTCGAACCGTCGTAGCAGGTACTTGTCAGTGGTCACGGTGGGCAGCCCTCAGTCCATTAGCCAAGTTGTCGGCGACAGTCGCAGTCGGTTACCTGGCTTGTTCAAACCGTGGCAGGTGCTCAAGAGACCTCTGGATGCCAGCTTCGTCAGGCGGAACGTCAGGGACTAGGGCAGAGAGATGTGCCTCGTAGGTGTGCATACTGAAATGACCGTGAGCACTTAGCCCAAAAAGGATGGTCTTCGTCTGCCCGGTTTCGCGACAGCGCTTTGCTTCATCCACCACGGCGCTGAGGCAATAAGCTGCCTCCGGGGATACCAAAAGCGATTCGGTCCGGGCAAAAAGGAGCGCACTATCCAGTGCAGCTCGCTGGCCAATAGAGGTTGCCTCGATGAGACCATTGGCATAAAGAGCGCTGATCAAAGGTGACATGCCATGATAGCGCATGCCACCGGCCTCGATGGTCGGTGGCGTGTACTCGTGGCCCAAAGTGTACATCTTTACCAGGGGGAACAGGCCGGAGCTGTCTACATAGTCATAGGCATAGGTGCCGCGAGTGAGGCTGGGACAGGCCGCCGCTTCGGCGGCCACGAAGCGGATAGGCTGGCCGGCAAAGCGCAAGGGGAGAAACGGAACGACAAGTCCGCCGAAGTTGCTGCCACCGCCCACGGCGCCAATGACCACATCTGGCTGGGCACGGAGTCGCTCCATCTGTCGCCTGGCCTCAAGGCCAATCACCGTCTGATGGAGCACCACGTGGTTCAACAGAGTCCCCGTGGCGCATTTGGTATCCTTGTCGGTGATGGCTTCCTCCATAGCTTCAGCGATGGCGAGTCCTACCGAGCCTGGCCCGTCAGGGCTGTTGGCAAGAGCCTGCCGGCCCACTCTGGTAGCGTTGCTAGGGCTGAGCACCACCTCCGCCCCAAGGACTTCGGCAGCCGTTTTCACGCCAGGACGGCGGGCCACACTGCCCCGTGTCAGATATACCTTGGCGCGAATCCCAAAATGGCTTGCCGCAGCGGCAACGGCAGCTGCCCACTCGCCCTCCCCAGAGCCGGTGACCAGCCTCTTAGCCCGGGCGCGCCTGGCGTAGTAAGCCTGAGGGATGGCGGTGTTGGCCTCGTGGCTGCCTGTGGGGCTGGTCCCTTCGTACTTGTAATACAGCCGCGCGGGAGTCTTTAGAGCCGCCTCGAATCCCCGGGCACGAACCAGCGCGGTGGGGCGCCATGCCTGATAGAAGTCCCGTACCTCCCTGGGAATGCGCACATCCCGCTCCGAGGTGCCCAACTCCTGCTCCACCAACTCCATTGATATCATACCCAACAGGTCATGGCGTCCGACCGGGAACCCGGTCTTGGAGTTGACCGGTTTCGGCAACTTGAAGGGCAGGTCAGGTACGATGTTGTACCAGGCCTGGGGCACGGCACTAGGACTAGTCACGACGCTGCCCACCCCCCGTCTTCTCGGACTGATCGCCCGCCGCGGATGGTCCACCGGCTTGGGCGTCACCAGCTTGTCGGCCATTGTCCACCGGCCGGACTACTGTCTCGACGTTCTTGCCCCAGTAGATAGTCCGGTGTGGGAAGGGGATCTCTATGCCTTCTTCGTCGAACACCTTCTTCACTCGCCTGCGGTACTCGCCCATGATGGTCCATTGCTGTATGGGCTTGGTCTCTCCCAGCACCTTGATGGCAATACCGGAGTCCCTGAAGGCGTCTACACGGAGCACTTTCAAAGGCTCGTTCATCAGCGGGCCGAAGGCCGGGTCATCGTACATCTCCTGGCCGATGCGATTGAGGACAGCGATGACTCGGTCCAGGTCCTCTTTGTAGGCTACCTCGATGTTCAGGTTCGCTCGGGACTTCTCCTTGGTCAAGTTTGAGGCTGTTCGGATCTCCCCGTTAGGGATGTTGTGGACAACAAAGTCCAGGTCGCGCAAAACGGTACGGCGCAAGTTGATATCCTCTACCAGGCCACCTATGCCAGCCACGTTTACCACGTCGCCTACGCGGTACTGGTCTTCCAGCAGGATGAAGATGCCCGACAGGAAATCGCGGATGATGTTCTGTGCGGCGAAACCTATGGCGATGCCGGCTACCCCAGCGCCAGCCAGCAGGGGCGCAATGTTTACACCGATCTCACTTAGCACCACTAGTAGTGCCACCGCCAGGACAAAGAACGTTGATGTCCTTTGAAGGACTGCGCTGAGCGTCTTGGTCCGCTTCTCCAGCTCTCCCGCGTCGGCGGCCTCTCCAGCCCGGCGACCCAGGTATTTGGATACCAGTGCCGGGGTGGAGTGGGCTATTACACGAATGATCACCCATGACAAGGCGACCACCAAGAGGATCCTCGCCAGCCTGGCAAGCAGCCACTGTAGGGCCGCAACGGCCCACGTCTCTAGCGCGCTACCAGTTGCTGAAGTGTCAAAGCCAAGATAAGCGGCAATGGTGTGCCCAGCGATGAACAGTATCACCGCAGAGGCCATTACCAGGAGCACGAAGGAAACGGGGCGGTAGAGATTGCAGAAGTCGCCGGGCAAGAGGTAGGTGTCCACCCAGTGGAGAGACCTCTCAACCCTGCGAGGTAATAGTAGCCAGAGGACACCGATGGCGACAACTGCCAGTGCCGATATGACCAACACAACTGGCCAGTTGGCAAGCAGCTTCTCGGATAACTGACCGGGCAAGTTTCTACACCTTTCTGATTGCTAACTGGTCACTTGGTCGCTTACCTAAACCCGAATGAAAGCTCACGCGCCATGTGCGCACGACGCCACGATAACGCCGAACCGGGGGGCTGTCAAGCTTCAGGGCAATGGAAACATGCTGAGCATTGCCTAGCCCGTAAACGCAGGAAACACCCCTTTGCCCGCATACTTCGCGTTCGGCCCCAGTTCGTCCTCGATGCGCAGAAGCTGGTTGTACTTGGCCAGGCGCTCGGTACGGCAGGGGGCGCCGGCCTTGATCTGGCCGGCGTTGACGGCCACCGCCAGGTCGGCGATGGTGGTGTCTTCAGTCTCGCCGGAACGGTGGCTGATGACGCACTTCCACCCTGCCCGGTGGGCGAGGCTGATGGCCTCCATGGTCTCGGTGAGGGTGCCAATCTGGTTCAGCTTGATGAGTATGGCGTTGGAGGCGCAGATCTCAATGCCGTGGGCCAGGCGCTGCGGGTTGGTGGTGTAGAGATCGTCCCCCACGATCTGGAGGCTCTCCCCCAATCGCTCGGTGAGGAGCTGCCACCCATCCCAGTCGTCCTCTGCCAGGCCATCCTCCAGGCTTACCACGGGATACCGGCTAGCCCATGCCGCGTAGAGGTCTACGAACTCCATAGGAGTAACGTTGTGCTGGTCTCGCGCTAGATGGTAGCGCCCGTTCGAGTGGAACTCGGTGGCTGCCGAGTCCAGGGCCAGCGCACAGTCCTCGCCGGGCCGGTAGCTCGCCGCCTCGATGGCGGCCACCAGCAGACGCAGCGCCTCCTCGTTGGAAGGCAGTGGCGGGGCGAAGCCCCCCTCGTCACCCACCGTGGTGGGCAGGCCCCGGTCATGGAGCAATTGTCTCAGGGCGTGGTATATCTCCACACCCATTTGCATAGCCCGCGAGAAGCTCGGCGCGCCCAGGGGCACGATCATGAACTCCTGAAGGTCAGTACTGTTCTCGGCGTGCTTACCCCCGTTGAGGACGTTCATCAAGGGGACCGGCAAAGTGAACGGGCCAACACCACCCAGGTAGCGGTACAAGGGCAAGTGCAAATGGTTGGCCGCCGCGCGGGCCACCGCCAGGGACACGCCCAGGATGGCGTTCGCCCCCATCTTGGACTTGTCCGGCGTGCCGTCCAGCTCCAGCATCCTGTGGTCGAGGGCCGGCTGGTCCAGGGCATCCATGCCTACCAGTTCCGGCGCCAGCCTTGTGGTCACGCTGGCCAGGGCATGGCGTACACCCAGGCCCCGAAAACGGCTGGGGTCCTGGTCTCTCAGCTCGATGGCCTCATGGCTGCCCGTACTCGCCCCGGAAGGGACCATAGCCCGGCCCGTGGCGCCGCCGTCCAGCTCCGCCTCTACCTCTAGAGTAGGATTGCCACGGGAGTCGAAGACCTCCCGTGCCCGGAGCGCCTGTAGGGCTATCATGGTCTACTTGCCGGCGACAGGGGATGGCGCCGGCCGCCCCTGGGCCCTGGCCAGAGCCAGCTCCACAGCTTCCACGGGGGAGCCGGCCTGGATAACGGACGTGTCACGGTGTCCATTATGGGAGAAGGCCCACGTATCCAGGCCGATGACAGGAATGCCGCTCTGAAGAGCGTAGGCGATCTCAGAGAGCGTACCGAAGCTGCCGTCAACCGCGATCACTGCCTGGGCTGTCTTAACCACGATGGCATTGCGGGCGTAGCCGATGCCCGTAACGATGGGTATGTCCACGTACCGGTTCGGCTTGCCCTCCTCCTCCCAGGGCTCGCCGGGAAGTATGCCCACGGTGATGCCCCCGGCCTCCTTGGCGCCCTGACAGGCAGCCTCCATGACGCCGCCCAGACCGCCGCACACCACCACAGCGCCCCGACGGGCCAACTCACGGCCCACCTCGCGGGCCAGTGTGGCCACACTGGGGGGGACGGCGCTACCGCCGATTACGGCTATGAACGTCCTATCCATACCCACCTCGTTCAGTACTGGGGAGAGATTTCATATTATACCCTGCTTCCCAAGGCGGCGGCAACCTTGGCACGAACCCGCCTAGAACATCCCTCTAGAACTGTATCACTAGCTACTTACATATGTTTGGCGTATAGGTTTGGCATACAGAGTCGCTCTCAGGGATCAGGTGCTGGTGGGGTGTTGTGTAGTGCGGAAAGGGGAAGGCAGGCATAATGTTCCGCCACGGCCGTGGCAAGCCTTACCGTTGGAGAGGGCAGCACAGGCGCCTGCCGCGCCTGCCTCGGAACCTGTACCGCGTGCTGGCGCTGGCCGTCTTCTGGCTCACGGTGGCGCCGGTAGCCACCTACCTGGTCTCCGGGCAGGCCGGAGGCCCCACCCAGGCCACCACGCCCGTAGCCACCAGCAGCCCCAGCCCCGCGCCACTGACGGCCACGGCGCCCCAGACTGCCAACACCGCGGCCACCACAGCCCAGCCCCCTGGCGTGCAAGGCAATAGCCCGCGTTGGGCTGCCGCCACGGTCACCAGCAGTCCGGCGGATGTTCCTGGCGCCTCCACGGTCAACCCACAGACCTCCAACGCCGTCCTCACCGTCACCGAGCCATTAGGGCTGGCCGGCCTGGTGACCCCTCGCAACGTGAGCTTCACTGCCGTGACCACCTCTCCCCTGGGCAATATGCCAGCCATCAGCTCCCAGAGCGTCCTTATCGGGGCACCAGCCGTTGTCAAGCCGGACACAGACCTGCCGGGGGCCAACGGGACTCACACCTGGTACTCGGGCCAGTTCAAGGTGGACCTCAACGCGGATGGGACGCCCGATCCGGTCTACTTCGTGCTGACCGTCGTCAGCGCCACCGGTGCCACTGTGGCTCTGGACCTCTCTAGCGACGACGCCGACTTCGGCGAGACCGCTGGAGGCTCCCTGACCAACGGCATCACCGGCGCCAACGATGATGAGCGCATCACTGCCAGCGGCGCCCTGGTCCGGTTGGGGTCCTTCTACACCTTTGTGGTGGGGTTCCCCACCAGCCCCCTGGCCACGTGGAGCCAGCAGGCCAAGCAGGTCGCCAGCGATGCTGCGCCCAATGACTACTTCGGAAGGTGGGCGGTGGACGTCAGTGGAGACACCATGGTGGTGGGGGCCGACGGCGACGACAACGCCGGGGGCGTTGATGCCGGTTCGGCCTACGTATTCGTGCGCAGCGGGACGACCTGGAGCCAGCAGGCCAAGCTCACCGCCAGCGACGCAGCGACCGGCGACAGTTTCGGACGTTCTGTGGGTGTGAGTGGGGACACCATCGTAGTGGGAGCCTACCTGGACGACAACCCAGGTGTCGCTGACGCCGGCTCGGCCTATGTGTTCGTACGCAGTGGGACGGCCTGGAGCCAGCAGGCCAAGCTCACCGCCAGCGACGCAGCGTTCCGTGACCATTTCGGATGGTCGGTGGCCATAGACGGGGACACCATCGTAGTCGGGGCCTCGAACGACTACGGCACCCCCGGCGGCGGCGAGGCTGCATACGTGTTCGTACGCAGTGGGGCGACTTGGAGCCAGCAGGCCAAGCTCACCGCCAGCGACGCGGCAGCGAACGACTACTTCGGCGTATCCGTGGCCATAGACGGGGACACTATCGTGGTGGGAGCCTACATGGACGACAACTCCGGTGTCAACAACGCCGGCTCGGCCTATGTGTTTGTACGCCCTGCTGGTGGCTGGAACAATGCTACGCAGACCGCCAAGCTCATACCCAGCGATCCGGACCCGATAGAGGCTGGCTGGTTCGGATGGTCTGTGGGTGTGAGTGGGGACACCATCGTGGTGGGGGCCCAGGCCGACGACATCGCCGGAACAACCAACGTTGGCTCGGCCTATGTGTTCGTACGCCCCGGTGGGGGCTGGAGCGATGCCACGCAGACCGCCAAGCTTACCGCAAGCGACGGAGCGGGATTGGACGATTTCGGCTCTTCCGTGGCCATCGAGGGGGACACGATAGTCGTGGGGGCAGACGCTGACGATAACGCAGGAGGAGTTGACGCCGGCGCGGCCTATGTATTCGTACGCAATGGGACGACCTGGGGCCAGCAGGCCAAGCTTACCGCCAGCGACGCAGGGGGGAACCGGTCAGGGTATCCCATGGCCTTCAGCGGGGATACTGTTGTGGTAGGTACCCTTTACGGGGAGTCGGCCTATGTGTTCGTGGGCTCAGCCACCTCTGCCTCAGCATCGGTCACGTCCTCCACCTGGTATGTGGCCACTGTCACCAGCACGGACCTGGATGGCGATGGGGCAGCCGACGATACCTTCTATGCCGCCATCACCGACATCAACTCTGATGGCATATATGACCGATTGGACCTGTCCGTCGGGGACAACGTCTTCGGCGAGGGCGACCTGGGCGATGGCATCGTGGACTACTCCGCCACCGACAACGCCAACGACGAGAGGGTATCGGCAGCAGCAAACGTGAAGATGGGAGTAAACACCTTCTACCTCAGCTTTGATGCGACGCCCGGCGGAGCAGTTGCCTCCGGGGAAGCGTGGGCCTGGGGCAACAACAGTGAAGGCCAGTTGGGTGACGGAACCACCATTCAACGCAACGCTCCGGTGCAGGTGAGCGGCCTCGCCGGGGTCACCGACGTTGCCGGCGGAGGCTGGCACAGCCTGGCGCTCAGCTCCGCTGGCACTGTCTGGGCCTGGGGCTGGAATGACCAGGGCCAGTTGGGTGATGGCACCACAACCGGCAGGACTACTCCCGTCCAGGTGAGCGGCCTCACCGGGGTTGCCGCCGTCGCCGTAGGAGACTACTATCATAGCCTGGCGCTGAAGTCCGATGGCACTGTCTGGGCCTGGGGCTGGAATTACCACGGCCAGTTGGGTGACGGCACGACGACCGACAGGCACACTCCCGTCCCAGTGAGCGGCCTCACCGGGGTCGTCGCCATCGCCGCCGGAGGCTACCACAGCCTGGCGCTGAAGTCCGATGGCACCGTCTGGGCCTGGGGCGGGAATGACAATGGCCAGTTGGGTGACGACACCCAAACTAATAGGACCACGCCGGTCCAGGTGAGCGGCCTCACCGATGTCACCGCCATCGCCGCCGGAGGCTACTACAGCCTGGCGCTCAAGTCCGATGGCACGGTCTGGGCCTGGGGCCGCAATGTCGTAGGCGAGTTGGGTGACGGCACCACAACCGGCAGGACCACTCCCGTCCAGGTGAGCGGCCTCACCGGGGCTACCGCCATCGCCGCCGGAGGCTACCACAGCCTGGCGCTGAAGTCCGACGGCGCCGTCTGGGCCTGGGGCTACAATAACCATGGCCAGTTGGGTGACGGCACTACCACCAACAGGCACACTCCAGTCCAGGTTAGCGGTCTCACCGGGGTTACCACCTTCGCCGCCGGAGGCTTACACAGCCTTGCGCTCAGGTCCGATGGCACGGTCTGGGCCTGGGGCTACAATAACAATGGCCAGTTGGGTGACGGCAGTACCACCAACAGGCACACTCCCGTCCCGGTGAGCGGCCTCACCGGGGTTACCGCCATCGCCGCCGGGCCTTTCCATGGCCTGGCGGTCAAGGCCACAGCGCTGGCCGCTGGCCCCATGCACCTCTCCTCCACATGGTGGACAGCCGGGCTCACCCTGGATGCCAACGCCAACGGCAACAAGACAGACGCGGTGGACACCCTCTACTATGTCCTTACCGACCTGGACTCCGACGGCGTGTATGACCGGCTGGACCTCTCCCTGGGCAATGATACCTTCGCCCAGGGCGGGAACCTGGGCAACGCCCTGGTCAGCGTTTCGGACGACGACGAGCGCCTGCTGGCCAGCGACGGCCTCGCGCGCGACGTCACCCTGGGGGCTTACAAGTTCGTCGTCAGCTTTGTCAGGAACCCGGGTAGCGCCTCGGTGGTCGCCGATGTCAGTATCCAGGCCAAGACCTGGTACAAGGGCACATTCACCATTGACGTGGACGCCAATGGCCTGGCCAACGACACGGTGAGCTTCGTGCTGAGCGACACGGACTCCGACGGCCTCTACGACACCATGGACCTGTCCACCAACGATGCCGACTACGGCGACGGAGACCGGGCCAACCAACAGACCGGCAGCGACAACGATGAGTCCGTCGCCTCCGGTGAGGACGTCCGGCTAGGCGACCACTACACCTTCACCACAGCCTTTGTGAGCAACCCGGGAGGGGTGGCCAACGACGCCAGCATCACCTCCAGGACCTGGTTCACTGGCAGCTTCACCATTGACAGTGACGGCGACGAATCCGCGGACGATACGGCGTACTTCGTCTTGAGCGATACCGACTCCGATGGCCGCTACGATACCATGGATGTTTCCACCGACGACGCTGCTTTGGGCGAGGGGACCCTCTCCGGCCAGGTCCCGCTCCAGACAGGAGCCAACGACGACGAGCGCCTGGGGATGTTCAACTCCGGGGGCAGCGCCGTAGTGCGTCTGGGCCTCCACGTTTTCACCGTGGCCTTCGACAACAATCCTGCAGCGCCGGCACATACCGACGACGCCCGCCTCACGTCCAGGTGGTACGCAGGCACGCTGGATGGCCTGCCCTTTGTGCAGGTAAGCCCAACTTCCAATGGCCTGCACACGGTCATCGAATTCGACGCCAACGGCTCCAACGCCTACGGTGCCAACGAGGTGTTCGCCGCCTCGCCGGCGACCGTCACCATCGGGGGGTCACAGTTCACCATCGCCTGGCGCAGCAACCCCACGGTTGCCAGCTCGGCCACGTTGACCGCAAGCGGTGGAGGCCAGGGCGCGGCTCCCGCCGCTAACCCGTCCAACTTGCTCAACTCGGCGCCCTCGGCGGCGCCGCCGGCCTCGGAGGTCCTGGCCAAGGAAGCGGAGCAAGCGCAGAAAGAGGCCGATGCCCAGGAGGGGCAGGAGTCCACCCAGCCCATCCCACCCCAGGCCGCCGAGCCGCCTCCGGCCCGCATCACTCGGGACATCACCAGCCAGCCGCTGGCCGGGGACGAGGTGGTGGTGGTCATGAGCCCTGACCTGCCCGACGCGGAGCGCCGTATCCGGCAGATAGCCTTTGCCACTGGGGCTACTATTGTCGGCTCGGTGGCGGCCACCCGGACCTATCAGCTCCAGTTCCCGGTAGCTGATCTGACGGCCCTGGACAGGGTCATCGCGCGGTTGGAGGGCTTCACCGGAGTGGCTTCGGCGTCCCACCACTACCTGCTGGACGAGCTATCCAGGACCCCCAACGACTCGAAATACCCGAGCTGGGGCGAGCCTTCCCCGGAAGGATGGGACCTGCGCCTTATGCAGGCGCCCGAGGCCTGGAACGCCACCACTGGTAGCCCCTCGGTCCGCATCGCCGTGATTGACGCCGACTTCGACCGCAACCACGAGGACCTGCGAGACAACGTAACCTCCATCTCGGCCCCCAAGCGCACTAAGGCCGGCGGCCACGGCACCCACGTCTCGGGCACTATCTGCGCCAAGGGGGACAACGCTGTGGGGGTGGCCGGTGTAGTCTGGGACTGCTCCCTGTCGCTGTATGACTTCGGCGGGGCCAGCCCGGTCAAGGCCCAGGAGGCCATGATTGCCGCAGTGCAGAGCGGCGCCCGCATCATCAACATGAGCCTCCAGTGGGTGGACAACAACCAGTGCGGGACCGTGGGCACGCCAGGCACCTCCAAGAAGGTGGAGGAGGTCAACAACATCCTGAAGGGCGCCCTGGACTATGCCAAGAGGGAGCGTCGGGACGTGCTCTGGGTGTTCGCCGCGGGCAACGAGTGCCGGGACACCAGATATGCCTCGCCGGCCAGCCTGGTGCGCACCTACCCGGAGAACGTCATCGTGGTGAGCTCCATTGGCCCCTCGGGGGACCTGTCCTACTTCTCCAACTACGGGGACATGGTAACGGTGGTAGCCCCTGGGGAGGACATCCTGAGCACGCTGCCCAGCAACAGCTACGGGCTGCTATCGGGGACGTCCATGGCCACACCGCACGTATCCGGCCTGGCAGCGCTGATCATGTCCCGCAGCCCGGCGTTGACTGCTATCCAGGTCAAGCAGTGCATTACCGGAAGCGCCGGGTCCTCGTCGCGCAACCACAGCTACAAGCTGGTCAACGCCGCCGAAGCCGTCAGGTGTGGGGAAGCCCTTCAGACGCCCGGTACGCAGAAGGTGTTCGGGGGAGGATAGTGCACCCCTAGCTCGCCGTCTTGACGGCTGGCGCCGGCTCGGGTGTCGCCGGTCCTGCCGTCGCTGCCTCGTTGAGCTCACGCAGCAGGCTGTCGAGGTCTACCGAGTGCATGGCGCAGACCTGCTGTATGGTCATTCGGGTGGCCATTGTCCGCCGTAGCGCCTCGTCCTTGAGCGGGGCAAAGCCCCGGCGCAGCCCTACTTGTCCAGCCAGACCTTCTCCGCCCAGAGCCCGGCAGAAGCCTCATTGGCAACGAGATAGCCCCGCACCCAGGGCTGCGAAAGGGCGTAGAAGTAGGTGAAAGGCGCCACCAGGACGTAGACCTGATCAAACATGCGCACTTGTATGCGTCGAGACAGCTCCTGGGACTTGGCCTCGTCTACGGTCCCGAAAAACTCCGCTATGAGACGGTCCAACTCTGCGTCTTTGACCCGGCCCTTGTTCATAGTCGGGTCCACTGTGCTCACAAAGATGTCAAAGACGGCGTACGGGTCGGGAACACTCACGCCACCAGTCCCCATGCCATGATAGTCGCCCGCCAGGTAAGTCAGGGCGTACCGGTTATACTCCATCCATTTGGGCGTAACCTTGATCCCTGCTTTGACCATGGATTCAATCAGGAACTCCGACCACTCGATTTGCTGGCGAGTAGTACCCAGGGTATGGTTGAGGGTGACCTCCAGGCCCTTGCCACCTGGATAGCCAGCCTCGGCCAGCAGACGTATAGCTTCCTCGGGGCGGTATTCCGCGTACTTGCGCACCTCCGGTGGAAGCCCTTCCAGGTCCAGGAACAGGGGGTGCAATTGGGAAGAGAACATCGCTACCACTGTCGCCTGCCCCTCCCACACCTTTTCAGCCAGCGCTTTCCGGTCCAGAAGCATGCTCACGGCACGGCGCACCCGCACGTCGTCAAACGGTGGCTCGTCTATCCGCCAGGAGCTCAAGACCTGTGACATCCCGGGACAGGCAAGGACCTTGACCTCAGGGGAAGTCGCCTTCAGCGGCGAAACCAAAGCCCAGGTAAGGCCCCAACGGGTGTGCGCGTCCAGCTTGCCCGCCCTCAAAGCTGCGAGCCGCGTGCTGGGGTCTGGCATTATGGGGATTTCTATCCGGTCCACATAGGGAAGCCCGGCCTTCCAATAGTTGGGGTTCCTGTCGAAGACCGCTTTTACCCCCGGCAGGTGTTGCCGGAACATGAAGGGGCCCGTCCCTATCCAGGAAGTGGAGGGGTCGCCCCAGCTTTCCTTGGTCCCTCCCGACTCTGGGGCCAGGATACCACCAGCAAAAACGTTACCCAGAAAGACAGAAGCGGTGAACCCTCCATGGGGTTGTTTCAGGGAGATCACCACGGTATACCTGTCTTTGGCCTCAATGCTCTCTATGTAGGCGGCTGCTGGGGTCATCCGGGGGTGCAGCTTGACCACTCGCCGCAGGCTATAGGCTACGTCCTCAGCGGTAAGCTCCCGCCCGTTGACCGGGGGCTTGTTGTGGAACTTCACTCCCTGATGGACCTTGATTTCCAGTGTCGTTGGGTCCAGGTACTTCCAGCTACTGGCCAGGCTATTCTCGATAGCATAGGAACAGGGGTCCGGCGGGGCCGAGCCGCCAGGCCGGGCCAGAACCTCGAAAACCATGGCGTTGAGCAAGCGGAAGTGCGGCGAAGCGGAGGGCAACACCATGGCATCCCACAGTGGAGGGTCTCCAATGGTGGGCACCTTGAAGACTCCCCCATACTTTGGCTTGATCGTGGTTGGCGCTGTGGGTGCGGAAGCTGGTCGTGGCGTAGGACTTGGTTGGACGGTCACCCCTGGCGGAGACGTGGGCGTGCGTACAACAGGGGCAGACCCAGGGGTAGCTGTGGAGGTCGCTTTCGCCGCGGGAGCCGTAGTGGGGGTGGGATTGGGAGTGGCTGCCTGGGCGCAAGCAGCCAGGACCAGTGCCAGCGTGAACGCCCACGCTTCAAATGACCGGTTTTTCATAGGGGGGCCTCCGCCGACAGACTAAGACGCGCCATATCCAGCCAACACTGGCTAGTAGCCTGACAGATGTGCTCTATCTATCTAGCCAGACCTTCTCCGCCCAGAGCCCTGAGGAAGGCTCATCGGCAAGAAGGTAGTCATGCACCCAGGGTTGCCAAACGGCGTAGGTGTAAGGCAGTGGCGAAACCAGGACGTAGACCTGATCAACGATACGCACCTGTATCTGGCGGGCCAACTCCTTGGCCTTGGCCTCCTCAATGGTCCCCGTAAACTCCGCAATGAGGCGGTCCAGCTCCGGGTCCTTTACCCTGGGCTTGTTCTGAGCCGCGCTAGCCGTGCTCAGCCACAGTTCAAAGACTATGTATGGGTCCGAGGCACTCAGACCGCCCGTCCCCAAACTATGGAAGTCCCCCCTCGTGTAGGTGGTCGAATACCGGCCGTACTCCATCCAGGTAGGCTTGACCGTGATTCCGGCTCGGCCCATTGCCGCAATAAGGAATTCCGACCACTCGATGAAAGACCGAGGGTGGGCCATGGTGTGGGTAAAGGCAACCTCCAGACCCTTGCCACCTGGATAGCCGGCCTCGGCCAGCAGACGCATCGCCTCCTCGGGCCGGTACTCGAGGTACTTGCGCGTCTCCGGTGGGAACCCCTCCACGTCGAGAAAGCTGGGGTCTATTTGGGAGGAGCCCAGGGCAACGACGGTTGCCTGCCCCTCCCACACCTTCTCAGCCAGCGCCTTCCGGTCTAGAAGCATGCTCACCGCCCGGCGTACCCGCACATCGTTGAAGGGCGGCTCGTCTATCCGCCACGAGCTCATGGCCTGTGAGAACCCTGGACATTGAAATACCTTTATGCTTGGGGATGTCGTCCCGAGCTCCCGGACCATGGGCCAAGACAGGCCGAACTGAGTGCTGGCATCAACCCGCCCCGATCTCAGGGCTGCGGTCCGTGTGCCAGCATCGGGCATAATCGGGAACTCTATCCGGTCCAAGTAGGGAAGGCCAGGCTTTCGATAGCCGGAGTTTCTCTCAAAGATGGTCCTCACACCATTGAGGTACTGCTGGAACATGAAGGGACCGGTGCCAACCCACGAGGTATAGGGGTCGGCCCAGCTTTCCTTGGTCCCCCCAGACTCTTTGGCAAGGATACCACTGGTGTACTTGTTGCCCAGAAAGGCCGCCGAGGTGATCCCCGAATGAGGTTTTGTCAGGGAGATTACTACGGTATTACCATCCTTCGCCTCGATGCCGGCTATGTATGGGACTATAGTGCTCATCCGGAGGTTGACCTTGAGCAACCGCCGAAGGCTGTAGGCCACGTCCTCCGCGGTAAGCTCGCGCCCATTCACCAGAGGCTTGTTCTGGAACTTGACCCCCTGAGGAATCTTGATTTCCAGTGTCAGTGGGTCCAGGTATTTCCAGCTAGCGGCCAGGTTCTTTTCGATGGCGAAGGAACAGGACTTCGGTGGCGCCGAGCCTCCAGTCCGAGCCAGCGTGTCGAAAACGACCCCGTTAAGCGCGCGAAGGACCGGCGCGGAGTTGGACGTCGCCATAGCATCCCAGGCCGGGGGGTCTTCGATCATGGACACTCTGAGGACTCCCCCAGTCTTTGCCTTGACAACAGCTACCGTGGTGGGTGTAGAAGTCGGCCGCGGCGTAGCACTGGGTTGAGCCGTTGCCCCCGGTAGTGGTGTAGAGGTCGCCGGCGCTGCGGTCGCCCGGACAGCGGGTGCGGATGTCGGGGTAACCGCCGACGTGGGCGAGGCTGCCGGGCCACAAGCGGCTAAAGCCAGACCCAGCATGACCACAATTGCCAAGATGCGCCGATGTCTCATAGGTCGCCTCCGGCTTACTGCAAGGGGCCATGGCCCAGCCTGCCCGCACCAGAGCCGAGACCCGCGCGCCGCCACCGCAAGCGCCAGCATTGCCGCGAAGGCTCGTGCCTGCTCCCCCGCCCAACACCCCGCCGAGCATGGCGCCCCTGTCGGCCCGTTCGGGAAATACCAAGCTTGTACCACTCCGTGATTGGGATGTCAAGTACAAGCTAAGTTCGATAAGTGACCCTTTCCGGGTGTGGATGGCGCTGGGCCAGCGTGAGGGGAGGGGAGGACAAGCACTCTAGCTTGCGCTGATATGTCCCCCAGGTCACCGAGTACAGCCAGGTGCGGTAAACAGGTGCGGATTTCGGCGACGGGCCACGCACGGGACCTAGATCATGGGGCTATGGCGCCGTGATGCTTGGGACCGCGGCGTCACGTCTTGCCGGGTCTGCCGGCAGCAGTTGGCTCAGCGGCCAACATCTTGAAGTATGAGGCGTTCTTCCCCACGAAGCTTTTCCACTTCTCTGAAATCGCGTCATCTGGGAAGATCGCCTTCACCGGGCAGGCCGGGACGCAGGCGCCACACTCGATGCAGTCCTCGGGATCAATGTAGAACTGCTCGTCATCTCGCCTGCCGTGGATACAACCCACCGGACAGACGTCAATGCAGGCGCCGTCCTTAACGTTGACGCACGGTTCGGCGATTACATGTGCCATCTTGGGTCCACCTCCATGCTTAAGGCAAACTGCCCCCGGGTCATGAGCTCACGATCAAGAGAGGCCTGGCCCGATCCGTCATCCCTTGGCCTGGACAGCGATCTGCCTCGCCCTACCCCGCGCCTTCTTCCCTTTCCAGCTTGGACTGTGGGCCACACAGCCGGGGACCTTGCAGGGCTTCTCTTCCGGGGTGTACGCGCTATCGTAGTCCAACCACCGTACCCTGTAGTGCGGCTCTTTCCCCCAGATCAGGTCGTCAACCCACAGCAGGGGCTTGACCACGAGCTGCCGCAGAGGTATTGGCGTCCCTTTGACCAGCCACAGGGCCAGGCTGTGCCACCAGGTGTCCCGCTTGTAGTAGCAGCACACGACGACGCAGGTCTGACAGACCTCCCACTGGTCCGCGTGAAAGGCCCTGAGCTTGTAGCAGGAGTCCACATTGATCCGCCACCGCTCCACGCCATTGTGGACTTCCTTCTTGTCTCCAAACGGGATACTGTGAGAAGGGCAGAGACGAGCGCACTTCTCACACGATCTACAGAAGTCCTCGACGCCCACATCCACCGGGTGGTCCACGGCCAGGGGGAGGTCGGTGGTGACCACAAACAAGTGTAGCCCCGGACCGTACTTTTCGTTGATGAGCAGGCCGTTCCTGCCGAGCTCTCCCAGTCCAGCCATCAAAGCCAGAGGGATGGGGTTGACGTCGTTGTGGCCGGAATCGTGGGCCATCGCCGGATACCCCATTTCCCGGATGTACGCCGCCAGATTGAAGCCTATGACGCAGGTCAGTGCGCTACCCACGCTATACTCCGCGTCACTGATCCGGCTGGGGTTGGCCCGGTACATGTTATAGTCGCCGGCAGTGCCCAGGCATATGGCGTAGCGGTGCGGCAGTTTCACCTCATCGCCATCCTTTTCACCCCGGGAGGCACTGTCTCCACTGCGATGAGAGTAGACGTAGGCCTGGTCCAGATAGGTGATGCCTACCACATCTGCACCCAGGAACCTGGCCACCCCCTTGATCCTTTTCGCCATAGCCACCGGGTCCGGCACCTCAGTCCGCTCGGGGTTGACTGCCCCATCAGGGGTATTGCCCATCACCCAGGTGAGGCAGTTGCGCCGATCGGTGGCGTTGCTGGAACGCACTATTCTACGGAAGGGGTCTTTGGAGGGCGACGTCCGTAGCCTCAACAGGCGCTGGCCCAGTTCGCCACGCTGCATTCTGGGATGCGGAGTATCCCGCTCGTCCACACGCTCCTGCGGCCCTACGATTTTGACAGTTCGCACGAGCCCCTCCTTGCAGCACAGTATGATGCAAGGATGATAGGTTTACGCCCCATGGTTGTCAAGCCAGGTTCTCGTCCGAAGTCCGCCACCTATTATGTCTACCGGTAAGGGCACTTTTCTCACCTGGTTGGGCGAGAACAAACCATTTGCAGGAATAGCGGTTGCCTCTCGTAGGGCACCCCGATTCATCGGGGCAACCTGCCCGCCCCGCGTAGGTCCCGATTCATCGGGACGCGTCGGGACGACCTACACTGAGAGATGGCGGATCAAGGTGGCCCAAGAGTAGCTTTTGGTCCACTTCGTTATTCCCCGCAGGCGCTACGCAATGCTGCGATCGAAGCGGGCCTGCAGCGCTTTCCCGTCTTTGTAGGTGACCTTGGCCCGTATCTCGTCTCCGGACCGTGGCATGACATATTGCTGCAACCCCGTGCACGTCGCGGTTTGCCCATCGGGGGTCTTCACGAGGGCCTTGCCGTTCTTGGGATCTGCAGCGGTTGCCTCTCGCAGGGCCCTGATAATCGGTGCCCGCGCCGTGTGGGTCGGGTTGGGAAACCCGACCTGCACATTCAGGTGGCGGATTGTGGCTAGCTCGCCGTCTTGACGGCTGGCGCCGGCTCGGGTGTCGCCGGTCCTGCCGCCGCTGCCTCGTTGAGCTCACGCAGCAGGCTGTCGAGGTCTACCGAATGCATGGCGCAGACCTGCTGTATGGTCATTCGGGTGGCCATTGTCCGCCGTAGCGCCTCGTCCTTGAGCGGGGCAAAGCCCCGGCGCAGGAACACGTCCAGGGTGCCCGGGTAGCGGTCCACCACCTCGGCCACGTTCATGGTCGCAGTCACCAGGGCAGTAGGCGCCGCCGCTGGGGAAGCCGCCACCGGCTTCAGGCTGGGCCAAACGCTATAGACGAAGCAGGCCAGTGCCGCCCAGGTCACTATGCCAGAAGGCACGAGCAGGCTCGATGCCGGCTGCCACAGCTCTCCGGCCAAGCGCGCCGCCAGGCCCAGGTTGAGGGCCCAGAAAGTCACCGAGAGCAGCCAGGGCGAGCGAAGGTGCCGCCCTTCGAACACGGGCACGATGCGCGAGGCCATGCCGATTATGGCCATGGTCACAAAGCCCAGGGCGAAGGCGTGGCGGAAAGAGGTAAGCTGTCCGAGGGTGGGCTCGAGGCCCGTGGTGAGCTGGCGGACGACCAGGACCATTTCCAGGGCCACCGCCACGGCCAGCCACAGGAAGGCGGTGCGCACGAACCAGCCGAACGTACCCTCGCCTGGCGGTGCCTGGCCGGGCTGGCTACGCCTGAAGATGTTCAGGAGGTAGATGAACAGGACCAGCGCCAGGCCCTCGACAATGCTCCCGAACAGCGCCAGCTTGTCGGCGCCGGGCATACCCAGCCCCAGCGCCCGCAGCGCCACGCCCAGGTTAAGCATGAACCACACCGCCAGGAAGCGGGACTGCGGGCTGGACCGCAGCCCGAGGAAGAAAGGCAGGGTCCGCTGCGCTACGCCCAAAATGAACATACCGGTGAACTGGACCAGGAACAGGTGCTCCGAGGCGGCCCGGAAGTGTGCCTGGCCCGGGAACCTTCCCACCACGCCCAGGGCGGTAGCCACCAGGAACCACAGCGCCGCCGTGCCCAGATAGAGGCTGAAGAACTCCTCGGTGCCCTGGAAGGCGAGGTCCCAGATGGTGGTGGCGAAAAGGGCAGCCCCAGCCACCTCCAGAACGCCCGCGGCCACCTGCACCCACATTTCGCCCATCAGGCTGCCCACCGACCACAGGCCGATGCCCCCCAGCACCAGCCCGTACGAGCCCAGCACCAGACGCTGGCTGAGCAGCCGACGGCCCACGAAGCGCGGCAATACCTGGTAGGCCACCCCCATCAGGAACAGGCTTATCCAACCGTAGAGCTGTACGTGGCCGTGCACGGGCACCCATTCCCCGTACCAGCCCAGGGGGAGCAGCCGGGTACGGCTGGCCAGGGCGATAACGCCCAGGGCAAAACCCACCAACACCGCTAGAACCAGGCTGGTTTTCAGGAACAGCCGGTAGTGGCTGCCAGGCGGCTGGTCAGCCTCCTGCGCCTGGGCCGGCGGCCCGCCGAGCAAAGCCTTGTCGTTGAGCTCGCGCAACAGGGCCTGCGGGTCCACCTTGTGAATGGAGGCGAAGAGGGCTATCGGCTCCACTGGCCCGCCAGGTCCGCCGCACCCTGAGAGGCCATGGGCCTCGAACACGGAGACCAGGTGCGGGTAGCGGGTCAGCACGTCCCGCACGGTCATATCCTTGGCAATCAACGGTCCACTCACCACGACACCTCCGAGTTTATTGGGCTGCCGCCAGTCGAACCCCGACCTGTCGGGACAGGAAGTTGCCGAGCACCAGTTGCCGCAGCCGGCGGAGCCCCTCTTCGTATTGGGTGGCGGCAGCTTCCAGGGTCGGCGCGTTCAGGCCCACCGAGGCCAACTCCCTGGGATAGCGACGGCTCCAGTCGGCTACCATCTCGGGGCCAGCCTCGAGATGGAACTGGAGGCCATATGCTTTCTGCCCATACCTGAAGGCCTGGTGCGGGCAGGTGGCCGAGGTGGCCAGCAGCTCGGCGCCGCCGGGGAGGTCGAAGGTGTCGCCGTGCCACTGGAAAGCGGTGAAGGGGTTGGGCACCCCAGCCAGAAGTGCGTCGGACTGGCCAGCGTCAGTCAGCTCCAGGGAGTAGTAGCCGATCTCCTTCACCGAGCTGGCGTACACTCGCGCTCCCAGGGCCTTGGCCAGAAGCTGTGCCCCCAGGCACACTCCGAGATACGGGATGCCTCGCCCCACTACCTCACGGATGAACCGGTCCTCCTGGGCAAGGAAGGCATACTTGGCCTCCTGGTAGACGTTCATCGGCCCACCCAGCACCACCACCGCGCGGACATCACCTGGGTCGGGGAACCCTTCGCCGTCGTAGAGGCGCACTGGGCGCACCCGCAGGCCACGCCCTTCCACTTCCGGCGCCCATAGCCCCAGGTGCTCCCAGGGCACGTGCTCCACCACCACTATCACGGCGCCTCCCCGCTACTTGCGGCGGGTGAAGACCACCTTCCACGAGCCGTCAGGGGTCGGCTCAGAGCTGTGGGTAAACCCCTTCGACTCCATCACGTCGTACAGCGGGAATGGCTCAAAGGGCGCGATGACCTCCAGGGTTTCTCCGGGCTTTAGCGTATTCACCGTCACCATGATCTTGTTGAAGGGGTCCCCCCCTTTCTCGATGTCCGGCCTTACGTCTAGCTGTGCCATCGAGGGCCTCCTTCCATGCCTGGTCCGATAAGACTACCAGCCATAATAGGTGCGCTTGACCGGCGTGACAGTGACTTATGTAGCGGCTGAGTGCTATTTGAAGGCTTGCTCCACCATCTCGGCCAGGCGTTTCCTGTCCACCACCTCGATCTCCGTCTGAAGGCGCCTGACGGCGCCGGCCTCCTCCAGGGCCCGCAGGGAGCGGGCGACCACCTCGCGGGTAGTACCGACCATGGCTGCCAGGTCCTGCTGGGAGACCCGCAGGCGAGGTCGAGGCTGGGGTGCGGTGTCGGAGAAGGTAAGGAGCACCTGGCCCACCCGGCCTTCCACGCTGAGTAGCGATAGACTCGTTACCAGGGAGACCAGCAAGCGCAGGCGGCGGGCGAACACCTGGAGCATGCCCCGGGCGACTTCAGGGTACCGCCGGACCAGGTCCTCGATGGCCTCCTTGGGCACCAGGCCCACGGCGGACGGCTCCAGGGCCTCGACGCTGGCGGGGTTGGGCCCCCCGTCGAAGACGGGGACGTCATTGAAACTCTGGCCCGGACCCGCCACCATAAGGACCTGCTCCCGGCCCTCGGGGGATACTTGAAACACTTTGAGCGATCCCGAGACTACGAAGTAGAGTCCGGGGCAAGGCTCGCCACCGGTGAGCAGGACCTCGCCCCGAGTCAGGGTGACGGCCTGCACCAGCCGGGCCACCTCTCTGAGCTCGGCCTCCTTGAGCCGGGAGAAATAGGGCAAGCTCCGGAGCGCGCCTATGTCTATCACGCAGGCTATTATATCCCCATCTTCACCCATTTGGGTGAGGCCCAGTTCATCCCTTGGAGCTATTGCACGCCCGACGTGGCGGGCGCACAATCAGGATGACTGACCCTGAACACTGTTCCCTTGACAGGCCCACCAGGCGGTGCTAGCATCGGCGCCAACCAGTCAGTAAGGAGGGGAGCAACGAGACATGGAATTTGGTATGATTGGTCTAGTCATGTTGCAACTGGCGTTCAGGCAACGAGGCCGGTAGTGCTCCTCCACGAGTTCAGCGGCCTCAGCGCACCATTTAGTGTCAACGGCGAAACCAAGCAGGTCACCTACCTGACGCGGGTAGACCCGCTAACCGGGAACCTGGCCAAGATCTCCCAGGACCGCGCCCGGCGCAAGGTGGCGATTTCCACGGACCTGAGCATCCACCCAGCCACCTCCTGCGATTTCTGCGCCTATCGGGAGAAGACGCCTGGCCCGCGCATAGAGCACCCGTGCGGTGGGGTGTCTGTGCCCAACCTGTATCCCTGGGAGAAATACGATTGGGTGACCATATACCCGCCCTTTGGAGAGCACAAGCTGCTGCTCTCTGACCTCTACTTTGACGACCTGGAGCGCATGGTGGAGTCCTCCTACGAGTTGGCCCTGCGCTGCTCTCGGGACCCCGAGGTGCTGGCCTTCATGGACTTTACCAACTGGGGCGCCTTCGCCGGTGCTTCCCAGCAGCACCCCCACTCCCAGCGCAAGAGCGCCACCTGGGCTATGCCTATCCGGCAGGAGCGAGAAGTAGAGCGCTGCCACGCCCTTTGGGAGCGGCATGGACGCAACCCCTTCGACATGCTGGCCGACGAGGAGCGGGCCGAAGGCAGCCGTGTCATCTACGACAACGACGTGTTCATCGCCGCCAGCTTCGCTCCTACAACGTCCAACGAGGTAATCATCTACCCTAAGGAGCCGGTGGCGCACATCCTGCAGACCACTCCCGACCAACGTCGCCACATCGTGTGGCCCGCCCTGGGGGTGTTCCCGGCGCTGTTCTTCTACATGGGCGTGACCAACTTGAACATTGCCACCCATATGGCGCCCTTCCGCGTCGCGGAGCAGGCGCGCCAGTACTACCGCTGGCACATGCACGTCTATCCGCGCCGCTCGCGGCTTCCTATGGACCAGGCGGGAGCGGAAATTGGCTTCGGCACGCAGGTCATAGACACGCTGCCCGAGACCACCGCCCAGGTCCTGCGCCGCTGGTACCGTCAGGGCCCCCAGGAAGAGCTCCTGGCCCAGAACCAGGATGGGGCTCCCCACCCTGACCTGGTCAAGGAGTTCCGGCGTATCCGGCAGGATCCGATCACGGTGGCCTAGCTGAGAATGCCTAGCCCCCCGCTCCAGGCCGGTGGGTGGGGTGTTGCTCAAGGCCAGGCACTTGGTGGCTCAAACCTGTGAGGCATGACGCTCATGTCGCTGGCCCCGTCTTGCTCCGGCTGCACTCTGGGGATTGGAGAGCTTGCCGGCTAGACATAATGACTCGCCGTTTTCGGGCGGCCTAGCCCTTGACTTTTGCCCCTGGCGCTACCTATACTTATTATTCTTGGAAGCTGTGCCCGAGTGGCGCAATGGCAGCGCAACCGATTTGTAATCGGTAGGTTAGCGGGTTCGAATCCCCTCTCGGGCTGTGCCCTGGTTATCCAGGCGGGGTGGGTGAGCGGCTAATACCACCAGACTGTAAATCTGGCGCCAAACGGCTACGCAGGTTCGAATCCTGCCCCCGCCACCAGTCGTGGTGGTTTTGCGGGCCCACATAGCTCAGCGGCAGAGCACGCCCTTGGTAAGGGCGGGGTCACCAGTTCAAATCTGGTTGTGGGCTCCATGATTCTAAGGAGGTTATCCATATGGGAAAGCAGAGGTTCGAGAGGGTAAAACCCCACGTGAACGTGGGGACAATAGGGCACGTAGACCACGGGAAGACCCTTCTTACCTCCGCCATCACTCTCGTCCTGTCCAAGTCCGGCTTCGCCAAGTACCGCTCCTACGAGGACATCGCTAAGGGGGGTGTGGTTAGAGGCACGGGCAAGATCCTCACCGTTCCTATCTCCCATACGGAGTACGAGACGGAGAAGCGCCACTACGCGCACGTGGACTGCCCTGGACATGCCGACTACGTGAAAAACATGATTACCGGTGCAGCCCAAATGGATGGCGCCATTCTGGTGGTCAGTGCCCCCGACGGACCGATGCCCCAGACCCGCGAACACGTCCTGCTGGCCCGCCAGGTGCAGGTGCCCCGCATCGCGGTGGCCCTCAACAAGGTAGATCTCATGGAGGACAAGGAGCTCCTGGAGCTCGTCGAGCTCGAGGTGAGGGATCTCCTCAACAAGTACGAGTTCCCCGGGGACGAGACCCCCATTATCCACGTCAGCGCCCTCAAGGCCCTTCAGTGCGGCTGCGGCAAGCAGGAGTGCCAGTGGTGCGGCGCCATCTGGAAACTGGTGAATACCGTGGACGAGTGGATCCCCATTCCGGTCCGCGCCAAGGACAGGCCCTTCCTCATGCCCGTTGAGGACGTGTTCAGCATCAAGGGCCGTGGCACCGTGGTCACTGGCCGGGTGGAGCGCGGCACTATCAAGACCGGCGCTGAGATCGAGGTGGTGGGGCTGGGCGAGACCAAGAAGACCGTGGTCACCGGCGTCGAGATGTTCCACAAGATGCTGGACGAGGCTGAGCCCGGCGACGCTGTTGGCCTGCTCCTTCGCGGCTTCGAGCGTGATGATGTGGAGCGTGGCCAGGTGATAGCCCTGCCCGGCTCGATCAAGCCCCACACCAAGGCACAGACTGAGGTGTACGTGTTGACCAAGGAGGAGGGTGGCCGGCATACCCCGTTCTTCACCGGCTACAAGCCCCAGTTCTACATCCGCACCTGCGACATCACGGGCTCCATAGCCCTGCCCGAGGGCGTGGAGATGGTGATGCCTGGCGATAACCTGCGCATGACCGTGGAGTTGATGTATCCCATAGCTCTGGAGGAGGGCCTCCGATTCGCGGTGCGCGAGGGTGGCAGGACGGTGGGCGCCGGCGTGTTCACCAAGGTCGTGGAGTAGCATGGCGAAGAAGGCGGGGAACCGCGTGCTCATTACCCTCGCTTGTGGCCAGTGCCACGAACGGACATACAATACCAACAAGAACAAGCAGAACGACCCGCGGAGGATCGAGCTCAAGAAGTACTGCCCGCGTTGCCGCAACCACCAGGTCCACCGGGAAGTGAGGTAATCCAGCCCCTTGGCGATTGTCAGGCCTGGCCGGTTTCACCTCATTGGCGAGATCATATCCGAGCTGCGGAAGGTGGTGTGGCCCAGCCGGCCGGAGATAACGCGTCTTACAGTGATGGTTGTTGCGGTCGCGGTAACCGTAGGGCTGTTTCTGGGTGTGATTGACCTGGTCTTCACGGAGCTCATGCGATTCCTCATGGGTGATTAGCATGGTGCAGGGACCGTTGGTACAGACAGAGCAGCGCCGCTGGTATGTCATACATACCTACTCCGGGTATGAGGACAAGGTCAGGAAGAACCTGCTCATGCGCATCGAGTCCATGGATGTGAAGGACAAGATCTTCCAGGTGGTGGTGCCTACAGAAGAGGTCATCGAGGTCAAGGAAGGCAAACAACGCACGGTCACTCGCAAGCTTTTCCCTGGCTACGTGCTGGTGGAAATGGTCATGGACGAGAAGACGTGGTACGTGGTCCGCAATACTCCGGGTGTCACCGGCTTCGTCACCGCGGGGGACAAGCCAGTGCCCCTGGAGGAGTCCGAGGTCAAGACTATCCTACGCCAGCGGGAGGAACCGCCCCGGTTGAAGGTGCCTTTCATCAAAGGCGAGACTGTGATTATCGGGGAAGGTCCCTTCGCCGACATGACCGGTATAGTTGACCAGATAAACCTTGACCGGGGCAAGGTGCGAGTGCTCCTGTCCTTGCTGGGTAGGGAAACCCCGGTGGAACTGGACCTCTCCGCGGTAAGAAAGGTATAGACCGTGGCCAGAAAAGTAAAGGCTGTTATCAAGCTTCAACTTCCGGCGGGGCAAGCGACACCTGCCCCCCCCGTAGGCCCAGCTCTGGGCCAGCACGGCGTCAACATCATGGCCTTCTGCAAGGACTACAACTCCCGCACGACCAACCTGACGGGGTCCATCGTACCCGTAGAGATAACCATCTACGAGGACCGCTCCTTCACCTTCACTTTGAAGAGCCCGCCGGCCTCAGACCTGCTGAAGAAGGCCGCCGCAGTGGAGAAGGGCGGCGCTACGCCAGGGACTGCCGTCGCTGGCAAGGTTGCTCGGGCCAAGGTCCGGGAGATTGCCCAGACCAAGATGCAAGACCTGAACGCACAGAGCATAGAGGCTGCCATGCGCATTGTAGAGGGCACCGCCCGCAGCATGGGCCTGGAGGTAGAGGACTGATGGCGCACAGAGGCAAGCGTTATCTGGAGGCAACCAAGGTCGTCGAGCCGGGGAAGCAGTACCCTCCCGACGAGGCTGTGGCGCTGGTTAAAAAGATGGCCACCGCCAAGTTCGACGAGACTGTTGAACTGCACATGCGCATCAACGTTGACCCCCGCCGCTCCGATCAGCAGGTGCGGGGTACTGCCATCATGCCCGCAGGCCTGGGCAAACAGGTGCGCGTGCTGGTATTTGCCCAGGGGGAAGCGGCCAAGATTGCCGAGGACGCTGGGGCCGACCATGTGGGCGCTGACGACATCGCCAAGAAGATTGAGGAGGGCTGGCTTGAGTTCGACATGGCCCTGGCCACGTCGGATATGATGCCCAAGGTCAGCCGCCTGGGCCGTATCCTGGGTCGCAAGGGGCTGATGCCTAACCCCAAGTCTGGCACGATTGTGCAGCCGCAGGACCTTCCCCAGGCCATCAAGGAGGCCCGCCTGGGCCGGCTGGAGTTCCGCGTGGACCGCACCTCGATAATGCACGTGCCCATTGGCAAGGCCAGCTTCGCCGAGGCCAAGCTGCTGGAGAACCTTTCGGCTCTGCTTACCGCGGTTGTGGAGAACAAGCCCGCAGGGGTAAAGGGCCAGTTTGTCCGTAGCGCCTACCTGACCACCACCATGGCGCCGGGCATTCCCCTGGACCTCAACGCCACCCTGGCCCTGGCCAAAGCCGCGGCGTAGGATAGCCCTGCTTGACTTCAGGACATCACCACCGGTAACATAGCATCGGCCAGAGACAGCGGGTGTCCCCCGATTTCATCGGGGGACTTAATGAGGCCCGCCGAGGCGGACGAACGACTCAGGAGAGTCCCTGGGCGCTGTCTGCCCGGGGACTCTCTTCATTTCTGGCCCGGAGGAGGAGTATGCCGTCCGAGGACAAGGTTAAGGAAGTAGCCGAGCTGGAGCAGGTCCTCTCGCAGGCGCCCGTGATCATTGCTACCGGGTACCGGGGCCTGAAGGTGGCCGATCTCTTTCAGCTCCGCAAGCAGCTCCGGGCGCAAGGTGTACGCTACCGGATAGTCAAGAACACCCTGACCAAGCTGGCGGCAGAGCGGGCCGGCAAGCAGGCCCTGGCCTCGCTGCTCCAGGGGCCTACCGCCCTGGCCCTGGGCGCGGCGGACCCGGTGGCCGCGACCAAAGCCATCCAGGACTTCATCCGCACCACCAAGTTGCCCCTGGAGGTATATGGCGGCCTGATTGACAGCCGCGCCTACTCGTCTGCCGACCTGGAGAAGCTGACCACACTACCGCCCAGGGAGGTGCTCATCGCCCAATTGTTGGGCAGCATCCAGGGGCCCATATCCGGGCTCATGGGCGTGCTGTCCGCACCCGTGCAGAACCTTCTCTGGCTGCTACAGGCCAGAGTTGAACAGCTAGGAGGAACCAGTGACTAAAGAAGAGATGGTGGCCGCGATCAAGAGCATGACGGTGATCGAGCTAGCGGACCTGATCAAGACGCTAGAGGAAGAGCTGGGCGTGAAGGCCGCGCCCATGGCCGTCGCCGCTGCGCCGGCCGCGGCCGCCGGTCCCGCAGCTCCGGCTGCGCCCGTTGAGGAGCAGACCGAGTTCACGGTCATTCTCAAGGAGATCGGTCCCACCAAGATCAACGTCATCAAGGCGGTTAGGGAGCTCACCACCCTGGGCCTCAAGGAGGCCAAGGACCTGGTGGAGGCTGCCCCCAAGGCAGTCAAGGAGGCTGTGTCCAAGGATGAGGCCAACGCCGCCGCTGCCAAACTCAAGGACGCGGGGGCGGTCGTCGAGATCAAGTAGGTCCGCCGCGGAGGGACGGGGGCCCGGTCTGGAGTACCGGCCCCTCATCCGGGACCTGCCGACTGGCGAGCGGCCCCGCGAGCGCTTGCGGGACTATGGCGCCGACAGCTTGAGCAATGCCGAGCTGCTGGCCATAGTCCTGCGTGTGGGCGCGGACAACGAAAGCGTGCTAAACATGGCCGCTCGCCTCCTGTCGGCCTACGATGGCCTGCCCGGGCTGGCCCGGGCCAGCTTTGGTGAGCTCGAGCAGCATCATGGCCTGGGGCCCGCCAAGGTGGCCCAGGTGAAGGCGTCGCTGGAGCTGGGCCGGCGCCTGGTGGCCACTCAGCCTCAGGACCGGCCCACTGTGCGCTCACCCAGTGACGTGAACAACCTCCTCGGTTCGGAGATGGCCTTGCTGGAGCAGGAGGAGATACGCGTGGTCCTGCTCGATACCCGCAATCACGTCCTGGCCATCCCTCCAGTGTACAAGGGCAGCGTGAATACCTCCCTGGTGCGCATGGCTGAGCTGTTCCGTGACGCCGTCCGGCAGAACTGCCCCGCCATCATCCTGGTGCACAACCACCCTTCCGGAGACCCGGCGCCCAGCGCCGAGGACATCGAGCTTACCCGGCAGGCGGTGGCCGCCGGCAAGCTCCTGGATATTGATGTGCTGGACCACCTGGTCATTGGCCAGGGCCGCTTCGTGAGCCTCAAGGAGAAGGGGCTGGGGTTCGGGTAGGCAGACCTTGTCCCTACCCATGGTACTGTAGCCAAGGTCCTGTTCCCCTGGAAGCCGTGCATTCAAATGTTGACAGATTACGTGCCCAGACTATGCTTACTGGTACTGGGGATAATCAATGAGCGCACGCCTCTGGCGCGGCATGGCGGCGGGGTGTGTGCTCATGACATTGGAGCGTAAGGCCATGAAGACGGTGAGGCTTAACTTTACCATCCCGGAGGATACAGCTACGGCGCTGAAGTCCCGGGTTGGTCAGCGCAAGCGTAGCGCCTTCGTTGCCGCCGCCATTCGCGAGAAACTGAGTCAGATGGAGCGGGAGGAGCTCACCCGCCTGCTGATTGAGGGTTACCAGGCGAGGAGGCAGGAGGGAGAACAGATCAACGCCGAGTGGGAGGCAGCCACCCTGGAGAACTGGCCTGAATAGGCTGGGCAGGGTAGCTGGCAGGCCCTGTAACTTTTGTGATTGCCCCGTCTGCCTTGCGGGCGCTACGCTTTTCCTTAGTCAAGCTGGGGCCCCGATGTATCGGGGCCTACGGACTCAGGAGGTAAGCGTGGCTACAGGAAAGACAACCCAAGATGGGAAGACTGTGACCCTGGACGTCCGGGAGACGCCGCCGTGGGAGCGGCACCCCATGATCTTCGATGCCTTTGATGCCCTGGCCGTGGGGCAGACCCTGGTGCTCGTCAACGACCATGACCCTCGCCCGCTGCACTATCAGCTCATGCACGAGCGGGAAGGGCGCTTCCAGTGGGAGTCCGCGCAGAAGGGCCCCCGGGAGTGGGTGGCCACCATTCAGAAGGTCAAGTAGCTGCCCATCTCTGCCCCTCCTGGGGGAGACAAGCTCTTCCCTCTCCCTTTGGGCTTGCCCTGAGCGGAGTCGAAGGGGTGAGGGCAGCTAGCCCTGCTGCAAGAACCGGCGGAGCAGGAAAAGGGCGGCGGTGGTCGCCCGGCGCTTGACCACGGCCCGCTGTCCGGGGAACGACACATCGTGGGCGCGGGCCTTCTCGCCCCAGGCCAGGCCGATGAATACGGTCCCCGGCGGCTTCCCTTCCAGCGACGACGGCCCAGCCACGCCAGTCACGCTCACCCCAACGTCGGCGCCCAGGGCGCGGCAGGCCGCCTGGGCCATGGCCTGGGCCACCGGCTGGCTCACCGCTCCGTGGGCTTCGATTAGCTGCGCGGGCACACCGTAAGCTATCTTGGCCTCGTTTGTGTAAGTGACCAGACCGCCTTTGAAGTAGTCGGAGCTGCCGGCCATGTCGGTGATGGTGCTGGCCAAAAGCCCGCCGGTGCAGGACTCCATGGTAGCCAGCGTTAGCTTCCGCGAGCGCAGCGCATCGCCCACCGCGCCCTCGAGGGTCTCGTCGTCCGCGCCCCAGATGCGGTCGCCGAAGATCTCGCGCAGCTTCTCTTCCACCGGCGCGATGAGCGCGCGGGCCGCCTCTGAGGTGGGCGCCTTGGCAGTGAGCCGGAGATGGACGCCATCGGGTTTCGCGTAGGTGCCAATGGTGGGGTTGGACGAGCGGGAATGGGGGCTGACCATCTCGTCCACCGTCCCCTCGCCGACGCCATAGGTCTTGAGGGTGCGGGACAGGATAATCTCGCCGGTGACACGCTCCCGCAGGCGGGGGACTACCTCGTTGCGCCACATTCGAGTCATCTCCCGGGGCGGGCCGGGCATGACCGCTATGATGTGGCCCTCCTTCTCCACCCACCAGCCGGGGGCCGTGCCCACGGGGTTGGGCAAGGACTGGGCTGAAGGCACCAGGGTAGCCTGCTTTAGGTTGCGCTCGGGCATGGCTACCGTGCGTCGAGAGAACCACTGCCTCAAGTGCTCCTCCAGCTCGGGGACGATGCGCATCTCCTCTCCCAGGGCCTGGGCGACGGCGTCTCGGGTCACGTCGTCGTCGGTGGGACCGAGACCGCCCGTGGTCAGGATGAGGTCGGAACGCGCCCAGGCCCGGCGCAGCACCTCGGCGATGCGGCCCGTGTTGTCCCCCACCTGGGAGATGTAGTAGAGGTCAACACCCAGGGCCGGCAGCTCCCCGGCCAGGTAGGCGGAGTTGGTGTCCACGATCTGGCCGAGCAGAAGCTCAGTGCCTATGGAGATGATTTCAGCTTTCATTCTACTTAACTGTCACGAGGCGATCTCTAAACCGTGGATTAGGAATTCCCTTCCCCATCATTGCCTCGTCCTTCCGCAGAGCCAGTAGGGTGGGTGTCCCGATTTCATCGGGACGGAACCCACCTTCGTTCAACGTCCTTCGCCACATGCCTTTGGAGGTGGTGGGTTCCGTTTCACTTCACCCACCCTCGTATATTCAGTGTTGGAACAGGGTCTGGCCCCTTGTTCTAGTCGTGGGAACCCTGGGATACTGGAGCGGCCAGGCCGGTACGGGACAGGTCTGCCCACCCTGGTTGCACTGACTTCTTCTGTAGACTGTCCCCCTGGCCCGGTGGGCACTTCTAACGCGGAGGCTGTTCTCCTGCCCATTGACCTCCGGGCTGTGGTCCCGACAGGTCGGGATCCGGCGCACCCTTGGATGGACAGCAAGTTCTCATGCTGCGAGGATGTTGCTCTCACCGGGCTCCCAGGGATTCCCCCGTACCGGCCCAGCGGAAAGGAGGGTGAATGCATCCACAGTCTGAGGCTCAGAACACGGTGCCGTCGGGCGTCAGCCCGGGCAACACCCCTGGAGGGACCCAGCCTTTTCACCTCGGGCTCGATATGGCCTTCAAGACGGGCACAGCCTGTCTGCTGGACCACCTGGGCCGGGACGCCATGCCCCGCTGGACCTTCCCCAACAGCCGGCCGGGCGCTGAGGAGTTGGTAACAACGGTGGTGCAGCGCCTCAAGCGCCACGGGGCCACTTCCCTGGTGGTGGGCATGGAAGCTACCGGCATATATGGCTGGCACCTGGCGTGCTTCCTGAGCGAGGCCCCGGCGTTGCGTCCCTGGGCCACCAAGGTCTTCATCTTCAACCCTCATCGCACGTTGAGCTTCAAGAGGGCCCTGGGGACCACAGACAAGACTGACAAGGCCGACGCTGGCACCGTAGCGCAGTGGCTGCGCGTGGGCCTTCTGCCGGCGCCCTTCGCCGTAGACGCGGTCTACGGACCTCTGCAACGGCTCACCCGCTTCCGCTATCACCTTTCGGAGACGCTGACCAGGGAGAAACTCTACACTCTGGGCCTCATGTACCTCGCCTTCTCGGAGTTCAGCGTCCAAGCGCCCCTCAAAGACCCCTTTGGGGCCACCAGTCAAGCGGTGCTGGAAGAGTTTTCTCTGGACGAACTGGTCGCCAAGCCTCTGGAAGAGCTTAGCGCCTTCCTGGCTCGTAAAGGCCATGGCCGCATCGCCCAGCCCGACGAGGTGGCCAAACTGCTCCAACAAGCAGCTCGAGACTCCTACCGCCTGGATAAGGTCCAGGATAGCGCCCTGCGGCTGGTGTTGAGCGTGTCCCTGACCAACGTGAAGACCCTGAGCGCACAGTTGCGGCAAGTGGACGCTCTCATCGCTAGAGAACTCAAGGCTATACCCCTGGCCACCTGCCTGCTCAGCGTCCCAGGCCTGGGTCCCGTGTACTCTGCTGGCATGATGGCCGAGATCCAGAACATCCATAGGTTCGAAGATCACGCTGCTGTAGCCAAGTTCGCCGGCTTGGTCTGGCGGTCCCATCAATCGGGAGATTTCATTGCCGAAGAGACCCCCCTGGCCAAGACGGGGAACACCTACCTCAGGTACTACCTGGTGGAAGGGGCCAACTCCGTGAGGGTGCATGAGCCGGAGTATGCGGCCTACTACCAGGCCAAGTACAAAGAGGCCACCAAACACCACCACAAGAGACTGGTCAGGCTGGTCGATGCTCTGCTGCGTCCCGACCTGTCGGGACTCTATGTACCGCCGGAGCAGCGTCACGGGGGCAGGGCCGTTATGGCATAGCGCTGGGGCTGCCAACCCCAAGGACCAAAGGGGCGCTGGCCCATCCAACCTCCTGGCGCCAGTAGCCCTGGTCCCCAGCTCATCGCCAACTTCTGCGACGAGACCTGCGCAAACCCACTTTTGCGCCGGGCATTTTCGCATTCCCAAAAGGACCGCTCCCATCAGGCTCAAGCCTCTCAACTACCCCCTTGACTTCTTACCGGAGGTCTACAACTCGTTCAACATGCGCTGGTGCTGGGGGCAGAACTCATAGTGGGCGCTAAGCTGCGCATGCAACGCCTCCTCCTGCCAGTGGGCATTATACAGCCGGCAGCCCTTGTCGGTGCAAAACGGGTCGCCCGTCAGATGGTAGAACAGGGCCTGGGCTACGTAGCCGGCCATGATGTCGGTCAGCCGGGGGGCATCGGGCTGGATGGTCCGGCCCCGGAACGCCGGCTCCAACTCCACTGCGGCCGCGTCAGGCACGCCCAGCGCCTGGTACTGCCTCTGGAGCAGGTGGTACTCCCGGGGCTTGGCCAGGGCCTCGGTCAGGCCGGACACGGACAGCAGACAGGGGAAAGAGTAGATGCCCACCCTGGCGTGGTAGCGGTGGTCGGCCTCCTCCCAGGTGCCCAACATCTGGCGGGTGAACACGATGTGCAGGTGCCCCAGGTTGCGCTCCGTGGCTGGAATCATGGGCCGAAGCAACAACGCTATTTCGAAGCCGTCGTACAGGATGCCCCAGGCAGATGAGGCGCCAGACAGTCGCCGCCGCTCGTAGGCGACCTCGCCGTAAAGTGGGGCGAACGATCTTTCCAGGGGCCTGTCCGCCCGGCGGACCTTGGCCCGTGCCCAGCCCTGGGCCAGCGCCTCCATAGCGGGACCGTCCCCGACAAGCGCCTGCAAAAGGGTGGGCCGCACGTCCACCTCCAGGCTGGGGAGCCAGCCTTTCAGATAACCCACCAGGCGGGCCATGTCCAGACCGGGACAGGCTGCTTCCCCATACAAGTGCACCGCGAGGCCCATCTGCATCACTCCTAAGGCAACGTAGGGGCGCAACAGGGAGCCTGCCTCAAAAGTCGTCCGTCTGAATCTGACGGGGACCCTGGCTTTTGCCATAATACCTC
>JACPQM010000016.1 GCA_016190505.1 Chloroflexota bacterium | reverse complement strand
CACCCTGTGCGAGCACCGGCTGGCCCAGGGGCTGGAGCCGGCCTGTTCGCAGACCTGCATCACCAAGGCCCGCATCTTCGGCGACCTGGACAACCCGGAGTCGGAGCCCCGGCTGGCCATGCGGGACCGGCACGCCTTCCAGCTCCGCGCCGAGCTGGGCACCGACCCTTCGGTCTATTACATCGCCTAGGCCAGTGTAGGTCGTGTCTAAGACATCCGACGGATAGGTCAGATCGGACAGATTGAGTTAAGGGGTAAGACAATGGCGACAGAAGAGTTCACCCTCGATTTCAAGACCCAACGGGAGTGGGGCTGGCTGGCCGTGCTGGACTTCTTCCTGGCCGGTGGAGGCGCCGGGGCCTTCCTCCTGGGCATCCTGCTCAACGTGTACCCCGCCGTCGTTATCGGGGTCATCGGGGTCGGCCTGGGCGCCCTGGCGCTGCTAGCCGACCTGGGCCGCCCCGAGCGGGCCTGGCGGGCGATCTCCAACCCGGGCACCTCGTGGATCAGCCGGGGCGCGCTCATAGTGGGCGTGTTCCTGCTGTTCGCCGTGGTCCACATCTTGCTCACCCTCAGCAATCCAAACGCTAACGATACCGTGGTCAAGGCCATTGCGGGCATCGCGGCGGTGGGCGTCATGGCCTACACCGGCTTCCTGCTCTCCTTCTCCCCGGCCATCCCCGCCTGGCACTCCACCCTGCTGCCCGTCATGTTCATCGCCTCTTCCCTGATCACGGGCATGGGCGCTCTGCTGGTGGTCGGCGCCGTGGCGGACCGGCTCCCCGCTCAGGCGCGCGGCTCCTGGGACCAGACGGGGCTTCTCCTGATGGTGACGGCCCTTATCCTGGCCCTGGCCTACATCACCACCATGCTCTCTTCCACCCTGGCAGCCCGGCAAGCCATCCAGCAGCTCACCAAGGGTGACCTTAGCCTGCCCTTCCTGGGCGGGGTGATACTCGCCGGCCTGGTGGCGCCCCTGGCCATCTTTACCATTCTCTACCTGGGCGATGTATCCCTGGCTTCGGCCTCGGTGGCCGCGGCCATTGCTGGCATCCTGCTTATCGTCGGCGGGGTTTCCCTGCGCCACAGCTTGCTGCGGGCGGGCGTCTACCAGCCCATCGTGTAGCGCCATGTCGCAGACGCAGCCCCAGAATCTCGACACGTCGGTACCGGCCGCGATGCCGGTCAAGGTCCGCTACATCGGACTGGTGCAGAACGCGGTGGGCCTGTCCTCGGAGGAGGTCCAACTGCCCGCCGGCGCCAGGGTGCGCGACCTGCTGGCTGCCCTCCAGGACAAGCACGGCGATAGCTTCCGCTACAGTGTGCTCAGCTCGGATGGCGGGCTGCGCCCCACCTCGCGTGTGCTTATCGGCGACGAGGACAGCCGCGACCTCCAGGGCATGGACACCCCTATCGAGCCCGGCAGCGGCGTGGCCATTGTGGTCTTGGTCTACCCCGCCGAGGGGGGATAACCACAGCCCAGGTCCGTGGGACACACGTAGGGGCGCCCCTACGTGTCTCTACCCCTGCCGCCCCGGCGGCCGCCAGCCGGTCTTCTGGAAGACCTCCTCCAGGTCCTTCTCCCGCTTGGCCACCACCTTTTGCACCTTGTCTCCAATGTCCGGCGAGTCCATCAGCAGGGCAATCTGGTTGTTGTCGTGCCAGACGAGCACGTACTCCCCACTCTTCTCCGTCCAGTAGCCCAGCTTCTCCTGCTCTTCCGTAACTAACACCGCCTCCGCCTCTGCGGAGGTTGGTTTCTCAGCCATTACCTGGCCTCCTGTCACGCCGTATTGATGTGCAACCGGATTCTAGCGCAACGCCGCGCCTTATGGTAGGGGCGTATGGCCATACGCCCCTACGCTTGACGACCCACGGTTGTCTGGTTACAATCCAGGCATCTAGCAGAGGTGAGCTGTAGGGGCGACCCGGCGGGTCGCCCTAGCTGTAGCAAGGAGGGCAAAATGAAGCGGTGGCTGGAGATCTACACGGAGCAGGACCGCCAGGTGCTGGGCAAGTCCGGCATGGGCAGCCAGCAGACTTTCGGGCAGCGCCCGGTCTTCATCATCATTGATACCAACTGGCGCACCCTGGGCCCGCGGGGCAAGGAGATCCTGGACGCCATGGACACCTCAAGGGGCGCCTGCGGCGCCTCGGGTTGGGAGGCCGTAAAGCACGCCCAGCGTCTGCTGGGCGCCTGCCGAGATGCCAGCATCCCAGTCATCTTTGTCACGGGCGACGCCATTACCCGCGTCTACCAAGGGCGTACTTCCACCAAGGGCCAGGTGGGCGCTTTGAACCTGGCCGCCGAGGAGATGCCCGAGGAGATCGCTCCACTGCCCAGCGAGCTAGTCATCCGCAAGACGCGGGCCAGCGGCTTCTTTGACACGCCATTGGACAATTGCCTCAAGTCGCTCAAGGCCGATTGCCTTCTGGTGGCGGGCAACAGCACCTCGGGCTGCGTGCGTGCCTCGGTCATTGACGCCTGGTCCCACGGGCACACGGTGTTCCTGGTCGAGGAGTGCTGCTATGACCGCTTCGAGCTATCTCACCTGGTAAACCTCTTTGACATGAACGCCAAGTACGCCGACGTCATCTCCATTGACGACGCGCTGGAGCACGTGGCCGCCCACGCCGGGAGGCAGAAGGTCCCCGCTGGGAGAGCCTAGAACCCGTCGGCATCAGGGGTGCTTCGTGATCACGGTTCCGACCTGTCGGAACTGGTTACGGCGCCCAGAAGCTCGCCTGGAGCCGTGCGCGCCGAGCTCAGCCAGCACCAACAGCAGCGCCAGTTCCCATAGCGCCTCTCGCACCACATCAACTCCTTCCAGATAGAGCACCACTCCACAACGAACCCGGAGCGGGGCACTCATGTCTGTGGTAGAGCTTGATTGTTGTATCCCTTCATTAGAGTTTCATGTAATAAGGGATTATAGTAGTAGGCGACAAAAGATGGTGGACTTTGTTGAAATCGTGGTGGAGGCTGGTGCTGGTGGCGACGGCATAGTCAGTATGCGCCGCGAGAAGTTTGTTCCCAAGGGGGGCCCGGACGGGGGAGATGGTGGCGACGGCGGCAGCGTGGTGCTGGTGGCTAGCCCGGCATTGAACACCCTGCTGCCCTTCCGCTACAGGAGGCTGCTGCGTGCCCAGAGAGGCCGGCACGGGAGCGGGCAGGAGAAGCAGGGTGGCCGCGGCTCTGACCTCCATGTAGAGGTGCCCGTGGGTACTGTGGTTAGGAAGTGCGAGGACGGCGACGACACAACGACTGTGGAGCTGACCCGGCCGGGGCAGGCGCTGGTGGTGGCCTGGGGTGGCCGGGGCGGGCGGGGCAACAAGCGCTTTGCTACGCCTACCAACCAGACACCCTACCTCGCGGAGGCCGGCCAAGCGGGTGAGCGGGCGTGTGTCACCCTGGAGCTGAAGTTGGTAGCTGACGTGGCGATCATCGGGCTGCCCAACGCCGGCAAGTCCACCCTGCTTTCTGTTATCTCGGCGGCTCACCCGAGGGTCGCCCCCTACCCTTTTACCACGACGGAGCCTGTGCTCGGAGTGGCCTCCGTGGGCTGGCGGGACATGGTGGTGATGGAGGTGCCTGGCCTGATAGAAGGGGCCCACGCCGGAAGAGGGCTCGGCGACACATTCCTGCGCCATGCCGAAAGGGCCAGGCTGTTCATCCATTTGCTGGACGGGGCGTCGCCGCACGCGGTAGATGACTACCAGGTAGTGAATCGGGAGTTGGGCCTGTTCAAGCCAGAGCTGGCGGAAAAGCCGCAGGTGATCGCCGTAAACAAGATGGACCTGCCCGAGGCAGCCAGCAACTTTGGGGCTGTGCTGTCCGCGCTGGAAGCACCGGGCGCGGCCGTATATGCGGTCTCCGCCGCCACCGGCAAGGGCGTGCCGGAGCTTTTGGAGGGCGTTGCCACCCGGCTGCCGGCACCAGCCCCCCAGGAGCCTGTAGACTCCCAACCAGTGTTAATGGGCCGGCGGCCGCCGGAGCGCAGCCCGCCTGTGGTCAGCCGGGACGGCGATGTATTTGTGGTGGCTGCACCCCGTGCTGAGCGCCTGATCAAGCGGAGCGACCTCCGCCGCTGGGAGGGCATGGCCCAGTTCCTGCGGGAGATGCGACGGCTGAGCGTGGCCACTGCTCTGGAGCAGGCTGGCGTGCAGCCCGGAGACCTTGTGCGCATCGGTCCCGTCGAGCTGGAATGGGCGTAGGGGCGTATGGCCATACGCCCCTATCTCGGGGCAGGGCCGTGGCCCGCATAGGTGTACTGGGGGGGACCTTCGACCCGGTACACCTGGGGCACCTGGTGATCGCCGAGAATGCCCGCTGTTGCCTCGACCTGGACAAGGTCCTGTTCATCCCCGCCGGACAACCCTGGCTCAAGGTCTCGACTCGTCGGGACTCGATCACCGCTGCGGAGCACCGCTTGGCCATGGTCCGGCTGGCCATCGCCTCCAACCCAGCGTTCGAGCTGGACACCCGCGAGGTCGAGCGCCAGGGGCCTTCCTACTCGGTGGACACCCTGGAGGAGCTGCGCGTCGCGCATCCCTCGGGGACCGAGTTCTACTTCATCGTGGGCTGGGACCTGCTGGGCCAGTTGCCAGCATGGCACCAACCCCAGCGCTTGTTGGAGCTGTGCCGCCTGGTGGCAGTGCCCCGCCCGAGCTACCACAGGCCGCTGGACAGGCTAGAGGCCGTGCTGCCAGGCATTGGGGAGCGCCTGGTATCCTTGGACTGGCCCCGCCTGGCCATCAGCGCCAGCAACATACGCCAGCGCCGCGCCCAGGGCCTGTCCATCCGCTACCTGGTGCCGCCGGAGGTGCTGGGGTATATCGAGGAGCACGGGCTGTACGCCAATCGTCCATCGTAGGGGCGTATAGCAATACGCCCCTACCGACTGTACCAACGGGGGGTGGGCTATGAGCGGAATCCTTAGCGAAAAGAGTAACGAAGGGACGCTTGCGGCGCTCAAGAAGCTGCTGGAGGAGCGCGCTATCCTGCGCGGCCAGTTCACGCTGTCCTCGGGCCAGAAGAGCGCCTACTACTTCGACGGACGGCGGGTGACCCTGTGGCCCGAGGGCGCCTACCTGGTGGGCAAAGCGCTATTCGAGATGCTCAAGGAAACGGTCGTGAAGGCGGTGGGGGGCCCTACCCTGGGCGCCGACCCCATCGTGGCGGCGGTAGCCGTGGTCAGCCACCAGGAGGGGCATCCGCTCCCCGCCTTCATCGTGCGCCGTGAGGCCAAGGGGCACGGCACGCAGCAGGCCATCGAGGGGTGTCTCCCGCCACCAGGCTCTCCGGTGGCGCTGGTGGATGACGTGATCACCACCGGAGGCAACCTGTTCCATGCCATCGAGGCTGTGGAGGCGGCTGGCTGCCGTGTGGCCCGGGTGGCCGTGCTGGTAGACCGCCAACAGGGCGGCGCTGAAGAGCTACGCCGCCGGGGTTACAGCTTTAGCGCGCTGTTCACCGCCACGCCACGGGGGGACCTGGTAGCGGCTTCGTCGGGAGGCGCTTAGGCCGCAGCCGGCATCTCCATTGCGCTCTTGTAGCAGACCCGCACCTGCACCAGGTCGCCGGAGGCGTCTTTGATCCTGTCCTCCCGCTGCCAGATGAAGTCCGGGCTCTGGTCCCAGGGGGCAGTCATTCCAGCGATCAAGTCGGGAAGGGCAAACTTGCTGGCGCAGCCTGCGGTGGCTACGGTCTTGCCGTCCACAACCACATTTACCGTAATCATCCTCTACCTCCTCAGGCAAGCTCAGGATGTACCTTACAGCCATCCGCTCATATCATTCTACAATACACAGTATGTCCACATGGGCGCGGACAGTGAAGTAGTTTGTTGAATCAGCATCCCTTTGCTGGTGCTGGGAGAGAGCATGGGGATGGACCAACAGGTGGGGTAGACCCGTCGGATCACTTTTGCCTATGGCCACCGGCTGCGTGGATACCCTCGGCTATGCGCAGGCTTGCCCGTGCCACGGTGGCCCCACGGTCTCCCAGGGGGTGACGCCTCCGTCTTGCCCGGGCAACACATGAGTGCTAATCTCGATGGAGTTGGTTGCGACAGTGAAGATGACCGAAGGCTGCCTATGCGGGGCTCCTGGGGGAAACGGCTGATGTGGCGATAAATCTCAAGAATTGGAGAAAAATATCCAACTGCGCGTACTCCTCGTCCGTCAGAACGAAACTGCGCTCCTGTCGGGCTGGGGTTTCAGGAGTGGTCGGGGTCGGTTGAAGCATGGGTGTAAGGACGGCTGGCACCAAGAGCCGGTTGGGGTGAACACCGAATGCCTTGGCGATACTATCCAAGTATTTGGAGGAACGGAGAGGTTTGCTGCGTAGCTCCAGTTTGGATAGGGTCCGGTATGGCACACCCGATTCCCTGGCTAAATCGTGCAAAGACCAGCCGCGTTCCTGCCTGAGCTGTTCCATCTTGTGTCCCAGTTCCGACATTCGGCGCTTGGTGGGCCTTCCTCTGCGTGCCACGACGCCATCGTAACGAGGGACGGGGTTGACTGTCAAGATATTTTCGCTATAATTAGCGAAAAGTCTCCTGGGCTACAATAGGGGGGAGCTAGTCAAAGGAGGCCACAATGTCGGTGACTGTGGTGGTAGGCGGGCAATTCGGGGGAGAGGGTAAGGGGAAGATCTGTGCTCACCTGGCTCTTGCAGGCGACGTTGACTTCATGGTCCGCTGTGGCGGGCCAAACTCTGGGCATACGGTCCATCTGGGAGACATTCGCTACCAGCTTCGCCAGGTGCCTGCGGGGTTCGTGAACCCTCGGACTCGCTTGCTATTGGCGGCTGGCGCCTTGATTGATCCCAGGGTATTCCTACGAGAGGTGGAACTTTGCGGCCTGCGTGACTCCCGAGTCGGGATAGACGGGAATGCAGGTGTCATAGAGGAATCGGACGTGGAGGCGGAGCAAGCTTTGGCGCTCCGCGAGCGTCTGGGGTCCACAGGTACCGGAGTGGGTTCAGCGGTGAGTCGGCGGGTCCTCCGAGACCCAGGGTTCAGACTGGCCAAGGACGTGCCAGAGCTTCGCCCCTTCACAACTTGCGTGCGCGACGAACTGGTGGCGGCAGTGGAAAGGGGCTGTACCATTGTCGTGGAGGGCACGCAAGGGTTCGGCCTCTCCCTGTACCACGCCAGCGAATGGCCGTACCGGACGAGCCGGGATACGACAGCACATAGTTTCTTGGGCGAAGTCGGGCTGGGTGTCCGCGAGTTCGAAGTCATTATGGCAATCAGGACCTATCCCATCAGGGTTGGCGGAAACTCTGGTCCCCTTCTAGGCGAGATTACATGGGAAGAGCTCCGGCGCCGAAGTGGGTATCCGTTTGAGATTGCTGAATACACTACCACGACCGGGCGGCTGCGGCGCGTCGCCGAGTTTAACTGGGATGTCGTGGAGCAGGCTGTTGCCGCCAACGCCCCGTCTTGCCTGGCCTTGCACGGGGCCGACTACCTGGACTACCGCAACAAGTCTGCCACGTCCTTCCAACAACTTACTTCTGACACCCTTCGCTTTATCCGACAACTGGAGGACCGCCTCGGTGTCCCAGTTCGCTTCATTGGGACAGGCCCCAGGGACGACGAGTGCGTGGACCGGCGTGCCGAGGTGCACGAAGCTAGCGCTTCGTGCGAAAGCTCCGTAGCCGCGTGCCGTTAGCCCTTGTGAGGTTGGGCGCACATGGCTACTCCGCCGCAAATGCCACTGGAACAAGACCCTCACGGTGAGGTTTGGCGGGAGTGGCCCGGCGCGGTACTGCTATACGACGACATCAAATACTACTGTACGGAGGTAACTCCGAAGCTAATTGATCCTTTTCGAAAAGAAAACCTTAAGCCGGCTCGGTACCAACTCACACTGGGGCCCGAGGCACGGATTGACGGAAAGACGATATGTATCGACGACAACCATCCATTGATCATTCCCGCGCACCAAGTCGCCATAGTTCGCACATCTGAGGTGCTGAACATCCCTCGATTTCTCATTGGGCGGTGGAACCTAAAGGTTGATATGGTCTACAAGGGTCTACTATGGGTCGGTGGGCAACAAGTGGACCCCGGGTGGACGGGTTATTTGCCCTGTCCGTTGTATAACCTTTCCCGCCGTGACATCAGAATTGCGTTCGGTGAGCAGTTGTTCACCATCGACTTCGTTCGAACTACGCGATTTGTGAGAAAGGGCACAGAAGAAGGGAGATCGGAGGCCCGCGTATATCCGGTCCCGCCCAAGAAAGGTTACAATCCACCACTGGGGAAGTACGACGATTGGGAGTTGAAGAGCGGCCCTTATGAAGTCTTCGCGCGCTTGGACGCTGTGGAAGAAGACCAAGCTACCCTGGCACAACGGAGCAGCGCCCAAACCAACACGATCTTCACGATGTTGGCGGTCATCATAGCTGCGTTGGCGGTGTTCTTTGGCGCGGCCATGCTAGCGAATACCGAGCCCATGAGAAGGTTGCTGCCTGACTTGGGCTCCGTGGCCACATTCCTAGCGGCACTGGCACTTGCCATATCGGTAATCACGCTCATCTGGTCAAAGCCATTCCGGCGGCGAAACCAAGGGGATGGCAGTGGCAGAAGCAAGCCGATCTGACCCATGCAGAATTGTTACGTTGGTGACCTTGGTGACTTCGGAAAGTACGGCCTCTTGAGGGAGATCTGCGCACCAACTCGCGGAAGCGCACCTGGATTGAGTCTGGGGGTTGTATGGTATCTGGTGCCGGACCAGAATGAGTCGAATGATGGCAAGAAGACTCACTATCTCACCTCCTCCGAAGGCAACCACGAGCGCTACCGTAAGTGTGACCCTACGTTGTACGACGCGCTCGGCACAATTGTGGACAGCGGGTGCCGAGACGTGAGGCGTGTTTGCGAACTCAACGTCCTGCCCCCCAGGACAGTCTTCTACGAGACGCCGCTCTCTTTTGCAGACCGTTCATCTGCTCAGGAAAGGCTCAGTGAACGCAACGCATGGTTGCAGCGCGCGTTAGACTTGACGGCTCCGTGCCAGTTGGTCTTCGTGGACCCCGACAACGGGCTGCAAGTTGCAACCGAGGCTCACCAAAAGAAGGGGCCAAAGTACGTCTTCTTTGAAGAGTTGCACCCATTCTGCAAACGGGGACAGAGCCTAGTCATCTATCATCACATTGGCCGCCGCAGGTCAGCGAAAGAGCAGGTTAAGGAAAGGCTCCGGCAGATACGACACCAGCTAGGCTTACAGGGATTTGCGTTGCTGTTTCACCGGGGCAGCGCCAGGGCGTTCTTCATTGTGCCTGCTAAGCCCCACAGCGATCTTCTGCTGGATAGGGCGAAGCGTTTCGTGGATGGAGCCTGGGGTGCGCACTTTGAACTTCTCGCGGGTGAAACGTAGCCAAGAGTAGCCGTAGCTGGTCCATCGATGTAATACCTCACCCTGGCCCGAGATGTGAACCGAGACTGGTTGCTTCGCTGCTGGCGCGTCTTTCAATGAACCGAGCCCCTATGTCAATAGGGGAGTCGGACAGGACGACGTATCAGAGTCGCGCCCCTGGCACCGGGCATGCCCCGTCATTGCGAGCGCAGCGAAGTCCCGACACGTCGGGACCCATCGCGCCGTCAGTAGATTGCTTCGTCCCCCGATGCGTCGGGGTCCTCGCAACGACGGAATCCGCACGCCGCGGCTCTTGGTGGGCTACAGCAGCGCCGCCAGGCCAGTGCCCAGCCCATCCAGGCCGGTGAGGACGAGGACTACAGCGGAGATGCGCCGGTGGACGTCGCTTGTCACCCGGGGCATCAGCCGGGAGCCCACAAAGACCCCAGCCACCAGCGCGGGCAGCAGGTAAGCCGCCTGTCGTGTGGCGTGGCCCATGGTGACCCCTGCCAGGGCCAGCGAGGCCAGCGCCAGCAGCGCCAGCAACAGAAAGTACCCCGACAGGTTGGCCCGCATCTCTTCCTTGCTCCAACCCTGGTTGAGCAGGAACAGGACCACCGGTGGCCCGCCCAGGTCCCGACAGGTCGGGACTGGTGGCCAGCACCCCGCCCCGACTTGTCAGGGCACCCAGGGAGGTTATCCCCTCTCGCTGGAAACGGTGGCGGTGTCCCAGGAGCAGGGGGCAGCGAATACTACCAGTACCCCGGAGATGATAACTTTGAGCGTGCCCTCTGGCGCGTGGGCCAGCACGTAGGCCCCCAGCGGCAGACCCAGGATGCCTCCGGCCAGCAAGGGCACGATGCGCCGCAGCAGTACGCGCCGCCAGGAGCCAGTCAATATGAGCACACAGACCACTATGCCAGTCCCGACGAGTCGGGATTGGTGATGACAACCGTCCGGGGATCGAGCACAAGGAGAAGAAGGGGCGCCCCCACCAGGGCGAAGCCGAACCCGGTCAAGCCCTGGGTGAAAGCCGCCAGGAGCACGGCTCCCGAGGCAGCGGCCAGCGCCAGGTCAGGGACGGGCACGGGCTAGATGTCCAGGTTGCGCACGCTCTTGGCGTAGGCCACGATGAAGGACTTGCGCGGGGCCACCTCGGTGCCCATGAGCGTCTCGAAGACCTCGGCGGCCTTCCCGGCGTCCTCCAGGGTCACCTGGAGCAGGGTCCGGCTCCCCGGGTCCATGGTGGTCTCCCAGAGCTGGGTGGGATTCATCTCCCCCAGGCCCTTGTAACGCTGGACGACTACCCCCCGCTTGCCGGAAAGCTCGGCGAGCCTGCGCTGGCGGTCCTCCTCGGAGTAGACCCAGGTCTCTTCCTTCCCGCTCTGGATGCGGTACAGCGGCGGCTGAGCTATGTAGAGGTAGCCTTCGTTGATCAGGCCCGGCATGTAGCGGAAGAAAAAGGTGAGCAGCAGCGTCCGGATGTGGGCACCGTCTACGTCGGCATCGGTCATGATAATGACCTTGTGGTAACGCAGCTTGTCGCGGTTGAACTCGTCGTTGGTGCCGGAGCCCAGGGCGGAGACCAGGGCGCGCAGCTCCTCGTGGTTCCAGATGCGCTCGTCGCTGGCCTTCTCCACATTCAGTATCTTGCCCCGCAGGGGGAGGATGGCCTGGAAGTGGCGGTCCCGGCCCTGCTTGGCCGACCCGCCCGCGGAGTCGCCCTCCACGATGTAGACCTCGCATAGCTCGGGGTTGCGCTCGGAGCAGTCGGCCAGCTTGCCGGGAAGGGAGCCGCCGTCCAGGGCGTTCTTGCGCAGCACCAGCTCTCGGGCCTTGCGAGCGGCCTCGCGGGCCCGAGCTGTGGTGAAGCACTTGTCCAGGACGCGCCGCGACTCGGCAGGGTGCTCGTCCAGGTACTGGGCGAGGCCCGCCGCGACGATGCTCTCCACATGGCCCTTGACCTCGGGGTTGCCCAGCCGGGTCTTAGTCTGGCCCTCGAACTGGGGGTCGGGGACCCGCGCGCTGATAATAGCAGTAAGCCCCTCGCGCACGTCCTCGCCCGAGAGGTTGGGGTCCTCTTCCTTCAGGAATCCCTGGCGACGGGCGTAGTCGTTGAGGGCGCGGGTCAGGGCGGCGCGGAAGCCGGTGACGTGGCTGCCGCCATCCGGGTTGTGGATACAGTTGGTAAAGGCATACACGGCCTCGGCAAAGCCGTCGGTGTACTCGACAGCCACCTCCACCTGAAAGCCGTTGGCACTTCCCTCGATGTGAATGGGCTCGTCCTGGAGGACGCTCCGCTTGCGGTTCAGCAGCCGGACGAAGCCAACGATGCCGCCGTCGAAATAGAAGGTAAGCTCGCGGCCGGTGCGCTCCTCCAGCAAGTAGATCTCCAGGCCCTTGTTGAGGAAGGCCATCTCCCGGAAGCGGGTGACCAGCTCGTCGAAGCTGAAGTCCGTGGTCACGAAGATCTGCTTGTCGGGGCGAAACACCGTAGTAGTGCCGGTGCCCGGGGATTCTCCAACCACACTGACTGGCCCCAGAGGGCGTCCCCGCTCGTACTCCTGGCGGTGGACCTTGCCATCGCGGCGCACCTCGACGCGCATCCACGAGGAGAGGGCGTTGACCACGCAGGCGCCCACGCCGTGCAGGCCGCCGGACACCTTGTAGGCCCCGCCGCCGAACTTGCCGCCGGAGTGGAGACTGGTCATCACCGTCTCCAGGGCGGAGACGCCGCTGACGGGGTGGACGTCCACGGGGATGCCCCGGCCGTTGTCGGTGACCTGTACGCTGCCATCGGAGAGCACCACGATCTCGATGCGGGTGCAGTAGCCGGCCATGGCCTCGTCCACGCTGTTGTCCACGATCTCATGGACCAGATGGTGGAGGCCCCGAGGGTCGGTGGTCCCGATGTACATGCCCGGGCGAAGGCGGACGGCTTCGAGGTCGCCCAGGATCTGGATGTCGCGGGCGGTATACTGGTTACTGTTCTCCATAGACACCTACTGAAGACATGAGAATGCAGACTTACAGGGTCTGGACCTGGTTGAAGGTTGTCGCGGAAGGGCGCAAACGATTACTAGGGCTAACGTTCGTCTTGCGGCGTGACAGCCGACACACTCATATTATACCTGAGTTACCTTTGGGCGTCTAGGCGCGCATCGTTACCGTAACACCCCCAGCCGGTACTCCGTGCCCAGGATGAGCGCGGCCAGCGCCAGGGTGACGAGGGTGACCACCACGCCTACCTTGAGGAACTCCATGAAGCCGACGTGCACGCCCCGGCGGGCGGCACTCTCGATGACGATAATGTTGGCCACGGCGCCAATCAGGGTCAGGTTGCCCCCCAGGGTCGAGCCCGCAGCCAGTGTTACCCACAGGAAATCGCCCGGCACCGCCTCCATGACCGGGATTACCAGCATCACCAGAGGCACGTTGCTGACCACCTGGGAGCCAGCGGCGCTGAAGGCGAGCAGGCTGCCCAGGCCCTTCAGATCGGGCTCGATGAGCACGCGCTCCAGGAAGGGATCGAGCACCCCCGCTTGCCGGGCGCCGCCCACCACTACAAACAGCCCGGCGAAGAACAGCAGCAGCACCCAGTCCACGGTGCGGATGGTCTCCGAGGGCCGGACCCTCCCGAACAGCAGTACCGCGGCGCCGCTGGCCAGGGCGATAACCGGGATTTGAAGGTGAATGGCCGAACTCAGGAAGAACATGACCATGGTGGCCCCCAGGATGGCCACCGACCAGCGCATGGACCGGGGGTGGTAGGCCTCGGCCACCACTTCGGGCCGGGCCTGGGCAGCCGCTGCGGCAAAATGCCTCCGGTAGAAGAGGTAAATGACGGCAATGAGCGCTCCCGTAGCCGCCACAGCCACCGGGGCCAGGTACAGGAAGAACTGGCCGAAGGGGATGCCCGAGCGCACGCCAATGAGCATGTTCTGCGGGTTGCCTACGATGGTAGCCGTGCTGCCGGTGTTGGAGGCCATGGCCTCGGCTATGAGGTAGGGTACGGGGTTCACGTTCATGCGCCGGCACACCTGGAGGATGACGGGCGTGAACAACAGGACCACCACGTCGTTCACCAGGAAGGCGGAGAGCACGGCGGTGGCCGCTACCTCCACTACCAGAAAGCGCCAGGGGGTCCGGGCTAGGCGGGAGGCCCGGTCCGCCAGCAAGTGGAAGAACCCGTTGTGTCGGAGCACCGCTACCAGGATCATCATGCCCAGGAGCAGGGAGATGGTGTTGAAGTCTATGGCGGCCACCGCCTGGTCCACGGTCAACACCCCCAGCAGCACCATGAGCACGGCGCCGGTGAAAGCCGCCGAGGGACGGTCCAGGGCCGCCCCAGGCAGCCGGGTAAAGGCGATCCCGATGTAGGTGATGACCAGGAGGGCGGCGGCTAGCGCCATGGCCTAGTGAAAGCGGCTCATGGCCGTGTCCAGGCCATTGGCCAGGTAACACGCCATGGCCTCGGCGGCGCGGGCCACGGCCTCCTGGATGCCCTTTTCTTCCTCAGCGGAGAAGTCGGTGAGCACGTACCGGGTGACAGCCTCCGCCCTGGCCTCTGGTGACAGACCTCCCCCCTCTACCGGTCGCCCGATGCCTATCCTCAGCCGGGGGAAGTCCCTGGTTCCCAGCTCAGCGATGATGGACTCCACGCCCTTGTGGCCGGCAGCGCTGCCCCCCACCTTGAACCGGAGCTTGCCCGTGGGCAGGTCCAGCTCGTCATGCACCACCAGGATGTCCGCGGGCTTGGCCCGGAAAGTGCGGGCCAGCGCCGATACCGCCTGGCCGCTCAGGTTCATGAAGGTGCGGGGCTTGGCCAGCACCACCTCGATACCCTCGACCGCGCCTTCGCCCCACTGGTAGAGGGAGCGGCGGCTCCAGCCGATACGGTGTCGCCGGGCCAGCAGGTCCAGGCAGAGGAAGCCCATGTTGTGGCGGTTTCTCGCGTAGACCGGCCCGGGGTTGCCCAGGCCCACGATAAGCGTCATGGCCTTATGCTGTGAGCCGGACCACCAGGGCCATGCTGGCTACGTAGACCACGGTGGCCCCCAGGCCCATGGCGAAGAAGCCCAGGGCCCGGTGCTTGATTTCTCGGGCCAGCAGGGCAACGGCTATTGGGGGCAAGAGGGGCAGCACGTTGAACAGGGCGGTGTTGGGCAACGCCCTGCCATTGGCAACGGTGGCCCCTGTCCCCAGGGCCAACAGGTCGAACGAGAGGTAGCCCAGGATGGCCCCGGTCACGAACAGGAGCACTTCCCGGCCTCTGGGATGGCCGTAGCGCCCCACTGCCAGCATCCCCGCCGACCAGATGGCCAGCGTGTAGCCGTAGGGCACGGCGATGAACCTGATGACCAGGGAGACAGACTCAGACCAGTTCATGTGCTGTGGGAGGCATCCTCCAGCAGGCGGGTATCCACGGGGAGAACACCGTGTTCCGTCGTCATGTGTTGTGGGCACGTGGCGGGTTTTCTAGGTCCACCTTAAGAGAAGGCAACCGACCCTCTTTCAGCGTCACCGATCAGGGACAGCGAATGTCAAGACAGATACAGACGCTCTCGAGCGCTGAGGATGGTCAGCCCCACAATGCGGCTATCCCTGGTCCGAACCACCACTCCCTCGTCAGTCACATGTGAGTCGTCAGCGGGAGTCGGTTCGCCGAAGTATATGTACAGGACGTCACCCTCCTGATCGTAGTCCATCTTCACGTTCTCTAGCTCTAGCTTCGCCGCCATACTACCTCCCTCCGCAGTAACCTCTCGTGTCTGGAGATAAAGAAGGCTGTAATGATGAAGCCATCACCGTTCAACTCTCTGTAGACCACGCAGAGATACTTCGGTGCTCCTGGGGCTATTGTACACCACCGCAGACTGAGGTACTCGGTTGTCCAGCCCTTTATGACATAAGCCGGGTCTTCGACGGCCAGACGAGTCTCATTCAGGTACTCTGGAGCCCGGAACTCGGGGTGGCGCAATCTAATCTTCCGCCAGATGGTGTCCGTGAGCCGGATGCGTTTGCCAGATGGGGCCTGTACCTCGAACAGAGTGCCCGACATCCCACCTACGTTCTGGAAACTTGCTCGGACGTCATTGCCCCCGTCGAGCGGCCTCTTCCAGCAAGCGCAGGAACTCCTCCTCGGTCAGTTGCTTTGTGCCCAGGGAGCGTGCCCTATCGAGCTTGGAGCCCGGGTCCTCGCCTACCACCAGATAGCTGGTCTTGCGAGTGACGGTGCTTCCTGCGGCGCCGCCCAGCTCCTTGATACGGGCCTCGGCCTGGCTGCGGGACATGGTAGCCAGCCGTCCGGTGACCACGAACTCCTGGCCGGCCAGGGGCAGTGCCCGGGCCTCGCGGGCCGCCTCCTCCAGGTGCACGGCGGCTTGGCGGAGCTTATCGATGACCCCCAGGTTCGACTCCTGCTGAAAGAAGTCGTAGATGCTGTCCGCGATCTTCGGCCCGATGGTGGGCACCTCAGTCAGCTCCTCGCGGCTGGCCCTGGCCAGGGCGTCTATGCTATGGAAGTGCCGGGCCAGGAGCTCTGCGGTCTCCCAGCCCACGTGACGGATGCCCAAGGCGGAGATCACCCGAACCAACGGCCGCTGCTTGCTGGCCTCAATGGCCTCCAGGATGTTGGATACGCGTTTCTCACCCATGAGGGGCAGGCTGAGGAGTTGCTCTCTGGTGAGGTAGTAGATGCCAGCCACGTCCTTGACCAGCCCGGCCTCCAGCATGTCCTGTACCACTGACTCGCCGACGCCCTCGATGTCCATGGCCCCGCGGCTCACGAAATGCTTGAGCAGCTCGTAGAGCTGGGCGGGGCACTGGGCATTGATGCAGCGGGACATGACCTCGCCCTCGGGGCGGACCACCGGGCCCTGGCATACCGGACACACCTTGGGCACGGTGAACTCCCGCTCTTGTCCGGTGCGGCGGCTCACCACGGGACCTACTACCTGGGGAATGACCTCCCCAGCCCGCTGAACCACCACCCAGTCGCCGACGCGGATGTCTTTGCGCCGGATGTCGTCCTCGTTGTGCAGGGTGGCCATCTTGATGGTGGCGCCGGCGATATTCACCGGCTCCAGGATGGCGAAGGGGTTGAGAGAGCCGGTGCGGCCCACGTTGATGCCTATGTCCACCAGCCGGGTTATGGCCTGGGTAGCCGGGAACTTGTAGGCCACCGCCCAGCGGGGCTCCCGCCCCACAACGCCGAGCTCCTGCTGCGCGGCAAAGGAGTTGACCTTGACCACCACCCCATCGCACTCGTAGGGCAGCGTGTGGCGGCGCTCCACCCAGCTCTGGTAGTAGGACTCCACCTCCTCGATGCCGTCCAGGTGGGTGTTGTAGGGGTTCACCTTGAAGCCGAGCGCCTTGAGCCAGGACAGGGCCTCCCATTGCCTATCAGGGACGGCGGCGCCGTCTTCAGCCCAGCCGATGGCGTAGCAGTATATGTCCAGGGGTCGCGAAGCAGTGACCCGGGGGTCGAGCTGGCGCACAGAGCCGGCGGCGGCATTCCGCGGGTTGGCGAACAGGGGCATCCCCTGCTCAGAACGGTCGCGGTTCAGCTTCTCCAGGCCGGCCTTGGTCATGAACACCTCGCCGCGCACCTCGAAGCGCCGGGGGCACCGCCCGCTGACTCGCAAAGGAATGCTGCGGATGGTGCGCAGGTTCTGGGTCACGTCCTCCCCCTGGTAGCCGTCGCCCCGGGTGGCGCCAACCGACAGCAGCCCGTCCTCATAGACCAGGGCAATGGCCAAGCCGTCCATTTTGAGCTCGGCCACGAAGTCGAAGCGCTGTCCCGAAAGGAGGTTGGAGATGCGCTTTAGCCAGGCCAGCAACTCCTCGCGGTCGAAGACGTTGCCCAGGCTGAGCATGGGCAACGGGTGGGTGACGGTGCCGAACTCCTCGAGTGGCCTGGCGCCTACACGTTGGGTGGGCGAATCAGGCGTAACTAACTGGGGATGCTCCTCCTCGATCTGCCGGAGCTCGCGCATGAGGGCATCATATTCCGCATCGCTGATCTCTGGCGAGTCCAGAACGTAGTAGCGATAGTTATGGTAGTTGACGAGCTTGCGTAGCTCTTCAACGCGTTGCTGGACGGCGGCAGTATCCACCATGGCTGGTCTCTGAGGGCTATTCTAGGGCGGGGCTGGGGGACTGTCTATGGGCGTGCCACGTAGAGGGGGAACCAAGAGCTTCAGAAGCGTCGAAGGAAGCCGAGAGCAAAGGGCCTAGGGGAGCGGCCAAATGCCTTTATCAGCAAGGAAGTCCCGCATGGTGGACCATTTGAGCTTCAAGCGGTCACAAGCCGTGGCCATGGAAATGTGTGAAGGCCTGTCTACGGTGTCTTCTGTGACCACCACCACGTCCCGTCCCTCGTCAAGGAACTCAAGCGCCATAGCTAACACATAGGGGTCCGCATCGGGGCGAAGTTTCATGGGATCCACGACGTCACCCGCGATAGCCATTACTCGGCGCAGCGTTTCCATTGATGGGTTCGGGAACGCTTTCCTGTTGTAGTTGGCTCTGGCCCACTGCAGTGGCAAGTCCTCTTTTGCGTACCGTTGTAGCTCCTCAAGGACTTGCTTCGGAAAACCTATCTGGCCTTGCTGCACAAGTTGGGTCATGTGCGCGAAAACATCGGGCTGATGTTGGGGTTGGGCCAGTTCTTTAGGGCAAATCACTGAGGACGTGTCGAGGACCCACACCGAGGGTGGTGTCATTGCAGGCGCTACTTGGAAGCCAGCAGCCGTTCCAGGTCCGCGATATTGGCAGTGCTCAGGTCGAGGTAGTCAAGAACATCATGCACCCGCAAGACATCCTTGCGCATCCCCGCCAACAAGATACTGGGCAGCCTTCGTCCGAACTCCTGCACTCTAAGTTCATGCGCGCGCAACCCGTTGCCACCACCGCCCCGCTTCTTGGCCTCTGACACTTTGGCTCGTGTGTTGACTTCCTCGTAGAGGTCGTATCCGGCCGCGCCAAGTTCCACCAGGCGCAAGGCAACGGCTCCCAAACTAACATGATACCTTCTTGAGATGGCCGCCACCGGCTGGAAATCCTCGACGCGCACACCTTGGCGCCAATTGAACTCTATAGCCAGGTACTGGAAAACCTCTTCTTTCGGCAGGAGGAGAGCAGCAGCAAACCTCTCACACCAGCGTTCGGGATCACCGTTTGAGGATGGCCCGACCTGTTCATCGTGAATGGCGCAAATAGAGTCTGCGCGCAGCAAGAGATGGCCATACTCATGGAACAGAGTGTATATACGGGAATGCGGGTTGTAGGGGGGATCCGCCGAGTTGAAGGCAATTACAGGGGCTTTCTGGTCCCACAGGGAGAAACCTCGACACGCGTCCTTGGGTAGGCTGAACTGGAACACTAGTACGCCACGTTGTTCAAGAGCGGCGCGCCATCCCCTCAAGGCTTGGCGGTCATCAGTCCATTCGACTTGCCTGAAAATCGAAATCCCCAACTCGCGCCTCTGTTCTTGTGCGGCCTCCTCCACCTTCTGGCTCGTGTCCCAGGCCGGCAGCGCAGTCACGCTTTCACCCAACTGCCCAATCAGCCAGGAGGCTATCTCTTGCAGGCGTTTCGCTTGTCGCACCGCATGCGATTCCTGACGGTTAAGACGCCTCTCGAGAGCACCCGGCGCCGACCTGAAGTGCGCCCGGACCGAGGCTTGAGCAGGCGGGGTTGGCAGGAAAAAAATGGCCGAGGGCCGCTTCAGAAACTGCACGAGGCGATTGAACTGTGTAGTTGTGGGGGCTTCATCCCCTGCCTCCCACCTCTTCACTACATCGTCATCTACCCCAAGGTGCAGTGCAAGGTCCTTCTCAGTCACACCTTCTTCTTGGATGGCCCAGCGTAGAACGCTCCCTGTTATGGGTACCTTTTTCGCCTTCGGCATTTGAGCCTCCGTTCGATGCCCTTCATTCTAGCACAAGGTGACTGTGGGACTAGACTTGGGGCTCATTGAAGGAGGCGGCCCTTCTTCGGGCGCATGGAGTGTTGTAGTTCTGTCAATATGTCACCAAAACGGTTCAGTGATTTTGTCACCATCAAACTGGTCGGAAAGGGCACTCAGGTCGTGCCTGCGGCGACCAGTTCAGCGGGTCCCCCGGATGCTGGTGGCGCGACGCCAGCGAT
>JACPQM010000014.1 GCA_016190505.1 Chloroflexota bacterium | reverse complement strand
CGCTGGCGTCGCGCCACCAGCATCCGGGGGACCCGCTGAACTGGTCGCCGCAGGCACGACCTGAGTGCCCTTTCCGACCAGTTTGATGGTGACAAAATCACTGAACCGTTTTGGTGACATATTGACAGAACTACAACACACTTCTGCCCCATGTTTTGGTCCGCTGGTTACCTCCTATCTCCGGTGACCACCACAGCCGGGCGCGCTACCAGCGTCATGGTCCCGATATGCGGGTGGCGGACAGCCTTTTCGATACGTTCTCTAGCCCCGCTCTATACCATGGGTTTGTAGCACAGTTAGATGTCTCTGCTAAGCTTTTATCTTCTAGAGGCATGTTCTGGAGACGGGTTACTGCAGGAAATGTGGTGGTAATGCGACGTAATACAGTTACCGGGATCCCCCGGTTGCCTGTAGCCCGCAGCCTGTAGCCCGCAGCCTGTAGCCCGCAGCCTGTAGCCCGCAGCCTGTAGCCCGCAGCCTGTAGCCCGCAGCCTGTAGCCCGCAGCCTGTAGCCCGCAGCCTGTAGCCCGTATATACTGGGGCCATCCCATTACTTTGCGGGAGGGTGCGATGCCGTTCACTGACCTCAGGCAGTTCCTGGCGGTCCTGGAGGAGAGGGGGGACCTGGTCCGCATTCGCGAGGAGGTGGACCCGAAGTTCGAGATCGCCGCCTACATCCGCAAGACCTCTGACGCGGGTGGACCCGCCATTCTCTTCGAGCGGGTCAGGGGTTCCACCATACCCGTGGTGGGAGGGATATTCGCCCACCGCCGCCGGGCGGTGCTGGCCCTGGACGCCACGCCCGAGGTTGCCGTGGACAGGTTCAACAGCGCCATCGCCAGCCTCCTGCCCACCCGCCGCGTGAGCAGCGGGACGTGCCAGGAGGTGGTGCACCGTGGCCAGGAGGCAGACCTCACCCGCCTCCCCATCCCCACCTACTCCGCCAAAGACTGCAACCCTTACATCACTGCCGGGATGGTGGTCAGCCAGGACCCAGAGACGGGCAGCAAGAACGCGTCCATATACCGCCTGGAGATGAAGGACGGACGGCGCCTGGGGATCCTGTGCTCGGCCGGCCACCACCTGGCCATGCAGTTCGCCAGAGCCGAGGCCAGGGGCAAACCACTGGAGGTAGCCATTGTCCTGGGCCCTTCCCCGGCCACCTTGATGGCCACCCAGTGGGAGGCGCCCTACGGTGTGGACGAGCTTGCCCTGGCCGGCGCCCTCCACGGCCAGCCGGTGGAGGTGGTGAAGTGCCAGACCGTGGACCTGGAGGTGCCCGCCTCTGCCGAGATCGTTATCGAGGGGCGGATACTGCCCGCCGTCCGGGAGATGGAAGGCCCTTTCGGCGAGTATACCGGCTACTATACGGACACCTCGCCCAAGCCGGTCATCGAGGTTACCGCCATCACCCACCGCCGGGATGCCATCTTCCAGGCGCTGCTTACCGGCGTGCCCACCACCGAGAACCACGTGATCAAGATGGTCCCCCTGGAGGCCAGCTATTACAGCATGCTCAAGGCCCGTTTCCCGGGGGTAAGGGCGGTCCACTTCCCGGGGCCGGGCGGTGTGGGGCTTATGGCGGTGGTCTCCATGCGGCAGACAATCAAATACGAGGCGCGCAGCGTCATCATGGCCGTGCTCAGCGCCACCCGCAACAAGCTGGTTGTCGTCGTGGACGACGACATAGACCCCTACAACCTGGAGCAGGTGATGTGGGCGGTATGCACCCGGGCTCAGCCGGACCAGGATATGACGGTGGTGCCCCGCCTGGCGGGCGGGTACCTGGACCCGTCCTCTCGGGAGCGGGACGCCAACTGCTGCCTGGGCATAGACGCCACGCGCCCCTTTGGCCAGCCCTTTGCGGAAGTGGCCACCGTGCCCGGGCTGGACAGGGTGCCCGACCCCAGCCTGTGGGGGCGAGACAGCAAGTGACGAAATAAGACACTTAACGCGGTATTTGCGCTCCCAAGCGTCTGGTTGACAAGACGGCTCCCCCGGCCTAGAATCTGCCCATAAGCGCGGGTAGGTTGGCCTCACTGTGCGGCCTCCCCGGCTAGTCAGGTGGACGGTGCCAGGTCTGGTCCATTTTCTTCTTCGAGGAGGGACTCTTTGATGCTCAGTAGGCGGTTGGTAGCCGTGGCGGGCGTCGGTGCGCTGCTGCTTGCGGCATGTGCCCAGGCGGCCACCCCAACACCCCCAGCCACGCCCACCCCAAGCTCCGGGCCACTGGCTACAGCGACGACAGCCCCGGCGGCGGCCACGGCTACCCCGGCGAAGCCACCCCCGGGCGGTACTGCGACTCCCCAGCCTTCACCCAGCCCTGCGCCTGCCACTGCGGCCGGAGCCAGGCGAGGGGGCACGCTCAAGGCCCGGCTGGGCAGCGACCCTTCGTCGTACGAGCCCCAGATCCCGGGCTTCGCCGGGTCGGCGGACGGGGCTTTCAACTATAATATCGCCTTTAGCCTCTTGGCCCAGCGCAAGGCTGTATCCTCGGCAAATCCCAGGCCCGGCGAGGGCCTCTGCGGGGTGGAGATTGTCCCTGATGCTGCAGAGAGCTGGAAGTGGATGAACGACACCACCCTCGACGTCAAGATACGGCCCAACGTTCGCTACGCCGACAAGCCCCCCATGAACGGACGCGCCATGAACGCCAAGGACGTGGCCTTCTCCTTCGACCGGCTGAGGGAAAACCACACCCGCGCCGAGCCCAACACCCGATACATCACCAGCATCGAGGCGCTCGACGACCTCACTGTCCGCTTCAACTTCAAGATACCCTGGCCCGCCTTCATTCCCTCGGTGATGGCCGCCCACTATGGCGCCGGGGTATACCCCCCGGACCTGGTGGAAAAGGCCAACAACAAGCTGGGCCCCATGGACATGTACGGCTCCGGGCCCTTCGCAGTCGAGTCCTGGACGCCCGGCGTGGCCGTCCGTTATGCCCGGAACCCCAACTACTTCAAACCAGGCCTGCCCTATCTGGACAAGTTCGAGTGGATCGTGGTCCCCGACATGTCTACCGCCATCGCCAGCGTCAGGTCCGGCAGGCTGGACCTCGTGGTCAGGTCTATCTCGTACCCCATGGCCACTCCCTTGCAGGGCACCAATGTCCAGACCACCTTTTGCCCCGAGGGCGCCCCGGGAATGATCTTCATCTGGATGAAGGACCCGCCCTTCAACGACGTTAGAGTGCGGCGGGCCGTCTCCATGGCGGTGAACCGGGAGGGCCTGGCCAAGAGCGTGCTCGGCGGATACGGCACAGTGGGTCCTTTCGGCATTCCCCTTCTTATGGACTCGTACCTGTCCATAGACCAGGTCCCACCCGCGGTCCGTAAATACGTGGAGTTCAATCCCCAGGAGGCCAAGAGGCTCCTGGCCGAGGCGGGCTATCCCAATGGCCTCGACACAACCTATGTAGCTGCCCCTTCCCTCTTTGGCTCGCCCTTCAACGAACTGAATGAGGGGGCCATGGCCATGCTTCGGGACGTGGGCATCCGGGCCGAGACCGTAGTCATGGAACGGGCCCGCCATGTTCAGGTCTCCCAGACCGGCGAGTGGCGGGGATTCGTCCAGAACCGGGCCAACATGGTGGACATCTACGAGTTCATCCCCCGCTGGCACAGCAACGTCGGTTTCCGCCTCAACCGGGGAGGGGTCCAGGATGCCGAGCTGGACAAGCTGATAGACCAGTTCAACGCCACTACCGACCCGGCACGGGCCAAAGACCTGGCCCGCCAGATCCAGATCCGGGCCATTGACCAGGCCATCGTTCTGGGTCTTCCCTCCCAGATGGACTTCGCCGCCAACCAGCCCTGGGTCAAGGGCTTCCAACACGTGGAGCCTCTCAAGATCATGAACATGACTAACTGGGTGGACACCGTCTGGGTGGACAGGTAGCTGAGCAGAGGTGGACTGATGGATGCCAGCCTGGCCCTGGCCCGGAACGTAGTCAGTACCAGCTACGACCATCTGCCGCCGGCGGCGGTGGCCGCCGCCAAACGGAGCCTGCTGGATGCCTTGGGCTGTCTCCTGGCCGCCTCTACCCTTGAGCCGGCCTGCCGGCCCCTGGTCGAGTTGGCCCAGGAAGCTGGAGGCAAGCCCGAGAGCTCTGTCCTGGTCTTCGGGGGCCGGGTGTCCGCCCCCTGGGCTGCCTTCGCCAACGGGGCACTGGTCCATGCCCTGGACTACGAGGACGTGACCGACTCGCCCGGCGGGCACCCCATCGCTGGCACCCTGCCCGCCGCCCTGGCCATCGCCGAGCGGCTGGGCAACGTCACGGGCCGGCAGTTCATCACTGCCCTGGCCCTCGGGCAGGACATTGTGGTACGGCTGGGGAAGGCCCGGACCAGAGACAACGGCTCGTGGATGTCTCCCTCCCTTTTCGGCCTGTTCGGGGGCACCGCCGCTGCGGGCAAGCTGCTGGGACTGGATGAGGAGCGGATGGGCGCCGCCTTCGGCCTCGCCCTGCACCAGGCCGGCGGCAGCAGCGAGGGGGCCTACGACAGCGGCTCCAGCTACCGGGCTATCCGCGACGGTTTCACCGGCAAAGCGGCTGCTCTGGCGGCGCTGCTGGCGCAGAAGGGGCTGACGGGGGCGCGCCACGCCTTTGAAGGCAAGGCGGGCCTGTTCAATCTGTTCTTCGATGGGCATTACGACCCGGCGCCACTGGCCGACGGCCTGGGCCAGGACTTCAAGGGCGCCGAGATAAGCTACAAGCCCTGGCCCTCCTGCCGGGGCTCCCACACCTGCGTCGAGGCGGTGCTAGGCCTGGTCGGTGACGACGACATCAGGCCCGAGGCGGTCCAAAAGGTCGAGCTTACCGTGGGCGCCTTTGGCCGCAGGCTGTGCACCCCCCTCTCCGCCAAGCGGCGGCCTGCGGCGGGGGTCAACGCCAAGTTCAGCCTGCCCTACTGCGTGGGCAGCGCCATTGTCCGGCGCAGGCTCACGTTGGGCGACTTCACGCCCGAGGCCATATCCGAACCCGACGTCCTCCGCGTAGCGCAGAAGGTGAGCTATCGTTTTGACCCTGAGCGCAGCCGTATGGGCATCGAGCCCGTGGTGGTGGACATCCGCTGCCGTGACGGGCGCGTGTTCTCCCGCCACGCGGACTGGGCCTACGGCAACCCGCGCAATCCCTTAAGCGACGCCGATCTGGTGGCCAAGTTCAAGGACTGCGCCGCCTACTCGGCGAAAGCGTTCCCCGCAGCCACCCTGGACCAAGTGGTCGAGCTGGTGATGCATCTTGAGGAGGTTCCTGAGATATCCCCCATAGCCCGGCTCCTGGCCTGAAGCCCAGGGCCAAAGGCCAGGTCCGGAGTCCAGGGTTGAAGGAGGTCACCTTGGTCACACGGAGAAGACTGCTAGCTCTAGCGGGCATTGGGGTGCTGGTGCTGGCCGCCTGCGGCCCGGCGGCCACGGGCACACCCACCCCGACACAGCCGGGGCCCAGGGCCACTGCCGTGCCCACTACGGCTGCGGCCACCACGGTGGCGGCCACGGCCACTCCCCGGGTGCCACCCCCCAGCGGTGGCGCCACCCCCCAACCCTCACCCACCCCGGCGCCCACCGCCGTGGCCGCCGGCGGCGGGCCTAAGTACGGTGGCAGCATCACGTACGGCCTGCGCACCACCCCCCAGTTCTGGGACATTATCGGGCATGGGGCGGCCGTGGCGGAGCAAATGCGCGTCGGCTTCATATACAACCGCCTCATGGAGCGGAACTCCGGGGCCCCAGCCTGTGCCCTCTATCCATTGACCTGGGCACTGGGCGAGAGCTTCCGCTGGATAGATGACAAGACCTTCGAGATCAAGATCAAGCCCGGCATCCGCTTCCAGAACCGCCCCCCGGCCAACGGCAGGGAAGTCGTGGCTTCTGACATCATCTTCAACCTCACCGGTGTGGCCGAGAAGGGGGTAGCCATACCCGATGTGCCCAAGGCCATCGAGCGGACCGAGGCAGTGGACAAGTACACTGTCCGCCTCTATCTGAAGCAGCCCTTCGCTGTGTTGCCGGGCCGGGTAGTCCACGACCGGGTCCATATCTTCAACCCCGAAGCGGTGGGCGAGGACCTCAAGATTGACAGGGGCGAGGACAACGTGGGCACGGGTCCCTTCATGTTCAAGCAGGATGTGCCCGGGGTGAAAGCCGTGCTTGAGCGCAACCCCGACTACTGGGACAAGGGTCTCCCCTATCTGGACGAGATCCAGATGAATGTTATGCCCGACGAGTCAACTCGGGCCGCTGCCTTCCGCTCCGGCAAGTTGGACATGTTCTTCGCCGAGTCCATGGCCAGCATGACGGCGCTGGCCAAGCTGCCGGGAGTCAGCGTGGACAAATGCCCCGAAATCCGCCAGTTCCCTCTAGCCATGCCCATCAACACCCCCCCCTTCGACGACGTGCGGGTGCGGCAGGCCCTGGCCATGGCCATAGACCAGAAGAAGGTGATAGACCTTATCTACCTGGGCAACGCCCTGGACGCCTATTTGCCCGTCTATCCCTTCAACACCAGCTACATGAAGAAGGAGGACTACCCCAAGGAGCTACAGCAGTTCCTGGAGTACAACCCTCAGAAAGCTAAGGAGATGCTAGCTGAGGCAGGCTACCCCAACGGCTTCGATACCGTCTACAACTACCAGTCGGGGCGCCCCTACGAGAGGGAGGTTGGTGAGCTCCTGGTGGACATGCTCCAACAGGTGGGCATACGAGTAAAGAAGGTCCAGGGTTGGGACGCGGTGCAGTTCGGGGACCGGCGGCGGGAGATGAAGTTTGAGGGCATTACCCACATTGTGGTGGGCCTGGAGCCGCCCCTGGAGCAGCTCACGCGCCACTACAGTTTCAAGCAGGGGCTGCCCTACTGGAGCCTGTTTGGCTTCCGCAGCGACAAGCTGGACGACATCTTCGACAAGCTGACCGGACGGGTCCTGCCTGATGCCGAGGTAGACCGGCAGTTGAAGGACCTCCAGATTCTCTTCGCCCGGGAGCAGATAAACATCCGCATGCCCATTCGCATGGACTTCAACATAAGGCAGCCCCGGGTGAAGAACGTCTACTACAAGACCTTCTACACCTACAACGTGTGGGAGTGGATGTACAAGGCCTACGTGGACAAGTAACCATGACAGACGGTGTCGTCCATATCTAATCGCATGGCTCCGATGATAGACACCCCAGCCCAAACGCTTCAGTATCATCTTGCGTTAGAAACCAACCCACCCTTCAGTCTCGTCTTGCATTGGAAGAGACTGCCCCTTGCGCCAGGACGGGCGGTGCGCTAACATTGAGGGGCGTCGGGGTGTAGCGCAGTTGGCTAGCGCACTAGCATGGGGTGCTAGGGGTCGACGGTTCGAGTCCGTCCACCCCGACCATCTTCTTGAGATTCGGTAGCCTGGGCCCGGCCGCCAGGCCGGATAGTCGTTCCCCTTACCCGTGTGTTCGTGTCCTTCAGCCGGGTATATGGGTTCCTCATTGGTCCATGCCCGAGGGCATGGCCTGGTGGTCGCCAGGCGGTGGAGTTCCCTGGTGCTCGCCCCCAAGCTCCTTGATGAACTCGATAACGGCCTTGACTGCGTCCTCGGAAAGCATGCCCTTGTAGCTCAGCATCACGCCCGAGCTGAAGCCCTTGACGATCTTGGCATTGGGGTCGTAGATGGACTCGCGGAGGTAGGTCTCGTCCGCCACCACGGTGGAGCCGTCCTTCAGGGTGATGGTGCTGCCCCACAGGTCGCGCCAGGTGGGGGCCATGCCGGCCTTGCTGCCCGTGGTATGGCAGGTCATGCAGCCCTGGGACTGGACCAGCTTCCGGCCCTTCTCTGCCAGAGGGGATAGCGGTGGCAGTGGCTCAGGCGTGGGGGTGGGGGGCACGTCGCCCACGATGATCTGGCCTGCCATAGTGGGGTGGTTAGGCCCGCAGGCCACAGTGCACACGAAACCCAGGGTGCCTGCCTCTTTGGGAGTGAACTCAAAGACGGTGACCTTACCCGGGTATATGAGCAGGTCCTGCTCCTGGTCCTGGAGCAGGAAGCCGTGCACCACGTCGTGGCTCACCAGGCGGAGCCGTACCGGCTTGCCTGCCTCCACCTGGATGGTCTCCGGATGCCAGCGGGAGCCGCCGGCTACCAGGGTAATCTCCTGGACTCCCCCGTCCCCGAGGTAAGCGTTGTAGGCAAACACGGCCACGGGCACCCCGAGCACCACCAGCGCCAGCAGCACCCCGGCCACGAACTCCCAGGTCGGCAGCCGTAGGCGGCTCACGGTGTTGCTCCTTCGAGCAGGTAGCGGTGGATGTCGCGGGCGGCCCGCCGGCCAAAGGCCATGGCCCGGACCACGGTATCGGCGCCGGTGACGATATCCCCGGCCGCCCAGACCCCCGGGCGGGCAGTCCGGCCCGTGCCCGGGTCGGCTGGCAGCACGCTGTTGCCCTCGGCCACGATCCCGGGCAGCACCTGGCTCAGGGCCGGGTCCAGGGCATAGCCCAGGGCCAGGACCACCGTATCGGCGCGCAGGGCAAACTCACTGCCTGGAACAGCGACCGGGCTGCGCCGGCCACTGGCGTCGGGCGGGCCGAGCTCAGTCCTGAGGCACTCCACGGCCACCACCTGGCGCTGGCCGTCCGCCAGAAAACGGGCTGGGCTGGCCTGGAACTGGAACTCCACACCCTCTTCCAGGGCGCCCTCGACGTCCTCGCCCCGGGCGGGCATCTCGTCGCGGGAGCGCCGGTAGGCCACGGTGACCTGCCTCCAGCCCAGGCGCAGGGCGGTCTGGGCCACGTCCATGGCCGTGTTCCCGCCGCCGATGACCACCAGCCTCTCTCCGGGCGCCGGGGCCTGGTAGGCGTCATGCTGATAGCAGCGGGAGAGCTTGGCTTGGGTGAGGAAGTCGGTGGCGGTGAATACCCCCGCGCTGTTCTCCCCGGGGAGCCGCGCCCTGGTGGAGGCCGAGGTGCCGGCCGCCACCAGCACCGCCCGGTATCCCTGCTTCAGCAGGTGGTCCATGCCCATCTGGGGGCCGAGCCTGGTGCCCAGGCAGAGGTCCACGCCCAGCGCCTTGATGCGGTCCACTTCCGCCTGGAGCACAGACAGCGGCAGGCGGAAGGCGGGAATGCCCCAGGCCATGGCGCCTCCGGCTACGGGCAGCGCCTCGAAGACGGTGACCCGGTGTCCCAACGAGGCCAGGTCGGCGGCAGCGGCCAGGCCAGTAGGCCCCGCGCCGATTATGGCGACCTGTGCCCCGGTCAGTGCCGTCCCGATTCTCGGGACTGGAATAGAGCCGTTTTCGCGGGACCATTTGCCCACGAAGCGCTCTAACGCACCTATGGCCACCGGCTCCCCCTCGGTACTCAGCACGCAGGCCCCCTCACACTGGCGGCCCACGTCACAGACGCGCCCACAAATGGTGGGGAAGCTGCTGGTGCGCTCCAGAATAGACGCAGCCCGGGCCAGGTCCCCTTCCCTAATGGCCCGTACGAAGCCCGGGATGTCGTTGCCCGCCGGGCATCCGGTAATGCAGCGCGGCTCCGGGCAGTGCAGGCAGCGCCCGGCCTCGCGCAGGGCCTGCGCCTGGTCGAGGTCCAGCTCCACCTCGCTGAAGGAGGGCAGGCGCTCCTCTTTGGGTAAGCGGCGGGGGTGCGCCCGGCCCTGGGACAGCGGTGGTGCCCGGTGGGTCGCCGGGAACTCGCGCCCCGAGGGCAGCTTCATATCGTGGTCTTCGCTGGCCCCCGGATGGGGGATGAGGCGATAGTCCAGTCCCAGCTCCGAAGGCTCGCCCACGGAGACCGCACCCTGCTCGTGGAGGACAAAGGTGATGAGCTCATGCCGACCGCTGGGAGGGAACACGCTCAGCAGGCAAGCGTGGTCGGAGCAAGCACGGCCAATGTTGTCGGCGGGCACGCCGAAACGCCGTAGCTCCTGGGCCGCCGCCTCCAGGCTGTAGGGGCCTGGGAAAGTGGCCACCAGGATCCTGGGCGGCCTGTCGTTAGGCTGCGGGAACTTGGGACCCGCTTCAGTAGTCGTCATATCCTATCCCAGGTAGAGCCGCAGGAACAGCAGAGTCACGGCGGTCAGGAAGACCGCGACGGGCAGCAGCGCCCGGCGGGCGTGTCGCGGATCGGGGAATATCTCCAGCGCCAGCCGGTGCACCAGCAGCAGGGATAGCGCCAGGCCGCCCGCCAGGATTGGCACCTGGAGGTAGGGCAGCATCTGGGGCACGTAGGGCGTCCACGGGTAGTGGGCGGTGCGTAGCAGGTCCCAGCCCCATCCCATGGGGTCGGAGAGCAAGGGTATGGCGTACGAGATGTTAATGAATACGAACGATAGGGTGAAGGCGATCCAGGCCATCAGGCCCAGGGGCACAGTGGCATAGCTGAAGGTGACGAAGACCTGCCGCAGGGAGGGCGAGTGTGCCCCTGAGATCCTGCGGCTGGCCCAGCACACTCCCAGGAACAGCCCGGGCGTTAGGGCCAGGGTGACGACCAGGAAGCCCACGATGTAGACCAGGTAGTGCAGCGGAACGCCAGACCCCAGGTTTGCCCATCCCTTCAGCCAGCCCCAGGGTCCCAGGAGCACGGTGGAGTAGACCAGGGCTGCCACCAGCATGATGAATCCCTTGAATGCCTCGTCCATGTGGCGCACGGGCACCAAGAGGTCGGCTCCAAAGGGTCGCACGTTCAGGGCGATGTTGCCCGTGGGGCAGGTCTTGATGCACTCGGTGCACATGCCGCAGTAGGCGTTGCGAGTGAGGGTGCCTGGGTACTCCATCCAGGGGCAGCCGTGGCCGGCCGGCGAGCCGCGCAGGCACTCTTTGCCGCAGTGGGCCAGGCACACCTCCGGGTCGCGGGCGCGCACCTCGATGGGGGCTACCGCCGAGTACAGCCCGATGAACCCGCTCACCGGGCAGACGTAGCGGCAGAACGCTCGCCTGCGGAACAGCAGCGAGAGGACCAACCCGGCCACGATGAACCCCAGCAACAGCCAGCCCGTAACCCTGGGGCGGGTGAGGATGATGGCGCTGAACATGGCCACGCCCACAAAGCTGAAGTTCTGGAGCCAGATGTTGCGCAGCGCCTTGGGCCACTCCCTCCCTTGCCCTTTGGGCCGTTCTGCCTTGCGGCGCACCAGCGAGCCGCGCTGTGCCCATTCACCAACGGCGGGCAGCGGGCACATGGTGCACCACAGTCTTGCGCCGAACGGTACCAGAAGCATGATGAGCAGCGCCCACCACACAATCCAGACGAAGATGATGGAGAAGTTGCGGTTGCCCACCGGCGTGCCGAAGAGCCCGCTCAGGATAATGATAGCGAAGAAGAACAGGTTGGCCACCATAAGCACGTACTGGAAAGCGCGGTGGCCCAGCACGCGGCGCAGCAGCCGGATGCGAAGCAAGTCGTAGCGGCCGGTCAGGGGGTCCTTCAGGTCGGAAAGGGAGGGCAGAGCTAGCCTTCTGGCCACAGGTCCTTTCCTCCCAGCGCCGCAGACTGGCGCCCGCTTCTATTTCCCTTTCGCAGCCACAGGTAAGCCACCGTGCCGGCGGCCACCACCAGGGTCAGGCCCACGGCGGAGGTGTAGGGGTAGTTGGGCCGGACAGTCAGCTCGCCGATCATGAATGGGTGGAGCGGCCCGCAGGTCATGGAGCAGCGGTAGCGGAACTTCCCCGCCCGGTCGGCGGTGAACTCTAGCGTCGTTGGCCGGCCGGGGGAGACCTCCGCGTTCACTCCATAGACGTCTAGATAGAAGCCGTGGGACACATCCGCGCTCTCCAGGCTGAGCACCACCTTGTCCCCCCGGTCTACAACGATAGTCTCAGGCGTGTAGCCGAACTGGCGGGTGGTAACGTCGAACTCCCTCACCGTGCCGGAAGTGGGAGCGGACAGCCGGCCCGGCAGGGCCAGGGCCAGGGTGGAGCCCAGCACCAGGAAAGCGGACAGGGCCAGCCAGCGTGCCACGGCTATGCCCCGCACCTGTCCCGAAGATAGCACGCCGCAGGGGTGTGAGGTTCGCGTGTCGCCAGAGGCAGCCAGGGATTATCCGCGGCCCCACCGTCGTAGTCCGTAGGGGCGCCCCGATGCATCGGGGCGCCCACGTTGGGATGAACCCTGGCGCCAGCGGCGTGGTCAACAAAAGCTAGCAAAAAGGCCCAGTTCCTGCCCGTCAATGTTAAAGGAGTGCGTCGGAGACGCCAAACTCATATTATAGCAGAACGCATTTGGCAATCGGGCGCCCGGCGTACCTAGGCCGAGAGTATATCTCGCACCTGGCGGTCAATCTCCGCCAACTCCGCTGCCAGGGCCAGCCGCACCTGGCCCCGCAGCCGGCCGATGCCCTGGCCCTGAAGGGCCAGGCCGGCCACCTTGGCGTGGCATTCCCGGGAGATCTCCGCCAGGCGTAGGTGACGCTGGTCCTCGGGGTCGAACTTGGGTATGGGCAATACCTCGAAGGGCCGTCGCTGCACGTCTCTGGCGCCCCAGGCGCCGCGGGTCTGGGAGCTTTTGATGGCTTCGTCCACGTATGGGGCGTTGACGAACCCGCAGATGTAATGGGCCTCGTCGGCGCTCTTAGTCTGGTAGATGAAGAGGTTCTCGTAGGATATGAAACCCCTAGGTCGAAGACGTTGGACCTCTGGCAGTTGTTCCCCGGGCGCTACGACGCAACAGGCCACCTTCGTCCCCGGCTTGCCTAAGGCCAATGTGTAGTACCCCGTGGGGTGCTGGGAGGTGAGCAGATGCTGGTAGTCCAACCTGTCATAGATGTCCATGGCGCTGGCGGCTTTTCTCTTTTCCTGCCATTTCTCTTGGGCCTGGCGCAGCCAGTGGTAGAGGCGAACGTGGCCCTTCACCAGGGCGGCATCCTTCTTCACCAGGCGCAGGCCAGCGGGCGTCTGCTCTATGGGGAGCACACACAGGCTCAGGCTGGTGTAGCCAAAGGGCAGGAGCTGGCGGCTGAGCAGGGTAGCGTAAAGGTAGCGGGCCTCCACCTGGTCCCGCAGGGAAACGTTCTGCCACGGCTTCTTGGCGGTGCGCACCACCTCGGGGTCGCTCACCACCTCGGGCCGCTCCTCGTCCACGATGTTCCGCGGTTCAGGCGCCGGCCGTACGAACCAGAAGGAGCGAGGCACCAGGGTAGCGCCTTCCCTGATGTCCTTGAGGTAAGGGCTGGGATTGGCCGCTGGCGGGAACAGGTCCTTGGGTAACAGACGCTGGCGCTTGAGGCTGAGGGCTTTCCTGGCGACTGCCCAAGGCAGGTTCCTTCGCGGTAGCGGCCCGCCCTTGAGGGACAGGGACAGGCGGGCCACCTTGTCCGGCAACGCCACCGGCGTCTCAGCCGCCCGCCGGGCGATGAGCACGCAGCTACCCACCTTGAATACGGGCTTCACGCCGCCAGCCTCCGGGTCTCCCAGGTCCAGCACCTTCTCGACGCCAACCGCCGGAAGCCAGTTGCCCCGGAGCACGTCCTGGAAGCGTGTGTGCTGCTTGGCGCCGGTGAGCACGCTGCGAGGCATGACGAAGGCAATGGTCCCTCCCCGCTTGAGGTAGACGTCCGCGGCGAGGGCGAAGAAGACGGTGGCCATCTCCATGTGCGTGAAGAGCTTGACCTCTTTCCTGGAAAGCAAGCCGTATCCCTGGGCACCCATCACCAGGTCCTTCACCTGCGCCTGGTAGGTGGGATCGGTGATGTAGTGATAGGCGAGCCAGGGCGGGTTGCCCGCCACCATATCGAAGGGGTGGAAGCGCAGGTAAGCAGGGCGGTAGCCGTTCTTGAGGATGAAAGTCCAGATGGTGTCCCTGCCCGCGGCGCACAGCTTGCGCATGAGGCGGAGATTGGGCCGCCATATGTAGCCATACTGGGAGAGCCCCATCCCCTCCAGAAAGGCCGAGAAGCCCGCTTTGGCGGCGTCGTGGACGAGGTCCGCCCCGGAATAGTGCCGCATTTCCTCGATCACGCGGTCCAGGCGCTGCGGGTCCTCGGCCATGGCGCCGGGTATGGCGAACACCTCGTTGTCCTCAGGCCCAGCGGGTATCCTAACCAGCGCACCTACATTGGTGCCCTGCACGGAAAGCAACGAGTCGGCCATGTATACGGGCAAGCGGAGAGCCTGACCGTAGCCTGGCAGGTCCGGGGCCAGGGCCAGCAAATAGTTCACCTTGGCTATGGTTACCGCCAGGGGGTGCACATCCACGCCGACAATGTTCTCCACCGCCCAGGAGACGAGCTCCGTCCCCGCAACACCATGCTCCCGTAACATGCGAATGGCTGTGAACAGGAATGTCCCTGAGCCGCAGGTGGGATCCAGCAAGCTCTTCCCCGGCCCGAAGCCGGCCTCCCGCAGGGTAAGCTCGGCCAGCCAGTCCGGCGTGTATACCTCGCCCAGGTCGTGCTTGGTCTCGCGGTCCACCAGGTTTTCGTAGAGCTCTTTGAGCAGGTCCTGGTCAATCTGGGCCAGGTCGTAGGTGGAGAGGTGCTGGGACAGGCCGCGCAGCAACTCCTCTGCATCCTTCTCCAGGCCAGGGGAGAGCACCCAGCAAAAGAAGTCCTCCTGGGCCAGGTCCGGTAGGTAGACGAACGCACGTCCCGAAACCACATCTCTTAACTCCACGCCCATAGGCCGATCGCGGTATAGTGCGGCGTAGGCCAGGAGTTTGGCCAGCAGGGAGAGATAGGTGTGGCGCAGGAAGAGGCCGGGACGGGCTACGCTGTGGCCATACACCTTGGCCAGCAGTTTGGCCCATTCGTCATACTTCACCTGGTACGTGGGGTCTTCCCTGGCCGCGTGGGCCATGCGGGCCAGTCTGTCAAGGCTGGAGTTGAATACCAGGCTGGTATCCCCGAAACGGCGCACCACGTCGTGGGGGGTGGGCGCCAGCGCCTTCTGGGAGAGAAGGAAGGCGTCAAACCAGAGGAAGGCGTCCTCGGGCGACAGGCGCTCCAGGTTGGCGCCGTCTATCTTGTCGAGGTGGCCCTCGCGTAGGAGGTAGACCTCGAAGGTCAGACCGTCGGTCAGGACGCCAAAGTAGACCTGCTTGTCGCCCAGGGAAGCGAGGTAGCGGCCGAGCTCTTCTTTGCCCTTGTCCCGCTCCGTCCGCAGGTCCCGCTTGAACTCGAACACGATGTCCTGGTACAGGGCATCTATGCTGCCCCGTAGACGAGTGCCCTTGATCCCCCGCTCCAGGTCCACCTCCATAGGGTCAACGCCGAAGCTGCCCTTGGCGAAGTCAATGAAGACCTGACGCAGGTAGTCATGGGAAGCCCCTCTGGTTCGGGCCTCCCTGATTGCGGTCAGATACCGGTCAAGCTGGACGGCAAACGGTTCGGTACTCACGGGGTCCGGCGCTTATCCTACCATGTTTCGGGTGCCCACGGCCTACGTAGCCGCACCAGAAACCCGCGGTTCCCGTCAGTGCCCAGCACAGGCGGAGGGGCCAGCCCTGCTTGCGTCCGGGGCAGCGGGCTGCTAACATTCGGGCATGCTGCTGTTCGAACCGTTGCAGGTGGGCCCCCTGACTCTCAAGAACCGCATCCTCATGCCGGCGATGCAGGTCGGGGTCGGCCTGCTCACGCCTCAAGGCATTGCCTACCACCGGGAGCGCGCGCTGGGTGGGGTGGGGACGATCATCACCTGTGCCACCAGGGTGGACTGCTTTGTCTCGGACGAGGCGTGGGGCGAGCCAGGGGGCCTGGAGGACTTCTTCACGGGCTTACCCCGCCTGGTCCAGGCCGTGCACAAGGCCGGGGCGTTGTTGGGCATACAGCTTGCACACCCCGCCCGCTACCCGGGGATGGTACGGGGGGACAAGGACGGTGGCGAGCCTGTGGCCCCTTCAGACTTGGAGGGCCGCCGGGGGCTCACCCGGCAGGAGATCGGGGCCATCATCAACAAGTTCGCGGTGGCCGCGGCTCGGGCCAGGGAGGCCGGCTTCGACCTGGTGGAGGTGCACGGCACCCACCGCAGCCTGCTCCGCGAGTTCTTCTCCCCTCTCACCAACCGCAGGACGGACGAGTTCGGGCTCGGGCTGGAGGGCCGGATGCACCTGGGCCTGGAGACCGTCAGAGCTATTCGTGCCCGGGTAGGGCCGGACTACTGCATCGTCTACCGCATGGCGGCCGAGGAGCTGACACCGGGCGGCATCACCATCCAGGATGCCATCGGGTACGCCCAGGAGTTGGAAAAAGCCGGAGTGGACCTGCTGGACGTTTCCGTGGCCTGGGAGAAGCAGCGCCGGGCTTCGCCACCCCGGACCGCGCCGATGGCGACGTTCGCGCCTCAGGCCGCGGCCATCAAGCCCCACGTCAGGGTCCCCGTGGTGGCCGTGGGCCGCATTAACACGCCGGAAGTGGCGGAGGACATCCTGGCCAGCGGCAAGGCCGACCTGGTGGCCATCGGTCGCCAGTTGCTGACAGACCCGTTGTGGCCGCTCAAGGTGCAGGAGGGCCGCAGCCACGAGATAGTGGCCTGCGACTCCTGCAACATCAACTGCTTCGCGCCCATCGAGTACCGCCGGCTTCCCCCGGGGGCGCCCCTTTGCCGGAAGAACCCGCGCCTGGGCCGCGAGTGGGCTACGGCTTCGCCCGGCGAGAGTCTTTAGCTGGTGCCTCGGCCTCGGGGTTAGACGGCGCGCCGGCGGCCGCAGGGGTCTCGGGCAGGCTGCGGAAGGCGGGCTTCTCCGGCACCTTGATGTAGTAGTCCAGCTTGGAGGCGAACACCGAGAGCAGCTTCTGGGCGGCCCCACCACACTGGGGGCAGGACGCCGGGGCATCCGCCTGGCTAAAGGGCCGGGTAAGCTCGAACTCGGCCTTGCACTGGGAGCAATAATACTCGTATATGGGCATGCTTCTTCCACCTCACGACCATGGTTTCATCTGAGAGCTATTATAGTCAAGGCGCCGTGCGCCCGTACTGGTCGTAGAAAACGACTTCTTCCGCGGGCTTGCGGGGCCGGGCCGAGGGTGCCTCGTCGGGATAGCCCAAGGGTACAAGCTCGAAGGCCTTGACATCAGGGGGCAGTCTCACGATCTCGCCGGCTCTGGCACAGTCAATGAGTCCGGCGTGAACGGTGCCCAACCCCAGCGCGTGGGCGGCCAGGGCCAGGTTCTCCATGGCGATGCCCAGGTCGAACATGGCCCAGTCGCCCCGGTCCGTCGCTGGTTGACCAGCTTTCTCGCCTCGACGGTAGTAGCCCGAAATCCCCATCTGGGCGCAGGCCAGGAGCGCCACCGGCGCCGAGCGCAACGCAGGGACGGCAGGATTTTCCCGGCCCGAGGCCAGCGGGCGCAGGCAGCCCACCAGTTGGTCCTTGATGGCGGGGTCGCGGACCACGATAAGGCGCCAGGTCTGGGTGTTCTCCCACGAAGGGGCCAGGCGGAAGGCCTCGAGGACCTGTTGGAGGGCGTCCTGCGGTATGGGGTCCGGCCGGTACTTGCGAATGCTGCGCCGGTCCCTGACGGCCTGCATCACGTCTATCGCCTGCATTACTTCCACTCGTACACCTCCTAGACCTAACCCTCGGCCCCTTCCCCAAGAGGGAAGGGGAGGTCCTTTGTTGACGCTGGTTACGTGTTTTCGCCCTGGTAGCGGCCCCGGTAGCCCCGCGCAGAAGCGCTACTGACTGCAAAGAACACCAACTGCATGACCCGGGCATCCCGGGCGAGCCGGAACCCATAGGGATTATATACCACCATCAAGGACTGTGACCGCCCGGAGTAGCCGGCGTCCCACACGGCGGTGTGGAAGGCCACGCCACAGCGCAGCAGGGTGGAGCGCGGACGCCCCAGAGCCATGATGTCAGTGGGCAGGTGCACCACCTCGTTGAAAGTGACCAGGTACGGGCCGGGCATCAGTTCCATTTGGCCAAGTCCGTCGAAGGCCAGGGGCGCCAGGTTGGAGAGGTCGCGCTCGCCGGGGGTGAGCCGTCCGCCGCTGGCGAGCAGGGCCACTTCGCGGACGGTCAGGTCAATGCCGTTGGGCTGGACCTGCTCCTGGGGGTCCGCCAGCCCCTCCACCAGGGGCGGCGCCGCCGCCAGCAAGCGGAGGATGGCCTCACGGCCCAGGGCGGCGCCGCCGCGGGGGCAGACGTTGTGTTCCATATCGGATCGCGGACCGGCCAACTATCCCTGCCTGGTGTCCTGTCTATGGTATGGGCACGGGTCTCAGTTTGCCCCTACGGTCAACTCTGAAGATGAAAGGCCTCTTTGCGCGCGACTCAGCTTCAACGATGTTGTCGTAGGCCAGTGCCAACACCCGCATCTTCTGCCATCTAGTTGCTTCTGCTCCCCACAGATAAAAGCACCCCATGCTGTATTGCCTCAAGGCTAGCAACTCATTGGGGAGCAGATGGTACTTGCTGTCGTGACCGATGACGGTCCATCCACGGCCACCCACAAGCGGCAGCCACTTGTCATCTGGTTCATGGTAAGGAAACCAATTCTGGTGGTACTCCACTTGCACAGGCAGCTTCAGGGACACAAGAACCCTGGGTATGGTAACGCCGACGCTTCTATCAAAGAAAAGGATCACGCGGCTTCGGGCAATTCAACGCCCTCAAACTTGAGCGCGTGTTTCACGTAATCGGGCTCCAGGCAGAAATCCTCCTGAATATCTTCTAGTGATTCTCCAGCGGTCCACCTACCCCTTATCGCCCATGTCGGCATGCCTTTGACTGTTGGCGCGCCAAATGCGACACGAGGATCAATGGTTACAGGGGAGTCTCGACCCGCTACGTGCCAGACGACAGCTAGGCTCTGGTCGTATTCGAATTGGGCGAAACGCTCGGCGACCAGAGGTTGCCAGGCAAGCTGGCCCTCTGCGTCGGCGACTATGAGCCGCCCCAGGGCCTCGTCGCTATCGAGCTCCCGCAGGTCCAGCAACATGTGCTTGCCCTCGGTCTGCCATCGGTGCTCAGCGAACGGGTACTCGAAGTTAAGCTGTTGGCAGGCGTATGCCCTGGCCTTCCGGATTCGCTGCAGGGGCACGCCCAGTTCCCGGAACGTGGCGACAAATGCGACTTCGACGAGCTGGAAATAGGATAGGGGTCGTCTGCGCTCCTTGCCAGGCAGGGCGGGACCCAGTGCCCCGCCCTGGTAGTGCCAGTATGCCACCGTCCTGGTGGTCGTTCCAGCGTACCGGGCGGCCTCGCCTACCGAGTACGCCGGCAGGTACAGGCGTCGAAGCCACGGCGAGGGCGCCTGGTCACTAGTGGTCACCTGCCTGTGCCCCATAACCTGTTGCCTCCCGTGAATGACCCTACCTCAGGTGATTCAATCTTACCTGCATGCGGCGGGAAGTCAACACCCCTGAGACGATCCTCCTGTTCCAGCAGTCGCCAGGCTAGCACATGTGTTTCGCAGCGTCAAGCTCCGAATTCAGCATAAAACGGTAGTGTATCAATCTGGGCCTTAACACGCACCAACCCCGTGCGCTGTGTGTTATGCTCGTACGCGACTGATCAAGAAGTAAGACGGCTTGACGCGCGGACTGGCCACGAGTATATTTAGTGGCCGAATGCACCGAGTTGTCTTCCTGCCCACGAACGTCCTGTGACGAAAGAGGGATGCGTCATTCGGGCAGACAGCGGAGAGGGAGAGTGGTACCTCCAGGAGGTGGAATTTGGCTGACCCTGCTGCTAGGGTTACCGCCAGAGATTTCTTCACAGGTCTGTTTGCAGCTCTAGCTTTCCGAGGTTCGGGCTCCATCTCGATCCGAAACGATCGGTTGGACAGAGCGTTGGCGCCGGTGTTTGAGCAGTTCCTAAGGCGAGCCGAGGCGGAGGACATTGAAGTAGACTTCCGGATACGTTTGCATCCCATCCACCGAGATTCAATCATCGTCCGGAATGCGATCTACAGTGCCGCGCAACGCGACTTGATCAGCCTGGACAATCCGGAGTATCAAGACGTGCGATTCAAGCTGACCAAAGAGGAGGCGGACCGAGTCCTTTCAACGCTCCCTGGCGGCAAGGATCTCTTCCTTTCGGTCGCTGACTCGTTGGTTGATTCCTACGAGGCCCTACCTGGCTGACATGACATGTCACGCGCATTGCAAGGTTCACAGCTTTGCAGGCATCGGAAGTCGTTAGAGGCATTCACAGATAACCATTTGCGGCCTTACCTTGATCGGTTAGCCGCACGGCCTCGTAAATCAGCTTCCAAAGTATTTAATGACCCGGTTTGGGGCAGTATACTGCTTAATCCGCTTGAAGTACTCCTCTTGGACAGCCCCTTGCTTCAGAGACTGCGCAGGATACATCACTTGAGAGTCGCTCACTGGGTTTACCCTGGAGCGACACACTCTCGGCTAGAACACTCTATTGGAGTTGTTCACCAAGTTCAACGCTTGGTTTCAGCGATGAACGTGTCTAAGACGCTTATCGAGCCCGAGCAGGTCAGTCTGCTGCGCGTGGCTGCCCTTTGCCACGACATGGGGCACGGCGTTATGTCCCATGTTTCCGAGAATGCGTTCAAAGACGTCAAACCGTGCACGGCGCTCAAGCTAGAGTTCGAGGACCGCTTTCATGTGGAAGGGATCCAGCTTAGCGAGATCGCGTGCTACTACATGATCGGTAGTCCGGCCTTTCGGCGGCTCCTTCAGACCGCGATGGAAAGACACAGGGACTACCCTCTGCCTGCTGACGCGATAGGGCAAATGCAGCGAGCCATAACTGGACAGCCCATATCAGACAGAATCCCCCTATTGCACGAACTAATCTCGGGGCCATTTGATGCCGACAAGCTCGACTACATGCCGCGAGATGCCCACATGTCGGGCGTCCCCGTCGTGACCGACGTAGCTAGACTGATCCAGAAGACGCGGGCGCTCGAGGTGTCGGAGGACGCTTTGCCCCGAAAAGTAGCTGCTGCCATCACCGGAAGGCAGCCCGCTGGCTACGTGATGACAGGAATAGATCTGTCTGGAGGACGTACGCTGGATGAACTGATGCTGGGGCGCGTCTTACTCTTCGATAAGATATACAGGCACCAGAAGGTTCGGGCGGCGGAAGGCATGGTCGCGGCCCTCCTTCAGAGTGTGAGTGATCTGGTAGCTGATACGGTCGCAATGGTTCCATTCGCGTTGACAGATGAGCAGTTGCTGGACATTGATAAGGGAGAAATCGAGCGCCTGGCTGGGAGGACGCTCACCGAGGACGAGAACATCAGAGTTGCCGTGGCGGTCGATTTGGCACACCGATTGAAAGTGCGAGATCTCTTCGTACGGTGCCTCGCGTTTGCGCAGAACATGCCCGATGACCCATACAAGGGTATTCCCACTCAACGCTTGGGGATGGAGGCGCTCCTGCGGGATGTCGCTGATTCGACAAGAAGACAGGCGCTTGTTCACAACATAGCTCAACAAGTGAGAGAGATTGTGGACACATTAGGCCGGAGACCTTCGCTCGAACAGTTCCCAGTTGACCGGCTCGACCCCTATATTTGCATTAGTCCTCCAGCCGAGTTGCCGACACCGGACAGCAACGTGGGTCGTGCCTTCTTGATAGCTAGCGACGGTAGCATCTTGGACTTCAAGATAGAATCCGCCGAGTCAAAGGGCTGGTCTGACGCCTATTTGCTCGCTCGGGACGTGGGTTACGTATTCGCCCCTTTGGAGATAGCGGAGTACGTTTTCTTGGCAGTTGAGAGGGTATTAGCCACAGAGCCGCTATACAGGGTGCGCATGCCACGCACAATGCTTGCCTACACCAAGCTTGATAGTGCGGCACTCGATGAGATCAGGAGAAGCTTGGCCCTCAGCGGCTTCTATGCCACGTCTCCCCGTGACCTTTGGCCCCTTCCCCAAGTGTTGAGGAGAGCTGACATCGCTCGCCGTCTCGAAGATCTTGTCAAGAAACTGGCTGGCTACCACGGCCCGGCAGTGGAAACCGATAGTAGCACTGCACTTACTTTGCACCCCGACCGTGTGAGAGATTGGGTTCGTCAATTCCAAACTGATCGGATGGCCGACGCTGCGTTGCGCGTCGTAGAGCAAGTTCGGCTTGTTGGCCGGCCCGAGATAAAGCAATCGCTAACGGATTTCATGGAAGGACACCCGGAGTTCCAAGGAGGATGTCTGTGTCCGTTCGGACTCCCCAAGGACAGTTCAGCGGTAACAACCTACTATGCTGCAGACATAGCGGAGCGCTACCGGCTAACCGCCGCTTCGCTGCCGGATGCGCTGACCACTGACAAACCCATTTTGTCGACGACTTCATAGGCAGCGGACATCAGGCGGTTTCGATCATCAAAAACTGGCTTGGCTTGCCGTCAGCGGTCGACTTGCGAGAAGAAAGGGGTGGATCCCTTTCACCGGAGCAACGGGAGCGCCTTCGTGGGCGTGTTCTTGGTCTGGTCTTTGCAGCGGGCTGGAAGGACGGCGAGACTTTACTGAGAGGCATGATGCAGGGCGCCAACCTGCGGTGCACGGTGCACGTAGGGATGACCGATGAGAAACTGCCTCGCCTGTGCGACTTATCTTTCTCCGAGTCACAGGTGAATGAATCAGAGTTCTGCGAGCTTTGTCGGAGAATTGGTGTCTCTCTCCTTTTGAACCCGGGCCTTGAACACGACGAGCAATGGGCACAAGCCCGAAGCCTGGGTTACGGTAACCGTGCAAATCTGGTTATCTTTCCCTACAACACGCCAGCCCAGACGCTGACGTGTTTATGGGCTGACGGCATCTATGATGGCATTCCCTGGACACCGTTGTTTCCCAGACGAAGAAAACGATAGCGCCCAGCTACGCCGCCATCAAACTGACACTCTGCCGGAGGAACCTCTTCCTTGACAGCCCCTTCTCTGGCTGGCTATACTCCCTTTGTCCATGCATACTGACAACGTTGGGCCGCTCGCCGGGTTCCGCGTCCTGGACCTCTCCGACGACAAAGGGGCGTACTGCGGCAAGGCCCTGGGCGACCTGGGGGCCGACGTCATCAAAATCGAGCCCCCGGGCGGGGACCCCAGCCGCTGGCACCGCCCCTTCTACCGTGACCAGCCTGACCCCGAGCGCAGCCTCTACTGGTTCGTGCTCAACACGAGCAAGCGTAGCATCACGCTCGACCTGGCCTGCCCCGATGGGCAGGACCTTTTCCGGCAGCTTGTCGCCGGCGCCCACGCCGTGGTCGAGTCCTACTCGCCCGGCTATCTCGACAGCCTGGGCCTGGGCTACGACCAGTTGCGCCTGTTCAAGCGGGACATCGTCCTGACCTCCATTTCGCCCTTTGGCCAAAGCGGCCCTTACCGGGACTACCAGGCGACCAACCTGGTGGCCCAGGCCATGGGCGGCCTGGTCTACCTGTGCGGCGACGTGGACCACTCTCCAGTCATGGTGGGTGGCATCCAGGGCTGCTTCCAGGCGGGGCTCCAGGGCGCACTGGGCACCCTGTTCGCCCTCTACCATCAGGAGGAGACCGGGCAGGGGCAGCAGGTGGACGTTTCCATGCAGGAGGCCATCACCGGCGGCATGTGGGTCTCCGGCCCCCACCAGTTCTGGGACCTGAGCCAGACCATCCTGCCCCGCTGGGGCATCCCCTACCACCAGGGCCCGCTCATGGGCATGGGCGTCCGCCGCTACCAGGTGTTCCGGGTCAGGGACGGCTACATGTACGGCGGCACGGGCACCGCCCGGGCGCTCCCCGTAGAGGACATGCTGGCCTGGATGGCCCGCCGGGGGGTGGGCCAGGAGCTACACGGCCGGCAGTGGTCGGCCAAGATCACCCGCCATCTCAACGCCGAGGACCGGGACACCATGGAGGCGGCCTACGCCAGGTTCGTCGCGACCTACACCAAGGCCGAGATTTGGGAAGAGGCCCTGGCCAAGCGCATAGACTGGCACATCGTGCAGACGCCTCAGGACCTCTTCGAGTGCCGACACCTGGCAGAGCGCGGCTTCTGGTCGAAAGTTGACCACCCCGAGCTGGGTGAAGCGGTCCCCTACCAGGGCTGGCCAACCAAGATGGGGGCTGCGCCCGCCGCCATCCACCGTCGGCCTCCCCTCATCGGCGAGCACAACCAGGAGATATACGTCGGGGAGCTGGGCCTCTCCCGCCACCAGCTCGCCGCCCTCAAACAGGCGGGGGTGGTGTAGTGACCACGGCAGTTTCCCGCCCTGAAGGGCGGGGCTATGGGGTCGCACACCTGAGGGGGCATTCGCTACGTTGCCGGACGGAAACGCCGTACCGATCCGCCATAGCCCTGCCCTTCAGGGCAGGTAGGGGGGTAGCATGACCAAGCTACTAGAGGGCATAACCGTAATTGACCTGGCCTGGATCGGGGTCGGGCCAATGACCTCGCGCTACCTGGCCTGGCACGGCGCCGAGGTCATCCGTATCGAGACCAGCAGCCGCCTGGATGTGCTGCGCACCAACGGCCCCTTCCCAGGCCACGTCTTCGACATCAACAAGAGCGGCATGTACACCGACAACAACTGCAACAAGTCCGGCATTACCCTCAACCTCAACCACCCCAGTGGCGTGGACATTGCCCGGCGCCTCATATCCAGGGCCGATGTGCTGGTGGAGAACTTCACCCCCAAGGCCATGAAGAAGTGGGGTCTGACCTACCACGACCTGGTCAAGATCAGGCCTGACATCATCATGATCAGCCTCACCGGCCATGGCCAGACCGGTCCCTACGCCATGCACCCGGGCGCCGGGTTCTCCATGATGGGCATTACTGGCATCGCCAACCTCACGGGGTGGCCCGACCAACCGCCCGGCCTCATCGGCCCCGCCTATAGCGACTGGATTGCCCCCCACTACGGCGCCATGGCCGTAATGTCCGCCCTGCGCCACCGGCGGCGCACCGGACAGGGGCAATACATAGACGTCTCCCAGTACGAGTGCGGCATCCACTCTCTAGGCCCAGCGATCATGGACTGGGCGGTCAACGGGCGCCTCTGGGAGCGGCAGGGCGACCGCGACCCGGCCTATGCCCCCCACGGGGTCTATCGCTGCCGGGGCGATGAGCGCTGGGTGGCCATCGCCGTCACTAACGACAGGGAGTGGGACGGGTTCTGCCGCGCCCTAGGCGACGTCGCGTGGACGAAGCAGCCCCGGTTCGACACCATGCGGGGCCGGGTACGCCACGTGGACGAACTGGACAAGCTAGTGGAGTCGTGGACTATTCAGCTTACACCGGAGCAGGCCATGGCCCGCCTACAGGCTGCGGGCGTGCCCGCCGGGGTGGCCCAGAACAGCCAGGACTGCCGGGAGGACCCTCAGCTTAACCACCGACATCACTTCTGGCTCCTAGACCATGCCACCATCGGCCAGCACGCCTACTCCACCCCCAGCGCCAAGCTCAGTGGCACCCCGCATGAGCTATACAAGGCCGCGCCCCTCCTGGGCCAGGACAATGAGCACGTCTACCGCGACATCCTGGGTCTGAACGAAGAGGAGTTCATCGCCCTGGCCATGGAAGGCGTGTTCGAGTAGCCTTTGGTCCACCAGCTACAGTAGTCCCAGTCCGTCAAACAGGCGTTCAGTGCAACGGGGGTGGGCAACTTCTCACAAAGCCTGACGCGTTGTCATGCCGCTGTGCCGGTGCTAGACTCTAGCCACATCACGATCTGCACAAAAGAGACTACTGGGTGGCCCGAGCAATGACCAGAAAACGACAAAAGATCGAAGAAAGGCTCTTCGCAGAGCGGGCTATCGCTTTGCTTGGGGAGCACTGGACTATTCGAGAGCCTCCCAACGAACGCGAATGGCCAGATCTCCTTGTGGATACTGCTACAGGGTCATTCGGTCTAGAGGTCCGCAAACTCTATCCGGACGAAGCATCCGGAGGTTCTGCAAAGCGAGCAGCAGAATCTCTTCACGCTCGGCGACTGACAGAAGTTGCTGTTCGTTACTACGCAGGCGGGGCGCCTCCGGCCCGAGTGCAGTTCTACGGCTTGCCTCCAACTACTCTTGCCAGCGATCTGGCCTCAATGGTTCCCTCAATGCAGACCTGGGAACATAAAAAGGTTACCTACGATAGCCAGCGATGGATGCATGTGTGCCGACTCCCAGCCGAACTTGCGAAATACAGTCGATGGGACATTCTTACTGATTCGATCGGATGGGTGGGGGTCATCGATTCGTCAGTAGTGCAACGGGCCATTCAGGAGAAGTTTGCCAATCTGGCTCAGCACAAGATGCACGTAGAGGATGTTCGCCTGTTGCTTGCATGCGATCGAACCAGGAATTCGGGGAAGCTGCTCTTCGGAGATCTTCCCGGCATCGAAGATGCAGGATTCCCTCACATTTATCTGCTCTCGTTCCCCGACCAACTCGTCCAAATTCCGGCCCAACAAGGCGCTCCAGCCAGCGGGCAAACCGTTGCGCGGCCTGCCCGCGGATGAGTGCAGACGTTAGGTCTGCGGTGAAACAATCTCGCCCGTTCTCGCCGTCCCGGTGCTGCAGTCGTGTGAGAGGCTTCTTGCCTTTTGTGCCGATACCCGGCGGCAAAGTCACGAACTGCTAGCTAACAGCTGCCTCAACCTCGGCAGCAGGTCAGGCTTCAGAAAGTTCGAGTACTGCCCACGGAGCCCCAGCCTCTTGACGCCATGTATCGTATAGGATACATTACTTGATAGGCAAGCGAGTCAGCGGAGGCGTGCTATGCACGGGAAAAGTGGATGCCCACTGTCGCTAGAGAGGGGCAGTCCCGGTTCGTGGTGAACACGAGGGAAAACGAGTTTGAGCCTCCCCACGTTCATGTCTGGGTTGGCAATGATGATCTGTGCCGGATTGAGCTGAATAGCGGGAGATTCATGGAGGAACCCCCGCCTGGCGACTATCGAAGCATCCTGGAGGCGTACCAGAAGCATGCGGGGGCCTTGCGGCAGGCATGGGACGACATTCGTCGGAGGTAGAGGAGTAAGTATGGGTGCAGTTCTCGTCAAAAACGCGGATCGTATGATGACCTCTGCAAACCTTTTGAGGGAGGGAATTGAGCTCACCTTTGCGGACGGTTGCCGTGGTGTCGTTCCCTTTGCAGATGTCCCCGAGGCCAGGGAGTCCCAGAATGTCGTGCGTATGGAACTGCCCAATCCCTACGAACTCATTTTGCACACGAAGCTTGGCGAGACCCTCGCGCTACCCTGGGACTTCGCTCGGCATTACTGCGATGCGTCATACCGACCCAGGGTTGAGGCTATCGCGCTCGCTGGTAGACAGGCTATCGGCGCTAGGATCCGGCAATTGAGGGAATCCGCCGGTCTAACGCAGGAGGCCCTCGCCCGTGCAGCCAGCATCGGACGGGTTACCCTCGTCCGGCTTGAGAACGGCGAGCAGTCGCCCAGGTATGAGACCATTGCTTCCCTAGCCCGGGCACTGGAGCGACCCATCCAGGAACTGCTCGCCGGGCCAGGAGTTGCCTGAGCCTGTGCGCCAAGTCAGGCCGCAGAAGGGCCGGATGGTTCGAGTACTGTCCACAGTGCTCCACCAGCAAAATTCGAACTCTCCTGCGCCACGCCGACATCGGCACCACGCAGATTTACACCCAGATGGCCCGGGAGGAGTTGCGCAAGAAGCTCCCCCGGCGTTTCGCGGACTACCACCCCTTCGCGTGAAAGCTGAAAGGGCTAGGTTCTCTCCTGCCGGCTCGGGCTGGCGACGGCGCCACGCATGGAGAGGGAGAAGGCCAGGCCGGTCAGCAGCAGGCCGCCGCCGACTATTCCAAAGGCAGCCCTGTACTGATAGGCGCTGACCAGCAGCCCACCCACCATAGGCCCCGTGGAGTGGCCGACATCCATCACACTGGAGAGCACGCCCAGGGCGCTGCCCCGGTTGGAGGCCCGGGATAGGTCGGCCACCAGCGCCGACGTGGACGCCGTGACCGTGGCCAGCCCCAGCCCAAATAGCCCGATGAGCACAAGCAATACCAGATAGTTGCTGCTCAGAGTTATCGCCGCCATGGCCATTCCCCCCAACACCAGCCCCGCCGCTATCATCAGCACCCGGCCGTAGCGGTCAGACAGGCGACCCATCACCGGTTTGGTCAGTGCCGCCACCAATATCTGGGTAGTAAAGAGAAAGCCTATGGCCAGCGGCGAGAAGTTGGCTTCCTCGTGTAAATAGATGGGCAGGAATACCTCTAAACAGCCGAAGGCAAAGTACTGGGCTGCCTCAATGAGGCTGGTGGACAGGATGCCCCGATGCGTCAGGATGGTGACGAGCTCCCGGCGCAGCTCCATGCCGCTGGGTTTCAGGGCTGCCGTTATGGAGCTAGAGTGGGCGGTGGCCAAGGGCAATCTGAGGGCAGCCACTAGGGCGAGGGTTCCGGCGAAGCCGGTGGCCAGGAATACCCAGCGAAAGTCGTTGCCAAAGATCAAAGCGCCGCCGACAAAAGGTGCCATGAAACGCCCCACCATGGTGGCGGAGGAATACCAGCCCATCCGCTCGCCGCGACCTTTGTCAAAGGTGTCGGCCACGGCAGCCATAGCTACCGGCCCCAGGATGGCGGTGGCCAGGCCGTGATAGACGCGCACCAGGACCAGTTGCCAGGGGGCGCTCACCAACAGATAGAGGAAAGGGGCGGTGGCGAAAACCGTGGCCGCCACTATTATCACCCGGCGCCGGCCGATGATGTCGGAGAGGACCCCGGCAGGCAGGCTGACGACGATGCCGACCACGGTGGAGGCGGCGGCGATGAAGCCTACGGTAGCCACCGGCACGTCCAAAGACCGGATGAACAGAGGCAGGGTGGGGTTCTTGGACATGGTCGAGCTGAGGATAGCCAGCCCGCCCATGATACACAGGAGCAAAAACGGGGACAGCCGCAGTCTCGTTGGAGCTTCCCTCCCTGGATAGTGGGAGTCTATGGCCTCACCACTTGCCCGTCTCCTTCAGCACTTCTACCACCCGCCACGTCTCGGCGCTGACCGCTGTGCCGCCCATGACCACAGCCACAGCCACCGCTTCCAGGACCTCAGCCTTGGTGGCACCCGCCTCCAGGGCGTCCCTGGTCTGGCCTATGGTGCATCGGGTACATCCTGACTGGAGCCCGCACGCCAGGGCGATCAATCGCTTGGTCTTGTGGCTGAGCGCCCCGTCCTTGTACACCTCTTTTCGGAAGGATGAGTAAGCTGACATCGCCTTGGGCAGACCCTGGTCGAACTCGTCCCGAGACTTGGCGGTCGCGTTGTAGTACTCGATCTGGTTTTCCATGGGTTGTCACCTCCTCATCGGTGATTCAATAAGACCTAGTCACCCTTTTCCTTCCGGGCAAGGCTTGGCGGGGCGTCTCCGAGCGCCTTCCCTTCTTGAAGCTTCTGGTACGTTTCTTGGACGAACCCGGCTAGGGCCAGTTCGACATCCGCTATTACGTTTTCCACTTCAGTCAGGGCTGGAGCATCCCAAAAATCGCGTTCCCTTATCTGGGAAAACCATCGGCGTATTTTCTCCACATCGCCCTCTAGCTCCTCGACCTCTTCAAAAGTGAATTGCCCTTCTTGGCTCTCCCTTTCCATGTGTCGCCGGGCTTTAGCGCATTCCCTCAGGACCTCAGCGTACTCTTTCTCACGGCTCGCCTGGAATTCGGCTATGGTGCGCAACTCTTGCGATTCGGTGAAATGGGTGGCTATGTACAGGTTGGCCCTGCCTCCCATCTCCTCTACAGTCCGAGCCATTTCTTCCAATTGCCCGGTCAGCGCATCCATCTTGGGCAAGAGCCAGCTTCCTTCCACAGAGAGTGCCCCTAGTTTCTTCAAGCGCCGCCAGAGGAAAACCCTCTTGCGGGAAGGCTCCGGTGGCAGCCAGTAGGTGAAAAGCAGCCATTCCATTTCAGACACGGCCTCTTGACAAGTATCATAACAGGCCAATACAATTGTAGCAACTGTTACATCAGGGGGGTGGAAAATGCCCAGTGTTGACCTGCACGTGAAGAAGAGCCTGGACAGAACGGGAAAAGAATATCGAGAGGTACACGAATGGACAGACGAAGCTCCGAACAAAGGGGGACGACACGAT
>JACPQM010000015.1 GCA_016190505.1 Chloroflexota bacterium | reverse complement strand
GGGCGACGTAGCTCGCCTGGGGCTGCTGGGAGGGGAGCGCGGTCACGTACCCGCTGGGCTCGCTCTTGCCCAGGGTCGGCCAGTGCTCTCCCGCCAGGTGCTCGTCCGGCTTCTGCTCTTTCAGGCGAGCCCAGAATGTCTCCCAGGCCCGGCGTCCATACTCGTAGTTCGGACCGATCACCGCCCATCGCTTGTAGGGAAGCCTGGCCGCCCGCTCGGCCAGCATGCGCCCCTGCGAGTGGGTGTTGGGCCGGACGCGGAAGATGTGCCGGTGCCCCTGGGACCATGTCACCGCCTCGCTCAAAGGCTCCGCGGCGACGAACAGCACCTTGTTCTGCCGGGCGAAATCGGAGACCGCGAGGCCCACGTTGCTGAGGAAGGTCCCGGCCAAGAGCGCGACCTTCTCGCCGAAGACGAGCTCCTGCGCGTGGGTGACCGCGTCGGCGGGATTTCCCTTGTCGTCCCGGAACAGGACTTCCACCCGCCGGCCCAGGAGGCCCCCGCCGGCGTTGACCTCCTCCACCGCCATCTCCACCGCCTGCCGGTACGGCAGCGTGAACCCGGCCGCGATGCCGGTATACGAGTTGATCTCGCCGATGCGAATGGGCGGTTGCGCCCCGGCCCGGGAGGGAATCCCCAGGAGCCAGACAACGACGAGCGCTACGAGAACCGGCCCGATCGCGAGCGCGAGTTTCCCCGACCGATTGGGCCGGGACAGCGGGTACCGCATGTGGGGCTCCTCCTTTTCAGGTGAAAGTCGCGCTCAATCTACGTCACCCAAAAACAGAGTGTCAAGGTAAATGGCGGCCGCGAGGGCTGCGTCGTGGCTCCTCGACGATGGGGAGTAATCCGCCCCGGGGGAATTAGGGCGGGCCGATTGCGCTCCCCCTGGGCCGAAACATGGGGGGGAAGCCGGCTCATCGGCGGGCCCAGCCGTTCCAGTGAATCCTCCAACCCCTTCAAAAATCGAGGGCTGATAGTCTATCGGACCCGTTCAAAAAATTTCAAAAAAATGGGCTTGACACCTCCCGCCGGGGTGCGCTACAAGGGGCACCTCGCGAATCATTGAATACGACAAACTGTTTATTTTCGATAGGTTCCACCCTTCCAATGATCTTCACCGGGTTGCACAACCTGGGGACAATCTCCCAAGACGCCGAAAAAGACGAGAGTTCCAGGTTATCCACACCTGTGGAGAAGGCTGTGGATAACTCCAAGGCCGCTCTGGGAGCGGACTCCACGCACCGGGTCTTGGACCGATCACTATCTTTCAATAAGTTAGATCGTTGGACGGGCTGTGGATAAGTACTCGGGAGGGCAACGTATGAAAGGGGCGGTGTCAACATCGAACGCGCGCGAGCTCTGGGACGAAGCCCTCTCAGTGATCCGAAGCCGGATCAGCCGGCAAAGCTTCGAGGCGTGGTTCCGGCCGCTCAGCCTGGGACCCGTGGAAGACGGCCGGATCAACGTCCTGCTCCCCAACCGGTTCTTCAAGGAATGGTTCGAGGAGCACTACCTGGGGCTGCTCCGATCCGCGCTGGAGGATCTGATGTTCACCAAGGTGGAGGTGGTCCTGCTCCTCCCGGACAAGGAGGCCCCTCCCAGCGTCCTCACGCGGGAGGAGCCGGCCCAGCGCCGCGCCTCCCGCCGACCGCGAGACGCCGCCGCGCAGTTCAACCCGAAATACAGCTTCGAATCCTTCGTGGTGGGATCCAGCAATCAGTTCGCCCACGCGGCCTCGCTGGCCGTGGCCGAGCAACTGTCCAAGGCGTACAACCCTCTCTTCATCTACGGCGGCGTGGGCCTGGGGAAGACGCACCTGCTCCACGCCATCGGGCACCTGGCCCTGCAGCGCGATCCGCGTATCAAGGTCTCGTACGTCTCCTCGGAGAAGTTCACCAACGACCTCATCAACGCCATCCGCTTCGACTCCACCGTGGAGTTTCGCAACCGCTACCGGAGCCTGGACCTCCTCCTGATCGACGATATCCAGTTCATCGCCGGGAAGGAGCGGACCCAGGAGGAGTTCTTCCACACCTTCAACGACCTGTACGACTCCTCGAAGCAGCTCGTCATCAGCTCCGACAGCCTGCCCCGGGAGATCCCCACCCTGGAGGAGCGGCTGCGCTCGCGGTTCGAATGGGGGCTCATCGCCGACATCCAGCCGCCCGACCTGGAGACCAAGGCGGCCATCTTGCGCAAGAAGGCCCAGGCGGAGGGGGTCCGCCTGCCGGACGAGGTCTCCCTCTTCATCGCCAAGCACGCCAAGTCCAACATCCGGGAGCTGGAGGGCTCCCTGGTGCGCCTGGTGGCCCACGCCTCCTTCACCAACCGCGAGGTGAGCCTGGCGCTGGCCCAGGAGGTCCTGAAGGATCTCACCGCGGAGCAGCAGCGGCTGCCCACGATCCCCTCCATCCAGAAGGCGGTGGCCGACTTCTACGGGGTGCGGGTGGACGATCTGCGCTCTCGCGGGCGGAACAAGTCCATCGTCCTCCCGCGCCAGGTGGCCATGTACCTGTGCCGCGAGATCGTCAAGGCCTCGCTGCCCGACATCGGGGAAGGATTCGGCGGAAAAGACCACTCCACGGTCATCCATTCCTGCGAGAAGGTCAAGCGCAAGATGGCGGGCGAGGAGGCCTTCCGGAGGCAGATCCACGACCTGACCACCCAGCTCTCCCCCTGAGGTGCCGGCCGGACCAGGCCCCCGAATCCGCCTCCGAAGGGGGATCGGGCAGACGGAGACCGGGGCTGCAGCACGTCATCAGGGCGACCGGGTGCGGCCCACCCCATCGGACCCGAAAAAATAAAACGGCCCGCGCCCGGGAATCTCCAGGCGCGGGCCGTCCTCTTTGTGGGGGTGCCCGTCTAGCGGCAGCGGATATTGCGCTCCCGGGCCAGCCGGGCCTCGCGGGTTCTGGGGTGCTTGGTCATCAACTCGCAGAGGACGGTGGTCGCCCGCTTCATGTCGCTCATCTGCAGGTAGGCGTCCCCCTGCTTGAACAGCGCGCTGGGGACCTTGGGGCTGTCCGGGAAATCCCGGATCACGACATCGAACTCCTCGATGGCCTGCGCGTAGTTCTTCTGGCTGTAGTACGCCTCGCCCAGCCAGTACTGGGCGTTGGGCACCAGACTGGTCTTCGGATAATTTTGGATGTAGGTGCGGAAGCCCTCGATGGCCAGGTCGTAGCTCCCCTTGGTGTAGTCACTCAGGGCGTTCTTGTAGAGCTCCTCGGGCGGCAGCAGGACCTGTGGCGGACGTGGCGTGGTCGGGGCCACCGCGACGGGGCCCGTCGGGCTCGCCGCCGGGGCGGGCGGGGCGGCCGGAGGTGTGGCAGGTGGCTGCGCGACCGGAGGAGGCGTTCCGGGTGCCTGTCCGGACGCAGGGGCGGGAGGCTGTGCCGGGGCCGGCTGGGCCGGCGGTGGTCCCGCGGGTGCTGGCCCGGTTGGTGGTGCCCCTTCTGGAGCCTGGCCGGGGAACTGTCCACTTGGCGGAACGGCCGCGACGGGGGGGCTGGCGCCGCGGACCTGCTGGTCCAGGACCCGCACCTGCTGCTCCAGAGTCCTTGCCTGCTGGTCCAGAGCCTTCATCTGCTGGTCCACACCGTCCAGCCGGCGACCCACCAGGCGCACCTGCTGGTCCATCTCGTCCAGCCGGCTGTTGAGATTCCCCAGGGCGAAGGCGCCCTCTTCCAGCTTCCCCTGGACGAGGCGGGTCTCCGTCGCCAGCTCGTCCAGGCGCGTGGCCAGGGCCGCGCGGGCTCCCTCGCCTTCCTTCACCGTGGTCTCGAAGCGGGTGCGCAGATCCGCCTCCAACTTGCCGAGGCGCTCATCCGTGAAGGCCCGGGCCCCCTCGTTCGTCTTCGCCAGGCCCGCCACCTCCTGGCGCAGGGCGGCGACGTCGCGCCGCACCGCCTGGATATCATCACTGCTGACACACCCTCCCAGGGTCACGAGGGCACCCAGCAGCCCTGTGGCCACCCGCCAGCTCATTCGCGCTCTCCCGTCCAAGATCGAAGTCACTCTGCTCTCCTTGCGACATCCCGGGGATTTCCGCGGTCGCGGGATCCCACGGGCCGCCCGTCAGGATGGATCCGGAGCCCGGGTCACGAGTCCCCCGGGATCAGGACGCGCCCCCCGGACCTCGCGGGAACCGTGGGTTACGGCGACCAATCCGGCAAATAGTTGTCTCGTCCGTTTTTCGTCAGCCGCGTCTGCTCCGTGCCGTCCGCGTGCATCACGAAGAGGTCCCGGTGTCCCATTCGGGTCGAAGCGAAGACGAGGTGCCGGCCGTCCGGGGACCAGGACGGATCCTCGTTGCCGCCCAGGGTGGTGAGCTGCTGCAGGCCCGTCCCGTCGGGATTGATCAGACAGATCTGGTTTCCGCCGATCCGGCACATGAAGGCGATCTTCTCCCCCCGGGGCGACCAGCGCGGCGAGGCGTTGTAGTTTCCCTGAAAGGTCAGGCGGCGGAGATTGGTTCCCTCCACGTC
>JACPQM010000003.1 GCA_016190505.1 Chloroflexota bacterium | reverse complement strand
GGTGAGGCTGGCCCCTGACCGCGTCCAATCTCCCCCTCACTCTCGCTCTCTCCCTCCAGGGGAGAGAGGGGGCTTTCGTCTCCTTTGGTGCTCTTGGTTCGGCAACAAGGACGCGTAATGACGTGCGAGGTTGGTTCATTGAAAGTTCCACAGGTCCCGACGTGTCGGGACGACCGAAGAATCGGTACCACCGGACAGGCATGACCTGAGACGCGGATGGTGCTCTTGGGACACCAGGGGACGCGCAGTTGCCGCCGCCGGTAAGGAGCCATCGGTGGGCTTGACGCCCATGGGAAGGAGTCACACATGATCTCGACCAGAGACGAGGAGAAGGCGTCTATGTCCGCACTGGGCAGGCCGTCAGACGCCCTGGTTGGCGAGATCTCCTTCGGCACAGGTGACCCCCTTGAGAGGGCGGCCAACGGCACCCCGTTGGCCGGCAAGACTGTGGCCCAGGTATTGGCCGCCCTCAAGGTCATGGACCTCCTGCGGTCCATCCTCGGACCGGACACTGCCCTCAAAGAGTGCCCTGCCAGCTCGGAGTTTGAGCAACTCCCACCGCGGCTGCGGGACTCATTGCCCGCAGCTAGCGTTGACCCCGGTCGTGCCGGGCCCGACCTACGGGTTGGCCCGGTGAGGCTAGACCGGGATACCGCGGACGTGCTCGTAGGCAACCGCCCGGTCAGGCTGACCCCGGCGCAGTTTGGGATTCTGGCCCTCCTGGTGGCCAACGCGGGGAAGACGGTCCGGTACGAGGCTATCGCCCGCGAGATTTGGGGCACGGAACGTCCTCCCAGTCCACACGCCATCAAGCTGCACATGTACCACCTCAGGCGCCGGCTTGGCGATACCGGCGCCCAGTCCCGGATTATCGGTTCAGTCCGAGGTTTCGGCTACAAGATGCTGGTATGAGGACCCTTCAGAAGAACAGAGCGGCACCCCCTCTCCGTTTACGGAGAGGGCAGGGTGAGGTGGCGCTTGCCAGCAAGGGGCGCACTGAGGCGCTCTGCGCACACTCCGGCGCCGGCCCATGGTCAAACCCTGATGGCCCGCAATCCACCTCACTCCTGGCCTCTCTCCCTTTACGGAGAGGGCAGGGTGAGGTGGCGCTTGCCAGCAAGGGGCGCACTGAGGTGCTCTGCGCACACTCCGGCGCCGGCCCATGGTCAAACCCTGATGGCCCGCAATCCACCTCACTCCTGGCCTCTCTCCGTTTACGGAGAGGGCAGGGTGAGGTGGCGCTTGCCGGCAAGGGGCGCACTGAGGCGCTCTGCGCACACTCCGGCGCCGGCCCCTGGTCAAACCCAGATGGCCCGCAATCCACCTCACTCCCGGCCTCTCTCCGCAAGCGGAGAGAGGTTCCCCACCCTCTCCCTTTACGGAGAGGGCAGGGTGAGGTGGCGCTTGCCAGCAAGGGGCGCACTGAGGTGCTCTGCGCACACTTCGTTGCCGGCCCATGGTCAAACCCTGATGGCCCGCAATCCACCTCACTCCCGGCCTCTCTCCGCAAGCGAAGAGAGGAGTCCCCCCCTCCGTTTACGGAGAGGGCAGGGTAAGGGGAAGCGAAGGGGTGAGGTTCGGGCCGGATGGCGACAGTTGTGGACCACATAAGAAGACGGGCACGCGGAGCCTGGGAGCCCGCCCCAAGGGGCGGCGAGCGGCCAGCCGTTTTGCCTTCCTGGGGATTCACCAGCGTTCCCCGGCCTCAAGGCCAGACGCCGGATAGGGGACGCTGATCTTGGAGGAAGAAAATGAAGACCAAGCGTAACACTGGCCTCTTTAGGAAGGCAAGGGCGGCGGTGTCCGTTGTGCTTGCGTGGGCCATGATTGCCTCGCTCCCGGGGGTGTTGTCTCCCTCGGCGGCGCAGGCCGCCTCCCAGTCCCTGGAGAACACGGTGCTGAGAGTGGTCCTGGACGACTCGGACCGCCTCGAGGTCAGGCAGGTCTACCTCAAGCCCGACCTCACCACAAACCACATGTCCGTGGCGAGGTTGGGCCTCAAGTATGACGACGCCGATTTCAAGTGGTTCAGCCAGCTTCCAGGCAGCGGCGGGACCTTGCAAACCCCTGACGGCAAGCTCCAGTTGACCCTCAGCGCTACTCTCGTTGATCCCAACCCATTCTTCACCACTACGGTCACCGTAAGCACTGTTGGCACAAACTCGGTGTCCAACCTCACCCTGTTCCAGGGCAGCGATGAAGACATCCACGGCACACGAGACAACGACATTGGCCTCTACATACCCGAGGTGGACGCCGTGGTAGCCTACGATAGCGCCAACATGAACCTCTACCTCGGGTTCGCCGGCAGCCTCCGTTCTGCCGCTCATGACGTAGGCGGGGCCACAAGCATGTGGACGAATGTGGCGGCGGATAACCTCAACAACTCGGACAGCTCCTTTGCCACCGACGTGGGCATAGCGCAGAGTTGGTCCCTGGGCAACGTCGCTTCCGGCGGGACCGCGACCCTCAAGGTTACCTGGGCGGTGGGGACCAGCCTGCAAGAGTTCACAGGCAACATAGTCGCCGCCGACACCACTCCTCCCACTATTCGGGACAGCACGCTAACCTCTCCCAATGGAGGCGAGTCCTGGGCCGGGGGCAGCACCCATAACATCACCTGGGTTCCAGCCGATATCACCGACCCCACCCTTAAGGCCAACCCCATAACCCTCTACTATCAGGACGGTGCGGGCGACTGGGTGCAAATAGCCACGGATGAGGCCAACGACGGGAGCTACACCTGGACTGTGCCATCCCTGGACGTGCCCAATTCCAAGGTGAGGGTTACCGCCACCGACCTGGCCACAAATAGCTCCAGCGACGACAGCGGCGCCGTATTTGCCATAGACTCCACTGCGCCCACCGTCGGCCTGACGTACAAGGTCAACGAGGTGGAGAGGAATGTGGTCAGGGACGCTGATACCCTGGTGATCACCGCCACCTTCACGGAGGCCATGGCCGCTTCGCCCACCATCGCCATTGACGCCCCAGGCACCGGCGGCGACATAGCTGCCACCAACATGACGGCAACCGCCGACCCCGCTATCTGGACATACAACTACGTTGTGCCCGCGGCCAGCGACGGCACGGCCACCGTCACCATTTCCGGCACGGACCTGGCCGGCCATGCCAGCCAGGCCGCCACTAACAACACGTTTACCATTGACAACACCGCGCCGACCCTTTCCATTGGCGGTCCCTCAGCCTCGTTGACCACGTCGGGCCCTGTCACCTACACCGTCACCTATACTGGAGCCGATTCGGTCACGCTGGCGAACGCAGACATAACTCTTAACAGGACCGGCACGGCTAGCGGAACAGTGTCTGTTAGCGGAGATGGGGCTGCCAGCAGGACGGTCACCGTCTCAAGTATCACTGGCGATGGAACACTGGGGATTACTATTGCCGCGGGGACGGCCAGTGATGCCGCCGGGAACAGCGCCTCGGGAGCTGGCCCGAGCACAACCTTTACGACGGACAACACCGCGCCCACCCTTCCTGCGGGCAACATCGTGGGCACCACGGTGCAGGACGGCGGCGATACCATTGAGCTCACCTTCAGCGAGCCGGTGGTGGCCCCCAACGGCTGGGCGACTGCCTTCTCCACCATCAAGAGCCCGCCTGGCGGCAGCGCCCTGGTCCTCACGCACGCCGGGTTCATTTATTCCGAGTCAAACAAAACCCTGACCATCACCCTGGACGAGGCCACCGATGGCGCCTACCTGGTCAACGGCAACACCATAGCGGTGACCCCCGCCGCCGGCGCGATCAAGGACGCCGCCGGCAACTCCCTGGCCATCACGGAGGTAGTGGGCACCACCTTGAACAGCAGCGATGACGCCCCACCCACTGTCGAGCTGACGTATAAGGTCAACGACGTGGCCAGGAATGTGGTCAGGGACGCGGATACCCTTACCATCACCGCTACCTTCAACGAGGCCATGGTGGGGAACACGCCCACCATCGCCATTGACACCACCTTCATTGACCTGCCCGCCACCAACATGGCTATGGTGGGCGGAGATAACAAGGTGTGGAGCTACAGCTACGACGTGCCCCCGGCCAGCGACGGCCTGGCCACCGTCACCATCTCCGGGACCGACCTGGCGGGCAACCTCAACCTGCCCGCCACCAACAACACCTTCACCATAGACAACACCGCGCCCACGCTTCCGGCGGCCAATATCGTGGGCACCACGGTGCAGGACGGTGGCGACAAGATTGTGCTCACCTTCAGCGAGCCGGTAGTGCCCGCTGACGGGGCGTGGAGCGCCAACGAGTTCTCCTCCATCGAGAGCCCCAACGGACCGTTGGACGCCAACGTTTCGTACACGATCGCCAGCAAAGGAAATGGAACAGCAACCTGGTCCACTGCGCAGTCACATACTGGTGGGAACTCGGTGAGACTCCAAAGCGGGGTCTCAGTGGGCCAGGGCGACGAGGGCAGAATAGTCATCACCATGCCCGCCGGGACGACTCTCAAAGATATCGTCTCAATCTCGTGGTGGGAATACAACGCCATGGGCTACCCACCCCACGCCGACGTATTGGTGGATACGAACGGAGATGGCACGGCTGACGACGCCCTGGTCTTCGAGTACGCCTACAACAACATGGCCCACTACGCCGTGGGGGCAATGCCTTATGGCGCAGTACAGAATGCCTGGAAGCAGACCTTCAACGACGACGGAGACGGGCCCAGTGCAATCACCGATACGTCTTTTGCCTGGCTCACCAGCGGCCCACCGGGCCCGCCAGGTGACGCAAGCTTCAATGAGGGCAGCGGCACCCTGGCAAGTTGGAAAACTGGCAAGACTGTTAGTGGGAAAACGATAAACCAGAACACGCCCGTGCTGCGCATCGAAATCGAAGTGGACAACTGGGTAGTCCAGAGTGAAGCGTACGTTGACAGCGTGAGCATAAACGGCGCCACGTATGATCCTGAGCCTGTGCTGGCCAACGCCACGTTCTCCTATGCGGGCAACACCCTGACCATCACCCTGGACGAAGCCACTGACGGCGCCTACCTGGTCAACGGCAGGACCATAGCGGTGACGCCAGCCACCGGCAAGATAACGGACGCCGCCGGCAACCCCCTGGCCGCCACAGAAGTGCCCGGCACCACTACCGTCAACGGCGACAGGGTGGCGCCTACGGTGGTGGAACTCACCTACAACCCGGACCGGCCGGTTAAGGGGGGCGAAAACCTCCTCATCACAGCCGAGTTCAGCGAGGCCATGACCGCCTCGCCCACCATCGCTATTGACGCGCCGGGCGCCGCCGGCGACGTGCTGCCAGCCGTAGCCATGACGGTAACCGTGGGTACAGAAAACAAGGTCTGGACCTACACCTACAACGTCCCCGCGGTCGTCAACGGCGACGCCACCGTCACCATCTCCGGGACCGACCTGGCGGGTAACGACGTCCAGGCCGCTGGCGCCTTCACCATAGACAACGGCCCGGCGCCCACCTTGCTCGCCGCCAACATCGTGGGTACGACGCGCCAGGGGCTGGGCGACACCATCGTGCTCACCTTCAGCGAGTTCGTGCAGCCTGCCGATAACACCTGGAGCGCCGATGAGTTCGCCTCCATCAAGAGCCCGCCCGGCGGCAACGCCTTGATCCTCACCAACGCCGGGTTCCTGTACTCGGGCAACACCCTGACCATCACCCTCAACGAGGCCCAGGACGGCGCCTACCTGGTCAACGGCGGCACCATAGACGTGACCCCGGCCCAGAACAAGATAACGGATGTGGCTGCCAACCCCCTGGCCGACGGCAAGGTGGAGGGGACCGTCGCCATCACCGGCGACACCGTTGCCCCCACCGTCTCCCTGGCCTACGTGCCCAGCCACGCAGTCAAGGGCGGTGACGCGTTGCTTATCACCGCTACGTTCTCCGAGGACGTGGTCTGGGCGACACCCACTATCGCCATCGCCACCCAGGGCGACGGCGACCTGGCCGCCACGCCCATGGCGATGGTGGAAGGCAACAGGGCGGTATGGTCCTACCGTTGGACCGTGGCCTCCGGCAGCGATGAGGACGGCACGGCCACCGTCACCATCTCGGGCAGGGACCTGGCGGGCAACTCCAACGAGGCTGCCACCTACAACACTTTCATCATAGACAACACCCCGCCGGCCCTGCCGCAGGCCAACATCGTGGGGACCACGCGCCAGGGCCAGGGTGACACCATCGCCCTCACCTTCAGCGAGCCGGTGGTGCCCGCCGACGGGGAGTGGGGCCCCAATGAGCTTACGTCCATCGAGAGCCCGAATGGCACGGCCCTGACCTTCGCCAATGCCGGCTTCGCCTACGCGGGCAACACCCTGACCATCACCCTGAGCGAGGCCGCCGACAACTCCTACCGCGCCTACCTGGTGAACGGCCAGACCATCGCCGTTACCCCGGCCCAGGGCAAGATCACCGACGTGGCCGGCAACCCCCTGGCCCCCGACAAGGTGGTGGGCACCACCCTCAACACCGGCGACAGCACCCGGCCCACGGCCACCCTGGCCTACAATCCGAATCGCACTGTGAGGGATGATGACACTCTGACCATCACTGCCACCTTCAGCGAGGCCATGGTCACCGAGCCGACCGTCTTCATTGACACCCAGGGTATTGACCTGGCCGGCGCCATGGTCATGGGGGCCAACAATACCACCTGGACCTACACCTACGACGTGCCTCCGGGCAGCGACGGCGCGGCCATGGTCATGGTCTACGGCTCCGACCTGGCCGGCAACTCCGTTGAGGTCACTTTCAACAACACCTTCCGGATCAACAACACCTCGCCCACCCTGTCCGTGGCCAGTATTGTGGGGACGACCCGCCAGGGCCAGGGCGATACCATCGTCCTTACCTTCAGTGAGCCGGTGGTAGCTATCAGCAATGACTGGAAGGCCGCGTTCACCGCCCTGGCCAGGTCTGACGGTACACCCCTGCCCCTGGACCACGCCACTTTAGACTACTCGGGCGTTACCCTCACCATTACCCTGGACGAGGCGCAGGACGGGGCATACCTGGTCAACGGCCAGGCCATCGCGGTGACCCCGGCCGCCGGCAGGATAACCGACATCGCCGGGAACTCCCTGGACAGCGGCCAGGTGGTGAGCGCCGCCGCGGCCAGCGGCGACAGCACCCGGCCCACGGTCTCCCTGGATTATGACCTCGGACGGCCGGTGAGGGACGCCGACATCCTGACCATCACCGCCACCTTCAGCGAGGCCATGACGCCGGCTCCCAAGATCGCCATAGACACCCCCGGTTCTGACCTGTCCGACACCAGTCTGACCGTCGTGGCGGGGACGGGCAACAAGGTATGGACCCACAGCTACGAGGTGCCTGCGGGCAGCGACGGCACAGCGTTCATCACTATCTCGGGGACCGACCTGGCGGGCAACGCCGTGGAGGCCGCGGTCAATAGCCTGTTCACCATAGACAACACAGCGCCCACGGTATCCCTGAGCTCCACGGCCACCGAGCCGACCAGCGTCTGGCCCATCCCGGTGACGGTCACCTTCAGTGAGGTAGTTACGGGCTTTGACCTCAGCGACATCGCCATCACCAATGGGGTGGCGGGCAGCCTGGCCGGCCTCAACAACACCGTATTCACCTTCATGGTGACGCCCGCCGGCCAGGGTCCAGTCACGGTGTCCATCGCCGCCAGTGTGGCCCAGGACCTGGCTGGAAACAGCAGCACAGCGGCCACGCCGTTGAGCCGGACCTACCGCTTCGGACCTACCCTGGTGCTGACCAGCCCCAACGGGGCCGAGGACTGGCCCATCGGGTCCCGGCAGACCATTACCTGGTCGTCATTCGGCCTCCGGGGCCTGGTGCGCATCGAGCTTTCTGCCGACGGCGGCGCCACCTGGCAGACCGTCGTCTCCCGCACCCGTGATGACGGCACGCACGCCTGGACCGTCCAGGGGCCAGAGACTACCCAGGCCCGGGTCAGGGTCAGCAGCCTGTCCAACCGCGACGTCTCCGATGCCAGCAACGCCAGCTTCAGCATCCCCGTGCCGGAGATCGAGGTGACCTCGCCCGGCTTCAACACCATCTGGGAGATTGGAGACAGGGTGGCCATCACCTGGACCTCGCCTGTCCTGTCCGGACTGGTGCGCATCGAGCTTTCCCGCGACGGCGGCGCCACCTGGCAGACCATCGTTTCCCGCACCCGCAACGATGGCAGCCACGTCTGGACCGTGCGGGGGCCAGCCACCACCCAGGCCCTGATAAGGGTCACCAGCCTGTCCACGGGTGGCTCCGATACTAATGACATCAGCTTCAGGATAGAGGACTAGCCGCCCGCCCGCGTGGGGGAAGGCAAGCTCTGGGGGAGAAAAAGATGAAGATAAGCAAGCTGTTCAGGAAGTCACAGGCGTTGAGGGCGCTCTGGAAGGGCCTCTCGCCGTTGCTGATAGTGGCCCTGCTGGCCTCCAGCATCCCCGTGGCGATAGAGGTGGCTACTCCCACCCCTGCCTATGGCGCGGAAGCCGGGGAAGAGAAGGTGACCCGGTGGAGTGACAAGATAACCCACGCGCCCTCCGGCATGGGCGATCAGCATGACGGAGGGGGCGTCGCCATCGCCGACATAGACGGCAACGGTACGCTGGACCTGTTGGTGATGGCCATTGACGACCCTTCCGGCGCCAACGAGTTCAGGTTTTATGTGGGCTGGGACCTGAATAAAGACACCGGTGTGCCTGCTAGTTGGAGTGAAAAGACAACCTTCAAGCCCTCCGGCATGGGCGATAGCCATCAGGGAGGGGGCGTCGCCATCGCCGACATAGATGGCAACGGTTCGCTGGACCTGTTGTTGATGGCCATTGACGACCCTGTCGGGCAGAACGTGTTCAGGTTTTATGTGGGCCGGGACCTGAATAAAGTCACCGGTGTGCCTGCTAGTTGGAGTGAAAAGACAACCTTCAAGCCCTCCGGCATGGGC
>JACPQM010000013.1 GCA_016190505.1 Chloroflexota bacterium | reverse complement strand
ATTCTTGCGAGTCTTACAGGTCCCGACCCGTCGGGACCCAATGTAGAGCCATGAACCGGCCGCCCGGGGCGTGCGGATTCCGTCGTTGCGAGGAGAGTAGCGACGAAGCAATCTACTTACGGCGTGATGGGTCCCGACGTATCGGGACTTCGCTGCGCTCGCAATGACGGGGCATGCCCGGTGCCAGGGGCGCGACTCTGATACGTCGTCCTGTCCGACTCCTCTATTGACATGGGGGGTGGTTCATTGAAAGACGGGAGGGAGTAGGGGCGCCCCTACGCTTCTTCGGCACTGGTCAGCGGGCGCGCATGAAGGCGAAGTTCTTGTGGCGCGTGGGGATGCCCTCAACGTCGCTGAAGCCGGCGTCCTTTAGCATCGGCGTCAGCTTGTCGACCATGCTCTCGCCCCACCCATCACCGAGCGGCGAGGCCGGCACAAGAACCCACAACACAGGGCTTAACATGTAAGCAATCTCTTACGTATTATGACCGCATGGTGGTGACCACCGAGCGCGAACCTGAGGTCTTTGGAGCGATCAGCCATCCCGCGCGGCGCCGGATGCTCGATCTCCTCGCCGAGGGCGACCGGCACGTCAACGCGATCGCGGGACAATTCAAGATGAGCCGCCCTGCCGTCTCGCAGCACCTGCGCGTCCTGCTCAATGCCGGTCTTGTGACCGAGCAGCGCCGCGGCCGGGAGCGCCGCTATCGCCTCGCGCCCGAGCGGCTGGGCCCCGTGCGCGACTGGATCGCGCATTACGAGCGGTTCTGGGACGACCACCTTCAGCGTCTTGGGGAGCAACTAACGAAAGGGAGGGAACTGTGACCAAGAGTATCCAAAGAGAGATCGTGTTTCCGCAGTCCAGGGAGGACGTCTGGCGGGCGCTCACGGACAGCGCCGTCCTCGCGGAGTGGCTGCTGCCCAACGACTTCGAACCGCGCGTCGGCCATCGTTTCACGTTCCGGACGCAGCCGAACCCCCAGGCCGGTTTCGACGGCATCGTGCACTGCGAGGTGCTCGAGTGCGCGCCGCCGAGCCGGCTAGCGTATTCATGGGCAGGCGGACCGGTCGTCAATACGAAAGTGAGCTACCGGCTCGAGCCCGACGGCACCGGAACACGCGTCTTCTTTGAGCACTCCGGCTTCGATGTCTCCCAGCCGTGGGGCGAATCGGCGTTCCAGGGGGCCGAGTTTGGCTGGGGGAAGATGCTCGACCAGCTGTCCGGTGTTGTCGCGGGCCTGGCGGCCCGCCGCTAACCATGCCCCTTGGGGCGGGGCAGCCAGCCACAGGCGACCCCAAATGTTATGCCCCGCTCAAGGGCAAAATACCTTCAATCTCGCCCTCGATGTTCCTTGCGGCGTCCCACAGGTCCACGGCGTGCTGGGCGTTCAACCAGAACTCGGGGGAGTTGCCAAACAGACGAGCGAGACGCAACGCCATCTCGGGGCTTACTGCGCGCCGTTCCCGGAGCAATTCATTAACACTCTGCCGCGATACCTCAAGCGCCCTGGCGAGGCTCGAAACTGTCAACCCGTACTCCGGCACGAAGTCCTCGCGCAGCATCTCGCCCGGGTGAGTGGGCCGGACCATCCTGACTCTATTGTTTAGAATGCTCATTTTATATCCTTTACTACACTATAACACTGCACTAAAAAGACTGGTGTAAACGGACCCTCCTGACTCCATTGTTGGGAATGCTCATGTTGCCCCCCACCTCAGTGATAATCGGTCACTTCAACGTCGTAAGCGTCGCCGTCCCGAAATCGGAAGCAAATGCGCCACTGGTCATTCACGGTGATCGAATACTGGCCAGCCCGGTCTCTCTCCAGCGCATGAAACCGGTTGCTGGGAGGAACTCGCAAGTCTTCCAACCGCGTAGCGAGGTCCAGGTATTCAAGCTTCCGTAACGCCCGTTTCCAGATTTCTGAAGGAAGGCGTCTTGAACTGCCAGTCTGGTACAGTCCCTGAGTGTGCCGATCGGCGAACGTCTTGATCACATCCCAAGTGTAGCCTGTCACGTGACACTTGTCAACACCAACTCTAGCACCTTGGCGCGGTTCCTCCGATCATTCTACTTGAGCTGGGTCGTGGTTGCCGGGTAGAAACCCAAAAGCGGAAGGCCCCGGCTTAGCCGGGGCCTTCCGCCGGGCCATTCCCGGGCGCTCAGGTCGCGAAGGGACGGTCCTTATCTATTCGAACTGGGTGGTGCTCAGCGGGTAGAACCTCACCTGGAGGAGCTTGGAACCGTTGTTCTGGTAGTCCCACCCGTAGACCACCAGGTCGGCGATGTTGAATACCCACTCATTGGTGAACTGGGTGCAGTTCGCTGCCAGGTAGAGGTCAAGGTCGGCCTGGTCTAGGTCGCCGTCTTTGTCCAGGTCCCCATCCATGAACCCGTCGCCGTCCAGATCGGCCGTGGGCAGGTCGCCGAGGTCAATCTCACCGTTGCCGTTGGTGTCGTACGCCTGGTCGCAGGCGTAGCCGCTCCACTGGAAGAGGGCCGTAACGTCCACCGCCTTGCTCTTGCCGGTCGAGCGGATGAGCGTCTGGCTCTCCAGGTCGAATACCCCGCCCGAGGTGATGACGCCCGTGCCCAGGAGGAAGGACCCGGAGCAGTCCACTGCGTCGCCGAAGGTGTCCGAGCCGGTGTCATTGCACGCCTCGACCAGCTTGGGGTAGAAGACCACCTCGCGGGGCTCGCCTGACTTATGCGGCTTGGCCAGGATGCGGGCATAGACCTGGTACTCGCCGGCGGGGAGCTGCACCAGGGCAGGGTCGCCATCAAAGCCGGCGCAGGGGTCCCGCACGGTGAGCTCGGTCACACTGGACCGCTTGTTCTGTACGTAGTCTATCTCTGCTGTGCCATACTCCGGCACGAACACGGAGCCACCGCCCGAGGTGGGGTCGCAAGAGAAGTTCGGTTTCTTGCCATGGATGTTCAGATTGAAATGCTCTCCGCTGGGGTAGCCGTTGCTCCATTGCACCACAGCCGCTGGTTTTTCGGCCAGGGCCGGCGCTCCCCCGCCTGGAAAGACCAGGGCGATGACCAACAGGAGCACCACCGCCAATGGTACCGGGCGCGATCCAAGGAATCTCAAACGCTGCCTCCTTCTTTGACTAAGCCCTGTCCGACTGCGGGACCCCGACGCGTCGGGACTAGCATAAAGGAGGTGCTGGGCAGGCGACACCGACCCAAAGTCAGGTGGGGAGTGGGACTATCGTCCTGTAACCAACTGGCGGGAACAACGTTATTAAATAAATAGGGGTCACAGGCTGGCATGGCCCTGCATCTTTGGCGGGCGTGACGGCAGGTACCTTATTGCCTGGTATCGGCGGTAACCGGGCCGAGCGCGGGCAGGTAGAGGCGGCAGACCAGCGGAGTGGTCCTTCTGTGGCTTAGTCCGGGTGGCTGGCCAGCGCGAAAGGTGGGGGGAACAACAACGCCCTGGGGTCGTGGCCCACGGCTTGCAGGAGCAAGACAAACTGCTCTGAGGTGAGGGGCCACTCGAGCCCGCTGCAGTTGCCCATAACCACCGGGCGGTCCGGACTTACGGAGTAGACCGGCACGCCGGGCAGCCGCTCCCGGATCATCTGGGCGAAGGCCGGCGCGATGTCGCACTCAGTGATGACCAACTGAGGCGGGTGGCGGATGAAGCAACCCTTGAGGTCGTGCAGGTCTAGCGGGCGCGAGCTGTTGGAGGCGCCTTGGGGGCCCCAGATCAGGGCAGCCAGAGCACCCCCCAGGATGCCTGACTGGTATACCACCACCACCCCATTGTCCCGCCTTACCTGCCACATGGAGTCTTCCTCCAGCTTCCACATGACTCACCCCCTTACCGGGCTCTCTGCTAAGGGATAGCTAGGCCTGTTCCATTTTCGGCCCGCGTTCCCCTTCCCGGGCGATCAGGGCCAGCAAGCCCATCACGGTGAAGTAGACTGACCACACTATCGCGAGCACGGCGACGAGCCACATGACGTTGATACCCCTGACCCTGACGCCCGCCGTCTCCACGTACTGAGCTGGCCCCGTGGCGATCGCCGCCTCAGCCGAGGCCGTGCTGCGCTGGTACTGGGCGCTGCCCTCGAAGCCGGCGGCAAAACTTACCTTGCCCTCAGACCGGGGCATGAAGGTGAAGGTCGCCAGGCCCTGTTGGTCGGTAATGGCCTTGCCCAGCAGTACCTCGCTCTCCGTGTTCATGAACTCGGCGGTCCTGGTGAAGACCACCTCAGCACCGGAGACCGGCGCCCCGGACGCCCTGGCGGTGACCCGGGCAGTCAGGGCCATTTCCTGTCCCACTGCGGCGCCTGTGGCCGGTAGTAGTTCAATGTTGGTGGCTTCAGGCCCGTCGGCGAGGGCGACCGCTCCCCAGAGCAGCCAGGCTATTAGGGCGAGGGTTGCCCAGGCTAGCCTGGGCCGGTTGCTGAGGGCGGTCATGCGGCACCTCCGTGGTCTCCGCCGGGGTTGTGTCCGAACTCCGGTCTCAGGGCCCTCGGCCTCGATACCTCGCGCCGGGCTGCTGGGACGGGTTCCAGGGCGGGTTCGGGTTCCGTCTCTTTGCGGGGCACCTTGATCCTCTCCTCTTCGTAGTGTTCAGCCACTTCCCAGACTGCCAGCAGTGGGAACACCTTGACGAACACGGTGATGATCAGAGAGAACCCCGCGAAGGCACCGGCCATGACGGACCACTCCACCCAGGAAGGCGCATAGCTGGACGGTGGGTAGGCCATGAGGGGCACCCTCAAGCCGCCGACCACAATGAAGTAGCGCTCCAGGAACATGGCGATGTTGACCAGCACCGCAGCCACCAGCACGCCCGTTACCGTGCGCGTGATGGGGATGAGCATGATAAGCCCGGGCACCACCAGCCCGCCGATGGCGTAGAACCAGTACATGGGGGCCAGCGGCCCGTTGAACATCTGGTTGAAGTGGAACGGCGCCTCTCCGGCCATCTTGTAGCCGGAAGTGATGTACTCCGAGGCGTTGAAGTAGCCCATGATCAGGGTGAAGCCCGCCAGCATGTAACCGAGATTGAGGAAGTGCTGGTCCTTGATGTAGTCATGCAGGTGGTAGACCTTGCGCAGGATGGCCATGAGGAGAATCAGCGTGGCCATTCCGGAGAAGATGGCCCCGGCTACGAAGTAGGCGCCGAACATGGGGTTGTTCCAGGGCTCGCGCAGGGTCATGGCGAAAATCCAGGAGACCACCGTGTGCACCGAGACCGCCACCGGGATGATGAGGATGGCCATCATGCCCATGGCGATGGCCAGGTACTTCTTCTGGGCGGGCGTATCGCGCCAGCCCAGGGACAGCACCCTGTAGAACATGCGCTTCAGAGGAGAGACCTTGCCCGCGATGCGGTCGCGGCACAGGGCGAAGTCGGGGATAAGGGGCAAATAAAGGTAAATGATGCTGCCGGTCAGGTAGGTGGTGATAGCGAACACGTCCCACAGCAGGGGCGACTGCCAGCGGCCGAACAGCACCAGGTTCTGGATGCGGTCGGGGCGGCCCAGGTCAATCATGGGCATCAGGCCGCCCACCATGAGGGCCACCACCGTAATGAACTCCGCCATCCGCGTGATGGGCGTGCGCCAGCCAGCTTTGGTGACCCGCAGTATGGCCGATATGAGGGTCCCGGCGTGGCTGATGCCGATGAAGAACACGAACATGGTGATGTACAGGCCCCAGGAGATGCGGTCCCGCATTCCGGTGACGATCAGCCCCTGGCGAAGCTGATTGGAGTAGGCAAAGGCCCCCCAACCTATCACCAGCAGGAGGAACCCCACCAGCAAGTAGTACCCCTTGCTGGTGTGCAGCAGCGGGTGGAGGGCCCGCTCTTCGAGGCGTTTGCGGTAGTCGCTTATCCTGAGCGTGTCCATGTCTTAGCCCCTTCCAGGTTCTTCATCCAGGGCCATTCCGTGGGTTTCCTGCCATGCTTGAAGGGATCGCGGCCCACAGCTTGGCCATGGCCAGGTATGTAGAACACCCGTGGTTTGGTGCCCAGGTCTTCCTTGAGCCGGTAAGTCTGGTTTTCGGAGAGGAACTTGGACAGCGCCACCACGTCCTTGCCGTTGGTGGCCAGGTCTTCCTCCAGGTCGCCGTAGTAGATGGCCTGGTTGGGGCAGCCCTGGGCGCAGTAGGGGAGGCGCCCGGCCCGGGCCAGGTCGGGACAGAATACGCACTTGCTGGTTACCCCCTTCCTCAGCGGGAAGTTCCTCTCGGGGTGGTACTGGGCGAAGGCGGCCTCGGGAGGCTTGGGCGGGTCGGTCCAGGTGAAGAACCGGCGGTCGTAGGGGCAGGCCGCCATGCACATGCGGCAGCCGATGCACCGGTCTGCGTCAATAAGCACCACGCCTTCCGGGGTGGACCAGGTAGCTCCCACCGGGCATACATTCACGCAGGGTGGGTTTTGACACTGCTGGCAGGGGGTGGGAATGAACTGGGTGCCGCCCCCGGGTAGCTCGTGCTCGTATATCTGTATCCACTCGATGGGCTCAGGGGCGAAATGTCCCTGAATACAGGCAGTGGTGCACTGGGGTGGCGTACCCTGGCTCTGGCACCCGTCGCAGGAGCGCAGGTCAATGACCATGGCCCAGCGGCGGAGGCGGGTGCTGGTAGTGGCGTCCGCCGGGTGCAGGTGGTCGCCGCCGGTGGGCCCCGGCTTGTCCGCGGCCCGGGCAGCGGCGGTAACCACCGCCAACCCGGAGCCGGCCACGGCGATGCCCACGGCACCGGCCCCTGCAACCTTGAGGAACTGGCGGCGCGAGAGGGCGTCCCTCTGGCGTACATTGTCCCTGTCTCGGGGTTTGCCCCGGTCTACCTTGTTTCTTTCGTCCATGGCTCCCTCAGACCTCAGCGGCGGGTTTTTCCCACTTTGGTGGTATCCTCGGATGGCGCTCCGCCCCGGCTATGGACTGCCTGGCGGTCGCCGGTGGGGACGCTGCCGCGCACCCGGTCCACCACGATGCCGGCGGCTACCAGAGCCCCTCCAACCCCCAGCAACGCGAAAGCCACATACAGCATGGTTTCGGTGCCACGCAGAGAGGCCACGATCCCACCTACTCCTGACAAGCTAGCCAGGAAAAACAGGACGTCCGATTTGCGTCGAGACATTAACGCCTCTCATCCGGAGCACAGCTTGAGCATACGGGATACCCCTGGGCTGCACATCCTGAAAGCGGACGAAACGATAAAGGAGGGGTAGGGATTTTCTGGCTAGGCGGCGGGCTATATGGGGGTGGTCAAGTGCTCAGCGGCGAGTAACACTTTTTAGCTATGGCAGCTAGTGAATGCTAGGGATAGGGGCCGCGCGTGCCCGAGAGGGAGCGCCGGCTAGGGTGTCGCCACTGTCGGGCGTATTGCCACAGACCGTGAATTCTTGTCTTGAGTGTGGCTCGGCCAGCGCCCACGAAGCAATGCCTCCCCCTCACTCTAGCTCTCTCCCTCCAAGGGAGAGAGGAAATCCCTTCCCCCTCGACGGGGGAAGGTCAGGATGAGGGTGAGGCTGGCTCATCAAACCCGTTGGGTGATAGCAGCAATGTTTGCGCAGCTTGGACTATCCACGGGCTATGGTATTGACTAAGGGATGGCAATAGAGCAGGATAATATCGTTGCGCAATATCGGAAAGAGATAATATGGCCAGAGTCCCCTTGGGGAACAACAACCTTTACCCAAGCTTTGTGAGGCTCCATATCCTCCACCACGCTTGTGCGGGTCCTGTGTTCGGGTTGTGGATCATCGAAGAACTGGCCAGGCACGGTTACCGTTTGGGGCCCGGCACTCTGTATCCCATTCTGCACAGCCTGGAAGGTGGCGGATACCTCGCTTCCCAGCATCAGTTGGTAGGCGGGCGCGTCCGCCGGGTCTACTCCATCACGCCGGAAGGGCGGGCTGCCCTCGATGCGGCGAAGGTCAAGGTCCGGGAGCTTTTCAGCGAGCTCTGGGAGGAGCCACCTGTCTAGCGGAGCGGGCAAGCCAGCGGTGTGTCGCACCTGCACCATCCAACTGGTGCGGATAGCCTATGGGCGAGCCTTCTGGTTCCGCACGGTCCGTGAGCCTCTCAAGGCGGGCATGGTTGTGCTGGGCTGGCTCCACGGGTTAGACCTGGAGGAGTACCACGTCCCCAGCGAGGGCTGCCGCGGTTGCCTGCGCTTCATCAAGTTGGGACTCAGGGAGAAGTCAGGTCTGTTTCGCTGGCTTAACGCCAGGGTAAACCCCCGCTTCGACCGGCTCCTGGAGTCCATTGTAACGGCGTCGGAGGTGGCGGAGGCCAAGCGCACCGCTGCCCAAGCGTTTCAGCGTCCTTCAGTTTGAGAGGAGGGACTACGTGGACTATGTAGTGGTGTCGCTAGCCGCCCTTCTGGCGTCTGGCATGGCCCTTTACTCCGGGTTTGGCCTGGGGACCATCTTGATGCCCATCTTCGCCCTGTTCTTCCCGGTGCCCGTGGCCGTGGCCTCCACGGCGGTCGTCCACCTGGCCAGCAACGTGTTCCGCATCGGGTTTGTGGGCCGCCGTGCCGACTGGCGGGTGGTGGCTGCTTTCGGGATTCCGGGCGCGGCCGCGGCCATAGTGGGGGCGTTGCTCCTGGCCTGGATCTCTGACTTCACACGGCTGGCCGCCTATAACATAGGCTCGCGCGAGTTCTCCATCACCGTCGTCAAGCTGGTGGTGGCAGTGCTCATTGCCGTGTTCGCTGTATTGGAGCTCGCCCCGGCCTTTGCCAAGTGGAAACTGGACCGCAAGTACTTGCCTCTGGGCGGTGCCTTGTCAGGCTTTTTCGGCGGGCTCTCCGGCCACCAGGGGGCGTTGCGTTCCGCCTTCCTTTTGGGGGCTGGGCTTAGCACCGCCGTATTTGTGGGCACAGGATCGGTGGCTGCCTTCATCGTGGATGTGACCCGGGTGGCGGTGTACAGCCCCAGTGTTCTTCGAGAGAGCTTCTCCAGGACTGGAGAGGGCAACGTGGCTCTGGTGGCCGTGGCGGTAGTAGCCGCTTTCCTGGGCAACTATCTGGGCAGTCGCTTCCTCAAGAAGGTGACCATAGAGTCCATACGCCGGCTGGTGGGCGTGCTTCTAGGTGTCCTGGCCGTTGCCCTGGCAGCGGGCCTGGTCTAGCCCTACCTGTAACCCTTAGCCACGTAGCGGCAATTCATGAATTGCCGCTACGGTAGCCCGAAGCCCGATTCAACCCCTTGACAACGGAGCAGGGAGGTGGTAAAAACAACACGACCCTACTATGGGACTTAGTAGCAGTGGGAGCGATGTCCGACCGAAGTAGATTCGCGCCAAGGACCCAGAAGCGACAAGCGGGCGGAGCAGTTGGTTTTCTTCCAGAGGGTGCTCTTGGTCCTCTGGAAACGGAGATCATGCAGGCCGTCTGGTCAAGTGGCGTCGCCACAACTCGGGATGTACATCAGCAGCTTCTCCGGCGGCGGAGCATCGCGTACACCACCGTCATGACGGTGATGGGCATCCTGACCCGCAAGGGTCTGTTGGAGCGGAGTGTCCAGGGCCGGGCGTATGTCTACCAGCCGACCTTAACACAGGAGGAGCTGACCCGCTCCCATGTGGCGAAGGTCCTTGGTGGTCTTCTAGAACGATTCTCCGGACCAGCCATGACCTATCTGATCAGCAAGCTGGCTGCTGTTGATGAAGCAAAGCTGGCAGAGCTGGAGGCCGAGGTGAGCAGGCTGCGGCAGCAGCGTGCTACTCGCCATCCTCCCTCGGGCGACACGAGGCCCTGAACGAATACGCCGATGATAGAGCTGGCCCAGAATATCGCCTCCTACATTGTGATCGAGAGTGCTATCGAGAGCGGGCTACTGTGGCTGCTGGCGTTGGCCTTCCTTCGCCTGTTCCGCGTTTCGAGCCCGAATGTCCGTCAAGTTGTCTTTGCACTCCCGCTGGTTCTTCCGGTGGCGTTGGTCACCGTTTTCCACGTGCTCGATGTCGTGGTGCCGTTTCCTGTGGATCGTCCGGGCCCTGTAGAGTCATTCATCTCCAAGTGGTTGGTATTGCCACTTCCCCTGGTTGTCGTGTTCTCACTGGCCGGAGTAGTTGGGATTGCCGCTTCCCTCGCTGTTCTGGTGCGCCAGGGCCTGGTATGGAGCGGTGCCCGCGGCACGTGGCGAAGGCAGCGGCGGGACAACTCGCCGCTCCGCTACCGGTGCAGCGCGATACTGGACGTTCTGGCTACCAGGCTCGGCTGTCGCGCTCCCAAGCTTGTCCTTACGGACAGAGGGAGTGCGGGAAGCCTGGCACTGGGTTGGTGGAGCTACATCTTCGTGCCGCGTGCCCTGGCAGTGCGGTTGGATGACGAGGAGCTAGAGGCGCTGCTGGCACATGAGATAGGCCACGTTGTGAGGAGGGACGGCCTCCTGGACTGCCTGGCGAAGGTGTGCCGCAACTTGATGCTGTTCAATCCGCTGGCACACCTGGCGCTATCGAGGTTTGAGCTAGAGCGGGAGCTGGCAACGGACGACCTCACAGCAAGGTCCGGTGGCAATAGGCTAGCTCTGGCATCTTGCCTGTTGAAGGGTTACCGGTTCCGAGCGCGCCACGCCTGGGTCCCCGTTACCAGGCTGCTCGGAGGTACAAGCGCCTTGGAAAGCAGGGTGCAGAGGCTGATGCGGGACGTGGCGCCGCTACCGCCGTCCACGGGCGTGTGGCTGACCGTGGCACTTTTCGTGGCAGGGGTCTCTGCCGCCTTTGTGGTTATCCTGTAGGTTTTTTTGTGCTGAACTACTAATGCCATTAGTATAAGCGCGCGAAAACCGGGGTATTCCCGGGAAGAAAGGAGCACTATGGCAAAGCACAAGGTGTGGCTGTGGTGTGGTGCGGTTGCGGGAGCGGCGCTCCTGCTTGGTCTGGCCGCTTGCACCGGGCCCGAGGGCCAGCAAGGCCCTGCCGGACCGCAGGGTGAGCGCGGCGCGGTGGGCGCCGCCGGAATAGCCGGCCCGGCTGGCCCCGCCGGCCTCGCTGGTGCTGCGGGCGCTACTGGCCCCGCTGGCGCCGCCGGTGCTGCTGGCCCCGCCGGGGCCGCCGGAGTTGCTGGGCCCGCCGGCCCGCAGGGTCCCGCCGGACTACGAGGCCCTGCCGGTCCAACGGCGCTCGACCTCACCGAGCCCCCACTGGGCCATGACGTGGACGCGCTCGTCGGGCTCAACTGGGGTCCGGCCACCACGTTGACCGCCTTTTTCCCGGCCCACGCCAACCTGCAGTGGCTCGCCGGCGTAACGGGCTACAACCAGCCGGCTGGTGGTGAGGGCTCGCGAGCGACCCATCCCGGCGCCAGCGCGGTCCGCACTGGAGCAGCCTGTACCAGTTGCCATGACGGCAGCACAGCAGGCGCCGAGAAGGAACTTGGCGCGTCGCTCGTGGCCACGGCGAAGGGGGTCGCTGGCAAGAAACCCTGGAAGGAGATCACCCTACGCGCGGCTTTCGACGAGGAGAACCTCTACTTACAGGCCTCCTGGGACACTCAACAGCCGCGCCCTGGCCTCACCCACGATACCTTCCAGTGGAGCAACGGTGCCTGGAGCCGCGTCACCAAGAACAGGACCGAGACCACGAGCAAGCCAGGCGATCTCGGTGCCGATGAGTTCTACAGCTACGAGGACCGCTTTGCCGTCATGATGGCCCCGCGCGGCGCCGATATTCGCGCCTTCGGCACCACAGGCGGGACCTTCGATCAGGTCGGCTGCTTCGTGGCCTGCCACAGCAGCCTGCGCGCCATGCCCGCGGCGCCCTCCTCGGCTGACGTCAAGGCACATCCCTACCTGGGCGACGCTGGCATAAAGCAAAGCGACCTGCGGCACTACTTGCTGCGCACCCGCGACAGGCAGGACGGTGCCGACGGCAACTGGGGGGATATCGGCACGGGCTACAATCAGGCTGCCGACCTGGCGGCGGGAAAATTCCTCGACCTCTGGCAGTTCCGTGCCGCCCGCTCGGCCCGTATGTTTGGGGCGAGCAACGACTTCGTGCTGGACTACCGGAATAGCGGCAAGGGCGGCGACAACTACTGGTTTGACCAGGACCCGGCGGTGGCGCAGCCGGATACCTGCAAGCGGGCGTACTACGACGCTACGGGCCAGGTGTGGCGCGACAGGGACGGCAGCGTCGTCGGGGTGGCTACCTGCCGCTGGATGTACGACAAGTCCCTGACCGGCTTCCACGCCATCCCAGGTGGGGCCGTGGCCAAGGACGATAAGGAATGGGCTCTCGATTGGACATTGGCCTACCCGCTGATCACCCAGGGCCCCGAGCGCAATGCCGTGCCGCTCAACATGGCCGTCATCAAAGAGGGCAACCTGTTGCCCCGACAGGCGCTCCGCTACGGCACGAACGTGCGGGGCCGGACCAGCGCCTTCAGCCGCTGGTCGCCGCTCACCAATAACTGGACGGTGACGTTCCGCCGCCCGCTGGCCGGCGCGGCGAGCGACCTGGACCTCACCAGCATCAAGACCGGCGGCCTGCTCACCATGGGGTTCTCGGTCTTCGACAACTACTCGACGGGCCGCTACCACTTCATCACTTTCCCCGTCACAGTCGGCAAAGACCCCAGCGCCACCATTTGGGCGCAGGACAACAGATAGGCTGGCTCTCAGTCCAGCGTGTCCTTCATGCCCCACACCCGGTACGACCGGGTGCGGGGCGTTGTCTGACCGGGAGGAGACTCTCTACAGCCCGTAGCCCGTAGCCCGTAGCCCGTAGCAGGCACCGGTTCGTAGTGGCCTATCCCTGGCCAGGGTGCCTCCCTTCGTGAGGGAGCGCAGGTCAGCGCGAGCCACTGACCCGTGACAGAGACCCCGCCAGCCACTCACCTGGCGGATATCCTGAAATGTGAAGGATTGTTTACAACGCGGGGCACGTGATGGTATCATGTCCACGGCTTGAATCCGAATCCTGGCTCTAGTTTTGTGGGAGGGACACGCCGATGTCAAGCGCATTGGATGCCACCATGCGGCGTCACTTTGCTACCGTGGCGTCACGGTACCGCGAGCTACGGACCACGGATCCGCAGCCTGTCCAGATCATAGTTGGCTTGCTGCGGCTGCTTCCGCACGTCGTAGCTACCGATGTCGGATGCGGCGCCGGACGCTATGACGCTTTGCTTCTCAGGGGCATGGGTGACCGTACGTTCCTCCACTGTATTGACTCTAACGAACATATGCTAGGAGAGCTCAAGCGACATCTGAACCCCCAGCACTCGGGCTGTTTCGAAACGGTACTTGGCCAGGCGGGCGCCCTTCCCCTGAAGAGCGAGACCCAGGACGCGGTGTTGACCTTCAATGCCGTACACCATTTCCCGTTGAAGGCGTTCCTGGAAGAGTCGCTAAGAGTAATGAAGCCAGGAGGCTACCTGCTGGTCTATACCAGGTTCCGAGGCCAGAACGAAAGGAATGTATGGGGCAGGTATTTCCCCCAGTTCACGGACAAAGAAGCCCGGTTGTTTGAGGGAGATGAGCTTTCGGAGGCGATCGTCGGGGTTGAGGGTCTGACTCTCGAAAGCGTAATCCCTTTCCACTACCGGCGCGAGTCTAGACTGGAGCGACTGGTGGAGCAGGCGGTGAGCCACCACTACTCGACGTTCAGCCTTTACAGCGAAGGGGAGTTTCAGGAGGCCCTGGTGCAATTCGAGAACAACGTGAGGCGACGTTTCGGCAGTGGACCTGTCAGCTACTACGACGAGAATAGCCTCGTCATAGCCAGAAAGGAGCGCCGGAGCAAAGGGGGGTGGCGAGCCCCCCGGGTTGTATGATCGGACTGCGCCGGGCGCAAGAGCCGGGATGAACAGGAGGCGAAATGTTTAGACGCTGCATGTGGGGCCTGGTCAAGATAGCCGGGCTAGCGGTTTTCACGGCACTGGGTGGTGCGTGTGCCGCGGCGCCGGTGGAGCCGGTGACCCTCAGGTACAGCTTTCAAGACGGGCTAGAGGGGTGGGATAGCCGCGCCGGCGTGCTCCCAGCCGGGCTGGCATGGAGTATCAACCAGGTAGCTGAGCCCGCGTTTGAAGGCAGGGGTTCCATTAGATTCTCCCTGGATGCCACCGATGGCGAAGGGGCTGTCTGGGTCCAGAAGCAATTCCCTATCACCATCGGCAAGGATGACCTGGTGTCGGCGCGCATCTCCCTCCAGGCCAGGGTGGAGGCGGTCCCTGCCCAGCAGCCGCAGCTCGTCTTTTGGGCCAGGGGATCTGCCCCATTTGACCGGAACTCCTTTACCGGCAAGGAGCCCGTGGCGCTGACCGAGGCCTGGAATGAATATGTTTGGACGGAGCGTGTCCAGACCTCCGGAAAGGGGTTGTGGTTCGCCTTCGGCATCGAGGTGCCACAGGGCGGCGCCGCCACGGTCAACATAGACGAAGTGGTTGTGGAGGTTACCAGGTAGGAGCAAGCCGGGAACTCCGCATTTAGAAAGGGGGCACAGAGTATGGGAATGGGTGGTGGGCCACCAGATAGGCCACCTGGGGATTTCGGCGGGCGTCCGGGAAGGCAGGTGGACCCGGACTGGGAGGCCTTTCAGCAACAGATGCGGGACATGGGCCGCAAGGTGAGGCTGCGCGGCAGCATACTACTGACGGTTCTGATGGGGATTGTGGTTGCACTGTGGCTGATAACCGGCATCTATTCTGTTGGTCCGGGCTCCGTAGGCGTGGTCCGACAGTTCGGTGCCGTGCTTCCTGCCTTCACAGGTCCGGGGCTACATTACCGCCTGCCCTGGCCCATCCAGCGTGTAGATGTGGTCAGCGTGGAGGCGGTCAGGGTCGCTGAAATCGGCTTCCGGACCGTCAGGTCTGGTGAGATGGCCGCTGTGGTGGAAGAAGCTTTGATGCTTACCAGCGACGAAAACATCGCCGACGTCCGTGCCATAGTCCAGTACCGGGTCCGTGACGCCGCCGCTTATCTGTTCCACGTCAAAGAGCCCGACCTGGCGGTCAAGCAAGTGGCCGAGGTAGCCTTGAGGGGTGTGGTAGGCAGCAACACCATAGACTACACCATGGTTGAGGCCAGGGCGGACGTGGAGAACAGGGCCACCGAGTTCCTTCAGTCCCTGCTGGACTCCTATGAGGTGGGTGTCCTGGTCATCGGGTTGAAGCTCCAGGAGGTGGATGCTCCTACACAGGTGCGAGATGCGTTCCATGACGTGGTCCGGGCCAGGGAGGACCGGGACCGGCTTCGCAGAGAGGCCGAGGGCTATGCCGCCGACGTTGTCCCCAGGGCACGAGGCGAGGCAGCTCGTATAGTAGCGGAAGCCACGGCCTACAAGGAGCAACGCCGGATCCGGGCCCAGGGAGACGTTGCCAGGTTTGTCTTTGTCCTGAAGGAGTACAGGAATGCCCCCGAGGTGACCAGGCAGCGGCTCTATCTGGAGGTCATGGAACGGGTCCTGCCGGGAGTGCGCAAGATAATCATCGAGCCCCAGGCCGCCCAGGGTGTACTACCGCTGCTGCCCTTGACGGGGTTCCCTGAAATGGAAGGTAAGTGATGAAGGTATTTTTGGCAGTCGCAGTGCTGGTCTTCGCCGCGCTGATTCTGGTGCCCCAGGTGGCCTTCACCGTGGATGAGACCAAGCAGGCCATTGTGCTTCAGTTCGGCGAACCCATAAGGGTCATCACCAAGTCCGGGCTGCATTTCAAGACCCCCTTTTTGCAGCAGAGGGTAATGCTGGAGAAGCGCATCCTGATCAGCGATCCCCCTACCGGAGAGTACTTCGACGCCGACAAGAAAAGGCTGCTGGTTGACCACCTGACCAGGTGGCGCATCAGCGACCCACTACGGTTCTACCAGACGGTCAGGGACGAGATCGGCGGCGAGGGGAGGATCCGGCCGGTCATCTTCTCCGAGCTCAGAGACGAGCTGGCCAGGCATTTCATGGGCGAGGCCATCTCGCAGAAGCGGGAGCCTATCATGCAGGCCATGGGTGAGCGGGTCCGTCCCAAGGTCGCTAACTTTGGCATTGACATAATGGATGTTCGCCTCAAACGGGTTGACTTGCCCAGGGAGGTCCAGGCCAGCGTCTTTGCCCGGATGGAGGCGGAGCGACAGAGGATTGGCAAAGGCTACCGGGCCGACGGCGAGGAGCTGGCCGCCAAGATCAGGGCCGAGGCAGAAAGGGAGAGGACCGTCCTTCTGGCCGACGCCTATGAGAAAAGCGAGAGCCTCCGTGGTGAAGGGGATGCTGAGGCCAGCAGGGTTTACGCCGATGCCTTCCAGCAGGACATGGAGTTTTACCAGTTCTTGAGGAGCCTGGAAGCCTACGAGCGGTTCCTGTCTCAGAACACCTCCGTCGTGCTGAGCTCCGATTCAGAGCTTTTCAGGTATCTGATGTCTATTCAGAAGCCGCCGTCCCCCTGATGTCGCTTGTGTGGGGCACGACAGTTGGGTGTCGCTGGCTAAGCCTTCGCGGCTTTGGCCTCGGAGATGATGCGCTCCGAAATGTGGGAAGGCACCGGCTCGTAGTGGCTGATCTCCACGCTGAAGGTGCCCCGCCCCTGGGTGAGGGAGCGCAGGTCCATGGCGTAGCGCAACAGCTCGGCCAGGGGCGCCTGCGCCTCGATAACCGTGAGGTTTTCCTGCTGGCCCATGCCCAACACCCGGGCCCGCTTGCCACTCAGGTCGGAGATGACGTCACCGGTCAGAGACTCGGGCACCATCACTTTCAAGTTGACGATGGGCTCGACCAGCGTGGGTTGTGCCTGGCCCAGCCCCTTCTTCACGCCCTGGACGGCAGCGATCTCGAAGGCCATCCCCGAGGAGTCCACCGGGTGGTAGCTCCCATCGTAAAGGGTTATCTTGAGGTCGGTCACCGGGTAGCCGGCCAGTATCCCCTCCGCCAGCGCCTTGACCACGCCCTTCTCCACGGCCGGTACGTACTCCTTGGGTACTGAGCCGCCTACTACCTTCTCGCCGAACTCGAAGCCGGTGCCAGTGGGCAGGGGCTCGAACTCCAGGTAGACGTGCCCGTACTGGCCATGTCCGCCGGACTGTTTCTTGTGCTTGAACTCAGCCTTGGTGGAAGTGGTGATCGTCTCTTTGTACGGCACCTGGGGCAGGGTCAGTACCACCTCGGTGCCGAACTTCCTTTGCAACCGCTCGGCGGCCACTTCAAGGTGGGTGTCTCCCAGGCCCGTGAGGAGCATCTCACCGGTGGCCGATTCCCGTCGAAGGGAGAGGCTGGGGTCCTCTTCTACCAGGCGGGTCAGGGCGGTGCTCATCTTGTCCAGGTCAGCCTTGCTCTTGGGGTGGACGGCCATGGTGAACAACCCCTTGGGGAGCTCCATGGGCGGGAAGACCAGGGACTGGTCCCTGGAGCCGACCAGGGTATCGCCGGTGCCCGTGGCCGCCAGCTTGGCTATGGCGCCGATGTCGCCGGCGCCCACCTGGGGTACAGCCTCCTGGTTCTTGCCGCGAAGCAGGAACAACTGGCCGATGCGCTCGTCAGTGCCCTTGCTGGCGTTCCACACCTGGGATGCACTGGAGAGAACGCCGGAGTAGACCCGGAACAGGCTCAGCTTGCCTACATACGGGTCGGCAGTGGTCTTGAACACCCTGGCCGCAAGTTGTCCCTGGGGGTCAGGCTTGAGAGACACGAGCGAGGCGCCATCCAGGCGTGGCGGCGTGGGGATGGGCGCTTCCACGGGGGAGGGCACTAGCTCCGCCAGGGCATCCAGCAGCGGCTGGACCGCCCGGTTGGACAGCGCTGCCCCCGCCAGCACAGGGCAAACGGCGGCCCTACGGACAGCCGTGCGCAGCCCGTTGACCAGTGCCTCGGTGGACAGCTCCTCGCCTTCGAGGTACTTGGTCAGCAGTGCGTCGTCCTGTTCGGCGATGGCCTCCACCAGCTTGAAGCGTAGCTCTGTGACCCGGTCGCTCAGGGCCGCGGGCACCTCGGCCTTCTGAGGCGGGCTGCCCGTGTAGGCGGCCAGGGCGAGCAAGTCCACCACACCCTGGAATGAGTCGGCGGCGCCCACGGGCATCTGCATGGCCAGACACCGCTTGTCCAGCTTGGCCTGAATATCGGCCAGCACCTTGAGGAATTCGGTGTTGTCCCGGTCCAGTTGATTGACGAAGATGAGGCAGGGCAGTGAACGGCGCCGGACTTCCTGCCACATCTGGCCGGTGCCCACCTGAACCCCGGAAGCGGCATCCACCACCAGAAGGGCGGCATCGGCAACCGACAGCGCCGCCGCCACCTCGCAGGCGTAGTCGAAGTAGCCCGGGGTGTCCAGGAGGTTTACCTTGACCCCTTTCCACTCCAGGGGCAGCAGCGACACGCTCACGCTGGCCTGGCGCTTGATGGACTCGGGCTCGTAGTCCGAGGTCGCGGTGCCGTCGGCCACCTTGCCCAGGCGGGTGATGGCGCCGGCGTTGAAGAGCATGGCTTCGGCCAGCGATGTCTTGCCGGAGCCGGTATGGCCTAGCACAGCGAGGTTTCGGAGACTACGGGGATCCCGTGCCATAATGCACCCCCAAGGACGATATTCTGAGGTAGATTCTACCCTGTTTTCAGGCTACGGGCTACGGGCTACAGGCTTCAGACTACAGACTTCGGGCTCCGGCTTGGTGGTTGCGGGCCTCTGCTTGAAGGCTGGTACTGTGTAGGGTAGGTTTCCCAACCCTTCGGGCTTGAGCCCTCTAGGGCGAAGCCTGCCCTATAGCGCTGTACGAGCCGCTACGGTCGGGTTGGGAAACCTACCCTACAGCGGGCACCGCAGACTGGACACGTAGCGGCAATTCATGAATTGCCGCTACGGTGGCCACACGCCTCGGGGCCTCCGTTTTCGCAAGGGGTGAGGGAAGTGCCCCCAGCCTGAAGCCCAAAGTCAGCAGCCTGAAGCCTGCCTATATCGGCCACTTGGCCTGGACACGCTCCAGCAACTCGGGGTCGAACTCTATGGGTTCGGCGAACTCGGCCTTCCACTCGAAGGGCTTGCACGCGTCAATGATAGCCCGGCTGTTGAACAGGGTATCCCTGGGGGCTGGCCGCCGGACCATGGGGTCCAAGCCCGAGCCACGGGTCCGCCTCTGGATGTCAATGCCTGTAGCCGGATCGGACCGGGTGCCCAGCGCCCACAGCACATCCTGGGTGTTCGTCGGGTCAATGTCTTCGTCCACCACGATGACGTACCTACCGCCGTAGGCGGAACCGGCAGGCAACTGGGAGGCCAGTATGGCGGCCTGACGGGCGTGGCCCGGATATCTTTGCTTTACGGAGACCACCATGATCTGGCGGGTCATACCCTCCGGCGCCCATACTGCCACCACGTCGGGGACGCCGGCGGCAGTCAGGGCATTGTGGAGCAAGGCACTCTCTATCAGGGCATAGAAGTAGCTACTTTCGTTGGGCGGACGGCTCGGAGGCGAGCCCAGCAGGATGGGCTCGTTGCGGTGATACACGGCTTCGACCTCCAACACCGGCTCATCCCGGGCCTTACTGGCGTAGTAGCCCAGGGCCTCGCCAAAAGGTCCCTCCATCCTGGTAACGCCGGGGCGGCACCACCCGGCGATGACGACCTCGGCATCGGCCGGCATAGGTAACCCGGTTACTGGTTCCGTTATGACCCGGACGGGCTCGCCCTGGATAGCTCCAGCGTAAAGGTACTCGTCCATGCCGTAGGGCAGGGGCATGGCGGCCACCCGGAAAAGCAGGGGGTCCATGCCCAGCACGGCGAGCACGGGGCAGGCCTGGCCGCGGTCGTGCCATTTCTCCAGGTTGATGCGGCCATGCCTGCCGGGCTCGATATTGAGACCGGCGGACCTGCGGTCGTGGACCATGATCCGATAGGTGCCCAGGTTCACCGCCCCTGTTTCCGGGTCCCGGGTCACCACCGTGTCGCCGGTGCCAATGTAGCGGCCGCCGTCCTTCTGGTGCCATTTGGGCGCCGGAAACTCCAGGAGGTCAACGTCAGCCCCTTGATGGACGTTGTCCAACACGGGCCCGAACTCTACTTGTTGGGCAGCGAACTGCTGGAAGGTGGCGTTCCAATCTGCCACCTTCTCTCGGAGCACCTGGATTAGCTGCTTGGTGCTGTAGTTGGTGGGTAGGCCGAGGGTTAGCCCCACCCGGCTAGGGGTCCTGACCGGGCAGGTGAGGACACGGTATCCCCTGGGATAGCCCGGAATGTCGTCAAATAGGAGGGCGGGACCATCGGGCTTCTGTCGAGCAGCCTCGGTCAGGTAGCCGATCTCCAGGTCCCAGTGAGCGCCGGACACCCGGCGCAGCTCGCCCATCTCCTCAACGGACTGGAGCCAACTCCGCAGGTCCCGATGGGCCACAGTCGTTACCTCAAGACTGCGCCGGGGCGCTGCCCTAACCCCTGACCCCTTCCCGAAGCGGGAATCCCGACGTGTCGGGACTCTCCCCGTGTCGGGGAGAGGTAGGGAGAGAGGGCCGACGGCGGCTTTTTCATACTTTGTAGTGCCGGTGACAACCGCGCATGTTGCAGTCCTTAGTCTACTCGAAGACGCCCTGGACCAGGTCCTCCACGAACTCCTCCTCGTTCATGGCCAGCAGCTCCCGGTAGACAAACTCGTTGTGCTCGCCGAGGAGCGGAGCGGGAGTGGTCACCTCCAGCGGGGTCTTGGACATGCGGAAGGCGAAGGAGTTGTGGGAAGCCAGGCCCAGCTCGGCGTGCTCCAGCCACCACCACTGGTGGCGGTGCTTGAGCTGCGGGTCTTCGTAAAGGTCCTGGGTGGTCTCCACCACGCCTGCGGGCACCCCCCCAGCCTGGAGCGTGGCCATGAGTTGCTCCGGGGGATAGAGGCAGGTCCAGGCGTTGATTTCGGTGTCCAACTCGTCCTCGTTGTCCAAGCGGCCCAGGAGGGTGCGGAACTTGGACCCCTGCTGGGTCCACTCCATCTTGTCCATGACCTTGCACAGGGCGAGCCATTGCGGATGGTTGAACACGGTGATGGCTATCCACCGCTCCTCGCCCCGGCAACGGTACACGCCGTGGGGTGCTGTATAGGGGTTGCGGTTGCCCATGCGCTCGGGGCAGTGGCCGTTGACCGAAACGTCCAGGAGCACCTCCTGCAGGCTATGGACAGCGCACTGGAGTTGGGCCAGGTCTATGTACTGACCCTTGCCGGTACGCATGCGGTAGTCCAGGGCGGCCATGATAAAGCTAGCGGTGAAGTGAGGGGCAATCCAGTCAGTGTAGGGGATCCCGATCTCGGCGGGTTGGCGGTCGGGCCATCCAGTGAGGTACTGTACTCCGCTCAGGGCGGGGGTGGTGACCCCGTGGCCCATCTGCATGGACATAGGACCAGTTTGACCGTAGATAGGCACGCTGATCATGATGATGTCGGGCTTGAACTGGATGATGTCGGCATAGGCCAGGCCCCAGTTGCGCATCGCTTTGGGGGTAAAGCTCTCTATGAGCACGTCCCCCTGGGCGATGAGGCGTTTCGCTATGTCCCGGCCTTGGGGCGTGCCCATGTTCAAGGTGCAGCCGATCTTGTTGGAGTTGTTGTCCTCGAACATGCCGCTCTTGTTGATGCCTACGTCGAAGGTGCCATCCGGCTTCATCTTGTAGGGACCGTTGTGGCGCAACGCATCATGGCGGGTGTTCGACTCTATGTGGATGATCTCGGCGCCATGGTGGCCCATGTACATGGCAGTGATAGGCCCCACGCCTATCCAGGAGAAGTCTATGACTCTGATGCCTTCCAGTGCCTTCTTGCCCACAGTTGTCTCCTATATCGCCCCGATGGTCTTGAGCATGCTGAGCTCTTCGCGGCTGAGCCCCAGCTCCTTTTCGTAGATCTCCAGGTTGTGCTCGCCAATGCGGGGGGCGCGGCCGCGGATGCGCCATGGGGTCTCACTCAGGTTAGCGGGCGGACCCGGGTAGGTGATGGTGTCCTTGAGCTCGTCATGCGGGACCGGGACGAAGAAGTTGCGCTCGCGCAGGTGGCGGTCGTCAGGCAGGTCAGCCGGGGTCTGCATGGGTGTCCAGGGGACCCTGTACTTGAGGGCGCCTTCCCATATCTCCCGCTTGGTCTTGCTCTTGACCAGCTTGTCCACCAGCGGGTCAATGAGGTCCCGCTCGGGCTTGGTGAGGAAGTCAATGGTGTCCAGTGTCCATTCCCGCTTCTTGAGCTCGGCTACGTCCCAGCCGCTGTCCTCCATCCACTGGAGGACTGGCCTGATGGGGCAGCGCAGGGCGGAGATGGCCACATAGCCGTCTTTGCACTCGTTGACCACGGGCTGGCGAGGGGCCACCCCACGGACCGGTCCCTGGTGGAAGGGAATGCCCGCCCGCTGGTGGATGTTGTGGTTCATCCACCAGTCCTCGTGGGGCCCGCCGATGCCCATGCCGCCAATGATGCCCTGCTGGATGGACACGTCAACGTGCTGCCCCTCTCCGGTCATCATCCGGTAATAGTGGGCCATAAGGGAGCCTACCGCAGCCTGTAGCCCCGCCAGGAAGTATGCCTGGTCACAAGCCACCTTGACCGGCGGGCGTCCGCCCTCGCCGCAGATGTATACCAACCCGGACATGGCCTGGCATACCAGGTCCGACCCCAGATAGCTGCTATACGGTCCGGTGGAGCCGAAGGGGGTGGTCGAGGTCATGATGATGTCGGGCTTGATCTGGGCCAGGGCCTCGTAGCCCAGGCCAAGCTTGTCCAGATAGCCTACGGGGAAGGACTCGATGACGAAGTGGGCCGTCTTCACCAGGTCCCGGAACAGGGCCTGGCCGTCTTTCGTCTCCAAGTTCAGCGTGATGGAGCGCTTCGAGGTGTTGAGGGCAAACCAGTACAGGGACTTCTCAGGGTGGACCTGGTCTTTGTAGAAGGGTCCCCGGTTGCGAGCGGGGTGGCCCTTGGGTGGCTCTACGATGATTACGTCCGCCCCCAGGTCCCCCAGGAGCTTGCCGCAGGCGAGGCCCTTCTCGTCCGTCAGATCCAACACCCGGTAGGGGCTGAGGGCTCCATCGCTCTGTTCCATAGGTTCTTTGCCTCCAGTCAGTCACACGGCTCTCCCCGCGCGGTCATTTGGACAGGACAACAACAAAGCTCAGGGAAGCCCGTAGCCGTATTAAGCCATAGTCAGCGCGGTGTGTCAACGGGCGCTGACCTAACCCCTACCGCCGGCAGCCGCATGGGCCAATAGTACCATCCTATCTGTGACTATGGGGCGCTGTGGCGGTAGGCTGAACGGGCTAGTCTGGTTTGGGGGCATGGGCAACAGAGCATGGCACACATAGCACGGCGTTTCATCAGTGCCAGGCACAGGGACTGCCGCGGCGGTGTGCTCATCGAGGCCCTGGTGGCGGTAATGGTGTTCAGCCTGGTGGGTACCGCTGTGCTGGTGGGGCTATCGGTTACGCACCGCTCAGGTGCGGAGACCGAAGGCCAGTCCGTGGCGGAGAACGTGGCCCGCAACCAGATGGAGAACGCCTTCTCGCTGCCGTACCAGGCCCCGCTGTCCACCTACCCGCCAATCTCCGCGCCTGCTGGCTACAGTGTGACCGCGACTGCGGACTGGGAGGTACTGGATGACACCAACTTGGAAAGGGTGACCGTAACCATTCACCGCGAGGGACGCGACATTCTTGTTCTGGAGACCTTCAGGGCGAGGGACTAGGAAGGCACACTTGGGCAAGGCGGCCAAAGGGCTAGTCAGGGGCGCGCCAGGGTTTACCCTGGTGGAGGTGCTGGTGGCCGTGGGCATCATCACGCTGGCCTTGGGGCTGGTGGGGACCAGCGTCTTTCAGGCACTCTCGGTGGAACGCTACTGGCGGGAGGATGTGGTCGCCACCAGGCAGCTCCGCCATGCCGGGAGCTGGTTCGCCGGAGATGCACTCAACGCCTCGAGCACGGGCCTGGTGGACGGTGCTCCTGCAGTCAGTGCTGTCACCCTTACTTGGACCGACAGGCTGGGTGTGCCACATATAGCCAGCTACAGCATTCTTGAGGGGGACCTGGTCCGGAACTTCGACGGCTCACAGACAGTCGTGGCTCGCCGGGTGGAGTCGGTTGGGTTCTCGCTTTCCGGCAGGGTGCTGACGCTGGAGCTCACGGTACCCGCGGAGCAGGGCGGGACGGACACCACGACCCTGACAACCTACTTGCGGATGCTGCAATGACGCGCAGGTGCTCCCGGCGCGAACAGGGCAGCTCCCTGGTCCTGGTCCTGGCCTTCATGGCCCTGGCTGTCCCTCTGGTCACCGCTGCCCTGGGCCTGGCCAGCACCCTGAGTGTTGACTCGGGAATCAAGACCCGGATTCTCAAGAGCCAGTACTCGGCGCTGGGAGGCGCTGAGCACGCCGTGTACCGCTTGATTTACGAGACTGGGTACGCGGACAGCCTTACCGTGGGTTACCCGGACAGCTACTCAATAACGCTTAACGGGACGCCGGTGATTATCACGGTCGAGAAGTTCTCTACCCCGCCGAGCAATCTCCCACCGCCCAATGCCGACAGCAGCCGCCGGCTCCAGACATCCAAGACGGTCACCCCGAACACTGCCCCTGTCTTCACGGAGACCACTTTCACGTACACCGTCACCGTGGAGAACAGGGACAACGATCCGGAGAACGTCCGTAAGATACACGATGTTTTGCCGCCGGGCTTCACCTATGTGGCGGGGTCCACCAGCGGAGTCACCACCGACGAACCCAGTATCTCCGGGCAGCAACTGACCTGGAACCTGGCCACCCTCAGCATAAACCTCCAGCCTGGTCAGTCCATCCAGTTGGTCTTCCGGGCCCGGGCCAATGCGGGCCAGGGGAACTACTGTAATGAGGCCTGGGCCGAGCCGGGTGACGATAAGACGAGCACCGGGCCCACAGTAAAAGTCACGGTGGGATCACCGTCGGATGGGCTATGCCAGGGTGCAGCGGCCATGTTGACCAAGACAGTCACGCCGAACCGCGTATCTGCGTTTGCTGCCACGACGTACACCTACACCATGACCTTGCAGAGCGTAGGCACGGATATCCTCAACATGAGCCTGATCAGGGACTACTTGCCCTCCGGGTTCTCGTACGTGACCGGGTCAACCTCTGGGGTGACCACGGCGGAACCCACGGGGACCCAGTGGCAGGGCCGGCAGCGCCTGGACTGGAGCTTCAGCCCCAAACACCAGGTCCAGCCCGGGGGGACCATGACACTGACTTTCCAGGCCCAGGCCACGGCTGCTCCAGGGGAGTACTGGAACGAGGCCTGGGTGACTGTGGACGAGTTCACCAATCCTCTGTACACCTGGCCTACGGCCAAAGTCCAGGTAATGGCCGTGTTCACCGCCGGGGCCAGCGATGGCCAGAGCACGGCCAACCTGGAGCTGTGGTCGCTGCCCGGTTCCTACGCCATAAGCCAGTTCGAGATTACCCGCTAAGCCCGGCTCCACCTCCCCGCCGTGAACGGCGGGGCCAAATGCTACCATGCTCCACCCACCCTACACACCTCTGCGTCGAAACGGAGGCTGGTACGGGGCAACCCCGTCATTGCGAGCCGTACAGGTCCCGAGGCGTCGGGACCCAATGTAGAGCCATGAACCGGCTGGCAAGGGCAGGCTGCGGCCAATCAGCATGTCATGCTGAGTCCCGACGCTCAAGGGTGGCCGTCAGGTGCGCAGCTTGTCGGGACGAAGCATCT
>JACPQM010000009.1 GCA_016190505.1 Chloroflexota bacterium | reverse complement strand
GTGCTCGCCTTCGCTGCTTCCGCATGACGCGTTGCCCGCTCGAAGCCCCTTGATTTTTTCCCGCCCGGAGATATAATCCCGCCGCCTGAGCCAGGGGGGCTTCCACACAGATCATACCAGGGTTTCCGCGGTAAACCAATCACGCGCACCAGGGGAGATCGGATGGCCACAAGACGCGCTGAACTGGAAAAGCTGACCGCGCCGAAGCTTCGCGAGCTGGCTCTGGAGAAGTACCCAAACATCACCGGCGTCTCGGGGATGAAGAAGGAAGAGCTGGTGGAGGCGATCCTGGCCGAGGAGGTCAAGCTTGGCCTGCGCCCCAAGGAGGAGGGCCGGCAGGCCACGGCCCAGATGGGTGTGACCCAGTTGAAGGCGGCCATCCGGGCGCTCAAGAAGACCCGGGATGCGGCCCTGCAGGGGAAGGATCGCGGGGGCCTGGCAACGGTCCGCCTGCAGATCAAGCGGATGAAGCGGCGACTCAGGAAGCTGCGGGAGGCATCTTAGGAAATTTCGGATTTCGAATTTCGGATTGCGGATTTGAGTGTCAATCCGAAATCCGCATTCCACAATCCCAGATTCATCAAGGGGGTGCTATGCCGACTTATGATTTTCGCTGTGGCGGGTGCCGGAAGAAGTTCACGCTGACGATGTCCATCACGGATCGGGACCGGAAACGGATCAAGTGTCCGAAGTGCGGGTCCAGCAAGAAAGAGGCGGTCTTTTCCTCCTTCTTTGCCAAGACGTCGCGGAAGAGCTAGGGGCCGCCAGCCGTTGCGCGAGAGGGGTGCCGGATGGCCGGGACGGCCGCGACCCGGGACAGCGCGGCGCGGGCCGGGATGCCTCCCGCGCAGCCGGCGGTGTGATCCCCGGACGCGTCTGGCGCGCCTGCGATGCGGCGCTTCCCGGCCGGTAGGCGGGAAGGTTCAGGTGGGTAGCCGATGATACTGGTCACCGGGGCAACCGGGTTCGTGGGGCGACACCTGGTCCGGCGGCTGTGCGGCGCCGGGGAAGCGGTACGCTGCCTCGTCCGCCCGGGCTCTCCGGGTCTCCAGTGGCTGGAATCCCACCCGCTGGAGGTGATGCCGGGCCACCTGCTGGATGCCGATGCCCTGGCCGCGGCCTGCCAGGGAAGCCGGAAGATCATCCATCTGGCCGCGCCCATCCACGAGGGGCGGGATGCCTGGGTGGAGCGGGTCCACTGCGAGGGCATGGCCCGGCTGATGGAGGGCGCGCGGGCGGCCCGGGTCGAGCGGCTGCTGATGGTGAGCCCGCTCGGGACCGGGTCATCGGCCGGCCTGCCGTTCCTGCGGAGCCGGGGGCGGGCCGAGGATCTGCTCCGCGAGAGTGGCCTCCCCTTCGTGATCCTCCAATCCTCCCTGATGTTCGGCCTGGGGGACCGGCTGATCAGCGGCATGATCCGGCTGCTCACGCGGACGGGGCTCCTCCTGATCCCGGGGACGGGCAAGACCATGCTCCAGCCCATCTGGGTGGGAGACGTGGTCTCGTGTCTGCTGCGGGCGCTCCACGACGAAGAGGTGCTGGACCGCACCATCCCCATCGGCGGCCCGCAGCACCTCACCTACGAGGAGATCGCGGACCAGGTGGGCAAGATGCTGAACATCCCACGAGTGAAGGTCCACCTGTCGCGGCGGGCCGTCGCCTGGGCGACCCGGCTGCTGGAAGGTCTGGGGCTGAATCCGTTCCTGGGGTATCGCCACCTGGAACTTCTGGAGGTGGGGACCATCACCGCCCTCGACGCGGTGAGGCGCAGCTTCGGGTTTCAGCCGATGCCGCTGATCGAGGGGGTGGCCTATCACCTCGTGCCCAGGAGGGAGATGGGGGCGCCGCGACCGCCGTCGGGGGCCGAGCGGGGGTCGCGCACCCGTGATCAGCGGTAGCCGGTGAGGGATGGGGATCGTGCCATCGGGTGAACCCGGGGACCGGGATGTCTGGTCCGCCGGGTTTTTTGTTGCCCGCAGCAAGAGGATCCAGCGAGCGCCCCTCGCAGCGGGGCTGGGCCTGATCCTGTTCCTGGGGATGGTGGTGGCCGCAGGGGGCCAGGATCTGGAGATCGGCCGGCCGGCGCCCGAGTTCGCCCTCACGGATCTCGCCGGCAATACCCACCGGCTCTCCGACTACCGGGGGAAGGTGGTCCTCCTGAATTTCTGGGCAACCTGGTGTGTCCCCTGCCGGACCGAGATGCCCTCCATGGAGCGGGCCTATCGCGCCCTCAAGGACCGGGGATTCGCCGTCGTGGCGGTGAGCCTGGACACGGGCCCCCGGAGCACGGTGGAAGCCTTCGTGAAGGAGCTGGGCCTGACGTTCCCGGTCCTGCTGGACCCCCGCGGGACGAGCGTTCAGGCCTATCGTCTGCCGGGCGTGCCGGCCAGCTTCCTGATTGACCGGAGGGGCCGGCTGGCCGCGCGGGAGCTGGGGCCGCGCGACTGGAACGCCGGCCTGGCCCGAGCACAATTGGAGGCTCTCCTCAAATGATCACCCGGCGGCAGTTCGTCACGGCGGCCATCGGTCTCGCCGCGGGGTCGTGTCTCGATCTCCCCGTCGCGCGTCCTGCCTCCTGGCGCCGCGGTGCTGACGCGCCCACGCGGCGGAGCGAGGTGGCGGCCGCCGTGCTGGGCGAGGCGATCTACGTGGTGGGCGGGTTCGGCGGGGCGGGCGGCCTGGTGGAGGCCTACCACCCCCTCGCCAATCGCTGGGAACGGCGCACCACGCTTCCCCTGGGGCTCCACCATACGGCCGTGGTCGCCATGAACGACTACCTGTTCGTCGTGGGGGGCTACCGGGACGGCTGGATCGCGAGCGATGCCGTCTTGGCGTACGACGCCGGCGCCGATCGGTGGCAGGCCCGGCGGCCGATGCCGACCGCCCGGGGTGCCCTGGCGGCCGCTGGGCACGCCGGGAAGATCTTTGCCTTCGGCGGGGCGGCCGCGTCCCGCAACAGCACGGCGACCGAGGTGTACGATCCCGTGACGGATGCGTGGCAGGCCCGGGCGCCCCTGCCGACCGGGCGGGACCACCATGCGGCCGCGGTCGTGGACGGGAAGATCTCCGTAATCGGCGGTCGTCTGAACGGGTCCTATGCGCGCAATCTCGGGATCGTGGAGGAATACAACCCTGCCGCAGACACCTGGCGAATGCGGGCCCCGTTACCTACCCCGCGCAGCGGGATCGGGGCTGCGGCCCTGCGCGGACGCATCTATGTGGTAGGAGGCGAGGCGCCCGAGGGGACCTTTTCCCAGGTGGAGATCTTCGATCCCGTCTCGAACCGGTGGAGTCGCGGCCCGGACCTGCCCACACCCCGCCATGGCCTGGGCGTGGTGGCGTTTCAGGGGCGTCTGTATGTCCTGGCGGGTGGCCCCACGCCGGGTGGGTCGGCGAGCGCCGCGGTCGAGATCCTCGAACCCTGACCCACAGAGCCGAGAGCCGAGAGCCGTGAGCCGCGAGGGAGATCTATCCTGAGATCTGGACCCCATCCTCCCCGTCCGGGTGCAGCCGCGAATCCGTGGCCACGTGGCGGGTGGCCGCCAGGGTGAGGTGGTGAGGTGGGAGGCGTTCTCCGGGACAGGCACAGGCAATCATATGGAGAACGAATCAGTGTCACTTGGAGGGTGGGGTCTGCCTTGAACGCGAGAAAACAGCCACTCCCTGATTACTTGCGAGGGACGCTAAAGCCGATTGAACTCTTCAGCCGTCAGGCCAGCTTGCTCAATCACTATGGCCCTGAGGGTCCCAATTGGAATGATCCGCTTGCCGTGAACGTGAACAGAGGTGAATCTTTCGGTCCGAGGATGCTTCAGATAATGCGCGCTGCCTTTGGTCCTGACAACTACGAATCCAGCCTTCTTTAGCTTGCGCAATGCCTCCCTTCCGTTGACGGGCACCAGCCGCTCGGGCATGGCTATTTTCGCGCCCGTCTGTTGGACATCGCTCTCCTGCGCCTCTTACCTTCTTTGATCTCCAGGGCCAGAAATACGCCTCCCCCTCCTGTGGCGTCACTGGGGGGCACCGCTTTCCCTTCGTTCAGGAGCACTTCAACAAATCCGGCAGCCAACTCTCGCAGGTTGGCCACGGCCTCCTCGGCCGTATCGCCGAAATCAGCCGTGTGATTCAGGGAAGGTAGCTTGGCAGTAACCTGCCCGGTCTTCGGATCGGTCTCAAATTCTACGCGATATACTAAGCGCATGGAACCCTCCTGTTGACGTGGTGATTCGTACCACGCAGCTTGTGCGCAGTCAAGTTGCAGGCTGAATGGCGCTCCGAGGACCCGTGGCGGAGGGACAGATGAGCGAGGGGGGATGAAGTGGCGGGGACCGTCGCAAGTCGAGGTGGCGGCGAAGCTACGGCGGCCCAAAAGCTACGTCTCGAAGTGCGTGTCCGGGGAGCGGCGGGTGGAAGACCTTGATATGATTATGCCCTGTTCAGCGGCATGGCAAGTTCGGGTCACGTCCCTCCTGCTGCCAGATGAGACGCTGGAAATGCGTGGATTGGGCCGAGTCGGATTCGTCGGCAAGCTCCTTGATTGCCTCGGCCTCAGATGTGCGGCCCAGCTCCTGAAGGAGGGAGACGTACCCTTGCAGTTCGCCGGCTGGACGAAAGCCGAGATAGGCACTACCCGGGCGGCTCTGTGCCTCGCGGAGCCTGTTGGCTCTCGCCCGGACCGTATCAGCCTCGCTGCGCTGCAACGTGTGCAGGAGTGTAGCGTACTCATCGAGGCTCCTCACGGCACTGGCGTCCACGTACGCCAACCGCTCCTCGAGATGCCGTATGCACGCTTCCGCATCCCCTCGGTCGCGAGCCTCCTTCATGGAGACTACTGTCCGCTTCAACCGTGCGGGTTCCCACGGGCCATCGGAGGCCTGCTGGGCTGCGCAAGCGGCCAGGGCCCAGACCCCGACCAGCAGGAGACTCGCTTTGGACTTTCGGGCAGGATGTTCATGGCTAGTCCTGATTGTGCGACGCCACAATATCTCACCCTCCCTCGTCAGTGGGCCGGAGGTTCTAAAGTGCATCAGCATTCCCCCTAACCGTACCCCAGACTTTCCTCCCCCTCCCCTGACCCTGATCTTGTCTGCCCACGGGCGTTAACGGAACCACCTGCCTGGTGATAAATTTGCTTTTCGGCGGCGGCGGCGTCCATCCCCAGCAACCCCCTGGGTGAAGGGCACAGTTGCGGAAACCGGCCAGCCGGAGGTGCCCCCGGCACGCCGGCGACTGTCCTACAGCCGTGGCGCCGCTGTCCACAGAAATCCTGGGGGAATCCTCGGGGTGGCCCTGGGCGTCGGCTGGATGGGTCGGGGGGCGGCTAGGCAGGCCCCGACCAGGCTCGCAAGTAGGCCACCGGCCACCTCAGCGAGCAGAGTCTGACAACTGGGGATCGGGGATATCCAGGGAGTTACGAGATGGCCGTCCCGATCAAACCGCAGCGGGCGGAACGGGAAGATCCCCCTTTGTTGCAGGGGTTGCTACCAGAAGATCAGCTTGAGAGCTACGTGCTTGTTGATTTCGGCGAAGTCTTCCCGGTTGCAGGTGATCAGCGTGGCTCCGAAATCTCTGGCGGAGAGGGCGATCAGGGTATCGAATGCCAGATGCCTCAACTTGTTGGCAGCGTACCCCTTTCTCGCTCCGATGCGAGAAAGGCGGAAGTTCTCGATATAAACCGACGTGTCCAGGAGGGCGAGGTTAGCGGCCGGCAAAGGCGTTCTTCCCGCCGACACCACCATACTTCCGGATGATGGCATCGTGGGTGGCCTTCTCGGTCGCCAGCGCCAGCGCCCGCTCGATGGCCTCCGTCACTGTCTCAGCACCTAGGATCTTCCTGGCACGAGCCAACTGATCCTTGTCCAACCGAACCGTTACCTGCGACTTGGCCATGGCAACTCCTTTGTTGTCCTACAATATATCCAGAAGTGTAAGACGTTGTCAAGCCCCCTGCTGGCGGTGAGGTTAGGAGTGGGATGGGGGGGATCTCCTCGGCGACCTCAGCCTGCTCGATAATGGGGATAAACAGGCCATGGCTTGCGCCCAAGCCCTGCGCCCTCTTGCCCGCCTTGCAGTTTCTCCAATCCTGCCGTATCCTTTCGCGACTTTTCTCCGACGCAACATTTCGGACCAAGAGCTTCGGACCAAGAGCATTGTTATGGCCGAGGGAACCAAACGGATCCTGGGGGCCTCCTGCCTGTTCCTGGCGGCAGCCATCTGGGGCGGGATGTACGTGGTCAGCAAGTACGTCCTCGACTACATCCCGCCCATGACGCTCCTCCTCCTGCGCCTCCTCATCGGCGCCGGGACCCTGCTCCTGGTCATGGTTGCAGGTCGCGCGCCCTGGGTCCGGCGGGGCGACCTGCCCCGGATGGCCCTCCTGGGACTCGTGGGGTTCGGCATCTCGCTGGCGGCGCAGTTCATCGGCACGCGACTCTCCTCGGCGGGGCACGGCGCCGTCATCACCTCGGTCACGCCGGCTTTCATCTTGGTCTTCGCGGCCGTCCTGCTGAAGGAGCGGATCACCTGGATCAAGGCGGCGGCGGTCGGCATCGCCACGGCGGGTGTCCTCCTGGTGGTGGAGCAGTCGGCTGGATTCTCCCTCGAGGCGCGGGCCTTCTGGGGAGACGTCCTACTGCTGATTGCCGGGATCACCTGGGCGCTCTACACCGTGCTGGGCCGCCTGGCGGCGGACCGGTACCCCCCGGTGACCGTCTCGACCTATGCGACGCTCTTCGGGATCCTCTTCGTTGCGCCGGCCATCCCGGTGGAGCTGGGCGGGATCGCGTGGCAGGCGCTTCCGCCGGCCGTGTGGTGGGGGACGCTGTACCTGGGCGTGGTCTCCACGGCGCTGGCGTTCTACCTGTGGAACAAGGGATTCACCCTGATGGACGCCTCCACCGGCTCCCTGTTCTTCTTCGCCCAGCCGGTGGTAGGAGCCATGCTGGGCTGGCTGCTCCTGGGGGAGAGCCTGACCGGCCGCTTCCTTCTCGGGACCGCGGTGGTCATCGCGGGGGGCGTCCTGGCCACGCGGCAGTCCGCCTAACTGGCAACCAGGCGACCCGGCGATCAGGCAACTGGGAACCCCAGAGTGCCAGGTTGCCAGATCACCAGATTGCCAATTGCTTAAGGCTTGACTTGCCGCGGAATCCGCGACTATTGTGGGCGGCGTGAAAGTCGTGGCCGTGATCCCGGCGCTGAACGAGGAGGGATCCATCGGGCGGGTCGTGGCCGCCGTCCCCCGTGACCTGGTGGCCGAGGTCGTCGTCGTCAACAACGGGAGCACCGATCGTACAGCGGAGGTGGCGTCGGCGGCAGGGGCGCGGATCGTGACGGAGCGGGAGCGGGGATACGGCGCGGCCTGCAGGGCAGGATTGGACGCGGCCGCCGATGCCGACATCCTGGTCTACCTGGACGGGGATGCCAGCGACCAGCCCGAGGAGCTGGCGAATATCCTGGGGCCCGTGGTCCGGGGGCAGGCGGACCTGGTGATCGGCTCCCGCCTAATGGGACGGCGGGAGGCGGGGGCCATGCCGCCGCACGCGGTGTTCGGGAACTGGCTGACGGCACGCCTGGTCCGGCTGCTCTACGGTGTGCGCATCACCGACCTCGGCTCGTTCCGGGCGATTCGCCGGGCGGACCTGGTGGCGCTGGACATGCGGGAGCGGACGTACGGCTGGCCCGTCGAGATGATCGTCAAGGCGGCACGGCGGGGCTACCGGATCCGCGAGGTGCCGGTGACGCATCGGAAGCGCATCGGAAAATCCAAAGTGGCCGGGACCCTGATGGGCAGCCTCAAGGCGGCGTACTTCATCCTGGTCACGACATTCCGGTATGCCTTCCGCAACTGAAGGCACAGAACGTTCGGTGGTTCGAGTACGCCCGAACGCCCGAACACTCGAACTACCGAACGCCTTCTTGCCATAGGGAGTCCAGATGTTCACCTCCCCCGGATCCATCGCCCTGCAATTCGGGCCCCTGGCCATCCGCTGGTACGGCATTCTGATCGCCACCGGGGTCCTGCTGGGCACCACCCTGGCGCACCGGGAGGCCATCCG
>JACPQM010000012.1 GCA_016190505.1 Chloroflexota bacterium | reverse complement strand
GGAGCAGAGCTACGAAGCCATATTTCGTCATTGCGAGGAGTCCTTCCGGCGAAGGACGACGAAGCAACCTTCTGATGCGCACACAGGTTGGGGATTGCTTCGCTGCGGCTCGCAAAGACGGGACGGTCGGTTCATTGAAAGCGTAGCGAAGTCCCGACACGTCGGGACCCTTGGCGCCGTCCGAGGGTTGCTTCGTCGTCCCGACCCTGTCGGGACTCCTCGCAATGACACCAAGATAACGCCATTGTGAACACAGTACAGCAGTATGGGTGCCTCTCGTTGCTCGCAATGACGGCACAACCCGCCAATTCACGCAATGGCTCACCTGTTGAAGCCGGACTCACCGATGGTGGCGCCCCAAAGGGGCATGACATTTGTGCTCAGGTCTCGTTGCCCTCTGGCGGAGCGGGGCCTGCCCCATTCTCGCTGGGCAACCCGAACAGGGCCTGGAAAGCCGAAAGCAGCTCAGGATGGGACTTGACTGCTACCAGAGGCCGGTGCAACAGGCCGCGGACGATGGCCCGGGACAGCGCCTCCACGTGGGTACGCTCTTCAACGGGCAGATGGTGCAGCTTGCTCAGGGCCTCGGCCAGCTCCTGTTGTCGCACAGCCTCGCCCAGGTCCTGAAGCGAGATAAGCGTGGGGACCACCCCCTGGGCCTGCCACCACTGCATGAACTTGTCCAACTCCTGGTCCACTATGGCCTGGACCTTGCCCAGTTCGCCCCGGCGCTCGGCGAGGCTGGCCTCGGCTACCAGATGAAGGTCGTCAATATCATAAAGGGTCACTCCAGGGATGTAGGCCACCTTGGGGTCTATGTCTCGGGGCACCGCTATGTCTATGAGCAGCATGGGACGGTGGCCGCGCTGGTGCATGGCCGAGCTTACGGCGGTCCAATCGAGGACGTAACCCCGTGCCCCCGTAGCGCTGATGACCACGTCGCAGGAGGGGAGGGCCTCCCACACCTTGGAGAATAGAATGGCATTGCCCGCTATGCGGGCCGCCAGTTGGGCGGCCCGGCTGTAGGTCCGGTTGGCGATTAGTATTCGTGAGGCCCCGTGGCCGCGCAGGGACTGGGCCGTAAGTTTGCCCATCTCCCCGGCACTGATTACGAGCACCTGGTGGCGGCTCAGTCCGCCCAGGGTTTTGCGGGCCAGCTCCACGGCGGCGTGGCTCACCGACACAGGGTTGCGTCCAATAGCCGTTTCGAACCGGGCACGGCGCCCCACCCGCAGGGCATGGCGAAAGAGGCGGGATAGGGATGGACCCAGGCCGCCGCTCTTCTGGGCTGACTGGAAGGCCGACTTCACCTGTCCCAGAATCTGGTACTCCCCTACGATGAGGGAGTCCAGGCCTGCCGCTACCAGGAACAGGTGACGCACTGCCTCCTGGCCACTGTAGTAATACAGGCAAGAAGCAGCTCCGTCCAGGGGCAGGCTGTGGAAGTCGAACAGGAAGCGGCGTAGCCTGTCCTGGGAGGCAGCCGGGTTGTCGGCAACAGTGTAGACCTCGGTGCGGTTGCAGGTGGAGAGGATGACTCCCTGGCTGGCGTAGTCGCGCAGCCGGGTCAGGGCCCTGGCCGTGAGCTCGGGCGCCAGGCTCAGCTTCTCTCGCACCTCCACCGGCGCCGTTCGGTGGTTCAGGCCCACCAGCGTCACCGCTGGGCCCGTGGTATCGTCCATCGTCATCACAGCACTGGTCGTCCTCTGCTCGCTAGGCGTGAAGTCCGACACCTTCCCTCGTCCCCACCAGTGCCGAGAGGAGCCGGGACCTGGCCTCCTCGCGCTTGCCTTCCTTTACGAGTGCCATGAGCTGACTGTCCAGGGCACGCCGCCAGCGAAACGCAGAGGGGCGCTGTCCCTGGAGCCGTAGCTCCTGGCGGACCTCGGCGGCCAGCCCCAGGAGGAGCGCCGGGCCGGCGTCCAGCCACGACTCCAGGTCCCGGCGTAGCTTGCTGGCTACGGCTGGGCTCCTGCCTCCGGTGGATATGGCGAGGACCAGGTCGCCCCGGCGCACCACCGAGGGCAGGATGAAGCTGCACAGTGCCACGTCGTCCACAACGTTGACTGGGATGGCCTTCTTTTCAGCGTCCGCGGCCACCTGCCGGTTCACCGCCGGGTGGTTCGTGGCCACGATGGCCAGGGACATGCCCCGCAGGTCGCCTCGCCGGTAGCGGCGAGGCATCACTGCCACGCGCCCGGCCTGGGCCAGCGCCTTGAGCCGGCTGCCCAGGCGGGGCGAGACCACAGTGACCCGGGCGCCCGCCTCGATCAAGGCCTCGGCCTTCCGCAGAGCGACTTCGCCGCCGCCCACCACCAGGCAGGCCCGGTCAGCCAAATTCAGAAAAGCAGGGTAATAGGGCATACCTACCATTGCCCCCGCGGGGACCTCCGCGAGCCGGACGTGGGTCCCGGCTCACTCCAGGTTGAAGCCTGGGGCCCTATCGGGATGCCTTCGCCCATCAGATCGGGCGGCCCGTTCATTGGGCGGCCTCCTCGAAGTATTTGACCCGGGCCTTCTTGAACTCCCGGTGGCTAAAAAGCAGCACGTAGTCCTTGACCTGGACAGCCTGTCCCATTCGTTCCGCCAGAGTATAGCACTCCTCGCGCTGAGGGGCATGCACCATGGAGAGGATACTGTATGGCCAGTCCGGGTAGGTGGGACGCTGGTAGCAATGGGTGACCTCTGGAAAGGCGGCCAGGGCGTGTCCCACGGTCTCGGTCCTCTCTGGGGGCACCGGCCAGCACACCATGGCGTTGGCGGTGAAGCCCGCCTCCCTGTGGTGGAGCACTGCGCCGTAGCGGCGCATGATGCCCCGCCGCTGCATATCGCGGGCGACGTCCAGCAAGGTCTCCTCATCCATGCCGAGCCGCTGGGCCATGGACAGGAACGGCTGGGCCTCCAGGGTCAGGTCTCGCTGGAGCTCCCGGACCGCTTCCCTCTCCTGGACCGTCGGTGGCCGGCTGGCCTGGGGGAGGTTGTCCCCCCCCTTCGCTCTGGAAACGGCCCGGCCCTCTTCCAGGTCCAGGGTGACCCCGATCTTGAACACCCGCAGCGCGGGGAGCAGGAGGAAGGACTCAGCCCGGGCCTGCGTAGCCAGCGCCGACACGCGCTGGGCCATGCCGTCCCGTTCGGGCAGAGTCCAGGTGAACCACAGGTTGAAGTGGTGATCGCGGGCATAGTTGTGGCTCACGCCGGGCTGCAGGCTTACCACAGCGCCGGCCTCTTCCAGGCGGCTCTCGGGCACCTTGAAAGCGACCAGCGTGGTCTGGTAGCCCAGGAGACGGCTGTCGAAGATGGCGCTAACCTGGCGCAAGATGCGCTGCGCCTTGAGCTGGCGCAGGCGCTCTATGACCTCTTCCTCGGCCAGACCGAGCTCCCAGCCCAACGCCGCAAAGGGCCGGACCTCCAGAGGGAAGTCGGCCTGCAAGCGGGTGAGCAGACGGCGGTCCAAGGCGTCCATGGCTAGGGGCTACGGTTGGGGTTGCGCACCTACTGGCGCAGGCGCCCGGGGCTGATAGACGCAGCAGGGCTCGGCTTCCAGGTAGTCGCCGGTCATCGCGTAGGCGCGGGCGCGGGAGCCGCCGCAGATGCGGTTGAACTCGCAGCGGCCGCACTTTCCCTTGAGCCTGGAGGTGTCCCGCAGCTCGCGGAACAGCTTCGACCCTCGGTAGACCTCGGCCAGGGGCTGCTGCCGCACGTTGCCACCGGACACGGGCAGGAAGCCGCTGGGGCAAACATCACCCACGTGGGAGATAAAGACCACGCCGTTGCCGTCATTTACGCCCTTAGGCGCACGCTCCATGCCGTCGGCGGGGACAAAGCCGGGCCTGGCCTTGGGCCCACCGGACGAGCGCTGGAGCATGATGCGCCGGTAGTGCTGGGCGGCGGTGGTCTTGATGTCGAAGGGGACCTTTCCCGAGAGGTCATACGCCCAATTGAACGCCTCTTCGTGCTCCTGGGGGGACAGCATGTCCTCCGCCCGGCCGCGGCCTGTGGGCACCAGGAAGAACAGGTCCCACATGGTCACACCGAAGCCCTTGACCAGGCCGGCCAGGCTGTCCAGGTCGTCGCGGTTGTAGTGGCTAACGGTGGTGTTGACCTGGAACGACAGGCCCACTGCCAGCGCGTCGTTGATTATCTCCATGCTCCGCCGGAAGGAACCTCTGGTGCCCCGGAAGGCGTCGTGGGGTGCGGCGGTGGAGCCATCCACGCTCACGGAGATGCGGGCCAGGCCGGCATCCTTGGCCGTCTGGAGGGTCTGGCGGGTGACCAGGGGGGTGGCGCTGGGCGCCAGAGACACCCGTAGCCCTTTGGCCAGAGCGTGCTCGATGAAGTGGGGCAGGTCGGGGTGCATCATGGGGTCGCCGCCCGTAATCACCAGCAGGGGGCAGCCCATGGCCGTTATCTGGTCAATGATTCCGATGCCCTCTTCGGTGGACAGCTCCAGGGGGTTGCGCTGTCGCTGGGCACGGGCGCGGCAGTGGCGGCAGGACAACTGACAGGCGCGGGTGATCTCCCAAAAGGCGATGAATGGCGCTTGAGAGAAGTCAACCGCGGTCAAGGATGGCTTGTCCCTGGGCCGGAGGGCCACGAGCTACGCTACTCCGATCTCAGCGTCGGTGAGGTAGCAGGCGGGGTCTGGCGCCCACACGTCACCGTGGACCGCCTCGGCCCGCACCCGGAAGTTGCCCCCGCACAGGTCGAGCCACTGGCAACGGGCACAGCGGCCCTTGAGCAGCGTCCGGCGGTCCTTCAGTCCGGCCAAAAGGGGGTCGGAGGTGTCCTCCCAAATCTCAGAGAAAGGCCGCTCTCGGACGTTGCCGAAGGTGTAGTGGCGCCAGAACTGGTCGGCGTGGACCCGTCCCTGGCTGTCAATGTCTCCGATGCCCACGCCGGAGCTGTTGCCGCCGTTGAGGCGCAGGAGACCGTATGTTTGTGCGGCCCGCTCGGGACGTTGTTCCTTGACCCGCAGGTAAAGGTAGGGAGCATCGGCATGGTTGTCCACGGTGAGCACCTCGACGGGGTGGCCCCGGTGGTGCAGCTCGGCGGTGTGCTGGAAGATGAAGTCCACGGCCTGCCGCGTCTGCTCGGGGGCAAGAGTGGCCTCCCGGATACGGGTGCCCCGCCCGGCGTAGACCAGGTGGTAGAAGCAGAGGCGGGGGATACCCTCCTGCTCGACTACGTCGAAGATGTCCCCCAGTGCCCGGGCGTTGTACCTGGTGAGCGTGGTGCGCACCCCCACGCGGAGCCCGGCCTGGCGACAGTTGCGGATGCCGGCCAAAGAAGCCTCGAAGGCGCCCTGGGCGCCCCGGAAGTGGTCGTGGATGCTGGGTGGGCCGTCCAGGCTGACTCCAACGTAGGTAATGCCCGTTTCCTTGAGGCGGCCGGCGACCTCCCTGGTTATGAGCGTGCCGTTGGTGGAGATGACCGTGCGCAGGCCGCGGCCCACAGCGTGCTCTACCAGGGTGAGCAAGTCGGGACGCACGAAGGGCTCGCCGCCCGAGAAGAGCAGGACGGGCACCCCGTAGCCCGCCAGGCTATCTATCAGGGCCAGGCCTTCGGCAGTGGTGAACTCGCCCGGGTAGTCCCTGTCCTGCGACTCGGCGTAGCAGTGGATGCAGTGCAGGTTACAGCGCTGGGTGCAGTTCCAGACGACTACGGGGCGGCGGTGGACGTTGTTGTCATAACGCAGATAGTCGCCGGGGCCGGGCACACCACACAGCAGCTTCGAAACGCCTATCATGACACCAAGCTCTAGCATAGCATTTCTGTTCTGAGATGGTCAATGACGCCGCGACTCCCTTGACATTCCCGGCACCTCGTCTTAGCATCATGCCATCATGAGTCCGCTGTCCTGCTTTGGGCCGTGGCCCAAGGCCCTGCTGGCGGGAGGGAGTAGCGTATGACAGACCGCCCGAGTGCAGCACCCCATAGCACCACCGACGAAGACGTTTGGATACCGAGCAGTTGCCGGGTATGCCCCAACTCCTGCGGTGTGGTGGTGCACCGAAAGAACGGCGTTATCGTCAAGATCGAGGGCAATCCCAACAACCCCCACAACTTCGGGCGGCTTTGTCCCAAGGGACTGGCGCACATCATGCACCTGTACGATCCCAATAGGGTGCTCAAGCCGCTGCGGCGTACCAATCCCAAGAAGGGTATAGGCATAGACCCGGGCTGGAGGGAGGTCTCCTGGGACGAGGCGCTGTCAGAGGCCGTCGCCTGTATCCAGAAGGCGGTGGCCGAGGACCCCCGAAAGCTGGTGATGTACCAGGGGACGGGCGAGACGGAGTGGGCCATCAGCGCCTGGAACTCGTTCGCCGAGGTCATGGGCACGCCCAACAACAGCATGGGGGGCTTTTCGGGCAGCCATTCCCCACTATGCTATCTGAACACAGGCTCCATGCACACCGAGGTGGACTGGCCGCGCTGCCGGATGCTTATCCTTTTCGGCTGCCAGAAAGGCTCCGCCTCTGGCCACGACCTGACCAAGTCCGCCCAGACTTTTGCTGAAGCCCGTGCCCGCGGCATGAAGCTGGTGGTCGTAGACCCTGTGTGTACCCCTATTGCCTCCAAGGCCCAGCGGTGGGTCCCCATACGTCCGGGCACGGACGGCGCGTTTGCGCTGTCCATGATGCATGTGCTGGTGAACGAAGCTGGGCTGTACGACAGGCCGTTCCTTCAGGCCCACACCAACGGGCCCTATCTGGTAGACAGCTCCGGCCACTATGTCCGGGATGCGGCTACCGGCAAGCCCCTGGTATGGAACCTGGACCCCGATGCAATCGGGGCGCTGGCCTTCGATGATCCCCAGGCGTCCAATCCGGCCCTGGAGGGGGATTTCGAGGTCGCGGGCAAGGTTTGCCACCCCGGCTTCCAGCGGCTCAAAGACCACCTGAAGGGCTATGCCCCGGAGCGAGTCGCCCAGACCACCACTGTCCCCGCCGAGACCATCCGGCGCTTGGCCATCGAGTTTGGGGAGACGGCGGCCATCGGCAGCACTATTACCATCGAGGGGCAGACCATGCCCTTCCGCCCGGTGTGCGCTTACCCCGATACCCAGGGGGCCACCGCCCACAAGTATGGGCTGTGGGCGGGCACTGCCATCCAGATGCTTAACGTGGTGGTGGGCTCGGTGGACATGCCTGGCGGCGTCGTCAGTACTAACATTGTCGGCCCAGGCGGCCAGATGCGGGTCAGGCCCAGCGCCGACGGCATCATCGCCACGGGCGCCCCCGAGTTGCCCTCCACCGACGCACCCTATCCCGCGCACAAAGTAGCCCCACCTCAGACCGTACATCTGCGCGAGCTATTCCCCACCGGCCACGCCAATGCCTCGGTGATGCTGGGGCTCACCCTGGGCCCGTTGGCGCGCCTGCTTCCCTACACGCCCGAGGTCTTTCTGGTCAATTACACCAACACACTGATGATCGGCAGCAACCCGGGGCCGGTGGCTGACGCCCTGGCCCGCATCCCTTTCATGATCTTCATGGGGGACAAGCTCCACGAGACCGCCGAGTTCGCCGACGTGTTTCTGCCCATCCAGCACTCCTTCGAGCGGTACGACTTCCCCATGAACTCCCTGCGGGGCTGGGTGACCCAGGAGCACTGGTACTTCACTCTCAGGCAGCCGGTGGTGGAGCCGCAGCCCGGGCCCAAGCACACCGTCGAGATGGTGCTGGAGCTGGGCCAGAGACTGGGGGTGCTGGACAAGCTCGAGGCCAAGCTGGATGCCAAGCTCGGACTCAAAGAGCCTTACCGTCTTGACCCCAAGACGCGGTACGGGGTCCCCGAAATCCTGGACCGCTATACCAGGACGATGTTCGGCGCGGATCACGGGCTGGACTGGTTCAAGAAGAATGGTCTGGTGTCCCAGCGCCGGACGCTGGCTGAGCGGTTCCCCAGGGCGCTGGTGAAGCTGCCCCGACTGCCCGTCTACTTCGAGTACCTGATTGCCGCTGGGCAAGAGTTGGGCAGCATGGCCCGGGAGCTCGATCTGGACCTGGACCTGTCGGGATTCGCGCCTCTCCCCTTTTGGGGGCCATGCACCGCCCACAACGATCCCCGCGGCCAGGAGTACGACCTGTTCGCCGTCAACTACAAGCTGGCCTTCCATGCCTTCTCCACCACCCAGGGCAACCCCTGGCTGGAGGACGTGACCAGCCATCATCCCTATGCCTATAAGGTGTGGCTCAACGAGGAGACTGCCCGCCGCAAGGGCATCGCGCCCGGCGATGGTGTGGTGGTGGAGTCCACAGTGGGCACCAGGGTCACGGCGGAGGCGAAACTGTCGCAATGCATCCACCCGGAGGTGCTGGGCATTGCCGGGTGCTTTGGCCATTGGGCCAAGGGCTTGCCGGTGGCCCAGGGCAAGGGTCCCCACTTCGGCACCCTGGTCCCCTTCGGCCTGGACCACATGGACTTCGTGTCGAACCGGATAGACTCCTGCGCCCGGGTCAAGGTGTACCGGGCGCCACAGGCGTAGGTCTTCCCGACCTGTCGGGACACCCGACCGCGCGGAATGAGGCCGCGCGGTGCTGGCGACAAGAACCCACGCGTAGGGGCGGGTTTCATGGCCATCAACAAATTGATGCGCCCAAAAAGGCACCCTTTGCTGTCATTCCGAGCCCTTCCGCAGAAGGGCGAAGAATCCGTATCCCCTGGTCCTGCAAAGCGCTGAGAGACGGATTCTTCGGTCGCTGCGCTCCCTCAGAATGACAGTTAGCGTCGTTTTAATTAGTTGGTGACAATCGAACCCGCCCCTACGTATTTCCCTCTCCCTCTGGGAGAGGACCAAGCCTGCCCTGAACCTGTCGAAGGGGTGAGGGCACCGCCCTGTTTAAGGCGTTACCGTGATCATCCCGGTCATGCCGTAGATCTCGTGGGGGCGGCAGAATACCTTGTAGGTCCCGGGCTGGTTGGGGATGTTGACCTCCCGAGTCTCGGTGCCTATGGCTGCTACCACAATGTCTATTCCCAGTTCGGTGACCGTGAAGGTATGGAACCCGTCTGTGCTGGTGAGCACTAACTTCACGCTGTCGCCCGCCTTGACAGTGAAACTGTTGGGGCTAAACGCCGCAAAGGACATGCTGACTGATAGCTCCCTGGATGGCACCAGGGGTGGAGGTGTCGGCGTCGGAACAGGTGGGGAAGTGGGAGTCGGCGGTACTGGTGTTGGCGTGGGTGGGACAGGAGTTGAGATTGGGGTAGACGTGGGGGCCGGTGTCGGCGGCGGCGTTGGCTCCACGTCGGGCGTCGGTGTGGGTGGCGGAGTGACACCGGGGATAGGTGTTGGGGCGCGCGTTGGCGTGGGTCTGGCTGTTGGCGCGGGAGCTACCGGTGTCGTGGTGGGCCGGGGAATTGAGGTGGGCGTGGCGACCGGCAACGGCGTCGGTGTGGGCCGCGGCGTGGCGGTAGGGGTGGGCGTAGGTGTCGGCCGGGCGCAAGCCACGGACAAAACAAGTCCCAGGACCAGTAGGGCCAGGGTCGGCCACCTCATACTACACCTCCACCTGGATAGTTACCAAACGGGATTATAGCAAAACGGCACATTGGTTACTATGTTATAATCGTTTCCGTTAACCCTTTGCTTACCAAGGAGGTAGTCTCATGAGGCGCATGACTGAGGACAACCTGAGGGCCGCCTTCGCCGGGGAGAGCCAAGCCCACATGAGGTATCTGTTCTTCGCCGACAAGGCGCGGGAGGAGGGCAAGCCGGACCTGGCCCGCCTTTTCCAGGCCATCGCGTTCGCCGAGAGGGTGCACGCCTTCAACCACTACGAGGCGCTGGGCCAGATACGTTCCAGCGCCGACAACCTGGGCGTGGCCATCGCCGGGGAGTCCTATGAGGTGGAGGACATGTACCCGGCTTACTTCGAGGTGGCCAAGCTCCAGAAGGAGCGGGACGCGCTGCGCAGTACGAACTACGCCCTGCGCGCCGAGGAAGACCATCTTCGCTTGTACACCGAAGCCAAAGGCCAGGCTGTCCAGCAGGAGGATGCCCAGGTAGGCGAAGTATACGTGTGCTCGGTGTGTGGCCACACCGTGTTGGGTGGGGCGCCGGACCGCTGCCCGGTGTGTGGCAGGGGCCCCGAGAGCTATCGCCAGTTCTAGCGCCATTGACAGGGCGCATTCGCGGCTGATTAAATAGCCGTGGTCTAGTTACCGGAAGATTTAGAAGGAGGGGATTCTATGGTTATGGATGCGGCTACCCGACAGAAGGTCGTCCAGGCGCTTCAGCAGGACGTGAGCCTGGAATTGGGAGCAATCATACAGTATTTGTGGCACCACTACATGGGCGAGGGCATTGAGAGCCCGGAGATCAACGAGCTCTTCGAGAAGGTTGGCCGGGACGAGATGAAACACCTGGAGAAGTTCGCCCAGCGCGTCATCGCCCTGGGTGGGGAACCCAACACCGAGGTGGCCCCGGTCAAAAAGGGCGGGGACCTCAAGAAGATGATGCGAGATGACCTGGAGGGCGAGCGCAACGCTGTCAAGGTCTACAAGGGCCATATCAAGCTGTGCGCCGACCTGGGCGACACCACCACCCGCCTGCTCCTGGAAGAGACCGTGTCCAAGGAGGAGGAGCACATAGACCTGTGGGAGACGACCCTGGGCATCGCCCCGGGGGCGTAGGGCAAGCCAACCCCAGGCGCGAGCGCATTGCCCCAAGGGGCCTGGCAGGCTATAATCTTCCCCCGTGGCGCATTCGTCTAGCGGCCAAGGACACCTCCCTCTCAAGGAGGAGATCACGGGTTCGAATCCCGTATGCGCTACCAAAGCCCTTTTCGCCTGTTTTGGGCCCCAGTCGCCTCGGGGCTAGCCCAATTGTCATCCCACGTCGGCTCCGTTGCTGTAGAATGGGACAGTAAGGAGCACGCCATGACCGCCCGAGAGAAAGAGAAGGCCAAACAGGACCTGCACCGCCTGGTGGACCAGCTCCCTGACAGCGAGCTTCACGCGGTCAGGCGCTTCCTGGAGTTCCTCCACCAGCAGAGCGACCCCGTGTTGCTTGCCTTGATGTCCGCCCCGGAGGACGACGAACCGGAGACCGCAGAGGAACGGGCGGCCCTGGCCGAAGCCTATGCCGACGTAGCCGCCGGACGGCTCATTCCTCTGGAACAAGTCAAGCGCGAGCTCGGGATGTGACCTGGCGCGTTGACCTCACCGAGCACGCCCGCCATGATCTCCGCCGGGTGCCCACGACGGCGGCAGCCCGCATAGTACACTCCCTGGAGCGCCTGGCGGCCACGGGCCGCGGCGACGTGAAGCACCTCCAAGGCAACAAGGACGAATATCGCCTTCGCGTAGGCGACTGGCGCACCATCTTCACTTATGACGCCGCTGAGGGAGCTATCCGCGTGCTCCGTTGCTGTAGAATAGGGCGGTAAGGAGCACGCCATGACCGCCCGAGAGAAAGAGAAGGCCAAACAGGACCTGCACCGCCTGGTGGACCAGCTCCCTGACAGCGAGCTTCACGCGGTCCGGCGCTTCCTGGAGTTCCTCCGCTTCCAGGATGACTCGCTGCTCAGGAAGCTGCTGCTATCCCCCGAGGATAGCGAACCCACCACACCCGAAGAGGACGCTGCCTCCGAGGCTGCCTGGCAGGAGTACCTACGGGGTGAATTCGTCTCTGCCGAGGACGCCAAGCAAGACCTGCTCGCGTGAAGCAGCCCTGGCAGTATGTTTTGACAGCGCATGCGGCGCACGATATGGAGCGTCTCAGCCAAGCCGTCCGGCATCGGGTCTTCGCTGCACTGGACAGGTTGTGTGCCGAGCACGCTGGCAATACGCAAAAGCTGCACGGCATGGGTGACGAATACCGGCTGCGTGTAGGTGACTGGCGGGTCCTCTTTCGCTCCGACGTACCGGCACGGACTATCGTCGTCCTCCAGGTCCGGCCCAGGGGCTGGGCCTACCGCCGCTAGCCCGTCCCGGCATGTCGCGACCGGCTAACGCTCTCAGATTCAAATCGTATTTGGCGTTTTGCTAACATTCGGCTAATGCACTGTTTGGGACGGCCTGGTGCGGCCCGTTGGCCCTATCCTTACCGGGGCGCCGCACTGCGCAAGAAGACAAGGGGGGCGGCTGCGCTCGGGCAACCGCCCCCCCACTCTCCATATTCAGTTGTCAGTTGTCGCCGCCGTTCCTGTCGGTGCGAGTGCCCGCTAGGGCCGAAGCAACCCGCCCCCTGGACTCGCTACGGGCTACGGATTCTTCGGTCGCTCCGCTCGTCCGGCGAGCGTAGGGGCGACCCGCCGGGTCGCCCCTACGACGGACCTACGCTAGTTGGCGACCTGGATGATGCGGCCGCTGATGGTGTAGAAGCCCGGGGCTGCGTCGTCCTTGGACTCGACGATAATCCGGATATCTTCGCTGCCATCGGGTACCGCGTCCATGGTAAGCAGCCAGGTGTTCTTGGTCAGTCTTGCCAGCGTCACGTCTGCCCCGGCGACTTCATCCACTTCAACGTCAATGCCGGCGGGTACGCTGAGCTCCAGAATGGCATTGGCTACCTTGCCACTCTGGTTATCGAGCCTCAGCCTGATACCCGAGGTCTGGCCCACCTGGGTCTCCAGGGCCACGGTGAAGGCGGTACCCTCATCGTTCATGGTGGCTGCCGAATCGTCTGGAGTGGTCACGGCAAAGGCGGCGTTCCCCTTGAAGGTAACAACACCAGTGGTGTCAAAAGTGGGGGCCTCCACCAGCACCACCGTCTGGGAGACCGTGAGGCCCGCGCTGCCGCTTACCGAGCCAGTGAGGACCGGGCCGACGGCCTGTCCGGCCACGGCCGCGATGGTCAGCCCGGCGGCGGCGATGGCCCAAACGGGCACGCTAAGCCGTCCCAAGCGCACCTTCCGCCCGATTGTGGTTGAGAACTTGTGCTGCATTTTAGCCTCCTGTAAGTTACGATTCCTGTTCCTGCCGATATGCCAAAAGTGTTGCCACTAGAGTCGCCTGTCTTGCCCTGCTAGCTGCCTCCTTTCCCGGGATCGAGAGAGCTGGTGCACTTTGTTGTTTGAGGCCCCCTCGAAGATTTCACACTGAACTCACACTCATGGTTTTACACCTATGGCCTGGGCGGAATAAGTCGAAGGGACACTTATGAGGTCAACTTATGTGGGTACTAGAAGAGTCCTCTAGCCGTGAACAGGGCGGTGGGATGTGAGGGCGGCCGAGTTGGGCAACCGGGGCCCAAAAAAGTAGGGGCGACCGGCCGGTCGCCCCTACGGTGGGGGTGTGGGGAGGACGCCTACCGCGTCATGCGGCGGACGAAGGTCACCAGGAACAGCGCCATGAGGAAAAGTCCCAGGAAAGCCTCGGCAGCGCCCAGGCCGCGGGCCAGAGGACTCGCCTGGCCCTCAAAGAGGGCATAGCCCAGGGCGGTGAACGAGGCCGCCGAGAAGTACAGGGCGTTGGTCAAGGTGGTGGGCGTGATGGACGCCGTATAGTAGTACAGCGCAGCTAGACCAAGCACGGTAGCCGCCATCCAGAATATGAGCCGGAATGGCCGCTCACCGTACCCGCTGACCACGTCCACCAGCAACGAGACCGCCCAGCCGAAGGGGTGGTGTGGCCACAGAGCGCGCAGCACCAGCTTTGGCTGGAAGGTACGCAGGCCCTCCCGGAGGGAGTGGCTACCACCGGGGCCCCACCACATGGCCTTGCGCCGGGCAATCATCTCCCGCAGGAAGAACTCCCGCGCGTGGTCGTGCATGCCCAGCTCGTCGTAGCGGCGGCGGAAGCCGCGGTAGGCAGCTTCGGCATCGGCGTAGTTGCGCCCTTTCTCGTCGCCCAGCACGTAGCCACGGTCCCAGTTGACGAACTCGATGTGGGCACCTGCCATGTCGGCGGCGAAGGCGGTGGACAGGTTAAGCTCGGCGCCGTTGAGATAGGCCCCGGCCAGGTGGCTGCCGGTAAGGTCCGCCCCGACAAACCTGGTGCGGACACAAAGGGTGTTCTCCAGATAGGCGCCCTTGAGGTCGGCGCCACTGAGGTCGGCCATGGTGAGCCGCGCCCCTTGTAGGTTGGCCGACGTAAGGTCAGCCTCCTTCAGGTCGCAGGAGGCCAGGAAGGCCCGCTGCAAGCTGACCTCGGTGAGCTTGGCCCCGCGCAGGGCGGCGCCCTCCAGGTGCGCTTCCACTGCGGAAGCGTACGACAGGTCCGACTGTTGCAGGTTGACCTCTGCCATATGTGCCCGGTCCAGGTTGGCCTGGCGCAGGTCCGCTTCGTGCAGGTCGGCGCCGGTTAGCTCCGCCTCCCGCATGTCAGCGCCCACCAGCTCCGCCTGGCTGAGGTCGGCCTCTTGGAGCGAAGCGCCCCGCAGGCGAGCGCTGCGCAGCGAGGCTCCGGTGAGCACGACGCCGTTCAGTTGCATCCCCGACAGGTCCGTGAAGCTCAAGTTGCGTCCCGATAGGTCGAGCCCGCCCGGACCATTGTGCTGCCGGACAAGCTCCTCCACCTCTTCGCGAGTGAGGGGCAACTCGGAGACCACGGGCTTGCGCGTCCCGTTGGCGGTGACCTCACTGCCCACGGATACCCTGTGAATCTCAGTCACCGCTCCTTGCCTCCCAATAGGTTGCTCCCACTACTGCTCCCACTATCTGGGCAGGCCCAGACCCCGCTGGGCCATGATGTTGCGTTGCACCTCGGAGGTGCCGCCGCGAATAGTGTCGGACAAGGTGCTAAGGGCTGACTGGGCAACTTCGCCTGACACCTGTGCCCAGCGGGACTCCCGGGTCAACGGAGCATACAGCCCCAGGAGTTGACAGCCCGCCTGGGCAACCCGCTGGCCCCACTCGCTGCCGAAGGCCTTGGACATGGATGACTCATAGTTGGGGGACTTGCCCTGGCTCTGGAGCCAGGCTACCCGGTAGCACATCCAGCGCCCAATCTGGTACTCTATCTCAAGCTGGGCCAAGCGGTGCCGCACCAGAGGCATGTTGGCCAGGGCCTGCCCGTCGCGTGCCACCTTGCGGGCCAACTCCAGCAGGCCCTCGAATACGGGCCGTACCTCCGCCAGCCGCTCGATGCCGGAGCGCTCAAAGTCCAGATTGACCGCCACCACGTACCAGCCCTGGTCCTTCTCCCCCATCATGCAGGTGCGGGGCACTCGCACGTTGTCGAAGAAGACCTCGTTGAACCGTCCCCCAGCCATGGTATACAGGGGGCGAATGGTGACGCCCGGGAGGTCCAGAGGGAAGAGAAATACGCTGAGCCCCTTGTGTTTGGGCACGTCGGGGTTGGTCCTGGTGGCCAGCCAGATGTAGTCCAGGCGATGGGCGCCGCTGGTCCACACCTTCTGGCCGTTGATAATGTAGTCGTCGCCGTCGGGCGTGGCCCGGGTCTGCAGATTGGCCAGGTCGGAGCCGGCGTTGGGCTCGCTGTAGCCAATGGCAATACCCATCTCACCACGGGCGATGCGGGGCAGAAAAAAGGCCTTCTGCTCGGTGGTCCCCACTTGCATGATGCTGGGAGCGAACTGGCGTTCGGAGATGTAGTGGTAACCGATGGGCGCCCTGCGGGATACCAACTCCTCGGTGACCATGGTGCCCTCCACCGGCCCCACGCCCCGCCCGCCGTACTCCCGGGGCCACTTCACGCCGATCCAGCGCGCCTGGCCCATCTTTCGGGAGAACTCTTTGGAGAACAGACCCTCCTCTGGACGGTAGTCCACAGTGGCCATGAACTCGGGCGTTAGCTCCCGGTCCAGGAAGTCCGCCAACTCCTGCCTGAGGGCTTGCTGCTCCTGGGTAAAGGTGAATTCCATGTTCCTCCCTTTGCGGGGGATGCTACTGTGTAGCTGTCCCGGACGTTGGGTTGTGACTACTCAGCGCCGCTATCTCCGCTAGGAGCACCTCCAGGTACTGGCCCTCGGGCACAACCCGCACTCTCTCCCCTTTGCGGAAGAGCACCCCCTTGCCCTTGCCGCAGGCCAGGCCCACGTCGGCCTCCCTGGCCTCGCCCGGCCCATTGACCACACAGCCCATGATAGCCACCTTGAGGGGTTTGTCTAGTCCCCCCAGTAGCCGCGACACCGTCTCGGCCAGGCCGATGATGTCTGCCTCGGTGCGCCCACAGGTGGGACACGAGATGAGGACGGGGCCGTGCTCCCGCAGGCCCAGGGCCTTGAGTATCTCGTATGCCGCCCGCACCTCCTCTCGGGGGTGTGCGGTGAGGGACACGCGGATGGTGTCGCCGATGCCCTCGCCCAGCAGGATACCCAGGCCCACGGCGCTGCGCACCAGCCCGCTGGGGGGTGGGCCAGCTTCAGTGATGCCCAGGTGCAGAGGATATGGTATGAGGGGGGCGATGGTGCGGTAGGCCTCGACCGTGGTGGGCACGTCAAAGGCTTTGAGGGAGACCTTGATCTGGTCGAAGTCCAGAGCCTCCAGGAGTTGGACCTCGGCCAGGGCCGCGGCCACCAGGCGCTGACTCAGGCTACGGGCTACGGGCTCCGGACTTCGGTCCTCGGGCTCCAGGCTTCCCACTTCGGGAACCTGTAGCCCGTAGCCTGTAGCCTGCGCCGCTGGCAGGCTGCCCGCGTTGGCCCCCACTCGGATGGGCACGCCACGCGCCCGGGCCTCCCGGGCCACTTGAGCGATCTTGTCCGGGTCGCGGATATTGCCCGGGTTGAGCCGGAGCCCATCGGCTCCGGCGGCCAAGGCCTCCAGGGCCAGCCGGTAGTCGAAATGGATGTCGGCGATAATGGGCGGTCCCGGCCTGAGTCGTGACTTCAACTCGGCGACGGCCCTGGCCGCTTCCCCATCGGGGACGGCCACCCGCACCACCTCACAACCGCCCGCCTCCAGCTCCAGGACCTGTGACAGGGTGGCCGCCACGTCCCGCGTGTCGGTGCTGGTCATGGACTGGACGACGACGGGGGCACCTCCCCCTATGGTGACATTGCCCACCCTGATGGCCCGCGACTGCCTGCGGGCTGGTTGGGTAGCCGGGCTGGCAGGCTGGCCGTTGCCAGCCGCAGAGACGGTCATTTCAGCAGGCTGTCCCCCCGCACAATGCGGATGACGTCGAAGTAGCTCACCAGGGCTACCAGCGCCAGGATCGCCATCAAGCCTATAAAGTGGGCCAGCGCCTCCCGACGGGGTGACAGCCGTCTTCCTCCGCGCACCACCTCAATGGCCAGAAACAGCACGCGCCCACCGTCGAGCATGGGCACGGGCAGAAGGTTGATGATGGCCAGGTTCAGGCTGAGCAGCGCCGCCAGGTTCAGCAGCGGCCCGATGCCCACCTTGGCCACCTCTCCGGTGACCTGGGCAATGCCAATAGGCCCGGTGACCTCAGGAAGGCTGCGCTTGATGAATAGGGAAGTAAGCTGGTTGCGGGTCAGCACCATCAAGTCCCAGGTGGCGTGCACGCCCTTGGGGAAAGCCTGCCAGATGGGGTACGACTGACGGGTGGGGTAGGCGTTGACCATGCCCACCTGGATGCCCGTCGGCCCCTGGCCCTTGGGCGGGTTCCACCGGGGCACCACCGTTACCAGCTCCTGGTTGAAACGGCCCCGGCGCAGCAGCATGGTGGTCTCCGCGCCCAAACGGAGGTTGATCTGGTAGATCACCTCCGAGGTGTTGGTCACCCTCTTGCCATTGACCTGGAGGATGATGTCGCCCGGGCGAATGCCTGCACTTTCCGCCGGGGAACCGGGGGCCACGGTGGAGACCGAGACCTGCCCCGTGGTAACCGTCTGCGGGATCATGAACATTGCCGTGAGCAACAACACGGGCAGGAAGGCATTCATCAGCGAACCTGCTGAGAGCACCAGGAGGCGGACAAGCCGGGGCTGGCTGGACAAGCTTCTGGGCTCATCCGGGTCCTCCTCGCCGGCCATCTTCACGAATCCGCCCAGGGGGACCAGGTTCAGGGAGTACTCCGTCTCGCCCCAGCGCTTGGCCACGAGCCGGGGGGGGAAGCCCAGGCCGAACTCCTTGACCTGCACGTGGGCCAGCTTCGCCGTAACGAAGTGGCCGAGCTCGTGGGCCAAGATGAGCACCACTATTATGGGGATGAACCACAAGAAGCTGATCATACCTTAGACCGCACCCACTCCCGCGCCCAGGCATCGGCAGCCAGGACGTCGTCAATTGTCGGATTGTTGCTTGAGTTGGGTATGTGCGCCTCCAGGGCGCTCCGGATGAGCTTGGGGATGTCCAGGTAACCCAGCCGCCGCTCTAGAAACAGCTCCACCGCCAGCTCGTCGGCCGCGCACATCACAGCGGGATAGGTGCTGCCCCGACGGGCGGCGTCCAAGGCTAGACTGAAGCAGGGATATCGAGCCTCGTCCAGAGCCTCGAAGGTGAGCTTGCCGACCTCCTCCAACCGGAGGCGGGGCAAAGCGTTGTTGGGCCAGCGCTCGGGGAAGGTCAAGGCGTACTGGATGGGGATACGCATGTCCGGCGCCCCCATCTGGGCCTTCACCGAGCCATCCTCGAACTCCACCAGGGAGTGGACAATGCTCTGGGGATGGACCACCACCTGGACCCGGTCCCAGGGCATGTCGAAGAGCCAGTGGGCCTCGATTACTTCCATCGCCTTGTTCAACAGCGTCGCCGAGTCTACAGTCACCTTCGGGCCCATTTTCCAGGTGGGATGGTCCAGGGCCTGCTCTGGAGTGACCTGGGCCAGCGCCTCTGGGGAAAGGCTTCGGAAGGGCCCGCCCGACGCGGTCAGGATGAGTCTTGCCACGTCACCTAATGCCTCCCCTTGCAGGCACTGCCAGAGGGCGCTGTGTTCGCTGTCCACCGGGATGACCTGTCCTCCAGACCGCCTCGCCCGGGACCTGACCATCTCCCCAGCCATCACCAGGACTTCCTTGTTGGCCAGGGCTACCCGCTTGCCTGCCCCCAGCGCAGCCAGCGTGGGGACAAGGCCAGCCCGTCCGGTAGTAGCCACCACCACCAGGTCAACGTCGCGCTGACACACCATCTGTTCCATAGGCATGAACCGGGCCTGGCCTCGGCCAGCCTCAGGCATCTTATCCTCACCCTCCAAGTATATCCAACGGGGATGGAACTCCTGGACTTGCCGGGCGAGCTCCTCGCGGCGCCGGCCAGCGGCCAGCCCCAGCACGAGAAAGCGATCGGGAAAACGCCTGACCACATCGAGGGTTTGGGTGCCGATGGAACCAGTGGACCCCAGGACAACGAGCTGCTTTACGCCCCCAACCATGCTCGATAATAGTATACCACCACGATTGTGAACAGGAGGCTGTCCAACCGGTCCAGCAGCCCACCGTGCCCCGGGATAAGGTGGCCGGCGTCCTTCACCTGGAAGCTGCGCTTGAGGCCGGACTCGGCGAGGTCGCCCATGACTGCGGCTATGCCCAGGGCCAATCCCAGGGCCAGGCCAGACAGGGCGGCTACCTCCAGGCCGAGCAGGCGTGCCAGCACGAGCGCGGCCAGGGCTCCCGCCACCAGGCCCGCCCCCGTCCCCTCCCAGGACTTGCCCGGGCTGATGCGGGGAACCATTTTGTGCCGTCCGAAGGCGCGTCCAGCAAAGTAGGCCACCGTGTCCACGGAAAAGGTGCACAGCACCGCCAGCAGCACCCACTCCCTGCCCTGCGGCGCTCCCCGGAGCAAGAGGAAATAGCCCAGCAGCCAGGCCGGATAAAGCAGCGACACCAGGCTCAGCGCCCAGGGCAACCCCATGTTGGCACGCGCTTGGACTAACCCCAGGGACAACGAAAGAAGCAGAGCCACGGTGAGGACGGGGAGGGTGTGGTCACCGCCCTGCCAGGCGTTGGCCATGATCACGCCTGCCAGGGCCAGGGACAATATGCCCAGGGGGGAGCGAAGGTGCAGGCCCACCATGCGCTGGAACTCGGCCACGGAGAGCAGGGCCAGCGCCAGCACCGCAGCCAGGAACCATAGACCCCCGAGCCAGATGGCCAGGACCACCAATGGCACGCCCACGACGGCGGAGGCGACGCGGCGGCCGAGGTCAGTGCGTGTCACGCTCAGGTCAGGCCACCGAAGCGGCGCTGCCGCTGGGCGTAGGCCTGGAGCGCCCGGTCCACCTCAGACTCATCGAAGTCGGGCCAAAGTGTGGCCGTGGAATAGTACTCAGCGTAGGCCGCCTGCCAGATCAGGAAGTTGCTTAGCCTCATCTCGCCCGCCGTTCGCACGATGAGGTCTGGGTCGGGAAGGCCGTTGGTATACAGGAACTGGGAGAAGGCCGGCTCGTCCAACTGGTCGGGAGACAGGCCGTCGCCCACAAGGCGCTTCACAGCATCCAGGATCTCGGCACGGCCCCCGTAGTTGAAGGCCACGCTCACCGTGATGGACGTGTTGTCTTTGGTCAGCTCGATCGCCCGCCACACCGCCTTTTGTAGAGCGGGCGATAGCTCGTCCAGGCGGCCCAGATGCCGCAGGCGCACGCCTTCGCGGTGTAGGGTCTGCGTCTCACGCTCTATTACCCGGCGGAGGATGCGCATCAAGCCCGATACCTCGCTGGCGGGCCGTCGCCAGTTTTCGGTGGAGAAGGCGTAGAGGGTGAGGTAGCGCACATCCCGCTGGGCGAAGGCCCGGATTACCCGCCGGATGTTCTCGGTCCCCGCCTCGTGCCCCCGAAGCCGGGGGAGACCACGTTGTCTCGCCCAGCGGCCGTTCCCGTCCATGATAATGGCCACATGGCGGGGCAAGTTCGCCGTCGCTGCTACACCTCCAGCAACTCGGCCTCTTTGGTGGCTCCTACCTCGTCCGCCTGGGCAATAAAGCTGTCGGTGGAACGCTGCAGGGCCTCAGTGGCCCGCTTCATGTCATCCTGGGATATCTCCTTGGCCTTCTCTGTCTCGCGCAGCTTCTCCAAGGTATCGCGTCGCACGTTGCGGATGGCCACCCGACCCTCCTCCACTCGCTTGCGTACCACGCGCGTCAGCTCCCGGCGGCGCTCCTCGGTGGGCAGTGGAATGTTGAGGCGTACCACCCGGCCGTCGCTATTGGGCACCAGCCCGAGCTCGGAGGTGAGAATGGCCCGCTCGATCTCGGTAAGCGTGTTGCGGTCAAAGGGCTGGATGGCTAGCATCCGGGGCTCCGGCACGGAGATGGCCGCCAGTTGCTTGAGGGGCGTGGGCACCCCAAAGTAGTTGACCCTGAGGTTCTCGACGAGGCCGGGGCTGGCCCTTCCGGTGCGGATACCCGCCAGGTCTCGCTTCAAGCTGTCTATGACCTTGGCCATAGAGGCTTCCGCTTCGGTCACCAGGGGATGAAACATGGTGCCTCCTGCCCTGACCTGGCTATCAGGCCGTTACCAGGGTGCCTATCCGCTCGCCGAGGGCCGCCCGTTCAATGCTGCTGGGGGACCTGAGATCGAAGACCACGATAGGCAGACCGTGCTGCATGCACAGGGACAGCGCAGTGGTGTCCATGACCCCGAGGCCACGGTTGAGCGCTTCCAGGTAGGTCAGGCGGTCAAAGCGGCGAGCCTCGGGATTGGCCCAGGGGTCCGCTTCGTACACGCCGTCCACCCGGTTCTTGGCCATCAGCAAGACATCTGCCCCCAACTCGATGGCTCGCAGGGCAGCCGCTGTATCCGTGGTCATGAAAGCATTGCCTGTGCCGGCGGCGAACAGCATTATTACGCCCTGGGCCCAAAACCGCAGGGCGCGCTCCCTCAGGTAGGGCTCGGTTATCCGCTCAATGGTGAGGGCGGACTCGGTGCGCACTGGCGCCCCCAGCTTCTCCAGGGCATCCTGAAGGGCCAGGGCGTTGATCACCGTGGCCAGCATACCCGCATAGTCAGCTACGGCCCGGTCCATGCCCTGTGCCGCCGCCTCTGCCCCACGCCAGAAGTTGCCCCCGCCCACCACTACGCCTACCCGAGTGCCACTCTCGCGCACCCGGCTCAACTGATGGGCGATCTCTCTCAGGAAAGGGAAATCAATAAACAGAGACCCAGAAGGGTTGTCCCCCATCAGGGCCTCGCCGCTGAGCTTGAGGACTACCCCGCGGTATCGTGGCGAGTCACTGGTCACTGCCTACCTCGAAGCGAGCAAATCGCTTCACCTTGACGTTCTCCCCGGTGCGGGCAGCCACTTCGGCCACGATATCTTTGACGGTGCGGCCGGGGTCCCTGATGTAGGGCTGGGCCAGCAGACACGCCTCCGCCGCGTTGTCCTGGTCGTCGGCGGGCAGGTCCTCCGGGGCCACGTATTTGGGGTTCATAGCCGCAACCTGCATGACCAGGTTATGGGCCAGGTCTCGGAACTGGTCAGTGCGGGCGACGAAGTCCGTCTCGCAGTTGAGCTCGACCATGGCGCCCAGACGCCCCCCGAGATGCTGGTACACCTCTACTATGCCCTGGGAGGTGACCCTCTGGGACCTTTTCTCCGCCTTGTCCATACCCTGCTGCCGCAGGATCGCCGCCGCTTTGTCCGGATTGCCTTCGGCAGCCTCGAGGGCGCGCCGGCAGTCCATCACTCCTGCCCCGGTGCGCTCTCGCAGAATCTTTATCGCTTCGACCGAAGGTTGGACTGTCACGTCGTGACCTCTCCAGGTACTGCTGCGGCTTCTTCCGCAGCAGGGGCGTTGGCTTCTTCCTCGGGGGCGAAGCTATAGCTCTCGGGACTGGGTGTCTCCGGGGCTGGCGCTTCCACGGTGACGAACTCGCCTCTATCGGCCAGGCCAGCCACCGCGGCATCGGCCATACGGCTGGTGATGAGGCGGATAGACCTGATGGCATCGTCGTTGGCTGGGATAGGCCAGTCAATAATGTCTGGGTTGCCGTCGGTGTCCACGATCGCCACCAGGGGCACACCCACGCGCCTGGCTTCGGCCACCGCATTCTTCTCCCTGGTGGGGTCTACCACGAACATGACCTGTGGCATGCTGGTCATTTCTTTGATGCCGGCGAAGAGCCGGTTCATGCGCTCGATCTCTCGGTCCAGTCGCATGGCTTCTTTCTTGGTCATGCGCAGGAACTCGCCCCGCATCCTCTGGTCCTCGAGCCGGACCAGATGGTCAATGCGGGACTGAATGGTGGCGAAGTTAGTCAGCGTACCGCCCAGCCAGCGCTGGTTGACATAAAACATCCGACAGCGCTTCGCTTCCTCGGCGATAGCCTCCTGGGCCTGCTTCTTGGTGCCGACAAACAGGACCTTTCCGCCGTCGGCCACTACCATGCGCACATAATCAGCGGCCCGGGCCAGCATGGTCTGCGTCTGCTGGAGATCAATGATGTGTATCCCGTTACGCTGGACGAATATGTAAGTACGCATGCGGGGATTCCAGCGCCGGGTCTGGTGGCCGAAGTGGACCCCCGCCTCCAGCAGTTGCTTCATGGACAACTGACCCGAATCTTCTTTTCTTTGCTCCATCAGGTTTTTGCTTCTACCCTCCAAAGATACTCTGGCCTGACTGAGAAGTATAATCCGCCTGCTACCTGGAAGTCAACGCCGAACTGTGGCGGCGAAGCATCCGCACCAGGTAGGCAGGGTCTCTCCGCGTACTTGCTGCTCCGGATGCCCCTACTGGGCCAGTAGCTCGTCCAGGTACTGGGTGAGCTTGGCACGGTCAATTGCCCCCACCCAGCGGCGGGCGGTCAAGCCCTCCTTGGAAACGAAGACGCTGGTGGGGATGTTGGTTATCCCATAGTCCACCATTATGCGCCCCTTGGTGTCGGGGCCGTTGGGATAGGTGATGTTGAACTGTTCGAGGAAAGCGCGGGCTTCGGGCTCTGTGTCTTGAATGTCCACGCCCAGGAATACCACGCCCCGGTCCTTGTAGGCCTGCCACACGCTCTCCAAGTCCGCCGCCTCGGCCCGACAGGGAGGGCACCAGGAGGCCCAGAAGTTGAGCATGACCACCTGGCCCCGGAAATGGGAGAGCTTGACCTCCCCGCCGTCAAAGGTCGTAAGAGCAAATTCGGGAGCAGGCTTGCCCACGACCTTGCCTCCGGCCATGTCCACGGACTGCCCAGTTTGTCCCGTGGCCGCGATGGCGAAACCCACCGCCGCCACCGCACCCACAAGGGCCATACCCGCCACCAGGGCCGTGAGTCTTCTTATGAGAGTTGAGCGGGTCCTCCCCTTGTCAGTCAGAGGCGCTGAGGTTTCCTCGGTTGGCCTATTCTCTGCCACTTATCCGCTCGGGCTTGGTAGCCCGCGAGCGTGAAACGCACCCGGAATCATCGCGCTCAAAACCACACCCAAGGGTCATTGTAGCACTACCGGGGACGTGCATGACTGCGCAAGTGAGGGGGGAGGGATGCTCTCTTCAAAGGGACTATTGGGCGATGGCGCTGCGTAGCAGGTCCTTGGCCATTCCCTCCTCCCCGGCTGCCGCCAGGTAGAGGAGATTGCCCCTGGTCTTGAGCAGGGCTGTCATGTCCATGTCTGGTCCGTCCAGGCGCAGGGCCTTCTCACCATCGAGGTCAACCTCTTTCAAGCCCCCGTACCTGGAGGCGACGTTGTTAAACAGCGTGGAGAACAGAAAGCCAGGATACGAGGACTGCACGACCACCAGGGCGCTCATTCCAGACTGTTTGAAGAAGTCTGTTTCCGCTTTCTGAGGTGGCCTGACAGGCTCCCTGGAATAGGCTGCGAAGACTCCGCCCTTGAGGCCAGCGCCCTTGGCCATAGGGGCCGCGTTTTCCAGGCCCGGGTTCCCTGTCTGTTTGGCTGTCCAGTCCAGCCAGTCCTTGGTCAGGAAGAAGCCAGCGCCGCGCGGGGGGGCCGGGGGCTGGTCAGGCAGTGCCCGGTTGAGTTTGTCCCACATGTCCGGGTAACGAACACTTAGCTCCTTCCAGTTGCCAGCCTCGATGGACTCGCGGATAGCCCTGGTGGCTTCGTCACTGCCGGTCACCAGGGACAGCCGGGTGCCAGCCACGTGCTTCCATCTGTCGGGGGTGGGGGGCAGGAGATCGAAGGCTGCCTGGGCCTCCGCAGCGGAAGTGAAGTCGAACACCACCCCGTTGAACTCGCCCCCCTCGGTCTTGCCGAACCAGAACGAGGCGGCGTCTACGGACAGGTCCACGGGCAGGTCAGCGATACCCTTGACGAACGTGGTAGGCTCGCCCTGGTCCATGTACAGGTAGGCGTCTACCTCAGTCTCGGGCACCGGCGCCGAGGCCATCCCAGCAGGCAGCAAGGCAGGGGTTGCCGGCCCCTCTTTGCAGGCAGCAGCTACCAGGCCCACGACCACTAATAGGGCCAAGAGGACTTGGGGCATCCTTGTCAGTCGCATAGGCGGCCTCCGTCAACCAAGGTTACTATTCCTGCATCTCGAACACGATGTCACATGTTGGGTCGCCGGCACTGAGATAAGACGTGTGAAAGGTGGTAAGCCCGGGACCGACGACCCGGCAGATGACCTCCATAATGGCGGGAGAGAACTGGCGGCACATGTCCGCTGTCCACACGTCCTGGAAGGGGCACTTGCGCTCCCGGCGCGTTGCTCGCATGGGGGTGGAGTCCGCCACCTCGCCCTCCACTCCACCCATGGTGTGAAGCATGGTGAGCAACTGGACCGCGCCCCGGGCATCCCGAGGGAGCGCGTTCTTCGCCATCAACCGCTCCAGGAGAGGACGGCTCATCTCGGCGTGGGCCCTGGCGGCCACCGCCAGGGCGCCCGGGCCGTAGGCCCTGACGAAGGCCTCGGTCAGGGCGCGGATGACGGTGCCCCGCATCCGGGCCTCCGAGTCCAGCCGCTTGCGGAGGGTCTCGATCTCTCGGCGCAGGTCGTCTTCGCTCATGCTGTCTTGCCCTCCGGAGCGCCTATGGGACAGGCCTTGATGCACTCGTTGCACCATGTGTCCACGTTCCAGAAGAGATGCATGTACTTGCGGTAGGTGTCCGGGCTGAACAGGAGGCCGAGCCTGGTCTCCTGCGTGGGCGCCTCCATGATCTTGCGGACCTGGCGCAGGAAGCCGCCCAGGGACTCCTTGGTGGCCCCGTTGCGGATGCAGGCGTCCATCCACTCCTGGTCGCGCGTCATGCGTAGCGCACCGGAGGCGCAGGCCTTGGCGCACTTGCCGCACTCGGTCTCCCCCTGGCAGATCTTGCCCCCGGTGAGAGGTGGGTCAACAGCCGGGTCGGCGAAAGGCTCGTTGGCCACCAGGTCGGCGGTAGTGATGATGCCCACCAGCCGCCCCAGAAGGCCGTACTCCTTGGTGATGAGCAAGCGGGAGCGCCCGATCTCGCCCAGCCCCGCGGCTACCGCCACCTGGGGCAGGGCGATCCAGCTAGCCACACCAGTAGCCCTCTTGTACTTGGGATGCGGCTCCGTTATGTCAAACGGGCCGCCGAAGTGGGAGATAGCGTAGTGGCCCTTCTCCTCCAGGAAAAGGGCCACCTCGTGGCCCAGCATCTCGAGTTGCTCGTGGTTGAGCTTGTCGGCGTACTGGTAGGGCCAGAAGTGAGGCGATTTGAGCGTGGAGCGAGGGATGGGAATGAGGCACATAACCACGGAGCGCGCGCCCGGCAGCCAGTCGGTGGGATGATGTCCCGGAAGGCAGCCCTTCAGGTTCTCTGCGGAGGCGATGCCCACCATCTTGGCCCCGTGGGAACGGGCGAAGGCCACTGCCTCGGCCGTGAGTGCCTTGCGGTCCTTGACCACCAGCATCTTCATTCCCCCTGTGCTTATCTAAACGTATGGATAGGCCAACGGGATAGGCCCTTGCCTGGGCTGGGACCACGCCCGGGCACAAAGACCATTATGCCATTTTCAGGATGCCGGGGCGCTAGGGCCTTCGCCCATCTCTGGCTCTCACATAGATGACGGAGGGCCCCCCTTTGCTGCTTTTTCCTCTAACTTCAAACTCCTCTGGGTACGCCCTGATCAATTGAGACAACTGTTTGTGTCCGTATGTCCTCGCGTCGAAACCCGGGTCGAGTTGATGCAACTGGTTCCCTACCGTTCCCAGGGATGCCCAGCCATCCTCCTGCGCAGACATATCCAAGGCCTTTTTGAGCACCAGCAGAGGGTCCGGCTGCCCTGGTTCAACGCTGCCCTTCGTCTTCGACCGCGTGGCGACCCGTGGTTCATCTGCTTCGGGGCGCAAATTGTCTGTGTACACGAATACTTCACAGGCATTCACAAACGCCTCCGGAGTGGTCCTTCGCCCAATGCCCATGGCAAACATGCCTTTCTCCCTGATACGCGTCGCCAGTCTGGTGAAGTCGCTGTCACTCGACACCAGGCAGAAGCCGTTCACCAATCCCTCGTAGAGAATGTCCATTGCGTCAATGATCATGGCGCTGTCGGTGGCGTTCTTGCCGGTGGTGTAACGGAACTGCTGAATGGGCTGGATAGCGTAGGAATTCAGGATTTCCTTCCAACTGCTCATGTTGGTTGTAGTCCAGTCCCCATATATCCGTCGGATGCTTACCAGTCCGTACTTGCCGGCCTCGGCAATGACCTCACCGAACAAAGCCGGTTGAGCGTTGTCACCGTCAATCAGCATCGCGATCCGGATCCTGTCCTGTGTTGTGGGAAAGCCTGACATGCTGGCCTCTTCCTTTCCGCCAAGCTTCATGAATCCCGTAGGGTGGGTGTAGTCCCGATTCTTTCGGGACGAAACCCACCTTCCGGCGCCAAGTATGGTGGGTTGATCGCGGCGTTGCTGGCCTAGGCCGGGGCCTTGGCCTTCTGCTGCAGGCGCTCCAGGATCCACATGCGGGCCAGGGTGGTGGGGCCAATCCCCAGCTCGCGCGCCTCTTTGCGTATCTCCTCCCACTTGTCCGCGGGAAGCCTCACCGGTATCACCATGTGCAGAGGCTTCTTGACCTCCAACTGGACCACTTCATCCTTCTCGTCCCAGGCTTCGCCCTGCTCAATGCGCTCGACTTCCTTGTCAATATCTGCCATTTCATCTGCCTCCCACGGCTTTCAGATAGAGCCGCCTCTCACTGTCGCTCATGTCTCTTGCCGTAACTATCCTCCAATGGCCAGCCCCCATGTCCACCAGCACTACTACGATGTAGCGTCCTGCCAAGGTCTGGCTGAAGACCTTGTACAGTCCCTCTCTACCTCTCCTGACATGCCGCCTCTCGGACAGACAGGCCTATGTCACCTCGGCGAAAGACCCGCTGTGTTTAGACTCGATCTTCTCCAGGATGCGATCGGCTATTTCTAGAGACTCGATTCGAGGCATAGCCTAACGTCTACTAGCTATTGTATACAATGTATATACAATAGTCAACTCCACAACGTAGGGCCATAAACCGTGAATTGGCAATTACCTTCTTCCGTCATTGCGAGCTCCACAGGTCCCGACGGCTCGGGACCTGTTGAACTTTCAATGAACCGAGCCCCCATGTCAATAGGGGAGTCGGACAGGACGACGTATCAGAGTCGTGCCCCTGGCACCGGGCATGCCCCGTCATTGCGAGCGCAGCGAAGCAATCTTCTGCCCATGTCACCGTCAGTAGATTG
>JACPQM010000011.1 GCA_016190505.1 Chloroflexota bacterium | reverse complement strand
GTCGGGAGCGGTGGCATGGTCTGTAGGTCGCTTCGTCGTCCCGCCCCAGTCGGGACTCCGCGCGATGACGGAAAGGGCGTCATTCAAAGTCCTTAGCACAGACCCAATGTAGGGCTATGAACGGCGATGGCACGGTTCATTGAAAGGAGCGCAGCGACGAAGCAACCCACTGACGATGACACCGGCAGAGGGTTGCTTTGCTTCGCTCGCAATGACGGAAGGGAATCCCCCATCCGCGGATTGGGGGGCAAGGAGGGTTGGGAATTGGAGCAACGGATGCCAACCTAGCAAGCAATGACACCGGACTTGGGCTGCTACGCCAAACAGTACGCAGAGGGCAAGATGAGCGCCGCTCGGGCGGCTGAAGAGGCCGGCGTGTCACTCTGGGAGATGATGGAGTACCTACGGTCCAAGAGAATACCGTCACAGTATGATTTCGACGAGTGGCTAAAGGATGTCGAGACGGTGGAGCGGAGAGTTGAGGCGCGCCGTGGGCCACCGAGACGGCGAAATGCGCCAGAGCGCACCCTGAACTAGCCGGACGGCCCCGCTAGCCGTGGGGGCGGCCCCCCGTGCCCACCCCGGCGCCGGTTGCGTGGCCAGCGGTCTTAGCTCGCGCATCCCCCACTGAGTCTCCTCAATGCTGGCGTCGAGTAGAGTGCAACTCCAACAGGTGGTTGGTGCGAAGGTATTCCAAGAAAGTCAGAAACCACAAGCCGCCAGGCAGGGTTCCCTGGCTAGGCCTGCGCTCTAGTGTGGGAAGCACCTCCTGCTTAAGAAACTCGTGGAACGATTCGTAGACGCGGTACCCTTCCCGTACAAGCGTTTGCTTTGTGCTGTCGGAAATCCTGGAGACATCGGAGACAACCAATCGCTGGTACTCTTTGACCCCACTGAACCCCAGCCGCCTGGTGAAGTGTTGCTCCACTTGAGTACAAACCTCAGGGCCAAACTTCTTTTGTATTCGCTCTAGGTTCTTCTGAGGGTTGTCAATTAGTTGACCCACTTCAATGTGCCTAATCTCCAGAACCTGACCTTGTTGCTCGACACGAATCCGGGCGCCAACTATGTCGGTTTCCCTCCGGCCTCCCGAACCACCAGCCACAGGGACCGGGAAGTTGGTCTCAACCAAGAAGCCATCCAGGTGAAGCCACTCGGCCACCAGTTCTTCAGTCCAGGTTCTCGTGAAAGGCATGGCTCTGCCCTCCTAAGCCCTTTCTACACCACCGCCTCCGCCACTCGGGCGCTGTGGCACTGGAGGTTCACTGCTACGGGCAGGGCGGCGATGTGGCAGGGGTAGGTCTCCACGTGCACCGCCAGGGCGGTGGTGATGCCCCCAAAGCCGAGCGGCCCGATGCCCAGCCGGTTGATGCGCTCCAGCAGCTCCGCCTCCAACTCGGCGGTCTCTGGGTCTCCGCTGGGCGAGCCCACGGGGCGGAGCAACGCCACCTTGGCCAGCAGCATGGCCTTGTCCGCGGTGCCGCCGATGCCTACCCCGACGATGGTCGGGGGGCAGGGGTTGCCCCCGGCGTCCTCTACGGCCTTGACCACGGTCTCGATGATGCGCTGCCGTCCCTGGGCCGGGGTAAGCATGGCCAGACGGCTCATGTTCTCGCCGCCGCCGCCTTTGGGCAACAGCACAATGCGCAGCTTGTCGCCGGGCACGATCTCAGTGTGGATGACGGGGGGCGTGTTGTCCCCCGTGTTCTGGCGGGCGGTGAAGGGCTGGCGCACTATCGAGCCGCGGAAGTAGCCCTGGCGGTAGCCGCGGCGCACGCCCTCCTCGATGGCCGCGCGCAGGTTGCCCCCCACCACGTGGGCGTCTTGCCCCAGCTCCAGGAACACGACCACGGTGCCGCAGTCCTGGCACAGCGGCATGGACTCCTCCCGGGCCAGGCGCGCGTTCTCCAACAGTTGCCCCAGGACCTGCTGGCCCAGGGGAGAGGTCTCCCGCTCCCGGGCTGACTCCAGCTTGGACAGCGCGTCTTCGCCGAGGTGCGTGTTGGCCTCCACGCACAGGCGGGCCACCGCCTCGGTTATGGTGTTAGCTGAGATCTCTCTCATGTTGGGCAAGTCCGGCCTGCCTTAACCCCTGGCCCCCCCGTGTCGGGGAGAGGTAAGGAGAGAGGGCAGCTTGTCCTCCCTAATGGGCTTGTCTCAGGCATGAACGGTCCTGTTAGGCGACTTTGAGCTTCTCCACCAGCTCGCGGACCGCGGCCGCTGACTTTTTCAGCGCGGCGTCCTCTTCCGGGGAGAGGCGGAACTGCATGATCTGCTGCATGCCCTTGCGCCCCAGCTTCGCCGGCACGCCCACGAACAGGTCGTGGATGCCGTACTCGCCATCCAGGTAGGCGGAGCAGGGCAAGATGCGCTTCTTGTCCAGCAGGATGGAGTCCACCATGGCGGCGATGGAGGCCGCTGGCGCATAGTAGGCGCTGCCCGTCTTGAGCAGGTCCACGATCTCCCCGCCGCCGCCACGGGTGCGCTTTACGATGGCCTCGATGCGCTCCGGGGGCAAAAGCTCTGTGAGCGGCACGCCGCCTACCGTGCTCAGGCGGGGCAGGGGGACCATCTCGTCGCCGTGGCCTCCCAGCACGAAGGCAGTGACATCCTCAACGGACACATCGAGCTCGTCGGCCAGGAAACGGCGGAAGCGGGCGGTGTCCAGCACGCCGGCCATGCCGATGACCCGGCTCCGGGGGAACCCGCTCACTTTGAGGGCAAGCTGGGCCATGGCGTCCAGGGGATTGGTCACCATGATCAGGATGCAGCCCGGCGAGTACTTCACCACCTGCTCCACGACCTCCTGCACCACTTTGGCATTAGCGATCAGGAGATCGTCGCGGCTCATCCCCGGCTTGCGGGGGAAGCCCGCAGTGATAACTACCACGTCGGAGTCGGCGGTGTCGCGGTAGTCGGAGGTGCCCACCAGACGGGAGTCGAAGCCGAAGACCGGTCCCGCCTGGAACATGTCCAGGGCCTTGCCCTTGGCCACACCGGTGGCCACATCCAGGAGCACGAAGTCGGCGTTCTGTCGCTCCACCAGGCAGTGGGCGGTGGTGGAGCCCACGTTGCCCGCCCCCACAATGGTCACCTTCTGGGTGAGCCGCATGCCGTCACCGGGAATACCAACCCTCATGACCTCACCTCCTCCAGCTTGCAGATAACTGCGTCGGCCACCTGGGAGGTGCCCACAGCCGTGGGGTCGTCCCGGTGGGGCTTCATATCATAGGTAACGGACTTGCCCTCGGCCATCACGGCAGCGATGGCGTTCTCCAGGTGGTCGGCGGCGGCCATTTCTTTCAGGTGGCGCAGCATGAGCACTCCCGAAAGCATGGTGGCGATGGGGTTGACCTTATTCTGCCCGGTGTAGCGGGGGGCGCTGCCGTGGACGGGCTCAAACACGGCGCCGCTCTCCCCAATGTTCGCCCCCGGGGCCACCCCCAGGCCACCCACCAGCCCGGCGCACAGGTCGGACAGGATGTCCCCGTAGAGGTTGGGCAGCACCATGACGTCGAAGTTTTCCGGGCGCTGGACAAGCTGCATACAGGTGGCGTCCACCAGCATGTCCTCGAAGGCGATGTCCGGGTACTCTTTGGCCACCTCCCGGGACACGGCCAGGAAGAGGCCGTCGGTGAACTTCATGATGTTGGCCTTATGGATGGCGGTCACCTTGCGACGACCCTGTGCCCGGGCGTAGTCGAAGGCGAAGCGCACAATGCGCCGCGTCCCGGTCTCCGAGATCGGCTTGATGGAGATGCCCGAGTCGGGCCGGATACGCTTGCCTCCCAGCTCGGCGATGGCCGGAATCAGGCGCTCTACCTGGGGTGTGCCCCGCTCGAACTCGATCCCGGCGTACAGGTCCTCGGTGTTCTCCCGCACGATAACGATGTCCACCGCCTGGAAGCGGGAGCGCACGCCGGGGTAAGTCTTGCACGGGCGGACGCAGGCGTAGAGGTCGAGGCTCTGGCGCAGGGCCACGTTCACGCTGCGGAAGCCGGTGCCGATGGGTGTGGTGATGGGCCCCTTGAGGGCAACCTTGTTGCGCTTGATGGCCTCCAGCACCGAGTCGGGGAGGGGTGTCCCGTATTTCTCGATGGCCGGTTGACCAGCTTCTACCACGTCCCAACGTATGGGCACGCCGGTGGCCTCGATGACACGCCGGGCGGCGGCCACCACCTCGGGCCCGATGCCATCTCCCGGGATAAGAGTCACATTGTGAGCCATAAAGAAAAACTCCTATCGCCCTGTCGCCCTCACCGGCCGCATTGGGCAAGATGGTCGCCGTTCAGGTACGGACATGCATTTCGCGGCCTATTATACAATGCTATTCGCCCAGGGGCACTTCCACGCCCTCTTGCAGGGCCTGGCGCAGCACACCGATGTCTTCTCGGCCCTGTTCGAACTCCTGGGGCGTGTAGCAGAAGTACTCGGCAGGATGCAGCGGTATTGCCCCGAGCAGCAGGCTCGCCCTGGCGGAGAAGGACATGCCCTGGAAGTCCGGCGAGACGGTCACCAGGTCCCAGTCACTGTGCTCCATGTAATCTCCCCGTGCCCGAGAGCCGAATAGAATGGCCCTCTCGATGCGCACTGGGGCCTGTTGCAACAGCCGGGCCAGACGGGCTAGCTCTGGGGCAAACGTTCGCCTACCCATTGCAGCACCTTGTTTGCGTTATCCAAATGGCGGTCCGCGTCCGCCTGCTCGTATAGGCGGGCAGGCACGGTGCCGGAGGCATTGGGATATCGGGCAACAACATATTCGGGCGTGAGCTCCCTGGCTGCCCTCTCAACTTCAGCGGAACAGCCGAGGCCCCTGGCTAGCTGAAGCAAGTCGTGGGTGAAGAGCTGCTTGCGCTTTGTGTGCTGGTACAGGGCTTTGAGCGCCTTCTCCGCCGCCTGTTGGCAAAAGAACACACACGCGTAGAACCGCTCCGACTGCTCCAGAGCTCGGGCGGTGGTCAGGTCCTCCTGGGCCTGGGCCCACAGATTCCTGGTCTCCGGGCGCATGGCACCATTCTATCACGGCCAGACCCAGGCTTACGGCAGCTTGGGGGTCCTTTAGAGAAGGGACGGCCCTGGGGCCACTCTACGGCCCCCAGTCCAGGTCAATGCGCCAGACATGGGACAGGTCGGTCTTCACCACTTGGCGGGGCTCGCTGCCATCGGCCTTCATCGCCCAGATGCCACCGTTGGGCTCTGCCTCCAGGCGCACGAAGGCCATGTAGGCGCCATCTGGAGAATAGACAGGGACTCCTGCCTTCCAGTCAGCCGGCGTCAGGGCCTTGGGGCTGCCGCCGGTGGCTGGGATAACCATGATCACACCCTTCGAGCTGAACACGATGTTCTTGCCGTCGGGCGACCACCTCGGTGCCCGGGCATCGCTGGGGGAGCCTTCAATCTTCTTGACTGCACCCTGCCGAAGCTCCCGGAACCCTTGAGAGGCCTCCTTTGCCCAGATCTCGTATTTGGGGTCGAACTGGTAGGCCCCCTTGGTGGCGTCGTCCAGCAGGTATAGGCCATCCCCAGATTTCCCCAGAGTTACCAGGCGGTTGTCCGTGGGGGACCAGGCCGGAGAATAGCCCTCCCAGATGGCCCAGAAGCTCGCCTTATCCTGCGCCTTGTCCTGGGCATAGCGGTATAGATGTATGTCCCCCACCCTCTCCATCGCCAGGGTGAGGCTATCGCTGGCCCAGGTGGGGCCGGTCAACTGCTCGGGGCCTTTACCGGGGCGCACCTCAAATACAGCCCGCAGCAGCTTGAAGGCGGGGTCTTCGGCGTCGAAGATGGCCAACTGTGGGTCACCAGGCCCTTTACCTGTCTCCGGGAGCATGCCCGCCGCCAGCTTGGTGCCATCGGGCGAGAGGGAGATGCCGTTTATGGCCCGGGGGCTGATGAGGCGGTATTTGCCGTCGGCGGCGGTGATGACGTATAGCCCGTCGTTCATCTGATCTACCTGGCCGGAGGGCGTGGCACCCAGGTAGATGTGGCCGGTCAGCTTGGCGGAGGGGGGTTGAGTAGGGCCTGCCGCCAGTACTAACGCGAGATTGGAATCACGACTTTCGTTGCCGTACTTGTCCACGGTGCGGATCAGCACGCTGGCCTCTCTCAGCCCACCCCGGAGCTTCTCATCGGGTAGCTCCAGGCTGCTCTGGCCAGCGTCCACCTCCTGGATCAGGACATCCCCACCCCCAGCTTGCCGGTAAAGCCGATACGTCTTCCTCGCCCCTTGATCCTGGGGGGCTTTCCCCACAGGCAGTGGAGGGGTGGTCCAGGTGACCCTCCACATGTCCTTCCCTAGACCCTGCACCCTAACATCCGGAGGTGGCTGAAGGACGTAGACCTCTAGGTCCAGGGGATCTTTCTTGCCGTCCCAAGTAGGATTGGCGATGACAGCAAAAGCCTGCTGGACAGGAGCGTTCCTCTGGCCTGCCCCGAAGCCATTGATAACCAGCATTCCATCGGGCTGCTGCCTCAGGATCACTCCCAGGCGCCCCAGTCCCGGGTCACCGGGCAGGGGCACCCGTTGGCGCTGGCCCGCTGGCCGTGACTCAGCGAAGACCATCACCGTAGGAGACCCACCTGTACCGTGCTGCTTGAATACCAGCTTGGCCTCATCCATTTCAGGGCCGTTTAGGACGCTAATGAGCCGTCCCGAGAGGTCCGGCATGTCCTCCTGAAGTCGGTGGTACATATCGTCCAGCTCGGAGCGTCCAGCGATCATTAGGGGGTCCACTACTGTTCCCGTCGCCGGGTCAACACTACCTAGCCAGGCCGATATGTCCTCATCATAGTCCCGGTGATAGAAGTAGCTGGCCACGAATTCGCGGAACACCTGGATGAGATCGGTGCCTCGGCGTTCAAAGAGGCGGTCGAAGGTCATGGGCCAGTTTTCAGACAAGCTCAGCCCACCATTTGGGTTAAAGGTGTCCATGATAAAGCCGCTAAAGCGGCTTTCCAGGTACTTGGCCAGAGAGCCAGCGGCATAGAACTCGGACACGTCTGCCGAGGTGACGGTCCCCAGGCGATAGAAGCCCGCCCTGGGCAGCTCTTTGTTGTGTTGCCTGATATTGGTGACATATAGGTTTACTTCGTCGAAAACCTCGTCCTCTGCCCAGGCGGAGGTAGCCTCCATCCACCACATGTGCTTGGTGCCAGTAGCCGCCCACTGGACAGAGTATTGCCAGTAGTGGAACAGCTCGTGGGCGGCGGTCCCTTTAAGTCCCGCGTTGTCGAGTTTGTTGTCGATGCGGATGTGGCTACCAATAGGGAAGAAGCTGCCCATGAGCCCACCCGAGCCCGGCCTGTAGCCCAAGTCATCCACGAAGACGTGGATGGTGCCGCTTACAGGTATATCCAGGCCCCGGAAGTGGGACCGGGTTGCCGTTGGCCCTCTCCCCTCAAAAAACTCGTGGGACTCGAACAAGTACCGGCCGAGGTCCTCGACGTAGTCGGGTACGCCGTTCCCATTGGCGTCCTTTTGGGGCGGTCGGCTTTCCACTCTCGTCGTCAGGCGGCTCCAGACACCCCGTGGGTCGCTTACGTTGGTACAGTCTACCCACTTCTGTGCCAGGGGCTTGACATGGTAGTGGATCGTGAAGAGGCTGGATGCGTGAATGTATTTGCCGTCATAGCAAGTACTTCTGATGAGCCCTGTAGCATCGTAGGCGAGGTCAGTGATCACAGACCAGGCCGCAGAGAGCAAGCTGAAGTGGTCTATTCGGGCCGAGATGACGTGGGCCTGGGCATCCACTGTGCTGGGCACCTCCCGCCAGGTCTCGCCGTCCCACCACACCACGGTCAGGGCCTGGGGGTTCGCCCCCTGAGGCACCCTGTTAGGGTCGTAGGGGATACGCAGGGTAACGGGCTTAGCAAAGGAGGCCGCAGAGTCCGACTTCACCTCGTAGACGTCGGATACCAGAAGAAGGTTAGAGGTGGCCTGAGGTAGTGCGGACTTGGCCTTGTGCTCCACCTGCAACACGACTGCCTGGCTAAAAGACCCCTGGGGGACAGATAGCGTGACCCCGCCCGGGGCCGGGATGTCTACTGCCTTGTCCGGAGATACCCGGATATGCCCTGGAGGCAGGGCAGTGGCCCGTGGGGGTGTGGTTGTGGGGGTTGGAGCCGGTTTGATGAGGTTACAGGCAGACAGGGTGAACAGGGCCAGCAGCAGCAGCTTCCAGCGTCTCATAGGTGCCTCCGCCGATAAAACAACCGTTAGGGGCCTACGGTCTCTGAAAAGTAGCCTGACTGTATTCCTGTTTGGGTCAGGTTGTCAAGGCCCTTATTCGAGTATGGCCAACGCCTGGCCCTCGGTTACCTTTGATCCCCTGGCCACCAGGACTTCCTTGACCAGTCCCTTGCGGGGCGCCTTGATCTCGTTCTCCATCTTCATGGCCTCCAGGACCAGGAGCACAGCGCCTGCCTCCACCGCCTGGCCCGGCTGGGCCTTGATCGCCGTGATGGTGCCCGAGACGGGGGCCAGCACGCTGCCCGGGACAGCGCCGCTGGGTCGGGCGCCGGGGGCATGGGCCACGGGCGCGCGGGGCGCCGCCGGGGCTTGCTCTGCCGCCACGTCGTAGGGCAGGCCATTCACCATCACGCGGTAGGGCGAGCGGAGGCTGGCGGGCAGCTCCACCTGGTACGGGCGCTCGTTGATATAAACCACGAGTGTGGGACTTTCTCCCTGGACTCGCACCTGGAACGGGTGGCCCTCCACAATGATGGTGCTGCCGGTCACCTGCACGTCGTACGTGCGGCCGCTCACGGTAAGCTTCATGCCTTACAGGGCCCCCCGCATGATTTCCTGCCTGCCGGATAGCTTCCAGGGGGAAGGGGGCTTCTGCTGGGGGACAACCTTGGGACGCTGCCGGGGCTGGGCAAGCGCCACCGCGATAGCTGCTACAACCTCTTCGTCCTGGTGGTGGGCGCCATCGCGCCAGTGGAGGAACTCAGAAGCGACCTGAGGGAAAAGGGCGTAGGACACCAGGTCATCGTCGGTCCTGGCCAGACCGCCCGCCTCAGCTTTGACCTTCTCCCACACGGGCGGGAGCAGGTCGGCCGGACGGCAGGTGATGACCTCCTCGGGCTCGCAGATCCTGTCCTGGATGTCCTTTTGAACAGGCGCTGGCGGCTTGCCATACATGCCCCGCACGTAGTCCTTCACCTGCTTGGGGACGACCTGGTAACGCTCGCCGAGCACCACGTTAAGCACCGCCTGCGTGCCCACGATCTGGCTGGTGGGCGTGACCAGGGGCGGGTAGCCCAGCTCGGCCCGGACCCGGGCGGTCTCTTCAAGAACTTGAGGCAGCTTGTCCTCCGCCTTTTGCTCACGGAGCTGGCTCATCAGATTGGACACCATGCCGCCCGGTATCTGGTGGAGCAGGACCTTGCCGTCTACCCCCATCATGCCCGCTTCATGCTCCTTTAGCTTCCGCCGGACCTGGGCAAAGTAGTCGGCCAGCTCCGCCAGGAGGGCCATGTCCAGGGGCGTCTCGTATGGGGTGCACTGGAGGGCGCTGACCAGGCTCTCCACCGGGGGCTGGGACAGCCCCAGGGACATGGTGGAGAGCGCGGTGTCCACGATGTCGGCGCCGGCCTCGATTCCCTTGATGTAGGCCATGGAGGCCATGCCGCTGGTGTAGTGGCAGTGGAGCTGGAGGGGCAGCCGCACCTCGTCTTTGATGGCCTTCACCAGAACGTAGGCCGTGTAGGGGGCCAGCAGGCCGGCCATGTCCTTGATGCATATGGAGTCAGCGCCCAGGCCGGCCAATGTGCGCGCCAGCCGGGCGAACGTGGGGATGTCGTGCACGGGGCTGATGGTGTAGCAGATGGTCCCCTGCACGTGCCCGCCCACCGCCTTGACGGAGGCCATGGCCTTCTCCATGTTCCGTACGTCGTTGAGGGCATCGAAGATGCGGAAGATGTCAATGCCGTTGGCCTTGGCCCGGTCCACGAAGTGCTCCACGACGTCGTCCGGGTAGTGCTGGTAGCCGACGATGTTCTGGCCCCGGAGGAGCATCTGAAGCGGCGTCTTCTTGATATGGGCCTTGAGCTGGCGCAGGCGCTCCCAGGGGTCCTCCTGGAGGAAGCGCATGGCAGTATCGAAGGTAGCGCCGCCCCACACCTCCATGGAATGGAAGCCCACCCGGTCCATCTTCTCGGCGATGGGCAGCATGTCCTCGGTGGACATGCGCGTTGCCAGCAGCGACTGGTGGGCGTCCCGCAGCGTGGTATCAGTGAACTTTACAGGCATGTTCAGAACCTCCACACCCCTGGCTGAAGCCTGGGGCTTCCCATGCCCCCGATTTATGGTCATCAACTAATTACAGTGACGTAACTTGTCATTCTGAGGGAGCGCAGCGACCGAAGAATCTCGTGGCACGTCCTGGTAAAGGGCATAACGACGAGATTCTTCGCCCTTCTGCGGAAGGGCTCAGAATGACAGGTTGAACGCTGATGGCTGTCACATTAAATACTTGATGACCATCAGTCGGGGGGAGTTCTCTCCAATTCCTGCCTCATGCTACTTCAGCAACAATTGCAGGTCGGCGGTGACCTGGCTCTTCAACTCTTCATTGGCGGGTGCATTACCGATTATCTTCAACACGTCGTCGATCCAACGCCGCGCAGGTGTGCCTACTAGCATTGAACCAGTGTACAAAATAGTAGCCCACGTGCACTTGGCCTCCCAAGTGTACTCGTCCGGGGCGGCCTTGGACAACGGATTCGGGTAGTAATACCACCAGCCCATCTGACCGCCGGTCCAACGGTTAATGCCGTCCAGTTCGCCGAAAAAGAAGCCGTGTTCTTCAGTAAGATAGTTCCACGCGCCTCTCTCACGCAGATCCGAGAGGAGCACGTCTTCGTAGCTTCCAATGTCCGGGAATCCCTCGACCACCTTAGGCTGCGAGATTGCGGCCGCCTCCAGATCGGCCGGTTCCCACGCTTGGCAAATCTTTGCAAACAGTTGCCAGACAGTTCGGTGAGAGCCACTTCCACTGGGAAGGCCATACGGCAGACGATTCGGCAGCTTGTTGAGGTGCATTCTGTGCCCAACCATGTACTCACGCCCCGCCTCATCTGTCCTCACCACCCACAACTACGTTGCCCCGCGCCTTTTCGTGCCACTCCACTCATCTAGCCAAAAAGTTCGGTACCCACATAGTGTTGTCCAGGCCATAACAGCGAAGTACTTGCTGTAATACCTGGTAACTTCGGCCCACGTGATATAGCCGCCAGAATCGAGATAGCTGTGGGCAAGAAACTGAAGAACGGAAGCTGCCCAAAAGCGAGCTGCGTCACTCAAAACGGCTCCGTCAAATACCACACCGTTGGAGCCGGAAACCGTTAGAGGCCCAGAAGAGAAATCGTGTTCCTGTTCCAGCCACCTTACCGCCTCTGTGACGTACCGAAACCGCATCGGGGTGACTAAGTAGTACTTGACGACATCCGAGCGGCACTTCATGCAAGCAACTACTCAACCGCGCATGGCTGCCTTAGCGTCTGCGTGCTGGTCATTATCGCGCCATCACAGCGGTATGTTCCCGTGCTTTTTGGGGGGGAGGGTATCCCGCTTGTTCTCCAGCATCTCCAGAGCGCGGATGATCTTGGGCCGGCTGTCCCGAGGGTCTATGACCTCGTCTATGAAGCCGCGGGCCGCCGCCTGGTACGGATTGGCGAACTTGGCCTTATACTCCTCCACCAGCCGCTTGCGGGTGGCCTCTTTGTCCGCCGCTTTGGCAATCTCGTCCCGGAAGATGATGTTGACCGCGCCTTCCGGCCCCATCACCGCGATCTCGGCGTTGGGCCAGGCGTAGTTAATGTCGCCGCGCAGGTGCTTGGAGGACATGACGATGTAGGCCCCGCCATAGGCCTTGCGTGTGATGATGCTCACCTTGGGCACGGTGGCCTCGGCGTAGGCGAAGATGAGCTTGGCCCCATGGCGGATGATGCCCCCGTACTCCTGTGAACTGCCGGGCATGAACCCGGGCACGTCGCACAGCGTGACCAGGGGGATATTGAAGCAATCGCAGAAGCGGACAAAGCGGGCACCCTTGTCCGAGGAGTCCACGTCCAGCACGCCCGCCAGGACAGAGGGCTGCTGGGCCACCACGCCCACCGGCCTCCCGTTCATGCGAGCGAAGCCCACAATTATGCTCGGGGCGAAGCCCTGGTGCACCTCCATGAAATCGCCATCATCCACGATGCGGCTGATCACCTCCCGCATCTCGTATGGCTTGACGGGGTCGCCGGGGACCAGGGAGAGCAGGGCCTCGTCCCGGCGCTCAGGGTCGTCTCCGGGTTCCACCGCCGGCGGGTCCTCCATGTTGTTGGAGGGCAGGAAGGAAATAAGACGGCGCACCTGGGCCAGGCACGCCTGCTCGCTGTCTATGGCGAAGTGGGCCACCCCGCTGCGGCTGGCGTGGGCGTCCGCCCCACCCAGTTGCTCGTGGGTCACTTCCTCGCCGGTCACGGCCTTGATGACATCTGGGCCGGTGATATACATCTGGCCGGTGCCCCGCACCATGAAAATGAAGTCGGTAATGGCGGGCGAGTAGACGGCGCCACCGGCGCAGGGCCCCATGATAACCGAGATCTGGGGAACGACGCCCGAGGCCAGGGTATTGCGCAGGAAGATGTCGCCGTAGCCTTTCAGTGAGACCACGCCCTCCTGGATGCGGGCACCCCCGGAGTCGTTGAGGCCGACCACAGGCGCGCCGTTCTTCATGGCCAGGTCCATCACCTTGCATATCTTCTCGGCCACCGCCTCGGACAGGGAGCCACCGAACACGGTGAAGTCCTGGGAAAAGACGAAGACGGTGCGACCGTCAACCTTGCCGTAGCCGGTGACCACGGCGTCCCCGGGGGGCTTCTGCTCGCCCAGGCCGAACTCGGTAGCCCGATGGGTGACAAAGGGGTCGAGCTCCTGGAAGGAGCCTCTGTCCAGAAGCAGGTCTATGCGCTCCCGGGCGGTAAGCTTGCCCCGGGCGTGTTGCTGCTCGATGCGTTTGGCCCCACCCCCGAGCCGGGACTGCTCCCGTAGCTTCCCTAGCTCCGCCAGGCGGTCGCTCACAGCCATGGCCCCTCCTTATCAGTGACGCCATTCACATTTCCATGCTAGCAGTGGCATTGGCAAAAGGCAATTGGCGGCCCAGGGGGCACCGTCATCCCAGCGCCCTGCCGGAGGGAGGCAGGGAACGCCCGTAGACCCGGGTCATGTCCCCCAGCCGGGCCACCATTTCATCGCTCAACATGTCCCAGGTGAACCGCCATTTCCAGTTGCCCTTTTCCTTGCCTGGCGTGTTCATGCGCGCCTCGCTGCCCAGGCCCAGGACATCCTGCATGGGGATGATGGTGGTATCCGCTACCGAGGACAGGGCGAGCCGGATGAGGTCCCAGTTGAACTGGCGACCACCGGTGCCCATGTATCTGCGGGCAAACTGCTTCGCTTCCTCCAGTGCCAGGTCGCGGGCCTCCTCCGTGCTCACGGACTGGAACCAACCCAGTGCGGTATCGTTGTCGTGGGTGCCGGTGTACACCACGCAGTTGCGCGGGTAGTTATGGGGCAGGTGATGGTTGCCCGGGTCGCCCCCGAAGGCGAACTGGAGCACCCGCATGCCCGGGAAGCCGAGCAGGTCCCTCAACTCGTGGACCTCAGGGGTGATGTAGCCCAGGTCCTCGGCGATGACCGGCAGGTCGCCCAGGGCTTGCTTCAGCGCATGGAACAGGTCGGCGCCCGGCCCGGGGACCCAGCGCCCGTTCACCGCGGTATTCTCCGTGGCTGGCACCTCCCAGTATTTCTCGAACCCCCGGAAGTGGTCGAGCCGTATGATGTCCACTAGCGCCAGGCTGGACCGGAAGCGCTCGGCCCACCAGGCGTAGCCATCGCGGGCGATGACGTCCCACCGGTACAGCGGGTTGCCCCAGAGCTGTCCGGTCTCGCTGAAGAAATCGGGAGGCACACCAGCCACCACAGTGGGCCGCCCGGTCTCGTCCAGGAAGAAGAGATCCTGGTGCTGCCAGACGTCAGCGCTGTCCAGGTCTACGTATATGGGCATGTCCCCCACAATCTGGATGCCCCGGTCGTGACAACAGGCCCTGAGCTTGGCCCATTGTCCCCAGAAGAGGAGCTGCTGGAACTGGTAGGCCTGCACCTGGGGAGCCAACCTCTGTCGCCAGTCTCGCAAGGCTTGCGGGTCGCGCCGCCTGGCCCCCTCTTCCCAAGAGTGCCAGCAGGCGCCGGCATGAGCGTCTTTCAGGGCCATGAACAGGGCGTAGCCGTCCAGCCAGGAGGCGTGCTGCTGGCAGAAGCCCTCGAAGTCACCGCTCATATCCTGTGGCAGGCTGTTCCGGCAACGGTCGAAGGCCCGTCGCAGGAGAGGCAGCTTGAAGGCGATGACGTCCCCGTAGTCCACGTGGTGCTGGGGGAACTCCGGCTTCGCTTCCAGGTCAGTGGGAGCAAGTAGTCCCTGTTCCACCAGGCGCTCCAGGCTAATGAGCAGCGGGTTACCGGCAAAGGCGGAGACAGCGCGGTAGGGCGAGTCGCCGTATCCGGTGGGCCCCAGGGGCAGCACCTGCCACAGGCGCTGCCGGGCCTGAGCCAGGGTGCCGGCGAACCGATAGGCGGCCTCGCCCAGGTCGCCGATGCCGTGCGGGCCGGGCAGCGACGTGGGATGGAGCAGGATGCCACTTGCCCTTGGGAAGTTCACGCTACCCTCCAACCGCGATTATATCAGCCTTGTTCTACCCCGTAGCCCTGTGCTAGACTGGTTTGCCGTGAGCCCCGAAACGACAAATGATCTACCCGTGTCCCACGGGGGACGCGACGCCCTGGCTGTGGCGGCAGAGGCGGCGCGCCGGGCGGGGGAGATCCTGCGCCGCCACCAATACGAGCAGAAGGTCGCTTGGGACAAGACCGAGGGTCACGTAGTCACCGAGACTGACTACCTGGCAGAGGAGGCGGTCATCAGTTACCTGCGACAGGAGTACCCCGAATGGGGTATCCAGGCGGAGGAGAGCCTGCAAACGGCGCCGGACACCGAGTACCTGTGGATCGTGGACCCGCTGGATGGCAGCCGCAACTTCAACCTGGGCATCCCTCACTTTTGCACCTCGGTGGCGCTGGTGCGCCGGGGCGAGGTGCTCCTGGGCCTGATCCACGACCCCATCCGGGAGGAGACGTTCGCCGCCCGCCGGGGCGGGGGTGCCACGTTGAACGGGCGCCCCATTGCGGTGTCGCCCCGGGGCACGCTGGCCGAGTCCGTCGTGGGCTTCGACATGGGATACGATGCCCCGCGAGCACAGCGCGCCCTCCGGCTCGCCCTGGGGCTGTGGCCCAGCATGCAGAGCATCCGAGTTATGGGCTCGGCGGCCCTGGGCATCGCCTACGCTGCCTGTGGCCGTATTGACCTGTATTTCCACCACTATCTGTTCCCCTGGGACCTGGCAGCAGGCATCCTGGTGGCGGCCGAGGCTGGGGGCGTGGTCACCGACCGCGAGGGCGGCCCCGTCAGCGTGCACAGCCAGGGTGTGATCGCCTCCAACGCCTCCCTCCACGCCGAGTTCCTGGCCAAGAGCCGCGCACTGGCTTAGGCCCGTGCAGCCTTCCGGCTAGCTTGCCACCCGGGCCAGGAAGACGTGCTCCGGAGCGGGCGTACCGGACTCAAGCTGGGGTAGAAAAGAGGTCTGCCTCTCCGAGGCAGGCATACCCTGGAACCAGAGGAAGGGCACGGCACGGCGGGTGAGCACGCGCATCTTTTTCAGTTGCTCCAGGGAGTCAATGCTGTGGTCCCGGCGGGCCTCGACTATCCTGCCGGCTCCCACCGGGCCGATACCGGGCACCCGGAGCAGCTCCTCATAGCTGGCCCGGTTCACATCCGCGGGGAAGAGCCAGGGCTGTCTCTGGGCTATGACCAGCTTGGGGTCTTTGGCCAGGGGGAGGTTTCCCTCCTTGCCCAGGGCCAGTTCCAGCTCGGGTGGGTCGAACCTATAGACCCGGAGGAGCCAGTCCATCTGGTAAAGCCGGTGCTGCCGCATGGGAGGGGTAGGGGGCCCCTCCAGTCGGGAGCCGGCCACTGGGTGGAAGGCGCTGAAGTACACCCGTCGTAGACCCATCTCCTGGTAGAGGGCCTGGGTTGCGTGCCAGATCTCCTGGTCGGTCTCTCTGGCAGCCCCCACCACAAACTGGGTGGTCTGGCCGGCGGGGACCAGGGCCTCGTCGCTCGATACGATCTTCTTCACCCAGCGCATAGGCTCCAGGATGCCGGTGGCCAGGTCTTTACCGGAGCTGAGTCGAGCCAGGTGCTGGGCGGTGGGAGCCTCTATGTTTACCGAGACGCGGCTGGCCATCTTACACGCCTCAGCCACACAGTCGAAGGTAGCCCCCGGGAGGACCTTGAGGTGGATATATCCTGGGAACCGGTAGCGCTGGCGCAGGATAGCCACGGTGTCTATCATGGACTCCATAGTGCGGGAGGGGCTCCCGGCGATGGCGGAACTGAGGAACAGGCCCTGGACTTGTCTCCTCTCATAGAGCGTCGTGAACAGCTTGGCCAGTTCCTCGGGCCGGAAGGAGTAGCGCGGGCCATCCCGGCCCACCTGATTGACGCAATAGGCGCAGTCATTGACACAGGCGTTGGTGAGGAGCACCTTCATCAGCGAGACCGAGCCGCCCCCGGGCAGGGCCGCCCGGTGGATGAAGCGCCACGGGAAATCGGGGGAGGGCGGGATCGTCCGTCCCCCACAGTAACCGCAGACATCGAACTGGGCAGCGGTTCCCAGGGCCTGGAGCTTGTCTACCGTATCCACTAGGGTTTTCCCTGCTTCATGTTATAGAACACATGTATCAAGAGACAGGGCCTTTGTCAATCCCCTGGTGGCAGCCAGACCGTGGATCCTTTTTCGTCATTGCGAGCGCAGCGAAGTCCCGACACGTCGGGACCTTTGGCGCGGTCTGTAGGTTGCTTCGTCGTCCTTCTCTCACCGGAAGGACTCCTTTCAATGAACCGACCGTCCCGTCTTTGCGAGCCGCAGCGAAGCAATCCCCAACCTGTGTGCGCATCAGAAGGTTGCTTCGTCGTCCTTCGCCGGAAGGACTCCTCGCAATGACGAAATATGGCTTCGTAGCTCTGCTCC
>JACPQM010000100.1 GCA_016190505.1 Chloroflexota bacterium | reverse complement strand
GTTGCCGAACCAAGAGCACCAAAGGAGACGAAAGCCCCCTCTCTCCCCTGGAGGGAGAGAGCGAGAGTGAGGGGGAGATTGGACGCGGTCAGGGGCCAGCCTCACCCTCACCCAGGCCTCTCCCTTCGAGGGAGAGGGGAGACCCTCCCCGGCGTGTTCGCAGCAACATTGACTGGAATTGGCCACTTAAGGAACCCGCCGGCAATGCGGTTCATGGCTCTACATTGGGTCCCGACGGGTTGGGACCTGTTGAACTCGCAATGACGAAATGTGGCCCTTTGCGGGAGCAGGTTTGTAACCTGCTCCCGACGGTCGCTCACGTTAGCAAGGCGCCAGGTCTGTAACCTGGCCCCCAAACTCTGCCCGCGCAACACCCGTCCGGCGTGGGCAAGGCAGGGTTCAGGTTGGAAACCTGAACCCGCGTGGAAGGGGTGGGGCTATCGGCGAATCTGGGTTGACGGCCAACGCAGGGCGGGCATCCCGACGCCTCGGGGCCCCTACATCTGCGGCGGCCCCTGCCGCCGGCGCAGCACCACCTCGATGCGCGCCAGAAGCTCCGAGGGTGAGAAGGGCTTGGTGATGTAGTCGTCCGCCCCCGCCTTCAGTGCCCGCACCATATTCTCCCCCTGGTCAGTGCCAGTAAGGAAGATCACCGGCGCCGCGGAGACCTGGCGAATACGTCCCAACAGATCGATCCCACTCACCCCAGGCAGCACGAAGTCCAGTATCATCAGGTCCGGCCGCTGCTCTTCCACCAGCTTGAGACAGTGATCGGGATCACCGGTAACAACGGCCTGATACCCCGCTTCCTCGAGGGACCGCCGGATGTAACGCAATACCTGGGGGTCGTCGTCCACCGAGACAATCCGCGCCCGCTGGGTGGTCCCATTTGGCCGGCCCACGCGTTCGGCCCCGCCGGACGCGTCCACGGGGGCCACCAGTGGAACGACCGTGGCCACCGGTAGCGTGAAACCGAAAGTGGCCCCCTGCCCCACACCACCACTCTCCGCCCAGATACGACCGCCATGCGCCTCCACAATGCCCTTGCAGATGGCCAGGCCAAGCCCGGTCCCGGCCAGTGCCCGCCCAGAGTCTTCGTGGACCTGAGAGAACTTCTTGAACAGCAGCGGCAGCTTGTCCGGCGGTATGCCCCGCCCACGGTCCCTCACGTGGACAGCGACATGCGAAGCGTCGGACTGCGCCTCCAGGGCAATGGGAAACGAAGGCGGACAGAACTTGCTGGCATTGGACAGCAGGTTGGTCAGCACCTGGGCCACTCGCCGCCCGTCGGCCTGCACCCGAGGCAAGCTGTCCGGCAACCTTACCTGTACCTGCTGGGGGGCACCACCCCGGATGAAGGTGCCTACAGCCTCCTCGACCACCGCCCGGAAGTCCGTGGGCGTGGCGCTGATGGAGAGAATGCCGGCCTCGATCCGGGTTATGTCCAGCAGGTTGTTGACCAGGTCCCGCAGCTTGTCGGCCTGCTGATCAATGACCTGCAGCAGCTCCAGGGTCTCGGAGTCCTTTCCCATGCGGCTGGACAGGGCCATAGCCGCGGCGCCTTTGATGGCGGTCAGCGGTGAGCGCAGCTCGTGGCTCACCATACCCAGGAACTCGCTGCGCCGCCTCTCGGCCTGCTCCAGGGGGCCCATGTCCTGAAGGATGGCAATGACCCCGGAGACCTTGCCGTCCGAGGAGCAAATGGGCCTGGCGGACACCAGTTGCGTCAACTTGCGCCCGTCAGGGAACTCGTAATGCAGCTCCTCCAGCGCCACTGGTTCGCCCCGCCGCAAGGCGTGTTGCAGCGGTTGCTCCTCGGGCAGCCATAGTCTGCCGTCGGCCCGGCGGACCACCGCGGCCCGCTCGAACTCGTCCAGCCGGCTATAGGCGCGGCGATAGAGGTGCTGGACCTCGCGGTTCTGGAGCACGATGTTGCCTCCGGCGTCGGTCACCAGGATGCCGGCCGGGGAGCCGTCCACCACAGCTTCGAGGCGGCGGTGCTCTTCCTGCGCAAGGGTCAGCAGCCGAGCGTTGTTGAAGGCCACCGCCGCCATTCCGGCCACAAACTGGAGGACCCGCATGGTATCGTCCAGCCGATGTGTTTCCGGCAGGTCCGCAGCTTCCAAGGTCCCTGTTAGCACGCCCTCAAACACCAGGGGCACGCCGAGGTAAGAGCCCACTTCCGGTATCCCCGTAACCGACTTGAGGCAAACGGGCTCCTGCTCCGCCGCCAGCCTGGTGGTCAGAGCGCCGGCAGCCCATGCCACGCGGTCTTCGCGGCCATCAGCCAGCGTCACCGACTGCCACAGGTCTTGCTCGCCCTGGTAGCTGACGCGGACGCGGGCGGCCCCGGTGAGGTCCCATACCACCCGCGCCACCTCGAGGGAGATGGCCACAGGCTCCAGGGTGCGGCTGAAGGTAGAGAACAGGTCAGTGACCAGAGCGAAATCAGCCTGAAGCCGCTCCAAACGGGACAGCAGGCCGGCCAGGCTCAGGTCGGGATGGTGCGGTTGAGTCATGGTAAGGCGCGGATAGGGTATTGGCCCCAGCGCCGGGCAGCCGCCATCACGGCGTGCAGGGTCTCGTCGGGGACGAAGTAGGGGATCTCGCCGTGCTGGTCAGCCAGGATGAAGCCACCTCCGGGAGCCGCGGCAGCGATGCAGGATTTCACTGCCGCCTCGGCTTGCTCTCCAGTCCACCGTACCATCTGTATGCCGTTGAGCGTGCCCAGGACGCCCAACTGCCCGCGCAGGCTGCCCTTGGCGGCCTTCAGGTCATCTTGACTGCCCAGCACCACCGCCGCGGCGCCTGTCCCAGGGACGAGCGCCAACTGGGGTCCCGCTCGGGCGCTGGCGAAATGAAACGCGCATGGCCCGTGTATCTGGCCAATCACCTGGCGAGCAACATCAAGATCAAAGGTCTGGAACTGCTCCAGCGTGACCATGGTAGCCGAAGCCATAGGGTCAAAGAACGCGATGGCATGGGCACCCGCCGCCAACTGGGCATTGGCCCAGGCCGCAGTGAACTGGCCCAGGTGTGCCACCAGCCGGCGCGCCTGGTCGGGCTCCTCATAGAACGCGGTTATCCAGCGCTCCAGGCCCAGCAACATGACCGGCAACGAGAAGGGGGCCATGACTACGCCGATGATAGGGCGGTAGTTGCGGTTGTGCTGTGACAATTGTTGTATGGCGCCAAGCGTTTCCTTAAGGGGCGACACCGCCGTGGGGTCGGGCAACGGGCGTGACAGTAGCTCGTCAAGCTGCCTGGCCACAGGTTCACCGGCATTGGGCGGCCCATCCTCATAGAAGGTGGTCTCGCTGCCAAAGGCGACCGCTTCGCCTGCGGCATACCAGAAGGCGTACAGGCAGTCGTGGCCGAACTTCTCGGCCAGGCGTAGTTGCCCCTCCACCAGGTTATGGGGGTTGGCGTAGTACTCGGGCAGGCTCAGCCCCAGCTCCCTGGCGCCATGCATGGTGAGGAGCAAGAATACAGGCACCCGGTCCGGCTCCTGGTGCCCCAGGGTGGTAAGCACCCGTTGAAGAGGCGTGATAGCCTCGCTCACAGCGCCAGCCCCGCCCAACCTTTGACCATCGCCACGCCCTCCGCCGGGTTGCTCCCCATGGCCCGGGCACCGACCTGCTGCCACAGGGTCCGGTCCATATTGAAAGGCGCGCCGCCCACCAGTATGGGTACGGAGAGGCCTTCCCGGTCCAGCAAGTCGCGGACTTCCTGGACCAGCAGCGCGGAACGGTACATCAGGACGGAGATGGCGATAGCGTCGAAGTGCTCCTGGCTGGCCCGCTTCACAAAGACCGAAGGCGGAACGGTGATCCCCAGCGAGATGACGTGCACTCCGGCGGCGGACAGGTAGTAGGAGACCACGCGCTGGCCCAGCCCGTGGCTGTCTGACAGCGTGCCGATGAGCACCTTGGCCTAGGGCGCCACTGGCTCGGCGGGTGTGAGCACCCGGCCCACCACCTGCTCGGCGATCCGGCCGGCCATGTAGAGCTGGGTCAGCGACACCGTGCCCTCGTCCCAGCCCTTTGCCAAAGAGTCCAGGCTGGCCACGATCATGCTCTCTACCAGTTCCTCGCGGGAGATGCCCCGCCCCAGGGCCTGCCGGACCAGCTCGCTGGCCTGCCTCTGGTCAGCCGACCGCAAGGCAGCCTCGAAGGGCTGCCTGAAGCCATTCACGCCCACGGGACTGCGGCTCACCTGCCTCGCCCCCGAGCGCCAACAGATGGTACAAATGACAACAGGGAGACAAAGCTAATACTGTACACTGGGTTAACTATCACTATATCACTTCTTGGGTGCCTTAGCCGCCCCTGATAGACGGGGATTATATCACAGTGCGGCAGGCCGGTGTGCCACCTTACGAGTCTCACAGATCCCGACGGGCCGGGACCCAATGTAGAGCCGTGAACCGAGATGGCACATTTCCTTCAAAGGAGCAGAGCGACGAAGCCATATGTCGTCATTGCGAGTTCAACAGGTCCCGACGGGTCGGGACCTGTTGAACTTTCAATGACGGGACGGTCGGTTCATTGAAAGAGCCAATCGCCACCCATCTGTGATTGAAAGGGCGAGGCACTGCCTCTACAATACGGGCATCCTGCTGCCTCCGGAGGTACTAATGGACAACCCTTTCTTCGAGTATTCGCCCATCGTGCGGCGCCAGCCCTTGCGCTGGCCCAATAGTGCCAGGGTCGCTGTCTGGGTGCTGGTAGCCATCGAGTACTTCGAGTTCGACAGGTCGGAGTCCGGCCGGGTCCCCGATGTACGCAACTACTCCCGGCGCGACTACGGACCACGAGTCGGCGTGTGGCGGCTCATGGACATCCTCGACAAGCACCAGGTCAAAGGCTCCGTAGTGCTGAACTCCGCAGCGGCCGCACACTACCCCGTCCTCATTGAAGAGATCGTCAAGCGAGGCTGGGACATCATAGCCCACGGCATCTCCAACTACCGACAACTGTCCGGCCTTTCCATCCAAGAGGAGCGGCAGGTCATCCGCGAGAGCCTGGACACCATCACGTCAGCCACCGGGAAACGGCCACGGGGCTGGCTGGGACCCGGCCTGCACGAGACGTTCAATACGCTGGAGCTGCTGGCCGAGGCTGGCATCGAGTTCGTGGGCGACTGGGTCAACGACGACCAGCCTTACCTGATGAACACCAAAGCCGGCACGCTGGTCTCCCTGCCATACAGCGTGGATGTCAATGACCGGCCCATGTTTCTGGCCCCCACCATGCCCGCCAGCGCCCTATTCGAGACGGTGCGAGACGCCTTCGATGTGCTCTACGAGGAGGGACGGGCAACAGGTCGAGTATTGCCCATAGCCGTCCATCCCTACCTCACGGGACAGCCCTCCCGGGCCGGGCACTTTGACCAGGCCCTGTCTTATGTCAAGCAGCATCCCCACGTCTGGTGGGCCACCGCCTCTGAGATTGTGGACTGGTACAAGTCCCCGTAGGGGCGCCCCTACGGGGACCCCTTCTGAGCCCTCATCGCCAGCATGGGACCGGGCACCACGTTGAAGTGTATGCGCCGCAACTCTTGTCCTTCTATGCGGGCCACCACCATCTTGGTACCTGCCGTCTCGATTCTCAGGTTCATATCAATGGCCAACTGGATGCGCTGCTCTTGCCCGAGGGGAATGCCTGGTGGCCGGCCGAGCTCAAACTGACCTCCTCCCCTGATCAGGCTCTTGGGCACTTCAGTCCCTGGGGTCTCCTCTGCCACCTCGATCTCAAACGTGTGCCTCTGGTTGGTCTCGTTCCACGGGACGCGCACCGAAAGAGCGATAGCGCACCGTCGTTCAACAGGGAAACCAGTGTTCACCGTTAGCTGGTCCCACCCGCCGCCGAGCAGGTACAGCTTGTTGCCAACCACTTGGGCCGAATCGGCTAGAATGAGCCACTCAACTTCCACTTGACATCCCCCTGACTGCAAACTACAATTATACTACAAGTGTAGGACACAGGTAGCTTGACGTCAAGCCCCCGCATCGAGGCCTTCCTCATAGACAACGAGAATGAGGAGAAGTTCGCCGTACACGGGCTGTCAGCGTCACAGGTTCTCCAAGTACTGGATAACGTTCACGTGGTCCTCAGGAATCGGAAGAGGCGCCGTGGAGTTTACCTAATCATCGGTAGAGACGACGGCGGAGCCTGCATCGCCGCTCCTGTCGAGCCTACACACGAGGCTATGCTCTGGCGGCCGATCACGGCATGGCCCTGCAAGCCCCACGAGAAAACGACGCTTGAAAAGGCTAGGAGGAACCATGAAGAAGGAGCATGAGCGCGAGCTGGAAAAACCAGAGAGCTGGGACTTTGAACAGCCCGAAATCAGAGGACCGGTGAAGGCGTCACGAGTCGTCATCTCCGTTGCATTCCGGCGCGACGATTTTGACCAAGTCTCCAAGTATGCCGAGCGCGTCGGCAAGAGGGTCTCGGAGTTTATCCGGGAGGCTGCAATAGAGAAAGCCACGGGCCGGGGTACGGGGACCTTGGTGTATGCCAGTGGCAGTACTGGAACACTATGGGCAATCGAGCAAATGCCCACCATTTCCCGGGTTTCTGGGTCGCAGGTAGAACAGCCTGAGAAGGAACCAGCCACAACTCATGGATAGGGGCGCCCCGATAATCGGGGCGCCCCTATCCATTAGAGTTTCCTGACTTCCACCAGGCTGGTGTTGTAGGCCGGCTGCTCACCGTAGAGGGTCAGCCGGTCGCTGGTCAGGACGCTGGCTGAGCCGTCCTCGGGCCACATGCCCTGGTACACGCGCACCACGCCGGGCCGTATCAGCTCTTTGACCGTGGCCCTAAGCTCGATGCGGCCCCGGTTGTTAAACACGGCCACGGTGTCGCCATCCTTTATGCCCCGGGCGGCGGCATCCTGGGGGTGGATGAGCACGTCCGGCGCGTACATCTCCCGCAGCTCGGGCTGGTTGGCATAGGATGACCCCGGGCGCAGCTTGAACTTCGAGGTCAGCATCTCCAGAGGGTACTTCCGGGCCAGCTCGGGGCTGCCCTCCGGGCTCTCCACCGGGGGCACATGGACCGG
>JACPQM010000096.1 GCA_016190505.1 Chloroflexota bacterium | reverse complement strand
GTTGCCGAACCAAGAGCACCAAAGGAGACGAAAGCCCCCTCTCTCCCCTGGAGGGAGAGAGCGAGAGTGAGGGGGAGATTGGACGCGGTCAGGGGCCAGCCTCACCCTCACCCAGGCCTCTCCCTTCGAGGGAGAGGGGAGGCCCTCCCCCGCGTGTTCGCAGCGACATTGACTGGAATTGGCCACTTAAGGAACCCGCCGGCAATGCGGTTCATTGCTCTACATCGGGTCGGCGCACCCGACCTGTGATACTCGCAATGACGGTAAAGAGGTGTCCACTGCATGTCATGCTGGGGCACAGGACCCCGATGTATCGGGGCCTCTCCTTGCCCGCAACGACGGAATGGTGACATGCGGCTGGTGACCTTCCAACCCCCGGCTCCAGGGGCACGGCCCCGGCTGGGCGCACTCCTGGTGGAGGACATAGTGGACCTGAACACGGCTCTGGTGTGTCACCTCCGCACCACCCTGGGAGGCGACCGGGCCTACGAGGTGGCCGCCCAGGACTTGCCCCCGGACATGCTGGCCTGGTTGCAGCGGGGGGACGTGGCTGTGCGAGCGGCCCGCGAAGCTTTGGAGTTTGTGCGGTACGCCCTGGGCCGCGGGCAGCAGGTCCTGGCGCCGCGCTCCGAGCCTGCGGTCTATGGACCCGACGACGTTCGCCTGCTGGCGCCCCTGCCCCGGCCCAACTCGATCCGGGACTTCCTGTCCTTCGAGGGCCACGGCTCTATGGCCAAGACCAAAGACTGGTACGAGGTGCCCGTCTACTACCGGGGCAACCACTGCGCGGTCATTGGGCCCGAAGATGCTATCCCCTGGCCGTCGTACTCGGACAAGCTGGACTACGAGCTGGAGTACGGCCTCTTCATAGGCAAGGAGGGGCGCAACATCCCCCGGGAGGCCGCCGGAGAGTACATCGCTGGGTGCACCATATTCAACGATGTCAGCGCCCGGGATGCGAAGCCCGACTTTTACCTCAGCCCGGGCAAGATCAAGGACTTCTGCAATGTCATGGGCCCGTGTATGGTCACGCCGGACGAGATTGACCCCACCAACCTGCGCATGGTGGCCCGCATCAACGGTGAAGTGTGGACCGACGGCAATACCAGCACCATGTACTGGACGTGGGGGGAGCTCATCGAGTACGCCTCCATGGAGGAGACCCTCTATCCGGGCGACTTCCTGGGCTCGGGCACTGTGGCTAACGGCTGTGGCATTGACCATGGCCGATGGATTCAGCCCGGCGACCTTATCGAGCTGGAGGTGGAGGGCATCGGGGTCTTGCGCAACCGCGTGGGCCCCAAGCCGGACGTGCGGCGCAGCCTGCGGCTGCGGCAGAGGGCGTAGCACGGGGTGGCCATCGCCCTTAACATGGTTGAGACAATATAATTGATGCTAGTAGACTAACGCGGGAGCGAACTATGCTAACGGAGTACATTCGAGCAGCCATGAAACGGGCTAACTATGAGATCCTGGAGGACGACAACACGTTCTACGGCTCGATCCCTGGCTTTCGAGGTGTCTGGTCCAACGCCGATACCCTGGAGGAGTGCAGGGATGAGCTACAGGAAGTCCTGGAGGACTGGCTGCTGATCAGCATATACCGGCACTTGCCCGTTCCAGAGGTGGAGGGCATCCGGCTTGACGTTGCGGTCAAGGAAGCGGTCTAGTGCCGCGTCTTGGGCCAATCAGTCGGTCCGATCTGGTGAGGACACTGAGAGCACTCGGTTTTGAGGGTCCTATCTCTGGCACGAAGTACTAAGTCATGATCAAGGGGACGGTCAGGGTGAGGTTACCCAACCCGCACCGTGGCGCCAGCATCGGGAGGGCTCTGCTGTCCAGAATCTTGCATGAGGCCAACATCAATAGAGAGACGTGGGAAAAGATGTGAGCCCGGATATGGCGAGTGGGATTGCTCGAACGCTACGCGACGATTGAGCCTATGATGGTACACAACTAACACATGCCACCAGGAGACCAACATGCTCACCGAGTACATCCACGCCGCAATGAAGAAGGCCAAGTACGAGATCTTGGAGGACGACAAGACATTCTACGGAGAGATACCGGAGCTCCAGGGCGTGTGGGCCAATGCGGATACCCTCGAGGAATGCCGGGACGAGTTACAGGAGGTCCTTGAGGAATGGCTGGTCTTCCGAATCTCGCGCAACTTGGCCGTGCCCGTCCTAGAAGGCATCGAGTTAGTCAGTAAGCAGCCCGTCTGATGCCTGTACTGGGGCCAATCAGCAGGCGTGATCTGATACGGAACCTGAGACGGCTGGGTTTCGATGGCCCCTTTCCGGGCGGCAAGCACGAGATCATGCAGCGGGAGGACGTCACAGTCATTCTGCCGAACCCACATGGGGCTGCTATTGGTCGAAACTTGCTGGTGAGGGTTCTGCGTCGGGCAGGGGTTGATAGGGACACGTGGGAGAAGCTGTGAGCAAAGACGGGCGCCGGCTTCTATCGCTGTGAGCTAGCCAGCCTCTCCGCAAACTCCTCTGCGGTAAACCGGTACTCCTGGGTGCCGTAGCACTCGATACAGAACGAGGCGCACACCGCACCCATTATGGCGCACTGCTCGATGGACTTGCCCTGGACTAGGCCCTTGATTAGCCCCGCCCGGTAGGCGTCCCCGGCGCCCGTGGGATCCACCACCTGCCGTGACCTGACCGCCGGGATGTGCGTCTCACGCCCCGGCGCGTACACGTGGGACCCCATCTCCCCCAGGGTGGTGACGATAGTCCCGGTCAGCCGTAGAAGGCCCTTGCGGTCCAGCCCAGTCTTGCTGGCGATAAGCTCAAGCTCGTAGTCATTGGAGATGAGTATCCGGGAGCCATCAATACAGCGGATGAGGTCCGCCCCGTCCCACATGGGGAGGGACTGGCCCGGGTCGAAGATGTATCCGATGCCCCGGGCCTGGCAGGCCTGGGAGTATTCGCTCATGTCCTGGAGGTTGCCCGGGGCAACAACGGCGATGCTGCCGTTGGGGCTGACCTTGGCGAAGTCGAACGCAGAGGGGTGCCTCATGGCGCCCGGGTTGAAGCCGGTGATCTGGTTGTCCGCCCGGTCAGTGGTAATGTAGGCGCCGGCGGTGAACTCGTCCTCGATGATGCGGATGCAGTCGCATCCGATGTGGTTCTGGGTCAGCCAGTTGTAATAGCGCTGGTAGTCCTGGCCGATGGTGGCCACCACCAGGGGGCTTTCGCCCAGGAGGGACAGCCCGTAGGCGATGTTGCCCGCCGTGCCGCCGAACTTCTCCTTCATGCCGTTGACGGTGAAGGACACGTTCAGCATGTGGATCTTCTCGGGCAGGATGTGGTCGGAGAAGTGGCCCGGGAAGTCCATGATGCGGTCATAGGCCAGCGAGCCGGAGACGATGATGCTCATGATGGAGCGCTACGCCATCTTGAAGCTGCCGTTGGACATGATGGCCAGCCAGTCCTGTGCTCTGGGCGAAGATGATAGTAAGTCTGATCCGACTGATCGGACCGATCGGTCCGATTCGTCAAAGACGTGGGCCTTGGTCACCATGCACACAGGCCATCCCGGCGCGCCCGGGCTGATCCCTCCGTCCTGGTTTACCAGGTAGGCGCAGAAGCTTTCTGAGGTGCAGGACAGCCAGTAGTCCTGGTCCTGGTAGCTTATGCGTAGCCTCTGGTTGAGCCAGCCCTTGCTGGCGAACAGCGAGGCAAGCTGCGAAAGGTAAGCGGCGCCCTCTTCGGGATGCGAGTGATGTACGTTGTCCACGGGGCCCTCCAAAGCGGCTACTGTGGCGAATGGTATAGCCGGAGCCTGCGGCTGTCAAGGGCAACAGCATTCACTCGCCGGTGGGTGCTGGAATGGCGGGGGCCGCTATGCGACTGGAGCCAGCGGTTTGTCCTTGCGTTTTGGTGGACGAGCTGCGTTCCCAATAAGCATACCTATGGCACTGATGTCTTCATCCACAGCCGGCCAGTGTACGCCCTGCCCACTGCCAATGATTTCGAAACGGTTGCGCTGCTCCGGCGTTGCATTGGATAAACGCCAGGACCATGCCAACGGCACACTTATCGTACGGCCGTCGGCAAGCCGAGCGGTTATCGTTTCATCGGTCGCTGTAACCTCAACGATACGTGGTTCGCTACTCGCCGCAATGTTCATCCCACGCCTCCAGAATGTGAGCCAGATGCTCCAGGATCACTCGGCGAATCCGGTTGAGTTCTCTGGGCGTGAACTTGCTTGGGTTCACCGCAATCAAAGCTGTAGAAAAAGAACCGATGTGGGCCAGGAATCTTTGGAATCGTCGGCATTAAGCATCGCTATTGTAGCCCATGAAGGCATATAGGGCAAGCCGCCCCGTGCGGTTTCCTTCAGGCGGCGGCGCGCCTCTCGAGGGGCACCTGGACCTCGCCCAGGGCTGCCCGACTCAGGCCGTCAACATCCAGCAGCCGGATGTGTCTGCGCTCAACCTTGACCAGGCCCTCCGCCTGGAGCCGTCGCATGACGACGGTCACCGTCTCGCGGTAAAGGCCAAGCATGTCGGCTAACTGCTGGTGGCTGAGCGCAACCTCTCCCCGCTCAGCTAGACGGAGGAGCATAGCGGCCACCTGGGCCACGGCACCCTTGGAGAACACGTCGAAGAGACGGTCTTGTGTCTGGCGCAGCCTCCGTCCCAGGACGTCCATAGCCCTCAGGGCCATCCTGGGCTGGATGAGCAGTGCCCTCTCGACGTCGCCGCGGGTCAGGATGCAGACCAGCGTATCCTCGCTGGCTTCGGCGTCGGCGCTATGCACGCGGTGGCCTAGCAAGGGCATTTGACCGAAGAACTGCCCCGGACCGAACCTGGCCACCACTACCTTTCGTCCCCCGGGCGAAAGTCGGTAAAGCTCTACCCTCCCCGAACGAAGGATGAACAACACTTCGCCCATCTCTGGCTCGTAGACCGTCTCCCCCTTGCGGTACTGGCGCTTCACCACGGTCTGCGAAAAAGCGGCAACGTCTGCCAGCGCAAGGTCCTGAAAAAGGCCACAAGCCGCCAGGCAAGCGAACTTGGTCGGGTCGAACGCCTTTCGCTCACCCTGGACAGCCAACAAAGCAGACGCCCTCGCCACCAGTGCCCTCCTGCTTCTCTGAAATATTATATCCGGTACGTCAGCCAGCCGGAATGGTAATCCTCATTACTGAAGAGAAGTGTTGCTTGGTAGTAGGCTATGCCGAATTGGAACAAAGGGGGAGTGAAATGTGGGGTAGCAGACGGCATGTCTTCACCGTGATTGCCATTGTTCTCCTGGTCCTGGGGATGCCCAGCGTGGCTGGGAGCCAGCTACCTGTTGGGGACGACCTCGCGAACGGTGAGCTAGCACCGCCGGCGGGCGCCCGCAATCTGACTGTTCTGTTCTTCAACGATGGCCCTTCCTTCAACTTCGTGCCCGGCCGCATCACCATCGTCAAGGGCGATACCCTGACCCTCGCCAACCACGATACCTTTGCCCACCGGTTGGTGCTGCGGCTCGTTGCCGATCCGGCTGGGCCGGCTTCCTTCCCGCAGCCGGCCCAGCCGGTGGCCGTAGGGCAGCCCGATGGCAACGGGCTGTTTTGCCCCCTCCAGTTGGGCCCCCTGGGTACGCCCGTTCTCCAGCCCATGGAGAGCTACAGCCACACTTTCACTGCGCCAGGCGTGTACGAGGTGTTTGACCCGGCGTTGCCAGAGGTAACCGGGCGCATCGTGGTGGAGGATAAGGAGACCCTGGCATCCCGCAACGACTACATCTTCTCCCAGACCTTCGCCACCCTGATGGCGCAGATGATGCCCCATGACCATCAGGCGGCGGCGAGCGCTGCGGAAGTGGCACGGAGCGCACAGGCCGTCGTTCCGAAGACGGTCTGCCCGTTTGAAGCGCCGGTTAGAAGCTTTAACGTCATGGCCATAGATGTGACCATCACCCTCAACCGCTTTGGAGACCGTGATCCCGAGGGGAAGATGTACGTTCTGGAACAGGACATGGCCCGGGTGAGGGCGCAGGAGAGGGAGCCTCTGCCCCGGGTGAGCACCGGACTGCGGGATGACCCCATCCAGCCCCTGGTCATCCGGGCCAACCTGGGCGACTGCGTCCGGGTCAACTTCAGGAACGGACTGAGCTACGCTGCTGCCTCCATGCACATCCACCGGGCGCTGGTGTCGCCGGCCGAGGACGGCTCCGCTGTGGGGAACAACCCTGACAGCACTATCAACCCTGGTCAGACCACCACCTACACCTGGTTCATCGAGAATCTGCCCGAGATGGAAGGGGCGGTCTACTTCCATAGCCACGGTGACACCCGGGACCAGACCGCCCATGGCCTGTTCGGCGCGCTGATCGCAGAGCCACCCGGCGCTGTCTTCCTCCATCCTGACACCCTGGAACCCCTGGACAGCGGCTGGGAGGCCGTCATTCAGACTGCCACTGAGCCCACCTTCCGGGAGTTCACCATCATCTATCACGAGATTGGCGACGAGACCTACCGCCCCCTGGACATGGAGGGCAACAAGCTGCCCCTCAACGACCCGGAGACCGGAGTCTACCGGCCCTGCACGCGGGCCATCAACTACCGTTCCGAGTGCTTCATGCGGCGTATGGAACTGGGTTTTGACGAGTCCATGGGGTATAGCTCGTATACCTACGGGGACCCGGCCACACCCATGCCCCGCTCTTATCTGGGCGACCCCTACAAGACCCGCCTGGTCCACGGCGGCAGCGAGGTGTTCCACTCCCACCATCATCACGGCGGCACCGTCCGCTGGCCCCTCCAGCCTGAGGCCGACCCCGCCTTTGCCCTCCAGCGGGGGCTGGACAAGACCCCGCCCATCAATACCCTGACCCAACGCCTGGACGTCCAGGCCATCGGCCCGGGCGAGATATACAACCTGGAGCACGAATGCGCCTCCGGCGGCTGCCAGCAGGTGGCTGGCGACTTCCTGTACCACTGCCACTTCCCCCACCACTACGTGGCCGGTATGTGGAGCTTCTACCGGGTGTTCAACACCCTGCAGCCCGACCTCCGGGAGCTACCCAGCCGCCAGGGACACACCGCGGCGCCGGTGAACTCCCTGGACCTGCTGGGCAAGTCCCTGCCGTCAGGGACAGTCCTTACCGCGGACAACCTCGAGGCCTGGGTGGAGTCCCAGCTCCCGCCCCAGGGCGCGCGCCAGGGTTACGACGCCACGGTATGGGACTGGGTGAAGGAAATAAGGCCCGAGGGCCCGCTCTACCTGTCCGAGCCAGAGGATACCCGCTCCTGGCCCAACTTCACCTCGCCCACGCCCGGGGAGCGGCGTGAGGTCCTGTTCGACCCGAAGAGCGGGAGACCAGCCTATCCCCTGCTCACCCCTCACCTGGGCAAGCGCCCTCCCTTCGCGCCCGGCGCCCATGGCCCGGCGCCCTACCTGACGACATCAGTGGGTGCCAATAGCTTGCCCACCAATAGCGACTTCGCGGTGGTGCCCGCGGACACTGAACGGCCCAGGGACACCCTCTGCCCTGCGGGAAGCCCCGTAAAACGCTACAACGTGGTTGCCATCACCCGGTCCATCGCCTACAACACCTTCGGCGACGTGGACCGCGACGGCCAGATCTTTGTCCTGGCTGAGGACGTGGAGGATGTGCTAGCGGGGCGGAAGCCGGCCCAGCCCCTGGTCATCCGGGCCAACGTCCGAGACTGCGTCTATGTCACCCTCACCAGCCGGCTGGTGGACAACAAAGAGAACGAATTCCTGAGCAAGGTCAACATGCACCCCCACTTCTTCCAGTTCGATGTCCAGGCTACCGACGGCGTAATCACCGGCCTGGCCTTCGAGCAGTCGGTACGCCCCTTCCCCATCGAGGGTCGTGCCCTGCGGCAAGGCGCTAGCCGGGGGGAAGACACGGTCTCTGTCACCCACACCCGCGGCCTGCGGCCGGGCATCTGGCTGGGGGTAGGCCTGGGCACCAAGGGTATCGAGCTGCACCGGATCGCAGCCATTGATGGCAACACCGTCAGGCTGACCGAGCCGCTGGTGCGGGACCATAGCGCGAACGAGGCGGCTGGCGTGGAGTTTGTGCAATATGCCTGGTATCCCGACGTAAATCTGGGCACTGTTTTCTGGCATGACCACGCCTTCGGCGCCACGAGCTGGGGCCATGGTCTTTTCGGCACCACCATTGTGGAACCTCGAGGCTCTACCTATCTCGATCCCAGAACGGGGCTGGAGCTACGCAGTGGACCCATAGCTGACATATATACCGCGGACTCGGTAGCTATTGACCTTTCCGGTCAGAGCTACCGGGAGATGGTGCTACTCTTGCAGGACACCGCTTTCGATGGCGCCAGCTCCTTCAACTTGCGCCGGGAGCCTCTGGAGGAGCGGCTGAAGCGGAGCAAGGACGCATCCCTGCTCTTCAGCTCGGTCACCCACGGGGACCCGGTCACGCCTTTGCTGCGGGCTTATAAGGGTGACCCGGTGGTCATTCGCCTGCTCGAAGGCGGCACCAACGAGGTACAGTCCTTCCGTATTACCGGCCACCGCTTCCGGCTGGAGCGTTTCCCCGACGCGGCCCTGAAGGACAGCCTGCACATTGCCATCGCCGAGCGCTTCGACCCGATACTGGAAGGCGGCGCTGGCCAGGCCGGGGACTATCTCTACTACAACCCGGAGGCCGACCACCTGGAGGATGGCATGTGGGGCATCTTCCGGGTGCACGATAGGCTCCGCTCCGACCTCCGTCCTTTGCCCGACCGACCAGCGCCACCGGTGGGCACCGGTTTCCCCAGCCTGGCCCGCACAGGTGGCGCGCCCCCCAGGGCCAGCGACCCGGGCAACCCCTGCCCGCCGGGTGCGCCCGTGCGACGCTTCGACGTGGTAGCCCTGGAGACGGACATCGTGTTCAACCGTGAGCAGGGCATCAAGGAGAGCAATGGCAAGGTCTTCGTGATGGCCCAGGACGAGAGGGACGTCGCCTCTGAAAGGAACCGGGCTGATCCCCTGGTGCTGCGGGCCAGCGCCGGTGACTGCATCGAGGCGACGCTGAGCAACCGCACCGATGAGCCGGTCTCGCTGCACCTGGGCAAGCTCATCTCTGATCCCCAGCGCTCCCTGGGCATCACCGTGGGCTACAATTTCAACCAGAGCGCGGCGGCTCGCGGGGGAAGGATGACCTACCGGTACTACGCCGATAGGGAACTGGGGGCGGGCCTTCTGGCGGACTTCTCCGGCGGCATCGAGGGGTTGGAGAGCGGTCTTTACGGGGCCATCGTGGTCAGCCCCCAGGGCTCTCGCTTCTTCGACCCCGTCAGTGGCAACGAGGTCCAGGCTGGCTGGCAAGCTATCGTGCGCAACAATGACCCGGCCATCAAGCCCTTCAGGGACTTCACCCTCATATTCCAGGACCAGGAGCCTATCATCGGCAAGAACGTCATGCCTTACAAGCGTGAGCCCGATGGCATTACCGCTATCAACTACCGTACCGAGCCATTGGAAGACAGGCTGAAGCGCAACTCCGACCCTTCGCTGGCCTACAGCTCCCGGGTCCACGGCGAGCCCGAAACGCCGGTGCTCCACACGTTTGCAGGGGATGAGGTCCAAGTGCATGCCGTGCTGGGGTTCGGCTACCAGGCCCATGTCTTCTCGATAAGTGGATATTACTGGCGCATCAGCGATAGCGTCCCCGGCTCCAACCTCCTGGCTACCCGTGGCTTCGCTCCGCACAACACGATAGATGTGGTGCTGCACCGCCATGGGGACGAAACAGCCGGGGACTACCTTTACGGCGACCATCGTTTGCCCTTCATGGAAGCTGGCGCCTGGGGCATATTCAGGGTACATGGCACAAATGAGCGGGGCCCGCTCCCCCTGGCCCCGTGACCCTCAGTGAGACGCGGGCGGTCCCATCCCCCCTGGGGACCGGGGCCGCTCGCGCGCTAATATAAGTGGAGGTCTGGCTGTGGTGGAGGAGTGACATGGTAGTGCCGAGAAGCGTTCAAGGGTGGATGGTCCTATCAATTCTGGTGCTGGGGATGGTGGCGGCTGCCTGCGGTCCCGCTGGCGACACCGACAAGCCCGCCACAACGGGCGGGCCGGTGCTGACCCCTCAGGTCAGCGTACTACCTGCTCAGTCTGAGGTCATCGTGGGTGACCGGCGCTTCACCTTTGGGCTAGTGGCATCCGATGGCGGGCTGATAGAAGGGGCGCAGGTCCACGCGCGCTTCTACCGTCCAGGTGCGGGTGCCCGGCCTGAGCTGGCGGGCGTGGCGGAGGCCCCGTTCCGCCAGGTCGTGGGGCATACGCCCCATCGCCACGAGGGTGGCGACATCCACCTCCACGACGAGGTCAAGGGGGTGTACGTAACCAATGAATTGACCTTTGACCGGCCAGGGCAATGGAGGGTGGACCTGAGCGTCACGGAGTCAGGCCAGTATGTGTCCAAGCAGGCGAGCCTGGCCTTCGCTGTCCGGCAGTCCTCCCAGACGCTCAAGGTCGGCGAAAAGGTGCCCGCCAGCCGCAACCCCACCGCCCGCGACGCCAAGGACCTGGCTGAGATCACCACGCACGTACCCCCGGTGCCCGGCCTGTACCAGTTGACCGTAGCCGAGGCGATCCAGCGGGGTAAGCCCTTCGTGGTGGCATTCGCCACGCCTGGCTTTTGCCAGAGCCGCATGTGTGGCCCGGTGACCGACGTGGTGGCCGACGTCTACCAGCAGTACCAGGGCCGGCTGGACTTCATTCACATTGAGCCCTACGACCTCGGGGTGCTGAGGAACGAGGGCCGGCTAGAGCTCAGCGCTGTCACCGAGGAATGGCGGCTGCCCAGCGAGCCCTGGGTGTTCGTGGTGGATGCCACCGGTCGTGTGGCTGCCCGCTTCGAGGGCCTGGTAACCGTCCAGGAGCTAGCTGCGGCGATTGACCTGGAATTGTAAGGGCCCCGACGCGTCGGGGCCCCTACGGCTTGCTGCTCTTCAGGAACAGCGCCGCCAGCGGGGGCAGGGTTAGCTCCACGGAGTAAGGCTTGACGTGCCAGGGTACCGGCCTGGCGTGCACGCCCTGGCCGTTGCCCAGGCCGCTTCCCCCGAACTCCACGGCGTCTCCATTCAGCAGTTCCTGCCAGAAACCGTCCCTGGGCACGCCGATCACATAGTTGGTCCGGGCCACAGGGGTGAAGTTGAACACCGCCAGGACCATATCCTGAGTAGTCCTCCCCTTGCGCACGAAGCTAACCACGCTGGAATCGGCGTCGGAGAAGTCCATCCAGTCGAAGCCAGCGGGATCGAAGTCCAACTCATGCAGGGCCGGCTCGCTGCATAGAAGGCGGTTCAGGCCCTCTACCCACCACTGGAGGCGGATGTGGGGAGTGTACTCCAGGAGGTGCCAGTCCAGGCTCCGGTCGTGGTCCCACTCCCGCCACTGGCCGAACTCGCTGCCCATGAACAGCAGCTTCTTTCCCGGCTGGGCGTACATATAAGCCAGCAGGAGCCGGAGATTGGCGAACTTCTGCCAGTCGTCGCCAGGCATCTTGCTCAGCAAGGATGCCTTGCCGTGTACCACCTCATCGTGGGAAAGGGGCAGGACGAAGTTCTCATTGAAGGCATAGACGAGGCGGAAGGTCAACTCGTTCTGATGGTACTTGCGGTGTATAGGGCCACGTGACATGTACATCAGGGTGTCGTGCATCCAACCCATGTCCCACTTCATGCCGAAGCCCAGGCCGCCGACATATGTGGGCCGGGAGACCATGGGCCAGGCCGTGGACTCCTCGGCGTAGGTCTGGACGTCGGGGTAGCTCCGGTAGACCTCCTCGTTGAAGCGACGCAAGAAGGAGATGGCGTCCAGGTTCTCGCGACCGCCGTACTCGTTGGGTATCCACTCGCCTTCTCTTCGGGAGTAGTCCAGGTAGAGCATGGAGGCCACGGCGTCCACCCGCAACCCGTCCACGTGGTACCTGTCCAGCCAGAACAGGGCGCTACTGATGAGGAAGCTGCGTACCTCATTACGGCCATAGTTGAAGATGAAGCTGTCCCAGTCGGGGTGTAAGCCCTTGCGGGCGTCGGCGTGCTCGTACAGGTGGGTGCCATCGAAGAAGCCCAAGCCGTGCTCGTCGGTGGGGAAGTGGGAAGGCACCCAGTCCAGGATCACGCCGATGCCGCGCTGGTGCAGATAGTCCACCAGGTACATGAAGTCCTGGGGCGTGCCGTACCGGCTGGTGGGGGCGAAGTAGCCGGTAGTCTGATATCCCCAGGAACCGTAGAAGGGGTGCTCCATGACCGGCAGGAACTCCACGTGGGTGAAACCCATGGCCTGGACGTACTCGGCGAGCGGGGGCGCTAGCTCCCGGTAGGTGAGCGGGCGGTGCCCTTCCTCGAGGACGCGCCGCCATGAGCCCAGGTGTACCTCGTATATGGCGATAGGGGCGTCAGTGGCACTGTGCCGTTGGCGCTGGGCCACCCACTCGGCGTCGCCCCAGGTGTGGTCCAGGTCCCAGACCACGGAGGCCGTCCTGGGCGGCACCTCGGCGTAGACGGCGAAGGGGTCTGCCTTGTCCGCCCGGTATCCCCGGTACTGGGAGGCCACGTGGTACTTATAATGGCCCCCTTTGCCCAGGTGGGGAATGAAGCCGGTCCATACTCCGGAGTTGCCCCGCGGCCGCAGGGGGTGGCTAGCCCTGTCCCACCCGTTGAAGTCGCCGGTTACGGACACGCCCTCGGCGTTGGGCGCCCACACGGCAAAGTGGGTGCCCTCAACCCCGCCCTCGGTCGCGGGGTGGGCGCCCAGCTTCTCGTAGAGGCGGAAGTGTGTCCCCTCGCCGAAGAGGTACAGGTCATGGTCGGTCAACATGCGTATGCTGTGCCAGTCACTAACTTCATAGGTTAGCCTGGGCAGCCAAAGAGCACAAGGGCCACGGCAGGCAGAAACCTGAGTTGCCCGCGTCGTGGGGGTCTGCTAACCTAGGTGCTGGGGGCCGGTAGCTCAGCGGCAGAGCAGCGGACTTTTAATCCGTTGGTCAAGGGTTCAAATCCCTTCCGGCCCACCATCGGGAACAATAGACAGAACTGCAAAGTCTTCCTTGGGGCTGTTGGGTGGCAGGGGTGGAGAGTACCTCAGCAGCGCATGGTCCTCGGTGACTTGTATTTCTTTGACGAAAGACTTGATGAGGGCCGTGCGTTCGGCGAGGGCGCCCTGGTACAGGGTCGTTTTGAGGTCCTCGACGTATTCGATTACCGTCTCCAGGTCAAGCATCTCGCGCCTTCCCGCCCGCATCTTGTCCTCCAGTTGTTGCTGGGCAGCTCTCAGTTGCTCTTGGCGTTGTCGCAACGACTGAATGCGGGGTGCCAGGTCGTCGAGGGAAAGCTTTCTTGTGTCTCCAGGGCATCGTACCTCAACGCGCCGCCTGTTGTGCCCGCCCGCCTTGTCCTGGACGCCTGGGAGGCGCCCACGTGGTGCGCACCGGAGGTGCTCCGTCCACGCAGACCTCAACATCCAGCAATGTGGCACATCCGGGGCAATAGAACTCCCTCATGACAAACTGGCCGGTGCACCGGTGCCTGGGCCCAGCCGTGCCAGGCGGCCTGCTGCTGGCCACAGCATGGGCTTTGTAGTCCTCGCTGGCAATGCACAACTCGTGGCCGCACTTCCGGCATACGACATAACCCTGGCGCGCCCGATCTACGACTTCGAGGTATTCGTGCACGCGGAGACCTCCGGGTTGGATGCTGTGACCGCCAGGCGAGGGCGACCAGGGCGACCGGCCGGTCGCCCCTACCGTCCCCACATCAAGACGGGTGCGGCGTATTTGGGCACGCCTGGACTCTGTGCCTGGGTAGTCTACGGCGAGGGGACTTGCCACCAGGGTCACGCCATATACATCGCTGGCCGCTTGTGCGGAGACCAGGCCGCTGGTCACGTCGCGACGGACGAGGTCCGGCTCCCGGTCCAGGGGGTCTCCATAGCCGCCGCCGCCATAGCTGGTAAGCCAGAGGACGTCGCATGTGCCCATGTATGTGACGCCGTTGCCCCGGGGCACCTCGAGCCGCCCGTTCAAACCATCGGGGCTGTGAGGCACCGTCCCACTGCGCATCCTGTCCTGTATGTCGCTGTCTCGCATGAGGGCCAGCCAGAGGTTGGCGGCAGGATACCCCCCGAAGACGCCGGAGGTCACCGGCGCCCGGGTGCCCCAGGCGGAGTGGCCTACGTGGAGCCGGCCCTGCGGGGCATCATGAAGGGCCAGCGCATATTCCAGGGTGGCGCCGCCTCGCCACTTGCCCGGCCCGCCCGTGTCCGTGGCCTCCCGGCGGAACAGATAGAGAATGGGCAGATTCAGCTCGTAGGTTTCTGCGTTGGGGAGCGTAATCTCGGGGATGTACAGGGAGCCGCCGGTGTTCACGCCGTCGGCGTAGGAGCGGGCCCCGGCGCCAAAGCCCACGGCGTCCATCAGCATATTGACAGCATAGGTCCCAAACTGGTTGGTCCCCGCCAGGCTCACTGTCCCGATGGCGGCGCCCCACATGGCCGTGAAGTCGTCCGCGTAGTCGTCACGAGTGATGAACATGGCGGCGATCAGTCCCTGCACGGCGCTCATCACAGCCCGGGCGGCGCCCACCGTGCCCAGGGAGCAGGGGGCGGGGAACCTGGGATTGACCAGTGTCCCCGGAGGGGACACCACCGTTAGCGCGTTGACCACCCCCTGGTTCCATGGGACGTCGAAGGCCATCAGCGGAGCGACGGAACCGAACACCGCTGCCGCGGCCCCCAGTACGCCGCAGTTCACGAAGGAAGGCGCTTGCTGGCTGGTGCCAGTGAGATCAAAGGTGAGGGAATCTCCCTCTTTGGTCATCTTGATGACGACCTGGTAGGCCGTGTCGGTCATCCCGTCTTCGTCGTAGTAGATGCGGGTCTGCCAGGAGCCGTCAGGGAACTCCGAGATGCGCGCCCTCATTTTCATCTCGGCGTATTTGATGACGTCGTCGGCCAGCGCCTCGTAGGCGTCCGTGCCATATTCGGCGATCAGCTCGCTGAGCCGCTCCCGGGCCACCCGGGCCGCGGCGATCTCCCCGCGCAAGTCCAGGCCCACCATGCCCGGGTCGCGCACCAGATTCAGCACCGAGTCCCAGATGTCCTGCCTGATCTCACCCCGCTCGGCGATCTTCAGGCCAGGGAAGCGGAAGCCCTCCTGGAACACCTCGGTGGCCCTGGGGTTGATCCCGCCCGGGTCCATGCTCCCCGTGTCCACCAGGTGCGTCATCATGCCGGCCCAAGCGACCAGCTTACCTTGGTGGAAGATGGGGCTGACCAGGTATATGTCGGGGGCGTGTACCGAGCAGATGTATGGGTCATTGATGATGAACACGTCGCCATCGGCGATGCCCGGGTTCTCGCTGTAGTTCTTGAGGATGTGCTTTATCCCGTACGGGATGGTCACGGCGTGGAACAGCACGCCGCAGCTCATCATGATGAGGTCGCCGTCGGCGCGGAAGAGGCCCGCTGCATAGTCCTTGGCGTCCATGCTGATGGGAGATCCGGTCACCCGGGTCAAGGTGATCCCCATCTCTTTGGTGATCTGCCACAGCCGGTGCTGCAGCACCTCGAAGGTCACTGGGTCTGTCTTCAGCTCATACGCGGGACTCATGCTGCTCCCTTCCGTCCGATGGTGGTGTTCAGATAAGCGTCCAGGCTGCCCTGCTGGTCGGGGCCGATAAGGACGGTAGTGATGGGCGTCTCGATGATGGCGGGACCGTCTATCACGTTGCCGGCCGCCAACTGCACGGAGCTATAGACATTGACGTCCGTCCACTGCTTCGCCACCAGCACCCGCCTGCTGCCTTTGAGACCCGGCGAAGGGTCCCTCGACTGGAGAGGGTGTTTCCTCAGGGCGGGCTTGGGGATTCTGCCTCTGGCCTCCAGTCTGAAGGTGATGACCTGCATGCCCGCTTCTTTGTAGGCGGCGCCCTTCCCGTAAAGCCTTTCATACAGGGCCTCGAAGGCGCCGTAGACTCCCTCCAGATCCCGTGGGGTCAACCGGCCCCTGGGACAGGGGGTCCTGACGTGGTGTACCTGCCTCATGTACCTCATATCCACGAAGCGGCTCAGGCTGATAGCATCATCGGAGAAGCCGTCTCCCCGGAGGTCTTTCCTCGCCCTGGCCTCCAGCTCATCGAACAGGCCGTTGAACCGATCGGTATCCACCGGTGCACGCATGGGCGTCCCCACCTGGTAGCTATAGACCATGTCCGAGGCTAGCGTGCCCATGGCGGAGTGCACTGACGCCGTGGAAGGGACCACGATGGCCCGGGCATCCTGTCCGTACACCCAGGCGTGAACCGGGCCTGCCCCGCCATAGGCGAAAAGGGCGCATTGCCTGGGGTCGTACCCCCGGCCCACGGTGACGCTCCTGATCAGGTCCGACATGTGGGCGCTGACGATGGTGTAGATCGCGGCGGCAGCCTCGGGCACGTCCATGCCCAGCGGGTCCGCCACGTGTGTCTTGATGGCTTGCCAGGCATGCTCCCGGCTGAGGGCCTTGCGCCCGCCCAGGAAGTATTGTGGGTTGAGGTAGCCCAGCACCAGGTCGGCATCAGTTACGGTGGGTTCGGTACCGCCGGCACCGTAGCAGGCCGGGCCTGGCGCTGAGCCTGCGGAGCGGGGACCAACCTTGAGAATGCCAGTGCCTGGCTCGACCCAGGCGATGCTCCCGCCGCCAGCGCCGATGGACTCCACTGCCATGGTGGGGATGGCCAGGTGGTACTGGGCGACCACCGTCTCTACGGCGGGCTCGATACGGCCGCCATAGATCAGGCCTACGTCGAAGCTGGTGCCGCCCATGTCAGTCGTAATCACGTTGTCGTAGCCCAGCAGGTCCGCTACATACTTGGAGGCGACTATACCCGCTACCGGCCCGCTGGACATGGTGCCCACCGGCTGTTTGGCTGCGGCCGCGATGGGCAGGCAACCGCCGTGGGCCTGGGCGACCAGGGGGGAGTGCTGGAAACCGCCGTCCTTCAGCCGCTTCTCCAGGCGCTCCTGGGAGCGGGCGACCAGGGGGCCGACGTAGGCGTTCATCACCGTGGTGGCCGTGCGCTCGTACTCCCCCAGCACTGGGACCAGCTCCGAGGAAATGGTCACATACGTCTGGGGGTACAGCTCCTGCACGATTAGCTTGATCTGCTGCTCGTGGGCAGGATTGGCCTGGGACCAGAGCAAAGCCACCGCTACGGCTTCTACCCCCTGCGAGGCCAGATAATGCGCGGCCTCAACCACACCGTCCCTGTCCAGCGGTGTGACCACCGTCCCTTTGTAGTCCACCCGTTCCACAACACCTCGGATAAGCTCCTTGGGGACGATAGGGGCCGGTTTCTCCCTCTTGACCTGGCGCTTGATGGCCTCCTCGCCCAGTCCGGCGAACTTGCCCATTATCCTCATGATCAGGACCGTGTCCTCGAAACCGGCAGTGGTGACCAGCCCGGTCTTAGCGCCACTACGGGTTATCACCGCGTTTATCCCCATGGTGGAGCTGTGAGAGAACAGGGAGGTCTCCCGGAGCAGCCCGCCGAGGGACAGGCCCATGGACTCTGCCGTGACCCGCACCGCCTCGACTATGCCCAGAGAGAAATCGTCCGGGGTTGACGGGGCCTTGCCCATGAACAACTGGCCCCCATCATCCATTACCACACAGTCTGTGAAGGTGCCGCCGGTGTCAATGCCTACAAGATAGCTCACATTGGCTCCCTGTATCGCTTAGCGACCTACACGTGCAGTGTAGCCTATTCATGCCCGTTCTGCTGTCAGAGCCAGGTCTGTGTATTGGACCTGTCCATGAAGGTGCGCTCTTTGTGCCGGGCGGTGCCAGATTGCTATATAATATTCACTAGGCCGAGCCGGGCGACGAAGGAGGGATGAAAGGTGGAGCCGGGTAGGGGGCTATCCCAGCTACGGGGCCGGCTACCGCTTCGAGCTGTAGCAGACCTGGCTACGGACTTCAGGCTTCAGACTTCGGGCTTGAGCTACGTTACCCATCACTCCATCCAGGGGTCAATGATGACCTTTATGGGACTCTCACCGGGTATCTCTCCTCCAGCGGTCTTTACAGCGTGCTCAGCCCTGGCCAGAGGGAACTTGTGCGTCACGATCTTCTCCAGAGCGTACCGCTTGGAGGCTGCCAGCTTGATGGCTGCCCGAGTAGCCTCTGGGCTGTTAGTGAACACGCTCTGTAGCTTGATTTCTTTGAATAGCAGGGTGTCCATGCGCACTGGGGTCTCCGTGGTAGCCCCGGTGACGCCAGCCTGGACCATGGTCCCCCCTTTTCTCACCAGCTCGATGGAGGTCAGGATGGCCCGCGGGCTACCGGTGACGTCCACCACCACGTCGGCTCCCCGTCCCTCGGTAAGCTCGCTGACGAGCCCCGCGAGGTCGTTTTTCTCGACATCCACGGCATAATGGGCGCCAAACTCCCGCGCCAGTCGTAGCCGTTCGTGGTCCTGGGGCAGTCCAGTGACGATGATGGCCCCTGCACCAGATTCCCGGGCGGCAATTACTGCTGCCAGGCCCTGTGGGCCGGGGCCTTGTATCACGACGGTATCCCCTATGGAGGTGCCGCCCCACATCCTGGTCCACTGGATACCGTTGGCGATGACGGCATTGAGCAGCACTGCCGCCTCAGGTGATATCTCGGGCGGGACCTTGTAGACGGCGGCGTTGGGGGGCAGATACATGTACTGGCCGTAGGCGCCCCACAGGTGTGGCGGAACGTCGCAGCAGGTAGCGAAGGAACGACGGTCCTGGCAGAACTTCTGCTGCCCTTTGAGGCAATAGTAGCAATGGCCACAGCCACCACCGCCGCCCACGATAACCCGGTCCCCTTTCTTCACCCCGTACCACTGGGCAGCCGTCTCCCCGATGTCTTCGATGGTCCCCACCTCCTCGTGTCCCAGGATGATGGGCAGCGTGTACCCGTGGAGATTGCCGTGGTAGAACTTGGGGTCGCTGCCACAGACACCGGCCCGCTCCACTCGAAGCAGAGCGTCCTCGGGGCCAATACGGGGTACATCAAACTGCCGGAGCACCAGTCTGCCTGGCGCTTCCAGGACCGCCGACCATTCCCTTGCTGCCATAGCTTGCCTCCTTAACTGGTCCCGACTGGCCTGGACCGCATCCGGCGGGCACGGTGTGCTCGTTTATAGCATCGAGGCCGAGCGCTGTCAAGGAGCGCACAAGCTCAAAGTCCACCGGCTATTATGTCTACCCGAACGGGCAGTCTTCTCACCCAGGTGGAGCACCAACGCGTAGGGGCGACCCGGCGGGGCGCCCCTGCGGTTTGACAGGTTCCCGAGCTGTCCCAAGGCACTGGGTTTTCCAGGTCTTCGTTCTTGATGGCGGATCAGGGAAGCGGGCAAGCGGGGCAAAGGTCCAGCGCTGGCATAGGTGGCTACCTGGCCAACGAGGCCTTTCCCAGCGGCATATGGCGATTTGGCGACGCAAGGCGCCAGCTAATCCTCAACAGTTCCTTAACGTTTCTCTTACAATATCACCTTTACATGAGCAATTGCTAAAACATAGCATATGTTCAACAACGAATGTGGAGGTGCGACGGCGTCAGACCAGGTTTGCGACCTAGCAAGCGTCATGCTGACTTCGCTGCCTTGAATGACAAATCTTGGACGTAGTGAGTGATGGTCCAGCTATCAGGCCAGGGGGCCGAAGCCCCCCAATGACAACCAGAGGAGCAACAACAGTGAAAACCACAACCTGGATGACTCGCACAACGGCGTTCGTCATGGTCGCGCTGCTGGTGCTGAGCGGGCTGAGCGCCGCCCTGTCGCCAGCCTTCGCCGCCAGGGCAGACGGTGAAACGGTCAACTTCGCCCTGGTGCCCACGGCAGCGGCGCCCGGTGCCTTTGGCCAGGGGACACTGACCCTGCGCAGCGACGCCGCCGGCCAGGAATTGGAGGCTACAGCCAACGCCGTAGGACTTCCCCCCTCTCGTCACATCACCCTGTGCCTTACTGACCCCAGCGGCAACACCCTGTTGCTAGATAAGGACGACGACCGGAAAGACAACGAGACCAGCGTCAGCCTGCGACAGAAGCTATTTGTGTCCTTCACCACGCTGCTGGGCGTCACGGTCAGCATCCGCCAGTCTCCCAGCAGCGACAAGTGCGAGGGCACGGTGCTCCTGTCCTAC
>JACPQM010000095.1 GCA_016190505.1 Chloroflexota bacterium | reverse complement strand
GATCCCCTTCGACCGGGTGGAGGTGGCCACCCCGGGGACCCGAAACGGTTCCTATCCCACCCGGCTCATCGCCCCGTCGGGCGGGATCTACCAGGTGGTCGGGCATATGAGGCTCTCCTCTCCCGGCAGTCCCGTTGGGGCTGCTTTGATCGGGACCCTGGGCATCTACAGGAACGGAGCCGGCTGGGCGCCTGCCTGCGTGGTCCCGTTTCCCGCCTTCAACGACGGCCAGGGGCGGACCCTGCAGGTCTGCTCTATCCTGAAGCTCAACGCCGGCGACTACCTGGAGCTGGGCGTCATCCACAACAGCAGCACCCCCCTGCAGGTGATCGGGGGATTGTCAGACAGTCCTGTCTTCGCCCTCGACCGGATCTCCTACACTGAGGGGGGCACCGACAAGACCCAGGGAGCCGCAGTCCGGCAGTCAAACCGGGTATCCGTCCCGCACAATACCTGGAAGGTCATCTCGTTCAACACGGCGGATTACAACCCTTGCCAATGCTGGAGCAGCATGGCCCCGGACAGGCTCAAGGCTCCCGCCGCCGGACTCTGGGCGGCCTTCGGGCACATTGGCTTCCCCTGGCGCTCTGGAGGAACCCGGAGGCACATCGGAATCCTGCTCAATGGGACCCGGTACATCGCCCTTCCCGGGGCCCCTCCAGACCCGCTCACGGATGGAACGATGAATCACGACCTGCAGGCCTCTACGGTTGTCCGGCTCGCCCAGGGGGATATCCTCCAGCTGGTGGCTTACCAGGACAGCGGGGTCGCGCTGGATCTGATGATCAACTCCCGGTTCGGCCTGGCGAGGGTCGCATAGGCAGGAGGATCAGGAGAATGGAGATCCCGGTTGCGAAAGCCGAAACGGCGGCCTGCAATCTTCCGCTGGTGTGGACCCGTTCCTGTCCGCTTTGCCTGTCGGTCCTGCACAAGGACGACCCTCTGCAACCCTGGACCTGCCTCAACTGTGGCTGGAACACAAGAGAATGCGCAAACAGTTCCGATGGTTTGCGATCGGGCGGTTCCCCGACCCCTGGCTCCCCCCGCATTCCTGGGCCGTATACCTGGCCCTGGGAGTAGTGATGATCGTCGTGCGCTTTGTCCGGCGGGGCCGCTATAGCCGGTCCTTCTCCATCGAGGTGATTCTATGATGCGGCGGTTTGATCTTTCGTGGGCGGGGTTCCAGCCTAGCGCGGCCACCGGCCCCATGTTCCCGGAGGTGTGACCATGACCCAGGTCTACTTTTCTCCCCAGGATCAGGTCCTCAAGCGGATCAAAGAGGCGATCGACGGGGCCTCCAGGAGCCTTGAGGTAGCGATGTATGTGTTTACGGCCGCCTACCTGTCCAAGGCCCTGGTCGCTGCTCATCGGAGGGGCGTTGCCGTTCGGGTCATCTTGGACCGCAAGGAGGCCAGGAGGTCGAGCTCCCGCGCCCGGGAGCTTCTGGAGGCGGGCGTTCCCACCCGGTTCCTGAGGCCTGTTCGACGGGGCCTCTTTCACCACAAATTCCTGCTGGTGGATGGGCAAACGGCCATTACGGGGTCGGGCAACTTCACCAACGACATGGGCTGGCGCAACTTCGAGGCCACCCTCTTCCTCGAGGAGCCAGAGTTCCTCTCGCGCTTCCAGGAGGAGTTCGACCGGCTCTGGAATCTGGCCAGCCTGGAGCTTTCAGGCACCCAAAAGAGGGCAAGAGGCTCCTCTACCCCGGGCATCCGCTCCCGTCGTGGGAGAGTGGTTCGGGGGCATCAGGAGGAATAGCCATGGAGGCTTTCATCCTCTCCGGCGGCGGCGCTAAGGGAGCCTACGAGGCCGGCGTCCTGCACGCGCTGGCAGGAGCAGGCCTCAGACCCGACATCCTCGCGGGCTCCTCGATTGGGGCCATGAATGCCGCGATCCTGGCCGCGCGCTTGAGCCGGGGAGAGTCCCTGCTGGAGGCCTCCGGCCATCTCCTGAGGGTTTGGCGGGAGACCGAGGGCATCGTCAAGTTCGACCGCTTCGGCCTCATGAAGGGCCTGTTGCTCCCCAGGATACCCACCCGCTCCCTCTTCCAGGCCGGGCCACTGCGGGAGCTTCTGCGGCGGGAGCTGGGGGACTTGCGCCTCTCCGACTTCCAGGAGGGGGGACCCCTTCAGGGGCGGGGACCCAGGCTCCTCATCACCGGGACCGACCTCCAGGCCGGCCGCACAGTCCTCTTTGGCCCCGAGGTTTCCCTGGTGGACGCCGTCCTGGCCTCCGGGGCCTATCCGGTGGCCCTGCCCACGGTGGAGATCGACGGCCGCCAGTACACCGATGGGGGCCTCTTCTCCAACACGCCATTGAAATTCGCCATCCGCGCCGGGGCCACCCGGGCCTTCGTGATCCAGCTCTCCCCGGCTGACTACTTCGAGAGAATCAAAACGGAGGCCCGCTTTGATTCCGTCATCGAGGTGGCCCCCCGGTGCATTGACCTCCTCTGGTCCCGGGCCAACTACCTGGACCTGGAGGAGGCCTCCCGCATCAACCGGCTCCTGGAAGCACTGGAGCTTTTGGACTGGTGGAGATGGATTCATGGAACCTCCCCGGTCATCGAGGAAGTCAGAGCCCGCCTCCTGACCCTGGGGCGCATCGAGAAGGAGGGAAGACAACCCAAGCAGCGGGTCGAGATCGTTCGCATCCAGCCCAAGGCCGAGCCTCTAGCGGGGACCTTCTCCCTCTCGCGGGCCGCGACCTCTCGCCTGATCCGACTGGGGATCCGGGATGCCCGCGAGGTCCTGTCTGCCCGGGCCGGGCAGGCATCAAACACCAACCCCTGATTTGGAGGATTCAACCGATGAAGATGTCTTACCTCAAAACCTGTTCAGTCTGGCTGGCTGCGGCGGCCTTTGGGCTGCTCCTGGCCCTGCCCGCCTATGCCGCTGATCTGGGCAAGACTGCCGGCGTCGCCGGCGACTGGTACATCTGGGGCATGGACACTCTCTCTTATACCTGCAAGGGGAAGGAGAAAGTGCGCTGTACGATCAAGGGCACGGTGCGGGTGATGACCCTGCTGCGCGATCCCAGCTACCGGTTCCGATTTTACCTCTCCGATAGTCCCGGCACCTACGTCGAGAAGACCACCAAACTGCCCAAAGGAAAGAAACCCGGGGACTACGGCCGGAGCAAGTCGGTCAAATTCACCTTCAAGCTCCCTGCGGGGGTAGATCCCAAGGGAAAGTCGCTGGCCTTCTCCATCGACGGCACCCCGCTTCCGGCTACCCCGATCGACTGATCATAAGAGGCAGTAGGCAAGTGGGCAGTAGGCAGTAGGTCCCATTGCCCATTGCCCATTTAAAGGGGGAGGGATCGGTTGACAGGGGTCAGTGGACGGCGATGCCGGCCCGGCGTGCTGACCCCCGACCCCTCACTGAAGGGCAAAATGCCCCTGTGAGCTCATAGTAGCCTATTAGAGCCCTTCTGATCGACCAACCCAGGAAAGGCCGAAGGAATTGTTTTAAAAGGCCCTCAGTGGCCTGGAGAAGGACACTTCCATCATGGGGGGGGGAGATCCTCATCTGCCCCCCGACAGGTTTTAGTCATGGCCGAGTACAAACGCATCACCATCACCATGCCCGATGGCTCCCAGGTCTTCCGCATGATCCCCGAGGGCCTGGGTGCCGAGGGCGCCTACAGCCAGGCGCAGAGCGGGAAGTCTTGGGCCAAAGATTACAAACCGGCTGAATCCGCCGGGGTCACCCGGCCCACGCGCCCCGACAATCCCTCGAGGATCGACACCTCGATTCACCCCGAGGAGCTGCCTGAAGATCCGGGGATCGTGATCCCCCCTTCGTTGGCCCTGAAGAGATTTGTCGAGACCGTCGCCCATGGGGCCTGGGAGGTCTTCAAGAACGTCACCGGCATCTCCACCTGGGAGGAGACCCTGGAGATCCTCGATGATCCCGAGCTGACCCCGGAGCAGAAGCGGCAGCGCATGCAGGCGATGACGCAGTACAGCATCTTCGACCTGGTCAGCATCGTTCACATCCCCGGCATGAGCGAGCTGACCAACCTGGCCGTCAACCCCGTCCGCCAGGCGATCAAAGAAGTGGGCGAGACCTTGTTCGATTATATGCGAACAGTAGGGCGCTATCTGGGGGAGCTTACGGGCCTGCAGGCCGAGATCCTCTCCAAGGCTGAAAAGCGCGCCCTGGCCAACGCCGCCCGCCTGAACAAGACCATCCCGGCCGAGATCACCAACCCCCTGGAGCGGGCCGCCCGAGTGGTCGAGAAGCTCGACCTCGAGCTCTACGTTAAAGAGGGCCAGACCGGGTACCTCAAGGCTCTGGCCTCCCGGACCGAAGAGCCCCCCAATGCGTACATGGCTGTTGTGGGAAGCCGCGACTTCTCCGACGAGGCCGCCGTTCACGGAATCGTCAAGCGCCTGGTGGATAACGGCTATGGGATTGCCAGCGGAGGGGCGACGGGAGCTGACCACTTCGCCCTGACGGCGATCACCAACCTGAACCCCAAGGCCGGCAAGATCTACACCGTGGGGGATCTCGATCCTCAGGTCGTCAACCCCGGGGAGGTCGAGCCCCTGCTGGAGCTGCTGCGGCAAGGGGGAGATCTGCGGATCGGCCAGATCCATGCCCCCGCTGGCTATGAGGAGTACTCCAAGGCCCTGCTCAAGCGCTCCGACGACCTGGTGCGCGACCCCACCGTTCAGGGCGTGGTGGCCTTCCTGGAGCCGGGGGCCGACAATAGTGGCACCTGGCACACCGTGGGCCGGGCCATTGCCGAGGAGAAGCGGATGCTCGTCTATTCGACCGATCCCGACCTCCTCCAGACCGATTTCGTCAAGGACGGCCATTGGAGCCCTCTGGAGCACAACCCCAACTTTTACCAGTGGGTCACCACCGGGGACCGGATCGCCTTCGTCGATGAGGTCACCGGGGAGGTGGATCACTTCGTGGTCAAAAACCTCCCCCAGGGGGGCTATTCGGCAGCCCGGCAGGCCGTTGAGAAGCGAGGGGGCTCCCCGGCCCTGATCGCTCGCGAGAGCGGTCAGGCCATCACCTTCCCTCGGACCGGCGCCCAACTCCAGGATTGGGAGCTGCTCTCCCAGACCGGCTCATCCTCCTTCGTCCTGACCAAAGAGGGCAAGGCCTACCGCTTTGTCCCCGAGGGAGAAGATCCCGGTCGGTTCGCCGTCCAGGAGGTCAAAGGCTCTCAGGCCGTCCAGCTCATCGTCGATGGCGTGGTCGAGACCGAGCCCTCCTTCCCCCAGGCCATCCGCAAGATCTACCGGAAGTCGTCCAGATGGGGAAGCGAACCCCCGCCCGACTGGTCGGTCAAAGACTACACCTTCGAGGCCAAAAGCCTCCAGGAGGCCATTGAGAAGGCCAACCCCGACGAGCGCCCCCAGTTCGCCAACGACCTGGACCGCATGATCTGGGAAGGCTTCATGTCCTCGAAGGCCACCCTGGCCTTCCGCGAGGATATTGCCACCGAGAAGGGCTACCGCCAGATCCTCCACATCTCCTCCCAGACCGGCGCCTCTTTCGAGCAGGCCAACGAGCTGCACAGGGCCTGGGATACGATCGGCGACACCCCCGAGCTCTACCGCTTCCACTACGAGGAGGTCAGGCGCTTCAAGAAAGAGGCCAAAGCGGCGGGCCAGGCCGAGGAGGAGGGGCTTACGAAGGCCATGGACCACTACCGGAACCTGGCCGGGGAGCTGGAGAAGGACACCCGGGTCAAGGATACCGACGTAATGGGCGCCCTGCAGCGATCCTACG
>JACPQM010000099.1 GCA_016190505.1 Chloroflexota bacterium | reverse complement strand
TTCTCTTGCCAGGGCACGGACCTCGGACGGGATGGCAGTCTCGGGCATCTGAGCACCTCCTTACGGCTACTATATCCGTAAGATGACCCTTTTGCAAGCTCATATCGGCCATGCCACCACTTCTATGACGTGCACCCGCAGCCTGGCAGCCTGGAGCCCGGTTGACGGACTGGCCCAACCGTTCTACTATGTGAAGTTGGACGAAGTTGGACTGGAGGCGATAGATGATTCGAGTCGGCCTGGACCCAATGATTGTCCATTTGGGCCCCTTTACCCTCACCTGGTACGGGCTAGCCATCTTCGCGGCTGTGGTGGTGGCCGTGGCCCTGGTGGTGCGCTGGGCAAAGCAACGAGGAATTCCCAGTGATTGGATCTACAACGTGGCCATGTGGGGCATCGTGGGCGGCATTATCGGCGCCCGCCTGTTCACCCTCATAGACACCTTTGATTACTACGTGGAGAACCCCATGGCCATCTTTGCCCTCTGGGAGGGTGGCCTGGCCATCTTCGGGGCCATCCTGGGTGGCTTTGCTGGCGGTGTCCTTTGCTGCTGGCGGAAGGGCTACCCTGTGGGACAGATCGCAGACCTGGCGGCTCCAGGTCTGATCACCGCCCAGGCCATCGGGCGCCTGGGCTGCATTGTCAACGGGGACGCCTATGGAGCACCCACCACCCTGCCCTTCGCCATCGTCTACACCAACCCCAACAACAGCTTCGCGCCGCTGGGCGTGCCTACCCACGCCACTCCGATATACGAGATTGTATGGGACCTGCTGGTGCTGGGCGTCCTGCTCAAGCTGCGGGGCCGGCTGAAGCCAGACGGAGCGCTGTTCGCTGCGTACCTGGGGATGTACTCCCTGGGCCGCTTCTTCATCAGCTTCTTCCGCGAGAACGTCCCTGTGCTGGCCGGACTCAACGCAGCGCAGGTCATCGCCCTGGTGGCGCTGGGCGTCGCAGTGTTTTTCCTGGCTTTCCGCGCCCGGCTGGTCAGCCCCACCCAGGCACCCGCCGCCGGCGAAGCGCAGGCCCCGGAGGTAACGGCCTAGGCAGGGGTCCCCTGTCCCTGGCGAGGCGTACGAAAGGTCGCATTCACCTGTTGTCCTGGGCATGCCCCAGCATCAGTCCGATCCGACCGATCCGACTGATCAGGCTGATCGGACCGATCACACCGGTGCCCCGTAGAGGATGACAAAGGGCCACAGGGGAGGCGTACCATGATTAGGATTGGCCTGGACCCGGACATCGCCCACGTGGGACCCTTCGTCCTGTCGTGGCACGGGGTGGCCATCTTCCTGGCTGTGGTGGTGGGGGTCTACCTGGCTCTCCGCCGGGGCAAGGCCATCGGCTTCCCCGAGGACTGGGTGTACAACGTGGCGGTATGGGGCATTGTGGGGGGCATCGCCGGCGCCCGGCTGTTCACGCTCATAGATACCTTCGACTACTACGCCCAGAATCCCACGGCCTTTTTTGCCATCTGGCAAGGGGGCCTGTCGCTATACGGTGCCATCCTGGGCGGCTTTGCCGGTGGAGCCCTTTGTGCCAGGCGCAAGAAGTACCCCGTGGGGCAACTAGCTGACCTGGCAGCGCCTTCCCTCCTGGTCGCCCAGGCCATCGGCCGCGTTGGCGACATTATCAACGGGGACTCGTACGGCACTCCCACCAGCTTCCCCTTTGCCCTGGAGTACACCCACCCCAACTCCTTCGCCCCCATCGGCGTCCCCACTCACGCCACGCCGGTGTACGAGATCATATGGGACCTGGTAGCTCTGGGCATCATCCTCAAATTGCGGGGCCGTCCTCCGGCAGGACAGGGCGAACGGCCGTTCGCCCCTACAGGCCTCCGGCCAGACGGAGCGCTGTTCGCCGCCTACCTGGCCCTCTACTCCTTAGGGCGGTTCTTCATCAGCTTCCTGCGGGAGAACGTGGCGGTTCTAGGGGGGATGAACGCGGCCCAGATCATCGCGCTGGCGCTGCTGGGCGTCACCATCCCTTATCTAGCCTTCCGGGCCAAGCTAGGCAGCCCCGATCCATCGAGTCAACCCCGGTAGGGGCGCACGGCCGTGCGCCCCTACCGTCTATACCGCTACGGCGCCCGTAGGCGCGAAGTCCAGCAGGCGCAACTCCAGGTACTCCTGGCCTTGCCAGGAGTTCACCCCCAGAGTGTAGACCACGTCCAAGAGGCCACTGGGCAGGGCGTGGCGCTGAGTGAGGTCAAAGGCAATGCCGTCCCATACCACGCCACCCTTTGCGGTGTCCCCACCTGTCTCCCGCAGCTTGAGCCGGAGATGTTTGCCGTTAGCGCCGATGAGCCGCGCCTCCAGCACTTCCACCCGGCGGGTGAGGAAAGTGGGCGGTGGGTTGCCCGGCCCATAGGGGGCCAGCCGGGAGATGAACGGAAGTAGCTCTCCGTTGAGGTCTGCCAAACGGACCTCGGCGTCTATGTTCAGGCGGGGCCGAAGCTCCACGCCAGCCAGCTCCCGGGCAGCGGTCTCCACCAGCTTCAGTTTGATGTCCGACATGTGCTCGGGGCGGGCCGTGAAGCCTGCGGCGCCGGGATGGCCCCCGTAGCGGAGCAACCATCTCGACACCTCGGGATGGGCCAGGGCAGCCACCACGTTGAACTCTGGGATACTGCGCGCACTGCCCCGGCACAACTCGGCGCCCTGGCGGTACAGGACCACCGGGCGGTAGAGCTGGTCGGCCAGATGGTTCGCCGAGATCCCCAATACTCCCGAGTCGAAGGAGGGGTCTCCCAGCATGATGAGAGGAGGCAGCGGCGATTCTTGAATCGCCGCTACGTCGGTCGCCCCAACCTGGGCAGCCAATATCTCCTGGGCCCGGCGGCATACCTCCCCGGTGCGACGCTGCCGCTCCTTGTTGAGGGCATCGAGGGCAGCAGCACACCTCTCGGCCTCGGGTTTCTGTGTAGCGGTGAGCAGAGAGTAGCTGCGCATGGCGTGGTCCAGACGGCCTGCGGCGTTGAGACGGGGTGCCAGGCAGAACGAGATCGTCTCCGTGTCCACCTGGCCTGGCTCAAGGCCAGCGCCGGCCATCAGGCAGCGCAGGCCCAGGCGTGGGTTGCGCTTGAGGGCGTCCAGCCCCCGGTGCACCAGGTACCGGTTCTCGCCCAGGAGGGGCATCATGTCGGCCACGGTGCCCAGGGCCACCAGGTCAAGCCCCGATCCTGCCGAAGGGTCAAAGGCTGTGGGGGTCCCGCCGTGTCGGGAGCCGCCCCCCGAATCATGGACTGTCGCTGTGTCCATACCCAGTGCCTGAAGCAGCTTGAGGGCCACGCCCACTCCCGCAAGCTCGGTGAAGGGGTACAGAGAGCCGGCCCGTCGCGGGTTAATGGTGGCCAGGGCAGGTGGTAGAGTGGCGGCAGGCGTGTGGTGGTCGGTTACCACGATGTCCAGCCCCTGGGACTCCGCCCAGGCGATCTCGGACAGCGCGGTGGTACCGGTGTCCGCGGTGACCACCAGGCGGGCGCCCTGGGCACCCAGCCGCTCCAGGGCGGGCTGGTTCAGGCCATAGCCCTCGACAAAGCGGTGTGGGATGTAGGGCACCACCTTGGCCCCCAGCCGGGTCAGCCCCTCGGTGAGCAGCACCGTGGCGGTAACGCCATCGGCGTCGAAGTCGCCGTAGACGGCAATGGGCTGTTCCTGGCGCACGGCCCACTTGATGCGGGTCACAGCAACCCCCATCTCGGGCAACATGAACGGATCGCCAGCCAGGCCAGGGCTACCTGAGAGGAAGGCCTCAATATCGCCGCTGATGCCCCGGTTGGCCAGGAGTTGGGCCGCCAGCCAGCCGGCGGCCCCAGAGGGTACGCCCCGACATGGTCGGGGTGGTGTCAGAGTCTGTGATGCCGCCCGAAGGAGCTTCCAGCGCTTGTGGGACAATCCCTGCCCTAGCGCCCCTTCAGTTCAGGCTGCGGCGGAAGATAAGGGACGCGTTGTGTCCCCCGAACCCGAAGGCGTTGACCATCGCAGTGTCCACCCTGACCTGCCGGGCGACGTTGGGAACGTAGTCCAGGTCGCAGTCCGGGTCCTGGTTCTGCTGGTTGATGGTAGGGTGAACAAGCCCGGTGCGAATGGCCTGCACGCTGGCGATGGCACCGATAGCTCCCGCCGCGCCCAGCATATGTCCGACCATGGACTTGGCGGAGCTCATCGGGACGTGGTAGGCGCGCCCGGCGAACACCTTCTTCACTGCCAGGGTCTCCGACCTGTCGTTGAGGGGCGTGGAGGTCCCGTGGGCGCTGATGTAGTCAATGTCCTCGGGCGTAAGCTCCGCCTTTGCCAGCGCCCTCTCGATGGCCCGTGCCCCACCCTCGCCGTTCTCGGGCGGATGGGTGATATGGTACGCGTCGCTGGTGGCCCCATAGGCCAGCATCTCGGCAAAAATGGGAGCACCCCGGGCTATGGCAGACTCCAGGTCCTCCAGGACAAGGATCGCACCGCCCTCACCCATGACGAAGCCGTCGCGCTGAGCATCGAACGGCCGGGATGCTATGCTCGGGTCGTCGTTGTGCTTGGACAGGGCGCCGGCCTGGCCGAAGGCGGCCAGACCGATGGGGGTGATGGGAGCCTCGCTGCCACCGGCGATAACCACGCGGGCGTCGCCCCGGCGAACGATCTCGAAGCCCACGCCCACCGCATCGGCCCCACTGGCGCAGGATGACGTGGTGCTGAAGTTTGGCCCTTTGGCCCCCAGCGCAATAGACACCTGCCCGGGCGCCATATCACACACGTACATAGGCACCAGGAAAGGACTCACCCGGCGGGGCCCCTTCTCAAAGAGCACTTTGAACTGCTCGGACAAGGTAGCGATGCCGCCAATGCCACTGCCAATGATCACACCGATGTGGTCGGCATTGCGCTCGTCTATGGTAAGCTCGGCCATCTTCACCGCCTGGCGGCTGGCGGCGATGGCATACTGGACGAAGAGGTCCGTCCGCCGTATCTCCTTGCGGTCCATGTAGTTAGCAGCGTCGAACCCTTTGACCTCGGCAGCAATACGCGTCTCAAAAGACTCGGCATCAAAACGAGAGATGTAGTCCGCCCCAGACCGCCCCTCCAGCAGGGCCTGCCACGTGGCATCCAGGTCCAGGCCCAAGGGCGAAATCACGCCCATGCCTGTGACCACGACCCTTCTTTCTTGATTGTTCAAATGAACCCTCCCAACGAGAACATGACCTGCCTAAACGGGCTGCCTGTTGCCTACGAGGTAGGCCTGGGGGTCTGTCACCTGCTCCAGGATGGCGCGCGCACGCCTCAGCGCGGAAGGCGGGATGACCCCAGCCTTGATCCGGCGCTTGAGCTCGGCCCAGCCCAGAGTGGTGCTGGCGTAGAGACGGGCCATGTGGGTGTAGAACTCCTCCAGGGGCAGCTTGGTAGGCAGGACGGTGTGCAACAGGTCATAGACTTCGAAGTTCTTTGTCCTCAGCTCATGGATCTTCTCCTGAAAGAAAGCTGTGCCCGGAAGGGGCGTGAGGATAGTGAAAAAAGGAAACCGTATCTCGAGCTTGTGAACGTACTCGATTAGGGCGTCGAAGTCCTCGCCGGTCCATTGGGGGTCCACGATGAAGGCGCCCCAGATGTCCACTCCATTGGCCTTCATGATGGCTGCGGCCTTCTCGTTGATCGAAACGGAGCTGTGCTTGTTGACGCCCGCCAACTCGTCGTCGCGGAACTTCTCGAAGCCGATGAGGGCGGCGCTCAGGCCTACCCTGGCCCATTGCTCCACGATGCGGGGGCGGCGCACGATGCTGTCGGCCCGGGCCTGTATCCAGTACCGCTGCCTGAGTCCCGCGTCCGCTATCAATTGGGCAAGGTGCTCCGAGCGCTTCAGGTTCTGCCAGAAGTTGTCGTCCACGAAGCACACCATGTCCGTGGGCAGTGTGGCCAGCTCCTGGACCACAAGCTCAGGAGCGCGCAGACGGCACATACCCTGGTGGAACTTCCACACGGCGCAGAAGGTGCAGCGGTACGGGCAGCCCCGGGCGGTCTCTACAAGATAGGGGTTTTCCCAGAATTGGAAGTGGTACTGATGGCGGAAGGGGTCGGAGAGGTGATGGTCCGGCAGGGGCAGGCTATCCAGCTTCTTGGCAGGCGTGCGCCACTTGTTGGCCACAAGTTGCCCGTCCTGCCGGTAGTTGATGCCCGCGACGCGGGCCAGGTCGCCGCCGGTCTCCAGGGTCTCCACCAGCTCGGGGAAGGTCAGCTCGCCCTCACCCCGGACCATGATGTCCACACAGGGCTGGTCCAGGTCCTGGGGGCACAGGCTGGCATGGTAGCCCCCGACTACGGTCACCGCGGAGGGCAGCTCCGCTTTGGTCTGCCGGCAGATCTTGAGCATGCTGGGCACGTGGACGGTGAGCCCGGTCACGCCTACTAGCTGCGGCTGGAACGTGCTCAGCGCAGCCGACAGGTCCGGGTCCACCCGGAGGTCAATCAGCCTGACCTCGTGCTCGGGGACTGAGGCGGCCACCATCTCCAGCGCCAGGGGCTCGGGCATGATCATACGCGAGTAGCCCACCTGTAACGCTGGAACTGGTGGTTGGACAAGCAATACCCTCATGTGGCCACCCTTCGAAAATGGATAGATGAATGCAATCTAAAACCAAATGCGCATTATATCACTTTTGTCAACGGCGTGCGGAGCCTTTTTTATACCTTGGGGCGCGGTCCGTCCCCACACCTTGCATACCTTGCAGACACGAGGGCGCGGGGTCTTCCCTCACTCCTTCGGCTTTGCTCAGGACAGGTCTAGCTCTCTCCCTTGGCGCTGGCCGGGGTAGTCTCCGAGGCCCACGCTGCGCTGTCCCAGAGGATGAGGGCATATACCTCTGGGCGTCAAGATGAACGGCGGGCTGGCTCTATTCGTTGCCGTGCGGCAAATGGCTATCCTAACGCCTATGGGGCGGCTACCTCTCCCACACGCACCGTCCGTCTATGTACGTGGCCTCCACGCGAATGTCCTTGATGGTGTCCGGCGGCACGCTGGTGGGGTCAGCGCCAAGCAAGACCATATCTGCCCGCTTGCCGGGCGCCAGGGAGCCCAACTCGTCCTCCAGGCCCAAAGCGTAGGCCGCCCTAGTGGTGAACAGGGCCAGGGCCTGCCCGGCAGACGTCGCCTCTTGGGGCACGACCTCTTGCCCGCTCTCCGCCCGGCGGGTGACGGCGGCGTACATGCCAATGAGAGGCTCCGCAGGGGTCACCGGCGCATCCGAGCTGCCGGCGACCTCAAGTCCCACCCGGAGCATGGAGCCGGTGCGGTAGAGCCAGGGGCGCTGGGCCTCGTCCACCTCCTCCAGGTAGCGTTCGCCGCTGTGGTACACGAATCCGGGCTGTGTGACGACCACCGGAGCTACCCGGGCCAGCCGGGCCAGCAGCGGCGGCGGGCACACGGAACAGTGCTCGATCCTGTGTCGGAATAGGGGCGCGGACCTCTCTCCCAGCCTCTCCCCGAAACGGGGAGAGGAGATATTTCCCCCTTCCCGTTTCGGGAAGGGGTCAGGGGTTGGGGCCGCCTCCAGCACATCCAGGGCCGCGGCGATGGCCTCTTCTTCGATCGCATGAATGGCCACGGGCCAGCCATTGGCCTGCGCGTCGAGGACGAGGGCCCTCAGCTCCTGGGGCGATGGCTCTAGCTCGCCCGTGGTCTCGTCCAGCATGGTCTTGGCCCAGCCCAGGCGCAGCCAGGAATCCCCCGAGCCATGGGCCAGCCCCTGGCCGGCCGCCTCAACCAGGGCGCTTGCGCCCAGCATCATGGTCACCCGCAGCGCCAGGGCGCCGCTGTCGCGCAGGCGTTGGAAGGTGCGCCAGTCCTCCAGCGTGTTGCTCTCCGTGGCATCGTGGACGGCGGTGATGCCGTGGCTGAGGCATTTTTGCGAGGCCAAGCGGGCACCGGTTGTCAGTTCCTCCGCACTCAGGGGGGGCAGTACCTTTTCCAGGTGGCGGCCCATGCCAAAGAGTAGGCCGGTCAGCCGGCCCGTATCCAGGTCCCGGTCGAAGAGCCCGCCGGGCGGCTCGGGCCTCTCTTCGTGGATTCCGGCCAGGCGCAGGGCCAGGCTGTTGAGGACGCAGGCGTGTCCCGAGCGATGGCTTAGCTTGACCGGGCGGTCCGGAGCGGCCTGGTCCAGTTCCCAGCGGGTAGGATGCCGCCGCTCCCGCAGGTGAAACTCGTCGTAGCGGGTGGCCCGTATCCAGGTGCCTGGCGGGACCTGTTCGGCGCGACGCCGGATGGTCGCGATCAGCTCGGGGATAGACGTTACTTTCGGAGGGCGGCAGTCCACGGCCAGTCCCGATGCATCGGGACTGGCCAGGGCGAGAAAGTGCATGTGCGCGTCCACGAAGCCGGGCACAAGCGTGCGGCCCTGACAGTCCACCAGGCGTGTGCCCGGGCCCTGAAGGTGCTCCCGGTCCTGGTTTCTGCCCAGAGCGACAATACGCCCATCCTCCACTGCCACAAGCTGAGCCCGGGGCGTGAGCGGGTCCTGGGTGAGCACGTTGGCGTTGTAGAAGATGGTGTCTACCGTAGTCTCCCGTTGGCCGGTCTGCCACTCGATGATACAATAGGTGACCGACGCCTTGACAGATTATTGGCCGCACCATAAGCTATCTGTGGTTTGGCCCACAAAGATGTGCAAGGAGGTCCCATGGCTTACGAGACCATTTCCTACGAGAAGAAGGACCACATCGCTACCATCACCCTGAACCGTCCCCAGGCCCTCAACTCCTTCAGCCTCAAGATGAACAGCGAGCTGTACCGCATCTGGGACGACGTCAAGTTCGACCCCCAGGTCCGGGTGGCCGTGGTCACCGGCGCCGGCGACAGGGCGTTCTGCACTGGGGTGGACGTGAAGGAGTCCGCGGAGCTGGGAGCCATTGAAGGCATGGACGCCGAGGACCGCTACGTGGACACCGGCCACAAGCTGCGCATCACTGCCCGCATGAACGATTGCTTCAAGCCGGTCATCACCGCGGTCAACGGCATGGTAGTGGGCGGCGGCCTGCACTTCATCGCCGATACCGATATCTGTATCTGCGCTGAGAACGCCACCTTCTTCGATACCCACCTGGAGATCGGCTGGGTGTCCTGGATCGAACCCATCGGCCTGAGCCGGCGGGTGCCCCTGGAGCGCATCATGCGCATGGTGCTCATGGGCAGCAAGGAGCGCATAGACGCCAGGGAGGCCTACCGCATCGGGCTGGTCAGCCAGGTGGTGCCCCTGAAGGACCTGGTGCCCACGGCCACCCAACTGGCGGCCACCATCGCCGAGAAGGCGCCGCTGGCCACCATGCTCGCGGTGGAGGCTATCTGGCGGGGGCTGGACATGGGCATGGAAGAGGCCAAAATGCTGGGGGCCAAGATCAACCGGGTGAACCTGGTAGGTCACGACTACATTGAAGGCCCCAAGGCCTTCGCCGAGAAGCGCAAGCCCCAGTGGCAGGGACGATAGGCGCCGATGCAACCTGCGTAGGGGCGAGGCGGCGCCTCGCCCCACCTCCGGCGGGCACAATGGTAGGGGCGACCCGGCGGGTCGCCCCTACTGGCGGGCGTCTAGGCTGCCTTACGCTCTTCCTTCTCCTCCAGAGGAGTGACTTCGGCTGCCGGCGCCCTCCATCGCTTGGCCCAGGCGACTACGCCGCCGAGCACCGCGCCGTAGAACAAGGTATGTGCCACAAAGCCGTTCCAGAGCTGGTTCACTGTCGCAAACTGCGGGAACAGCACTGGTGCGATGAGCAGAAAGTTGACAATCCACAGCGCAAGCCCGAATACCGCGCCATAGGGCACAAGGTACGTCGCCGGAGACGTGATGCGCCTCACAAGCGCCAGGCCTCCAGCGAAGATGATGCCATACAGCGCCGAAAGGGCCATGTGCACTCCCAGGCCAACGACCAGGGCGGTAGGCAGCGAGTAGCCTGGCTCGATAGCCCCAGTCCCCAGGACGATGCTGGAGATCATTCGCACGGGGCCGAGGAAGGCTTCCCCTAGCGCGAGATTCATGAACATCTCGGCAACGGCAAACACCAGGCCGGCTGCAATTCCTCCCACGATTCCGTACAGCAGCAGCTCTCTTCTAGCAAGGCGACGAATGTTCATCCTCTCTCCTCCCATCTTTCACATCCTCGATACCGAACTGCCGAGGATGCCTGTTTCGCGGTGGCAATCGGACTTTTCTCTCCGATCACCATCCCCAGTACTATTCTACTATTCTCTACAAAGCGCCCGGGCGTACAACTTCACCACGGGGGTAGACCCAGCGACCGGGGGGTGTTGTCCTGCTTCAAGTGCTGGGCGCAAGGGCAACCCGTAGGGGCAGGCCTTGTGCCCGCCCTCGGTCTGAATGTACTGCCAGGTTGGAGCGTCCCGCCAGGGTTGAGCACCGACGGTGTAGGGGAGCGACTCCGTGCGCTCCCCCGGGCGGGCGTGGTGGTGGGCAGGCACGGAGTCCCATCTCTACGACGTGCCAGCTACGGCCCCCAGGCGGGAACCACGTCCTCCGCCGGGTTGTTGGTCAGGCGGCGCTGATCGGTGCCATCCGCGTTCATGACATAGATCTCGAAGTTGCCGTCCCGGTCCGACGTGAAGGCGATGAGCCTGGCGAAAGGGTATATAGCAGCTCCTGGCGTAGCAAAGGTGTGCCCGGGAGCAGCCCGCCCATGGGCCGCACGTGATAGAGCCAGATGCCCTTCTGCTGGACCTGTGCCCGAGCGGGCTGGACGCTGAGCACCACCTCCCAGCACTCGGCGTCATCATCCCACCCCGCCTTCTCTATCTCCCAGATGAGGGGGCGGGCGTCCTTGCCCCTGCCCACGCCCTCGCCCCCGGTCTTCTTGGCGTGCTCCAGGGCATAGGCCCGGGCCATGCCCAGGTCGTAGCCGCCCTTGAGCTCACCCGTGGGCGTGAACAGGTCCTCCTTTTTGTCGAAGGGGTCCTTCTTCTGTTCAGCCAATTGCGGTCAACCTCACCCAGTCTTCGTGACAAGCGGAACGATACTGCGCGGCACGGCGCGTGTCAAGCGGTTCGGGTGTGCATACCGTAGGGGCGTATGGCCATACGCCCCTACCAGACTACCGCCCCCAAGCGGGGAAGAAGTCATCGGCGCTGTTTGTCGTGAGGCGGGTCTGGCCGGCGCCATCAGCCTTCATGACGTAGATTTCGGCGTTACCGTCCCGCCAGGACTCGAAAGCGAGGTAATTCCCATCTGGTGCCCAGACCGGGTGTGCGTCATTGGCGCTGTTACGGGTGAGGTTCGTCTGGCCGGTCCCGTCCATGTTCATGACGTAGATCTCATAATTGACGTCCCGCGTCGAGACGAACGCGATGTGGCCCCCGTCCGGCGACCAGGCTGGAGCATAATCGTCGGCCAGGCTGTCCGTGAGTCGGGTCTGGCCGGTGCCGTCGGCGTTCATCACGTAGATATCCCAGTTCCTGTTCCTCACAGAAGCGAAGGCGAGGCGGGTCCCATCCGGCGACCAAGAGGAGCCTCCGTCCACGGCGCTGTTCCGCGTGAGGTTCGTCTGGCCGGTGCCGTCAGCGTTCATCACGTAGACCTCGTCGTTCCCATCCCGGCTGGAGGTGAACGCGATCTTCTCTCCATCGGGGGACCAGAATGGTGCCCTGTCACTGGCGCTGTTGTTGGTGAGGCGTGTCTGGCCGGAGCCATCGGCGTTCATGACGTAGATCTCGTCGTTCCCGTCCCGGTTGGAGGTGAACGCGATGCGGAAGCCGTCGGGCGACCAGGCCGGCCAGTGGTCATCGGCGCTGTTGCGGGTGAGGTTGGTCTGGCCGGTGCCGTCGGCGCTCATGACGTAGATATCCCAATTCCCGTCCCGGTTGGAACGGAAGGCGATGCGGCCACGCAGTGACGGCGTGGGCGTAGGTGTCACCACAGTAGCCACAGTCGCTATGGGCGCAGCCGTAGCTGTGGGCACTGGCGTTGGCGTTGGTACGGGGGTCGGCGTAGGTATCGGGGTGGGTGCAAGCGTCGGTATGGATGCAGGCGTGGGTGCAGGCACGCGAGTGGGCGTCGGCGGTGGTTCCACAGCCGTAGGTATGGGTACAGGCGTGAGCGTGGGTGTGGGCACCGGGCCTGGCGTGGGTATTGGCGCCGGCGTTGTGGTCGCATCAGGCGTGCGCGTCGCTGTGGCCGGCGGCAGCACCACGGCGACAGGTGTGGGCGTAGTTGCGGGCGACACCCCCGGCATCCCGCCCAGGAAAAGAAGACCACCGGCGCCAGCCAGCACGGCCAGGGCGACCAGGCCGCCCAGGGCCAGCAGCCAGGGCCGGCCCGCCTTGGGAGCCGCGGGCAGGCCGCGCCCCTTCACTGGGTTCATCACGACATCTCGGGATGGGCCTGTGGAAGGGGTGTACACCAGGCTTTGCTTCTGGATGGGGGTGCCCGGCATGAGGCCGCCCATGGCCCGCACGTGGTAGACCCATACCCCCTTTTGCTCCACGTGGGCCTTTTCCGGCTGGCAGGAGAGGACGATCTCCCAGCACTCCGCGTCCTCGTCGAAGCGGGAGGTCTCGATCTCCCACACCAGCAGCCGGCGGCCTTTGCCCCGGCCCACGTGCTCGCCCTGGGTCTTCTTGGCGTGGTCCAGCGCATAGGCCCGGGCCATGCCCATGTCGTAGCCGCCCGGCAACTCGCCCGTGGGCGTGAACAGGTCCTTCTTGTCGAACGGGTCCTTCTTACCCTCGTTACCCTGGTCTGGCCCACCTTTGGCCACCACAGCCCCTTTCAGGGGGGCGAGCCACCGGTTCGCCCCTACGTGTTCGTGACAAGCGGAACGATAGCGCGGGACACGGCGCCTGTCAAGGGCAGGGCGCAGCAAATTGGCTTGTCATGCTGAGTCCCGACTCCAGAGGACAGACACTCAAGGGCGGACCTGTCGGGACGAAGCATCTCAGGGCGGTGCGGGGGTACAGCCACACCCCTCTTCGCCCCCGGTGCCCACCCTACCCATCCCCAGGGCAGCCGCAGGGGGACTGCCCCTACACGGAACACGCGTAGGTGCGGGCGGCGTGGTAGGAGGAGCGCACCAGCGGCCCCGATTCCACCTGGCGGAAACCCAGGGACATCGCTTCATCGCGAAGGGCTACGAACTCCTCGGGGGTGTAGAAGCGCTCCACCGGTAGGTGCGAAGAGGAGGGCCGCAGGTACTGGCCGATGGTCAGCAGGTCGCAGCCGGTGCTCCGCAGGTCGGCCATGGCCTGCCGTAGCTCCTCGCGGGTCTCACCCAGCCCTACCATAATGCCGGATTTGGTCAGGGCGTCTGCGGATAGGGCCTTGGCCTTGGACAGCACCTCCAGCGAGCGCTGGTAGACGGCCTTCGGGCGCACCCGGGGGTAGAGGCGGGGCACCGTCTCTACGTTGTGGTTGAGCACATCCGGGCAGGCAGCCATGACCTGGCTCAGGGCTGCGGCGGAGCCCCGGAAGTCGGGGATGAGCACTTCGACGCGGCAGGCGGGGCACAGCTCCCGGATGCGCCGGATGGTCGCGGCGAAGACGCCAGCGCCGCCGTCGGGCAGGTCGTCTCGGGTGACTGAAGTAATGACCGCATACTTCAGGCCCAGGCTCTGGACGCTCCGGGCCACGTTCTCGGGCTCCTGGGGGTCCGGAGGCAGGGGACGTCCGCTGCCCACCGCGCAGAACCCGCAATTGCGTGTGCACGTGTCGCCCAGGATGAGGAAGGTGGCCGTGCCCGACTCGAAGCACTCGCCGATGTTGGGGCAGTGGGCCTCCTCGCATACGGTGTGCAGCTTTTGGTCGCGGAGCAGCCGCTGGACGCTCAGGTAGCCCGGGCCGCCGGGCAAGCGCACTTTGAACCAGGGGGGGAGCCGCTGTTGGGCAGTGTTGGTCATACATAGCCCATGATAGCACGCTTGACGATGGCAGATGGGGCGGCCTAATATTAGGAATTGGAGGTCACGATGCCCCTTTACGAGTATAGTTGCACTAGTTGCGGACATGGCTTTGAGGTCCTCAGGGCCATGGCCCAGGCCGATGACCCAGCCATCTGCCCCCGTTGCTCCAATAGCGGCAAACGGCGGATGTCCCGGGTAGCCTCCTTTGCCAAGGGGGATGACGGCGTGCTCAGCCCGGTGGGCGGCGGCTCCTCCTGCGGCGGCTGCTCGTCGGGCAACTGCGGCTCCTGCTCCGTATAGGGGCAAACCGGCGGCTTGCCCCTACGCTCGTCGCACACTGGGCCGGAGCTCCGAGGCATCGGGCCTCCGTGCTGTTTTGTAGGAGGCCCTGTTGAGCCGGCGCGAGCGCCTGGAATGGGAAACGCGCTACGGGGAGCCCGACTACCAGCCGGAGTGGGAGCCCTCGCCCCTGCTGGTGGAGTGGGCCTCTCGCCTGCCCAAAGGCCGAGCGCTTGATCTTGCCTGTGGCGCCGGACGTAATGCCTTTTTCCTGGCCGGACAAGGCTATGAAGTTGACGCCCTAGACATCGCATCCGCGGGGCTGGCCCTGGGCAGACAACGGGCGCAGGCGTTGGGCCTCTCCATAAACTGGGTGCAGACAGACCTGGACACATATGCCCTGCCCGCGGCCACCTACGACGTCGTTGTGGTCTGCTTCTACATGAACCTGCCCCTGGCCCCGGCCCTGGTGGACGCCCTGAAGCCATGCGGCGTGTTGGTCTACGAGCACCACCTGAGGGTGCCTGGCGCCAGCGACGGCCCGCGCAACCCCGAGCACCGTTTCGCCCCCGGCGAGCTGCGCCAGTTGTTCCCCAGCTTGCAGGTACTCGACTACCAGGAAGGGGTGTTCAACGAGGCTGGGCGGCAGCACGCCCACGCCCGCCTGGTGGCGCAGAAGCCCTCACCCTAACCCTCTCCCAAAGGGAGAGGGGACCGGCCCTCACCTCAATCCTCTCCCAGAGGGAGAGGCGGGGGAGGCAAAAACAACGTGTCACATGTTGTCGTTGCGAGTTCAACAGGTCCTAACCCGTCGGGACCCAATGTGGAGCAGTGAAACGAGATGGCACGTTTCATTGAGACGAAGGCGAGTGTGGTCCCCGGGCCGGCGCTTGCACCACCCCAGGTTCTTCGTCCCGACCACCCCTCGTACTCCGGCCCCCCGTCGGGACTCCAGAATGACCAGGGGGCTTGGTCCGTTGAAAGATCACGCTTTGCGTTTCCCCCGGACGAGCCGTCCGCTGAGGACGGCTATGGCCAGCGCCTCGAAGGCCGTAGCCGCGGCGATGAACAGCGTGGCCTGCATAAAGAAGCCCTCGGGGAACAGGCGAATGAGCATGTGCTGGCGCGGGTCAAGCTGCCAGAAGGGGTTGGAGAAGCTGAGGATGTGGAACAGGTAGAACAGGCCGCCGAAGCCCACTAGCGACCACAGGCCCAGCACCGCCAGGATGGCCAGGGTGAGCAGGCCACCGTACAGGGCCAGGCGAAGCAGCGCTCGCACCTCGGACCGCCGCCGGCGCAGGGCCAAGTGCAGCGCGGCATACCCCGCTAGATAGACCAGGGACAGGCCGGCTACCCAGTAGACCTTGTGGACCAGGGCCTTGACGTCCACCATGTGCACGATCTCCCGCTCCGTAAATAGCGGCCGTTCCTGGCCACCTATGACCACGCGGGGCGTGAAGTAGGTCTCCGAATCGTTGAAGTAGGTGATCATGTCCCGGGCGACCTGCCGCAGGGCCTCGGGCGCGATGCCGGTCTCCTGGCTGATGTCGAAGTGGTCGAAGCCGTAGTAGTACAGGCGGGGCTGGTTCACCATGAGGCTGCCAGTGAGCATCATGAGGAAGACGGGCAGCGCCAGCACCCACAGGCCACCAGCAAGCCAGCCCAGCGCCGCGGGAACGGCGAAGCCAGGCGACCGGCTCCTGTCGCTGCTCAAGCTGGACTCAGTTGATCGTGCCAAGGCCTCTGTGGCATTGTAGCCCACGCCCACAAAAAGCAATACCCCCCGGTGAGTCGTGGGGGGGGTATTGTTGTTTCTTGCGCGGGGGATTCCGCCGCTAGCCGGCGGCGACCATCTCCCCCTTTACGATGTTCATGATGTCGGGCAGGGTAAGGGTCGTCGGGACGTAGGTCTTGGTGTTGGCCATGATGCGCCTGGCCAACTCCCGATAGACATCGGCCTGCTTGCTGTCGGGAAAGGCCTCAATCACGGTCTTGCCCTGGAACTCGGCCTGCTGGACGGTCTTGTCGCGAGGCACGTGTATGATCACGGGCACCCCGATGGCCTGACCGAACGCCTCGACCACCTTCTCCTCGTTGGGCACGCCGCGCATGTTGTCAATGATGCCGCCCACGGCCACGTTGGAGCCGCCGGCGCGCAGGCGGACCACCGCCTTCATCACGTTGTTCACCTGCCATAGGGTGAGACTCTCCCCGTTGCCCACCATGTAGATTTCCTTGGCGTACCCATGGCGCATGGGCTGGGAGAAGCCGCCGCACACCACGTCGCCCAGCACGTCGTAGATGACGACGTTGGCGCCGTTGCGCTCGGCCACCTTGAACCTGGTGAGGAACTCGAGAGCCGTGTAGACGCCCTTGCCGGCGCAGCCGGTAGCCGGGCGGGGGCCGCCGCTCTCGCAGCCCAGGACCCCGTTGAACCCCTTGAAGATCACGCTGTCTATGGTCTCCTGTGACAGCCCCTTCTCGCGCACTACCTCCAGGATGGTGGGTAGCAGGCGGCCGCAAATGGTGGCGATGGAGTCGTGCTTGGGGTCGCAGCCGACCTGAAGGACCTTATAGCCCATCTGGGACAGGGCGGCGCTGATGTTGGAGGATGTGATGGACTTGCCCACACCTCCCTTGCCGTAAACAGCGAACTGGCGCATTCCGTCGGTAGACATCTCTTGCTTTTTCCCTCCCCTACGCTACCATGTCAAATGCCTGGTACTTCCTGGACAGCTCCAGGATGTCGTTCAGCTTCATGGGCGTGGGTATGTGGCGTTCCTTCTGGGCCAGGATGTCCCTGGCCAGCTTCCGGTAGATGTTGGCCAGGTCGGAGTTGGGGAACTGGGCCAGCACCGTGCTTCCCTCAGCCTCGGCCTGCTGGACTATGGGAGAGCGGGGGATGAAGCCCATCACGGGCACCCCCAGCATCTGGGCGAACTCCCGCATGAGGGGCTCCTCGTTCTCCACACCGCGCATGTTGACCACGATCCCGCCCACCCGGACGTTGCCGCCGGACTTGGCTACGTCGGCACAGGCCACGCAGATATTGTTAGAGGAGTAGAGGGACATGACCTCGCCGCTGGTCACCAGGTAGATCTCCTGGGCGTAGCCGTGGCGCAGGGGCTCGCCAAAGCCGCCGCAAGTGACGTCGGCGATGCAGTCATAGACCATGAAGTCCCTTGCCAAGCGCTGGGGGACCTGGAACTTGCTCAGGTAGTCCAGGGCCAGGGCCACACCGCGGCCGGCGCAGCCCACCGCAGGCTCCGGGCCGCCGGACTCGGCGCAGTAGATGCCCTGGTACCCCTTGGCGACGCACTCCATGATGTTGTCGGCGTTGACCCGGGTCTCCCGGGAGAAGCCCAGGATGTCGTGCTCAATGACATCCCCGCCCAGCAGGAACGCCGTCGAGTCCCCTTTGGGGGAACACCCCACCTGCAATACCTTGCGTCCCATCTCGGTAAGGGCGATGGAGACGTTACAGGCTATGGTTGACTTGCCGATGCTGCCCTTACCGTATAGTGCGATTTGCCTTACGTCGTCTGGCATGAAACCTCCCTCGTAATCTAGGATACTGCAACCGCTTGCTCTAACTCGTCCCGAGTGCGATAGCGGCGTTTCTCCCACAGGTCATCGGCACTCAATACGCCCTGGGTCACCTCCCACAGCTCACCGGTCAGATACAGCATGCCCCGGACGCCCATGTAGGGCCAGGGCACGAAGTTGAACTGGTTGTAGAAGTACCAGCCGCCCAGACTCCGATGGGGAATACCGGCGCCTCGGGTCAGGGCGTGGTCATAGCGCATGCCCACGGCCATCTCCACCTGGGACTCTGTCAGCTTGTTCACCCAGTCCATGTAGGACGGGTTCTCCAGGACCTCGATGTCGCACAGGCCATCCAGGCACTTGAGCTGCTCCTCGGCCCGGCGCAGGCCGCCAGGGGTCTCGGCGAAGAGCCCGATGACGTTGGGCCGCATGTTGAAGTCGTAGAACAGGCTGCGGGCCATAGCCGCGGCGAAGGGGGCGAACCCGAGGACGCCCACGTGCTTGCCGGACATGGCCTGGAGCGCCCAGGTGGCGTTGTAGTTGCCCCGCATCTGGGACTTCACCAGGTCCATGTCGGCCTCGAGCTGCTTCTTGGCTTTGGCCTCGTCGCCGAACTGGCGGGCGATGGCCAGATACCATTCCTCGGTGTTGCGCATGCCCAGTGGGAGCACCAGGTCTTCGCCCCAGCGAGGCATGCCCAACTCGCCGGCCTCCCGTTCAAAGTCGGGGAAGTCCTCGCAGCTAAGGATGTAGTTGTGCTTGGCCCCGCCGATCTTGGGCAGCGCCTTCGAGTCAATGGCCCGGAACACGGTGGCGTTAACGGGCACGTCGGCGGCGGTGAGCAGCCGCTCAATCTCCTTGATGTCGTTGGGCCAGTTGCGGGAGCCCATCAGGTGCGGGCCCACGATGTTCAGCCCCTTCTGGGTGGCCGGGGCCTGGGGCACATAGGTCTTCAGGATAGCGTTCCACACCTGCTCCGAGCCCCAGTTGAAGCCGCCCAGGTAGCCGCCCGTGTCAATGGGTATGACCTGGCAGCCCGTCTCCTGCTTGACGGTGTCGGCCACCATCTGAAGGTCCTCGTGGATGATGGAGGTGGCGCACGAGGTCAACAGGAAGACAATGCCGGGCGGCGTCCGCAGCTTCTTCACCTCGCGGAGGACGAGCTTGGTCACCATCTCCTCGTTGTTGCCCAGCACGATCTCGCTGCGCTGGGCGCCATCGGCCTCCACGGGCATGTAGTTGCCTGCCACCACGGGGCCGGCGCTACGCAACTGGTTGGCGGCGAAGGTGCAACCATCCACGCCGTGAAGGAAGGTAAAGGAGCCACGGATGCCTGCCGCCGCTTTCACGGCGCCCAGCATAGGGCCAGGGGCGTAGCGGTCCTGGTACTCGGTGCGGGACGTTACTATCTTCATTTCATCTCCCCAGTAGACTAGTTTCCGCTAGAAGCTGTCAAAGGACTTGCCATACAGGCGCCCCAGGAAGGTCCACCCTTCTTTCCGGCGGGCCGCCTTGATCGCCTCCATGGTCATGATACACAGGCCCTGCGCGCCTTTGTAGCCCAGGCCGCCGCCCCGGCTGGGGAAACCCTTGTGTCGGCCCAGGTGGACCGTGGTGTCCACGCGGGCCACATTGGCTGGATCGAAGGTGCCGGCGCGGCTGTAAGCCGGGAAGTCGCAGTAGAAGTAGACCACCTGGTCCTCTTCCAGCCCCAACCACTCCAGGGTCTCGGTGAGCTTGGTGCCTGCCGGGATGCGCTCCTCCCGGATGATGAAGTTGGGATTGTAGCCCACCTCGATCCAGTGCTCCACGTCAATTCCCTTGGCCTTGAGACTGATGGGGTTGCCCATCTGGTAGACGTCCATTCCCAGCTCCTGGCACATGCGGCCGATGGAGAAGGGACGGTTGGCGGAGCCGGCCACCAGGGCGGTCTTGCCCTTGACCATGTGCTCGCACTCCTGCCAGATGGGCTTGAGCTCAGCCCACTCGCGCTGGATGAGTGCCTCCGCCTCTGCCTCGTGCCGGGTAGCCTCGCCCAGGAGCCGCGCCCACCTAGCCGTGGAAATGGGCCCCAAAGGCTGGCAAAGGTTGACGTATCCCGTGCCGAACTTTTCTTTCATGGCCAGGGACAGGGGCAGGCCGTAGGAGGCACAGGTGATGGAGTTGGTGGCCGCCTCGGCGGCATGGCGCAGCCGCCGGTAGGGGTCGGAAGAGAAGACCACGTTCACTTGCAGGCCCATGCCCTCGATGAGGCGGCCCATCTCCTCGGCATCGCCGATGAAGTTCTGGCGGCGCTCGCAGCCCGGGTCATCGGGCCGGGCACGGCAGTAGGGCTGTTTGTTGTTGCCCAGGATGTTGACCTTCTCACGGTCTACACGTGCAGGTGGGTCCATTAGCTCGGCGAAGGTGGGCAATACGTCCTCGAAGAACCCGTTGGCCGTGTAGTCGAAGCCGGAGGTAGGCACATGGAAAAGCTTGGCCTGCACCTCGCTCTGGGCCTGCTGGACCACGGCCACGCAGTCGTCCAGGGTCAGTCCCGGCGCGCATCCGGTGAGGATGACGATGAGCTCGGGCTTGTAGTCCCGGTCCACTGCCAGGATGGCCTGCCTGAGCTCCTTCTCCCCGCCATAGACCACGTGGTCACTGGTGACGTTTGTGGTAGGGGTGTGAAGGTGGGGGTTCCCAAAGTCGGTGTACATCGTCCCCTTGTACCCCTTCATACACGAAGGGCAGTTCAAGGGGGCATGGACCAGCACGATGGCGTCGCTCATCTCCTCGATCATGTTGTAGGTCATGATGAACTTGCACCAGGCGCTGGACATCTGCTCGAAGGCCTCGCGGACGAGGTCTCGGGCGTTAAGGTCTGGGACAAGGGAGTAGGCCTCCTTGAGGCCCATCACGGGGAAACGCGAGACACGCGTATCTACGGCCTTGGTAGCCATGACTACCTCCCTGCGCGCACGGGAATACCCAGCCTAACCAGCAACGACTCTTGTATAGCGCCGAATGCCCGTTTTGTCAAGCACTTGTTCCCGCTAGAACATCTCGCTTATTGGCCGCTCTGTGATACGCACTGGGGCCACTATCCCTTGCCCGCTAGCCCACCATGGCTATGGCGTCCAACTCGACCAGCGCGCCAGGGCGGAGCAACTCCTTGACTACCACTCCCGTGGCAGCGGGGAATCCATTCTTGAAGTACTTGCGGCGGACGTCGGCGGTGGCCTTGTAGCCCTTCTGCGTGGCGATGTAATCGGTGGTCTTGACCACGTCGTCGAAGGTGGCCCCGGCGGCGGCCAGCACCTCGCCCAGCCTCTGGAAGGCCAGGTCCAACTGGGTGCTGATGTCGGGGGGAAAGGAGCCGTCGGGGTTCTGGCCCATGACTCCTGAGATGAACAGCATGTTGCCACGTTTCACCGCGGGCGCGAAGGTGTATTGGTCGTACTTGGGCCAGCCCGGATTGATGGGGACGTTCTTGGCCATAGGGCCTCCTCTCTGCGGTGGAGATGCGAACCCAGTATGCATGGCCTGGGAGAAAAGTCAAGCGGTGGAAAGCGGCCAGGCCGGATGAGCCATGGCGAACCCTCGCACGCGGATGAGGCGCCGGTTGACCGGGTCTGGCGCCAGCCGGAAGCCTTCCAGAGTGTAGGCGCCTAAGAGCGGCAGAGAACCCGTGTCGCCAAAGACCACGATGCTGGTCCGGGTCTCTCCATCAAGGCGCACCCGGGTTTCGGTCACGCCTCGCTCGACAACATCACCGCCCGCGATTTCGAACTCCCACCGGGCAAAGGGAACAAGTCCCAGCGACAGAAGTATGTCTTCAGGCACCCACGTGTAGCTGGCGCCCGTATCTACCAGGGCTTCCAGCGGCACCCAGCGCAACCCCTGCGTGTCGCCTACGTGCAGGGTTACCTTGAATGTCCCCACACAATGATGTTACCCCCTCACGTGGGCAGGGTCAACGCAGCTTTGGCCGCCCGTGCCGTGGCGTACGCTGCCTGTTCCTGGCAGGGGCAAAGGCCAGAGGCACAGTCAGAAACGCCAACCGCGGTGATATAATGTCTGGCAAGTGACCGAAGTTCCAGGGGGGACCATATGCCAGCGGTGAGGAAACCGGCCCGTCCGAAGCTCAGGTTAGGGATACCTGTGGAGGAGCTGGTGGCGGCGCTAAAAGAGATGGATGACGAGGACCGGGAGTGGTTCCTGGAGAACCTGTTGGCAGCCACCAGTCCAGACTACCTCAAGAGCATTCGAGAGGCGAGAGAAGACTATCAACAGGGACGGACTGTGACAGCCGAGGATGTCTTTCAAGGTTAGCAGCGATTGGCCTACGGGTTGCGGTTCACGCGCCGCGCGGTCAAGGATGTGGACTCTCTCGATCCGGGTACCCGGCGCAGAATCGGGGAGACCTTGCAGAGGTATCGCGACGAACCCTTTAGGTACGCCCGGAAGATGGCCAGTTCCGAGTTGGGCGAATACCGCTTTCGCATTGGGGACCACCGGGTCATATTCGATCTAGTCGGGGACGACATTGTTGTCCTGCGAGTCGGTCACCGGAGCCAGATCTACCGGCGTTGAGAGCGATGGGGCGCTATCCCATGATTGGGCTATGCGCGCCCGCCCATTGCTCCCTGGGTCAGTCTGTGGTAGGTCTCCTTGAAAGAGGGCAGGTCCAGTCCCGCCCGCGGTGCCCGGTACTGCATGCGTCCGTAGGCCAGCACGGCCACTGAGTCCCCGGTATCACCGGCGCGGTCCAGGTTGTGGCTGGTCATGAGCACGGTGCGTCTACTCGGAGAGCTCGGCGAAGGATGGTCCGCGCGGTTCAGCCATTGGGGCAACTGGGAGATGGCCTCGGGGTCGAGGCCCGTCTCCGGCTCGTCCAATAGCAGAATGGGCGGATCGTGCACCAGAGCCCGGGCCAGCGAGGTGCGCTGCTGCCAGCCCCGGGACAGCGTCCGCACGCGCTCGTCCAGCCAGGGGGTCAGGCCCAGCATCTCGGCCAGGCTGCCCATGGTTTCGGGGAGCTGGGGGGTTTGATACATCTTGCCATAGAAGTCCAGGTTCTCCCGGACGGTCAGGTCGTCATAGAGGAAGGTCTGGTGCCCCACCATACCGATCAGTGGGCGGACCGCTCTGGGGTCGTCCTTCACTTCCCGGCCGGCGATGCGTACCGAGCCGGAGGTGGGCTTGACCAGGGTGGCCAGGATACGGATCAGGGTGCTCTTGCCCGAGCCATTGGGGCCGAAAAGGACCAGGAACTCGCCTTCTTGAAGTGTCAGGTCTACCCCGCGGAGGGCGCGCCTGGCGCCGAAGTCCTTGGTGAGCTTGGAGACCTCGATGATGGGGCTGGCCATGCTCACGACCCGAGCCTATCATGGTGGGGGCGAAGCACCCGGCCTCGGCGCCGGGGGCCGCCGTATAGCGGCGCCGGGTGCTTCGCCCCTACGTGTCCATGGTGCGGCATTAGCCCCATTATCCAACGGGAAGCCAGGTTTGGCTAGGTGTTGACCGCGGTCAAGCCGGCTGCTATAATCGGAAATTGATTTCCTGAGTCAACAATGAAGGGTGGCGGCCATGAGAGTATCAATGAAGGTGGACTACGGGGTGAGGGCTTTGATGTACCTGGCCCAGCACTTCGGCCAAGGGCTGGTGCAGACCAACGAGATTGCTCAGAGCCAGTCAATTCCGGAGCCATATCTGGACCAACTCCTGACCACACTTCGCAAGGCGGGCTTCATCCGCAGCCGCCGGGGTCCGGGCGGGGGCCACACGCTGGCCAAGGACCCCGAATCCATCAGCCTGGGAGCGGTTATCGGCGCCCTGGAGGGCTCGATGTCTCCCATGGAATGTATTGACTCCCCGGACGAGTGCGAGCGGGCGGAGTTCTGCCCCCAGCGCCAGGTGTGGCGGACTGTGGAAGAGGCCACCCAGCGGGTGCTGGCCGCTACCAGTATCGCTCAGCTTTCTCAGCAGCAGGCCAAGCACCTGAAGCAGGGCATGTACTACATCTAAGCCCCCCAGACGCCGAGTCCCCATGAAGTGGGCCTAGCCGATATACAATAATTCATTATCCAGGAGGCGAAAAAATGGCGGTGGCTGCACTACCCTTCACCGAAGAACAGATCAAACGCTACAGCCGCCACATCATCCTGCCCCAGATCGGGGGCAAGGGGCAGCGCAAGCTCCTCCAGTCGCGTGTGCTGCTGGTGGGTGCTGGCGGGCTGGGGTCCCCTTCTGCCCTTTACCTGGCGGCTGCCGGCGTGGGCAAGCTGGGCATCGTGGATTTCGACGTGGTGGACCTGAGCAACCTCCAGCGCCAGGTGCTCCACCACGGCCACGACGTCGGCCGCCCCAAGGTCGTATCCGCCGCTGATACCATCGCCGACATCAACCCCGACGTTCAGGTGGTCAAGCACCAGGTCCGCCTGTCCTCAGAGAACATCATGGACATCATCAGCGACTATGACGTGGTGGTGGACGGCTGTGACAACTTCCCCACCCGCTATCTGGTCAACGACGCCTGCGTCATGGGCAAGAGGCCCAACGTCCACGGCAGCATCTTCCTCTTCGAGGGACAGGCCACCGTGTTCCTCCCTGGCCAGGGCTGCTATCGTTGCCTCTACCCCGAGCCACCGCCCCCGGGCATGGTCCCCTCGTGCCAGGAGGCCGGCGTCCTGGGTGTGCTTCCCGGCATCGTGGGGCTTATCCAGGCCGTGGAGACCGTCAAGATCGTACTGGGGATCGGCCGCTCCCTGACCAACCGGCTGCTGCTATTCGACGCCCTGGCCATGGAGTTCCGCCAGGTCCGCCTGAAGCGCAACCCCAATTGCCCTGTCTGCGGGGACAACCCGACCGTCACGCACCTCATTGACTACGAGGAATTCTGCGGGTTGCCCCACCGTGACCACGCGGATGGCGCTTAAGAACGTACTGGACGCCATAGGCCATACCCCGCTGGTAGAGCTCAGCAATCTGAGCCCGAAGCCAGGAGTGCGCCTGTTCGCCAAGCTGGAAGGTCACAACCCCAGCGGCAGCGTCAAGGACCGCATCGCCAAGTACATGGTCGAGGCTGCCGAAGCCAGTGGCGAGTTGACCAGGGACCGCATAATCCTGGAGGCCACCAGCGGCAATACGGGGATCTCCCTGGCAATGGTGGCCCGGGTCAAGGGCTATCACTTGACGGTGGTGATGCCGGAGAACGTGAGCCCCGAGCGCACCCAGATGCTGGACATCTTTGGAGCCAAGATAGTCTACTCCGAAGGCAGCCGGGGGACCAACGGCGCCATCATCCAGGTGCAGCGTATGGTCCAGTGGGACGAGACCTTCTACAACATCTTCCAGTACGGCAACGCGGCCAACCCCCTGGCGCACTACGAGACCACCGGCGTGGAGATACTAAAGGACTTGCCCCACGTAGATGCTTTTGTGGCCGGGCTGGGCACCGGCGGGACCCTTATGGGGATCGGGCGCCGCCTCAAGGAGGCCAACCCAGAGACCAGGGTGATCGCCGCAGCGCCTCGTCCAGGGGACGCCATCTCGGGCCTACGCAGTCTGGAGGAAGGCTTCATTCCCCCCATCCTGGACCTGAAACTGTTGGACAGCCGCATCATGGTGGACAGCCAGGACGCATTTCAGGGCTGCCGGGAGCTTACCGAAAGGGAAGGCATCTTCGCGGGCATCTCCTCTGGGGCGGTGCTCCATGTCGCCCAGCGCATCGGCCAGCGGATGGAGCGGGGCAACATCGTCATGCTCCTGGCCGATGGTGGCTGGAAGTACCTGTCCACCAAGCTGTGGACCACTGAGCTCAAGAAGCTCGAGCCCGACATGGACACCAAGATATGGTGGTAGCTTCGCATGTCGGCTGAAGCGGTGTCCACCCGGGCGGTCAGGCAGGGGCTCAGTGGCCAGACGCTGTTCGGGCTGCTGGTGCTGGTGGGCGCCACGCTGCTGGGCCTCTACTTCCGAGCGCGGCTACCAGGCATAGCTCTTATCTGGGTATTCGGCCTGGCGTTCGGCTTCGTCCTCCAGCGGGGCCGTTTTTGCTTCGCATCCGCTTTCCGCGACCTGTTCCTGCTGGGCGAAGGCCGGGTGATGAAGGGGATCCTGGCTGGGTTGTTTGTGGCCACTCTCGGTTTTGCCCTGGTGATGTACACCTACTCGCCGTCTATCGTGCCCGGGCGGGTACCCCAAGGGGCCCCGGTGTTCCCCCTGGGGCCGGCTACCCTTATTGCGGGTATCATCTTCGGCATCGGCATGGTGATAGCTGGTGGCTGCATAGGGGGCAACCTCTACCGCATGGGTGAGGGCTATGTCGCTTCCTGGGTGGCCGTCATCGGCATGATGGTGGGCTTCAGTCTGATCGGCCTGACCTGGAACTGGTGGTGGCGAGTGGCCATGGAGACGATGCCCAGGGTGTGGCTGCCCCACACGCTGGGCTGGGTGGGCGGCGTGGCCGTCACCCTGGGGGCCATCGCTATTGTTTTTCTGCTGGTGATATGGTGGGAGTCACGCTCCGGCCTGGGTTCGCGGCCGCCGCCGGCCTTGCCTCCAGGGCGTACCCTTGGCGACCGTTTGGCGGCCATGGGCGAGGGCCTGTTCCGTCGCCCTTTGCCTGTGATAACTGCGGGAGTCACGCTGGGGTTGCTCAACGTTTTCCTGTACCTGTTCTCCCGCCCCTGGGGAGTAGCTGGCGAGGTCTGGCGCTGGTCCGACTGGTTCGCTGGCAAGCTGAGCATCCAGTATCCAGAGCTACTGGGGATGGACGCGGTGGAGGGCTGCCATGTGGGTAGCTCGGTTACCCAGGGTTTCTTCACCTGGGGCCTGCTGGTCAATGGGGGGATCGTTGTGGGCTCCCTGGTGGGCGCCCTGATGGCCGGCGAGTTCAAAGTCCGGGTGCCCAAGCAGCGCCGGCGCTTCGCCCAGTCGCTGGGTGGGGGCGTGCTGCTGGGCTACGGGGCGGGCCTTGGTCTGGGCTGCACGTTGGGAGCCTTCTTCTCGGCGGTGCCCGCCCTGGCGCTGAACGGCTGGGTGTTCGCCGGCGGCCTGGCGCTGGGCGCGCTGGCTGGTATTCAGGTTGTCCGGAGGCTGTAGATGAAGGTAGATGTCCGGGGTGAGATCTGCCCCTATCCCATGATGAAGGCCGTGGAGGCCATGAAGAAGGCCAGGGGGGATGAGGCCATCGAGGTGCTCACCGATCATCCCCCTGCGTTGGAGACCATCCCACCCCAGGCGCACCGGCTGGGCTGGGAGGTAGCCGTCCACCAGAACGGCGCCGAGTGGCGCCTGGTGCTCACCAAGAAGAAGTAGTCCCCTCTCCCGCTGGGAGAGGGCTAGAGCTTGCCCTGAATACAATGAAGGGGTGAGGGAAATGACGGCCCTCACCTCAATCCTCTCCCAAAGGGAGAGGAAGTGGCCTCGCCCGTACGCGGGCAAACGGTAACAGAAAAGGGGGTTCTGGAACATGTATCACCGGACCTGGACCTTGTTGGGGGTGCTCTTGCTGGTTCTGGCCGCCTGCGGCCCGGCAGCCACGGCAACCCCGGTCCCCACCAGGGCGCCTACGGCAGCGCCGACCAGCGCGCTGGCGCCTGCGGGCTACGCTAACCCACAGTTCCTGGTGGAGAGCGACTGGCTGGCCCAGCACCTGAATGATGCTGACCTGCGTGTTGTGGACGTGCGCGCCGCCGAAAAATACCAGGAAGGGCACGTACCTGGCGCTCTGAATCTGGCGCTGGCGCAGGTGACCATAACCCAGCCGGTAACCGGCATGGCAGCCCCTCCCGAGAAGTTCGCCGAGGTCATGGGCAGCCTGGGTATCGGCAACAACAGCCGTGTAGTCATCTATGACGACAATGCCTTGAGCGCGGCTCGCCTGTTCTGGCTCCTGGATTACTACGGCCACCAGCAGGTCAGCCTGCTCAACGGAGGCTATCCCAAGTGGGCCGCCGAAAACCGGGAGGTCACCAAGATAGCCACCAGGACGACGCCGGGTAGCTTCACCGCCCAGGCGGACCCCAACAAGGTGGCCACCAAGCAGGATGTCCTTGACCGCCTGAACAACCCCGGAATAGCCGTTGTGGACGCCCGTACACCCAAGGAATATACCGGGGAGGACGTCCGGTCGGCCCGGGGAGGCCGCATACCCGGCGCCGTGAACATCAACTGGACGGACACTCTGGTGCCCCAGACCGCGGTGTTCAAGCCAGCCTCGGAGCTGCGAGATATGCTGAGCAAGGCCGGCGTCACCCCGGACAAGGAGGCCATCTCCTACTGCCAGACCGGGGTAAGGGCTGCCGTGGACTACCTGGTGCTCCGGCTCTTGGGATATCCCAAGGTGCGCAACTACGATGGCTCCTGGGTGGAGTGGGGCAATGACCCTAACACACCCATCGAGAAGTGAGGCAGCCCAGTGGCCGAAGTGAGTATTGACCAGGTGGTAGACACCAAGGGGGAGCTCTGCCCCATGCCGGTGGTGCGGGCGCGCCTGGCCATGGACAAGCTCCGGCCGGGCCAGGTCCTCCAGGTGGTGGCTACCGACCCTGCCTCTTGCGACGACTTCCCCGCCTGGTGCCGGGCACAGAAGCACACGCTGGTGGAGAGCCGCCAAGCGCAGGGCGTCTATACCTACCTCATAAGGAAAGGGGGATAGCCATGGTACAAGTCAAGGATAGTCAACTGCTGGATGCCGAGACCTTTGCCCGGCTCCACGCCCAGGCGCACCAGGAGACTGAGGTCAAGCGTATCGCGCTGGTGGCATCCAAGGGTACCCTGGACATGGCCTATCCGCCCCTCATCCTGGCTACCACAGCCGCAGCCATGGGCCAGGAGGCGGCCATCTTCTTCACGTTCTACGGGCTGGACATCTTGAACAAGAAGAGGCTGGCCCGGCTCAAGGTGCCACCCCTGGCCAACCCGGCCATGCCTGTGCCCGTACCGAACATCGTGGGGGCCATACCGGGCATGACTGCCATGGCCACCTGGATGATGGGCCGCATGATGCGGAAGCAGAAGATGCCCACTGTGCCCCAGTTCCTCGATTTGGCCAAACAGCTTCGGGTCAGGCTTATCGCCTGCACCACGACAATGGGCATCATGGGTATTAGCAAGGAGGACCTGGTGGATGGCGTCGAGCTCCAGGGGGCAGCCGCCTTCCTGGAGTATGCCTCCCAGGCCCAGGTCACGCTCTTCGTTTGATACGGCAGGAGGAGAACATGACCGAAGCGGTGGCGATAGATGTTGAGCTGGACCTGAAGGGCGAGGTGTGCCCCTATACCTTCGTCAAGTCCAAGCTGGCTCTCGAGGAGATGGACGTGGGGCAGGTGCTCCAGGTCATTGTGGACCATGAACCGGCCACCACCAACGTGCCCCGCAGCATGACCAACGAGGGCCAGCAGGTCCTGGGCGTGGAGAAGATCAACGCCACCGACTGGACCATTACCTTGCGTAAGGCCACTTAATGAAGCTAGCCATACAATTGCTCTCGGGCTTCGGCTCCCAGGACCTGCGCACGGCGACTCATCTGGCCGAGGCAGCCCTGGCCCTGGGCCACCAGGTTGGCATCTTCCTGATGGAGGATGCCGTATACCTGGTCAACCAGTTCAAAGGCCTGACCGATAAAGGGGCCGACGTCTCGCTGTGTGCCCACAATGCCCACCAGCGTGGGGTGGCCAAGGTTGACTACATCTTGTGGGGTGGCCAGCCAGACTGGGCCCAGATGGTGCATGACGCCGACCGAGTGATTTGCCTTGGGTAACCAGCAGACACCTGGAAGGGCGTGTCCCCTCTACCTTTGGGCCTGTCCTGAGCATAGCCGAAGGAATAAGGAATGAGGTTGGGGTGAGGGTCCCTCATGCCTGACAAGAAGCGCGTCGCCGTTATCATCCGGCGTTCGCCGCTGAACTCGGTGCTGGCGGCAGAGGGGCTGCGCCAGGCGGTGGGTCTCACTCTGGCGGAGAACCAGGTAAACGTCTATCTACTGGGTGAGGCCGTCTGGCTGGCCGTGCCCCTGGCGCCCCAGGTGGTGGGCGGCGAGCCCATCGCCAAGCACATGGAGGCGCTGGCTATGCTGGGGGCCAGGGTTGTGGCCGACGAGGAGTCGCTGGAGGCCCGTCACTTGAAGGCTTCAGACCTGCGCCCCTCGGTCGAGAGATTGGACCGGCAGGCTCTGGCCCACGAGTTGGCCCAGGCGGAGGCCGCCTATGCCTTCTGAGCCGGCAGGCCCGTTGACCATCCTCCATGTCGTCCGGCGTGTGGGGGATGGCGAGGCGCTAGCGGTGGCCCGGGCCCAACGCGCGGCCGGCCACCAGGTCACCTTACTCTTGCTACAGGATGCGGTGCTGGACCGCCCGGATTTCTCCGGTCCGGTCCTGACGGGTGCCGAGGACGTCCAGGCCCGAGGTGGCCGTTCGACGTACCCCGGCTTGAGCTATGAAGCCATTGTCCGGCTGGTCTTCGAGAGCCAGCGGGTGGTGTCCTGGTAGGCTATGGCCGCTCGTTTCAGACTGTCATGACGGCAATGGGCTACTCTGCACCGCCATCTATCCCTTGACTTCCCAGGGGCTTAGTTGTAGTGTGCTGTATGCTCTATCCGGATAACATGCTGAAGTGATCGGGAACCTTTGCTTCGCGGCGCAGAAACGTAAGTCGTACGTTACGTGGACAAGCCTTTGTCTGGTGGGCTACAATGGGATTGCGGCGGGAGGTGAGCCGAATGGAAGCCCGTAGTGATTTCATATACGCGGAGCCATCATTCTGGGAAGGCATGGCACGCATTCTTGACTTTGGCAACACCCTAAACGAGTACAATCGGTCGCCGTCCCAGCAGTCAGCTGACCAAGTAGCTCTTTGGATGGACTGGGGGGTGGTGGGTTCCGCAATACGGAAGGCTCTGGAAGCCTTCAAAGACCAAGTGCCCAAACCCGTTGCGTAGCTAATGGCGAAGCCCAAGAAGAACTCTGCGTCCCTCCAAAGCAACCAGCAGTCTCGAGGCACCAAGTCGCGTGTCGTCCGGCAAGAGACGCACGTTCAGGCGTCTTATGATGGCCCGATTCCGCCTCCTGCCATGCTTCAGCAGTACAATGATGTCATCCCGGACGCCGCTAATCGCATCCTTCGGATGGCCGAACAGCAGGTTGAGCACCGTCAGTTTCTCGAAAAGACGGTTGTTGTAGGTGATTCCAAGAGAGCTGACCGTGGGTTGTGGGCCGGTCTTTTTGTAACGCTATCTTTGGTGGTCGGAGCCGTTTTTCTCGTCTACACTGGCCATGACTGGGCAGGCGTAGCAATCGCCGGGCTGGACATAGTTGGCCTTGCGTCCGTATTCGTTTACGGGACACTGAGCCGCAGGTCTGAACGGATGAGAAAAGCGTCTCAAATGGGTCAGGTGAACCGTCAGCGGCGTTCTTAGCCGCACTATGCCAAAGACACAGGTTGGGTTCACTGCCCCGTGTCGTTAGCTCTTTCATACTGCTCACAAAAGGGCTACCATATCCCTTGATATGTCTGACATCATAGACGAAGCCTCCGCCCTGCTCCAATGCCGCGAGTGCCCCTGGTACCGGTCGTGCGCCCTACCCTTGCGGGTGACGCCGGAGGACCTCAACCGCCAGCTCCGGGGCATGCAGGCGCCCGGTAACGAGGCGGCCCTGGCTGACTTGCTCACGGGTATGGCTTCGGTGGCGCAGAACGCCGTCCTGGAGGGCTGCCCGATCTTCATCCAGAGGCTACGGGAGAGCCCTCGCCTAGCCCAGCGCCTCAAGGAGATGATGCGCGACTGGCCATAGTTGGCAAAAAAGAATGGGGGCCACTCTAACGAGTGGCCCCCTTCTTTTCCTAACTATGACAGGTACTGCCTACTTCTTGGGAGCGGGCTTTGCGGGCCCCGAGGGTTTGCCCTTGCTGGCCATGTGCGAATCACCTCCTTTTGAACAGTGACCGACCGCGACCTCGCTCGAACAACCGGATACTCCCAAACCCAAAGTGCCGGGAGCAGAATGCCCGGCATTCAAGCTTCTTGTTACTTCTTGCCGGGCGCCTTGGTCGCCGGCTTGGCTGCGGGCTTGCTGGGCTTGCCCTTGCTGGCCATCTTCGATCACCCCCTTTCGCACAAACAATAAAACCCAGGAACATTCCTGGGTTTTTCACTAGGTGACTTGCGGACTAACCGCCTGCTGTCTAAGGGTACTACGTAACCGTACGTCGCCCATATTCAACTGCCCCGTATTATACATCGGGGCTGCGTCTTGTCAAGGGGGGTTTGAAGCTCCAGAATCCGCCGCCTATTATGTCTACCCGAACGGGCGGTTTTCTCACCCAGGTGGAACAGCAAAGCGTAGGGGCGACCCGCCGGGTCGCCCCTACGCTTTGGCCGGATCTCGGGGTGTGCCCAAGGCAGCGGGTTTTCCTGGTCTTCGTTTTTGATGGCGGATCAAGGAGGGCAGGTCCGCTTATCTGTTCGATCGGTCTGATCAGTCCAATACAGGGACCCTGAGGCGGTCAGGGGTCAGGTCGCGGCTAGAGGACGCCTTCTTTGTAGGTGCGAATGCTCCAGGCCATGATTCTGGACTTGTAGACGCCGTAGCGCACCAGGGGGTCGTTGCTGGTCAGCGTCTCGGCTTCTTGCTGGGAGCCAGCGGAGAAGACCACCAGCGCGCCGCTGCCGTCCACCAGCGGGCCGGACATCAGCAGTTTGCCTTCATCCCTGAGTCGGGTCAGATACGCCCGGTGCGCCGGCAGGTGGGTCTCCCGCACCTTCTCGGTCCCCGGGACCGGGGTCCTCATATCCACGAACAGCTCGCGAGGTTCCGGCATGTTGGGTCTCCTTAGCGATTGCCACTAACCTGGTAGAAGCTAACGTTCCAGGCCTTGATGTTGGGCACGGTGAGCCCGTTGGCCACAAATGGGTCTTTCTGGTTCAGGGCTACGGCTTCATGCATGGTGGCCACATTGTAGATGATCACGGCGCCGGTCCCGTCCGCCAGGCGTCCGCCCATGATCACCTTGCCCTGGTCCACCAGTGGCTGGAGCCACCGGGCGTGGGCCTCATGCAGGGCCTGCCTGGCCTGGGGAGAGCCAACGCTGGTGCGCAGGTCTATGAACAGGTTCTTTGGTCCGGCCATGCAACACCCCCTCAGCAGGATACCAGCAGTATACACGAACAGTCCCCCGTAGGGGTGCCCCAGTGGTGGTCATCAACCAAATTTCGGGTCAGAGAAGGCCCTCTCTGGAAGTGCGCACGCTCCAGGCCATAACTCTGGACTTGTACACACCATGGCGCACCAGCGGGTCGTTGCCGGTGACGGCCTCCGCCTCTTGCAGGGAGCCCACCGACAACACCACCAGGGCGCCGCTGCCATCCAGCAGGGGGCCGCACATCAACAGCTTGCCCTCGTCCCGGAGGCGCGCGTGGTAAGCGCGATGGGCCTGCATGTGCGCTTCCAGGGCCTTCTCTGCGCCTGGGACAGGCGTCCGGAAGTCCACGAATAGCTCTGTCGGTCCAGGCATCACTGGTCTCCCGTGGCAGTTGTCGTCACTGGTGGAAGCTCACCGTCCAGGCCTTGATGTTGGACCGGGTCAGTCCGTTGACCACATAGGGGTCCTTCTGGGTCAGGGCCACGGCCTCTTCCCGTCCGGACACTTCGAAGATGATGACTCCGCCGGTCCCATCGGCCAGTGCCCCGCCCATGATTACCTTGCCCTGGTCCACCAGGGGCTGGAGCCAACGGGCATGCTGCTCTCGCAGGGCCTGCCGGGCATCGGCGGTACCGACGGCAGTGCGCAGGTCAATAAAAAGCTGCTTGGGCTCTGCCATGCTCCACCTCCCAGAAAGAGATAAACGATAGTATACACCAGGCGGTCTTTCCAGTTGGCTACCGGACGATCAAGACGCTACAGTGGGCATGCCGGCTGACCCGCTCTGCCGTGTTGCCCAGCAGGTTGGCCCAAGCGCCGGAGCGCCCGCTGTGGCCCAGGACCACAAGGTCGCAACCTACCGCTCTCGCATGCTCCACAATGCGGCGGGTTGCATGGCCGGTCAGGATATCTGCGCTGGCGAATAGAATGCCGCGCAGCTTCGCCGTCTCGTGGGCCTCTCGTTGGATTCTGCGGCAGTACTCGTTCTGGCGCTGCTTCTCTTCCTTCAACTCGCCCACCTCGCCCGGAAAGTGAGGTAGCTCCTCCTCCACCGAGACCAGTGAGAGCTTGGCATTCAGGGCCTGGGCCAGCGCCAAGGCCAGGTCCAGGGCTCTGCGCGAGGACGCCGAACCGTCGACGGCGACTAGGATGTGCCGGTACAAGGTGTGCCCCCTTGTGCGACTCCGTGCCGCTGTGGGTCTAGCTTATCCCCTTTGGGGGGTGTGGGACTGGTCCTGCGCCCTTTGACGGTACAGACCTGGGTTGAGGCTGGCCCAGCACCCGAGGGTGTGTCAGAGCTTCGCCCGCCCCGGCGGGCGGTGCCTGGGCCACCTCGGGCCTGAACCAGGTCTGAGCAACCAGCGTGGGGACCACCGCAGAGCCAATGACCACCGTCACCAGGATAGTATACTGGCTCGGGCTGATAACCCCATTGGTGAGACCAAAGAGCGCCGAAATGGTCCCGAAGGTCAGCCCGGTGGACATTAGCAACGTGGTGTAGTTGCCCTCCCTGACGCTCATTCCAAAGGCGCGGGCCAGGGGCCACACCCCAACGGACTTGGCGACTACCTTCAGCGCCAGCAGGACAATAATGAGCCCCAGGCCGGCCCACACTGCTGGCAGCGACACAAACAGCCCCGCCTTGATGAAGTAGAAGGGAGTCAACAGGGCAAAGCCGACCGAGCGCATGCGGTGCAGCAGCGCGCGCTCACGGAGGAATACGCCCGCCGTGGCCAGACCGACCAGGTATGCTGGCAGCACCGCCTCGCTTTTGGCAGTCGTGGCCAGCCACCCCAACAGGAACAGGACCAAGAGGAACAGCTTGGTCCCGGGGTCACTTACCCGCTGGCCCCATCGGGCCATCACCCATGGCGCTACCTTTGGCATGAGCCAGAGGGCTAGCACGGCCGCTGCCACAAAGGCGAGCATCCACAGGTTGAAGTTGGCGAAGAGAACGCCGAGGGCCACCACTGTGCCCAGGTCGGTCACGAAACAGGCGGCCAGAATGAGCTTGCCCAGGTCTGTCTCGTTCAGTCCTGTCTCTACCATGACTGCGTAGACCACGGCCACGGATGTGGTGGAAAGTGCTAGCCCCGCGATCTCCGCGGCCCGCAGGTCCCAGTGAAATACGAAGTAGGCGAAACCACCCGCGGCCAGGAACGGGAACAGGAATGACACGAAGCCTATGGCCAGACTGGCCCGGAGGTGCCGCCGGAACGCAGCCGGGTCTATCTCAGCGCCGGCCAGGAATGTGAGTAGTATCGCCCCGGTGCCCGCCAGGAAGTCTATCCATGGAGTCCGCTCAAGGCCCAGGGCGTTCCCGCCGAGCACGCCCACGAAGATCTCGACCAGTGCCACCGAGATGCCGAGCCTGATGGAAACGAGGCTAGCCACCAGGGCCAGGCCCATCCACAGCCCAGCCGTGAGCCAGACGCTCTCCATGGTCCCTCCATTCGGGCCAGCAGCGGGCAACAAAAAACCCCTACCAGCCAGTCCTACTAGTAGGGGTCGTCAACCCCGCCCTTTGGGGGTGGGATGGTTCGGCCACTCGAAGCTCAGGCGAACCCCATCGCCATTTGACAGTGTAGCACGGGCGCCAGCCTGCGGCAAACAACAGGGAGTCCGGGAGTCTGGGACTCTGGCTATCGTTCCAACTTCTCTGTGAGCTACAATAGGGTTGATGTTGGGAAAGGAGGGGGAGCCATGATAGCAGGCACCGAAAGGAAGGTGGCCATCAGGGGGAAGCTGTTCACCCTGGCGGGACCGGAGCTGAGGGTGGGGGACAAGGCCCCCGACTTCGGGCTGGTGGATGCGCAGGGGGAGGTGGTGAAGCTGTCGCAGAGCGCGGGCAAGATTCGCCTTATTGCCTCGGTGCACTCGGTGGACACCCCTATATGCGATCTGGAGGCGCAGCGGTTCAATACCGAGGCGGCCACGTTCTCAGATGTCGTTGTCTATGTCGTCAGCATGGACCTGCCCTTCGCCCTGGCGCGCTACTGCTCGGGCAAGGGCATTACCAATCTCAAGACGCTGACCGACTACCGGGAGGCGTCCTTTGGGGCGGCCTATGGCGTGCTGATCAAGGAGCGCCGGCTGCTGGCCCGGGCCACCTTCGTGGTGGACCGGCAGGGAACTATCCGCTACGCGGAGTACCTCCCCGAGGTGGGCCAGCACCCGGACTACGATAGGGCACTGGCCGCCTTGAAGGCTGTTGGGCTGAGGAAGGCGGCGTAGTCGCAAAACCCTCGGTGCGGGCCTTTCCAAGAGGTGAAAGCGCCTGCACGCCAGGGGCGACAGACAAACGCGAGAGCATGTCCGGCGTTAGGGGTGCCGTCACCTAGAGGACGCCTAGCTGGCCGGTCGCGCGTACTGCGCCTTGGCCATTTGGAACCAGTCGGCGCCATAGATGTCGTTGATGACGATGGCGGGGAAGTCCTCCACCTCCAGGCGCAGGATAGCCTCAGGGCCCAGTTCGCCGTAGGCGACTAGCTCCGCCCGCCGGATGCGGCGGGAGAGCAGGACGCCCGCCCCGGCGATGGTGGCCAGGTACAGAGCTTTGTGCCTGACGAGCGCCTCCCTCACCGCCGCGGAGCGCCCGCCTTTGCCGATGGTGGCCCGCAGGCCCGCTTCCAGCAACCGCGGGGTGTACGGGTCCATGCGGCTGCTGGTGGTAGGCCCCGCCGAGCCGATGACCTCCCCCGGCTTGGCTGGCGTTGGCCCCACGTAGTAGATGGTCTGGCCGCGTATGTCGAAGGGTAGTCCCGACTTGTCGGGATGGGCCAGCGCCTCCACCAGTCGCTTGTGGGCCGCGTCGCGGGCGGCATACACGACACCCGAGATGGAGACCTGGTCCCCGGCATGCAGACGGGCGACAACGTCTTCCGCGAAGGGCGAGACTATGTTCAGCGTTGCCAAAACTTCAGCCTCTGGACCAGCGCCATGTGCCTCAGCGACTCGATGGCGGTGGTGATGGGGATGCTCTTGGGGCAGGCCTCGGTGCAGTTGAACACGGTGTGGCACTTCCACACGCTGGGGTCAATCAGGCGCATCCGCTCCTTGCGGGCCGCGTCGCGGCTATCGGCGGCGAAGCGATAGGCCTTGTTCAGGGCCATCGGCCCCACGAAGTCCTTGTCCGCCCAGGTCAGCGGGCAGGCCGAGTGGCAGGCGGCGCACAGGATGCAGTCAATGTGGATGTTGAGCACATGGCGCTGCTTGGGGCTCTGGAGGAGCTCCTTGTCCGGGGGTGGCTCAGAGGGTTTCAGGTAAGGCATGATCCGCTGGTACTGGCGGAAGAAGGGCTCCATGTCTACCACCAGGTCCTTGAGCACGGGCAGATGCGGGAGCGGGTTGACAGTGGCCTCGCGCCCGGGCAGGTTCTCCAGCAGTGTCTGGCAAGCCAGCCGGTAGGCGCCGCTGATATACATGGCGCACGAGCCGCACACGCCCTCGCGGCAGGACGCCCGGAAGGACAGCGAGCCGTCCTGGTGGTCCAGGACGTGGTACAGGCCGTCCAGCACCGTCATGCCCTTCTGCCATGGAACGGTGAAGCGGTCGAAGTGGGGCGTGCCATCAGCGTCCGGGTCGTAGCGGAAGACGTAGAGCGTTGCCTGTTCAGTCATGTTCTGTCCCTATTTGAACACCCTCTTGCCAACGAGGCCATCCAGGCTGGCCAGTCCACCAGCTATCAGGGCGGGGAAAAGGAAACTTAATAGGAGCACGGCGATGGCCACGGAGGCATTATCGAAGCTTACGTTCCCCGGGAACACGAGAAGGTTGTTCACCAGGGCGAATAACAGGGCGAGCACAAAGCCCAAGAGGAAGCCCCGCTTGGCGCCGGCAGCTACAAACCCGACAATGAGAAACGTGGGCAGCAGCAGGACAATCTGTAGCCCCTCCTGGTCAGCGAGTCCTCGTAGGGCCATACCGATAGCGAGGAGCGCGACGCCAGCGGCCGTGGCATACCGGACTTTGTTATCCATTGCTCCCCCTCTCTTTGCGCTTTGGCGACAGTTCCCGTAGCGGCAATTCATGAATTGCCGCTACGGAGGCCATGGCTAGTACTTCCTCTCCTGGGGCTGCCACTTGGTGACCACGACCGGTCTGTAGCTCACCTGGGGGCCCCGGGCACTGTAGGTTACCAGGGTATGTTTGAGCCAGTCCCTGTCGTTGCGCTCGGGGAAGTCCCGGCGGAAGTGGGACCCCCGGCTCTCCTGCCGGGCCAGCGCCCCCAGGGTGATCACCTCGGCCAGGTCGAGCATACCCCGCAGCTCGAGGGTGCGCAATAAGTCCAGGTTGAACCGGCGGGACTTGCCACCCACTCCCACACCTGGGTACTCCTTCTGGAGTTGGTGGATGGTATCGAGGGCCCCTTGAAGAGGCTTGGGCTCCCGGAAGATGCCCACCTGGTCGAACATGGTCTGTCCCAGCTTCTCCCGGATCGCTGCCGGTAGGTGGGTCCGGTCCCGGGACAGCAGGCCCGCCACCCGCTCCTGTTCCTGCTTCAGTGCCGACTGCAAGGCGGCCTGGCCGTGGGGCGGGGCCTCCAGGCCCAACACGTAGTCCGCGGCCCGCTGCCCCGAGCGCTGCCCGAACACCACCGTATCAAGCAGCGAGTTGCCCCCCAGGCGGTTGCCACCATGGACGCTCACGCAGGCGCACTCACCGGCGGCGAAGATGCCGGGGACTGGGGTCGCCCCCCAGACGTCGGTGTCAATGCCGCCCATGGTGTAATGCTGGCCCGGCACGATGGGGATGGGCTGGTCGGCGGGGTCGAAGCCCAGGAACTTCAGGCAAATCTCCCGGATGCCGGGCAGGACCTCCATGATGCGCTCTTTGCCCAGGTGGCGGATGTCCAGGTGCACCACGCCGGGCTCGAAGCCCCGCCCCAGGTCTATCTCGGTGCGAATGGAGCGGGAGACAATGTCCCTGGGCGCCAGCTCCATCTTGGTGGGGGCGTAGTCGCGCATGAAGCGCTCGTTCTTGTTGTTCAGTAGATAGCCGCCCTCGCCCCGGGCGCCCTCGGTTATCAGGATGCCTGTGCCCGGCAGCGCCGTGGGGTGGAACTGGATAAACTCCAGGTCTTTGATGGGAACGCCCGCCCAGTAGGCCATGGCCATGGCATATCCGGTGTTGATGTGGGCGTTGGTGCTCAGGCTATAGATGCGGCCCACTCCACCAGTGCCCAGGACTACCGCATCGGCGGCGAAGGCCTCGATGGCACCGGTAGCGATGTCCAGGGCCACGGCGCCCCGGCAACGTCCGTCGGCCATCACCAGCGACAGCGCCGCCCACTCGTTGTAGACCAGAATACCGCGCTTGACACTCTGCTCGTAGAGGGTGTGCATCAGGGCGTGGCCGGTGCGGTCGGCGGCATAGCAGGTACGGGGGAAGTCGGCGCCGCCAAAGGGGCGCTGGTCGAGGCGGCCATCGGGCATGCGGCTGAAGGGCGTGCCCCAGTGGTTCAGCTCGTAGGTGCGGGTGGGCGCCTCCTGGCACATAGTCTCCACCGCGTCCTGGTCGGCCAGGTAGTCGGAGCCTTTGACGGTATCGAAGGAGTGCTTCTCCGGGTTGTCCTCGCCCACATCGCGGCGGTTGCCCAGGGCCACGTTGATCCCGCCCTGGGCGGCCACCGAGTGCGAGCGCATGGGGTAGACCAGGGAGAGCACGGCCACGTCCAGGCCACGTTCTTTGGCCTCGATGGCCGCCCGCAGCCCGGCCAGCCCCCCGCCTATGACCAGTATTTGATGTTTTTTCATGCTGTGGTCCCGTATCACAGGAAGGCCATGAGGCCGTTGATGCCATATGCCACGCCTACCACGCCGATGACCACGAGAAGCCAGAAGGCAGCCTTCTGCACCCCTGGCGATATGGGCAGGTCCAGGAGCACCGCCCGGACACCGTTCAGCCCGTGGAAGGCGGCGGTGATCAGGATGCCCATGTCCACCACGATGAAGAATGGGCTCTGGAACCGCTCTACCACCCGGTCGAAGGTAATGTGCTGGCCGATTATGAAATAGTGCAAGGCCGCGATGTGTATGCCCAGGAATACGACTAGCAATAGCGCGGTGACCCTTTGCAGGAGCCAGGCGGTGAACCCCAACGGATAGGGCGGGATGAGGGGTGCCCCGATGGATCGGGGTGCCCCTACGTTAGGGGCCGTCTTGGTAGCTTGCGCCATTTTCACCTCCTACAATCCCGTCTGCGATACCCACGTAGGGGCAGACCTGCGTGTCTGCCCTGGCCAGGAGTCTGCCCTGTTGGAATTCGCGGTCGCAGCGTAGGGGCGTATTGCAATACGCCCCTACGGATACATCATTCGGCAAGGGGCTTGCCCAGGATGTAGGGCGCCCACACCACGACATTGACCACCAGCAGGGCCACGGCGATAGCCATCATGGCCCAGAACAGCGGCTTGTGGTGCCTCCTGACGCCGATGCCCAGGTCCAGGAGCAGGCAGCGGATACCGTTGAAGGCGTGGAACAGCACCGCCCACACCAGCAGGACGTCCAGGGCCAGGAACAGCGGGCTGCCCAGCCTCTCCAGCACCCGGTCGAAGGTGCCCGGCCCCCAGGTGCGAGCCGACGAAATGACGATTACGTGGGTGATGCCATAGAGGACCAGCACCACGCCCGAGATGCGGTGCAGCAGCCACATCCACATCCCTGCCCGGTAGTTGCCGGGCCAGCGGTCAGCGTATCTTGCCGTGCGCATCAGCCCTCCCTTACGTGCTGCCCGTGCAGGCCTCGACGTGTCGAGGTGCTTGCCCCATGACTTGACCACGCCCCTAGCGTAGTCCGGAGACGGAAGAAGCGCAATAGGGGTAGCAAACCTGTTGCTGCCTAATACCCGCGCGTCCCGCCTTCTCCAGAACATAGCGCAGGACTGTCTTCCCCCGCTGGGCAATGCCTCGAGCGGGAGTCCAGTTTCAAGGAGCTCACGCATTGGGTGAAACGGTGGGTTCTTGGCGTCATTGCGAGCAAGGAGAGGCAGCGGTTCAGCTGCCCTGTGCGCCATCAATGACGTCCAACGGGTGTTGTGGAATCTTGCCGAGGTTTGTTTCGTCATTGCGAGTCTTGCAGGTCCCGACCCGTCGGGACCCAATGTAGAGCCATGAACCGAAAGGGCACGTTTCGTTGAAAACAACAAGATGCAGCCGGTCCCGTCGCCCAGTGCCGCAACATGACATCCATTAGCCCACCTGCTGACCGTCATTGCGAGCGCAGCGAAGTCCCGACATGTCGGGAGCGGTGGCATGGTCTGTAGGTCGCTTCGTCGTCCCGACCCTGTCGGGACTCCTCGCGATGACGGAAAGGGCGTCATTCAAAGTCCTTAGCACAGACCCAATGTAGGGCTATGAACGGCGATGGCACGGTTCATTGAAAGGA
>JACPQM010000090.1 GCA_016190505.1 Chloroflexota bacterium | reverse complement strand
GTTCAGGCGGCAGCCCACCGTGGCAAACGCAATCCGCATCGCTGAATTCTTTCCACGATCTCCGACAGCGACATCCGATAGCGACAGCGATCGGAATCCCGCGTCCCCCGTCCGAGGTCGCCCGTCCGAGGTCATCGGACGTTGGACTTCGGACTTCGGACTTTGAATGGCCTGCCGCTATCGCTCTCGGCTCTCCAGCCCGACGCCGATCACGATGCGTTCAAGCTGCACGAGGTTCATGACGTCTTCGCGATTGTACTCCAGGAGCAATCTCAAGGCCTCCTGGTCTCCCGCGCTCTCATACCGCGCCCAGAGCTGCAAGGCGTCCCAGCCATTCATCCCGCGGGTGCCGCGGGCGATGCCGAAGCGCTCTTCCATCCGCTTGAGGCCGCCCTTCAATCCGACCCGCCGGCACTCGCGGAGCAGGTCCAGGGACCGGAACCGGGATCGAAGGTCAAGCCGGGTTTGCCGCTCCAGGATCGGCAGGTCGAACCGATCCCCGTTGTAGGTGCAGAGCGTATCCACTCCGTCCAGCGCCTCCCACACGGCCACATCGGTGATCTCCCCGCCGACCAGTTGACGGAACCCGCGGTCCTCGCGATAGATCCCGACGACCGTCACCTGGCCGCCCGCGCAGGTCTCAATGTCGAGGTACGCTTTCATCGTTCCAGAACAGCCAGGCCTCACCGTGACGAAGCGGCAGGTACGCGCAGGTGAACGCCCTCGATTCGGCGCTGTTCACCCCGTCAGCAATCAGCGCAGGTGAGAATAGCATACAAGCCCGCAACTTCAATACGGGAGTCGTGACGGCTCAAGGCGTGGCGGCATGGGGTGGCCCCGCGTGCCCGGACGGATCACACGTTCTTTACCTCCTGCACGAGCTTCATGAGGGAATCTCGTGCATTCCCGAAGAGCATGAAGGTCTTCTCGTTGTAGAAGAGCTCGTTGTCAATCCCCGCAAAGCCGGGATTCAGGCTGCGCTTCAGGAAGATCACGTGCCGGGCCTTGTCCACGTCCAGGATCGGCATGCCGTAGATCGGGCTGTTCGGGGTGTTCCGGGCCGCCGGGTTCACCACGTCATTGGCGCCGACCACCAGGGCCACGTCGGTCCATTCGAACGCCGGGTTGATCTGCTCCATATCGAAGAGCTTCGGATACGGCACATTGGCCTCCGCCAGCAGCACGTTCATGTGACCTGGCATACGGCCAGCCACGGGATGGATGGCGTATTTGACCTCCACCCCGCGCTTCTCCAAGAGGTCGGCCAGCTCCCGCACCTGGTGCTGGGCCTGCGCCACCGCCAGCCCGTAGCCCGGCACAACGATCACCGACCGGGCGTAGCCGAGCAGCAGGGCCGCCTCCTCCGCCGAGGTCTCGCGCACGCCCCGGGGCGCGGCGCCGCGCCCGCCACTTCCTCCGCTCGCGGCTATGGCGGCCCCGAACCCCCCGAACAGGACGTTGGTGAACGACCGGTTCATCGCCCGGCACATGATCTGGGTCAGGATAATCCCGGAGGCGCCCACCAGCGCCCCGCTGATGATGAGGCCGTGGTTCGAGATCACGAACCCGGTTGTCGCGGCCGCCAACCCGGAGTAGGAGTTGAGGAGGCAGATGACGACGGGCATGTCCGCGCCGCCAATCGGGATCACGAGCAGCACGCCCAGGAGAAGGGCGGCCACGTTCATCGCCGCGAACACCTCCGGGCGACCGGGTGAAATGAGCAGGTACATTCCCATGGCTGCCCCGCCCAGAAACAGGACCAGATTGAACAGGTGTTGGAACGGGAAGAGCACCGGCCGGCCGGGGACGATCTCCTGCAGCTTCCCGGCGGCAACCATGCTCCCCGCGAACGTCACGCCCCCGATGAGCGTGCTCATGTAGATGCTGACCGCCGTGTCCAGCGGGAGGAGAGCCCCGGGCTGCATGAGCCGGTGCCACTCTGCGGCCCCCACGAGCTGTGAAGCCCCGCCGCCGAAGCCGTTCAAGATCCCCACCATCTGTGGCATGGCGGTCATCCTGACCGCACGGGCCATCCACAGGCCGAGCCCGGACCCGATGGCTCCCCCTACGACGATCCACTGGAAGCTCACGATGTGCCGGTCGAGGAGGGTGCCGACAATCGCGATAAGCATCCCGACCGCGGAAAGGAAATTCCCCGCGCGCGCCGTGGCCGGTGACGCCATGCGCTTCAGGCCGATGATGAACAGGGCGGCGGCGGCGAGATACGCCAACTCGATGAGGGCCGCCATTACTTCCCGCCCTCCGGTTTCTTCTTGAACATCTGCAGCATTCGGTCGGTCACGACGTAGCCGCCCACCACGTTGATCATGGCGAACGCCACGGCAATTACCCCCAAGACCGTGGCGAGCTTCGTAGCCCCCAGCCCTGCCACCACCGTGGAGCCGATGATCGTGATGCCGGAGATGGCGTTCGACCCCGACATGAGCGGGGTGTGCAGCCTGGCCGGAACCTTGGTGACGACCTCGAGGCCGACGAACATGGCGAGAACGAAGATCACCAGGAGGATGACCAGACCCTCCATCATGAACGCCTCACCTTCCCCTCGTGTGTCACACAGGTCTCGCTGGTGATCGGGTCGCTGAAGTCGAGTTGAAGCTTCCCGTCGCGCACCAGGTGGAGCAGGAAGTTCGAGATGTTCCTGGAATACATGTGGCTGGCGTGCAGCGGCAGCCTGCTCGACAGGTTGACGGGACCCAGAATCACGACGCCGTGGCGGACTACCTGCGTCCCCGCCTGCGTCAAGGCGCAATTCCCCCCCGCCTCGGCGGCGAGATCCACGATCACGGAGCTTCGCTTCATCGCCTCGACCGCCTCCGCGGTGATGAGGAGAGGCGCCCGCTTCCCCGGGATCAGCGCCGTGGAAATCACCACGTCCGCGTCCTTGACGTGCTGGGCGATGAAGGCGAGCTCCCGCCGGTGCGCCTCCTCCGAGAGCTCCTTGCCATACCCGCCCGCCGTCTCCGTGTCCTCGTCGATCTCCATGCTGAGGAAGGTGGCCCCGAGGCTTTCCACCTGCTCCTTGACGGCAGGCCGGATGTCATAGCCATGCACCAGCGCCCCCAACCGTCGGGCGGTGGCGATGGCCTGGAGCCCGGCCACGCCGGCTCCCAGAACCAGAACCTTGGCCGGGGGCACCGTCCCCGCCGCCGTTACCAGCATCGGAAAGAACCTCCCGGTTGAGCTGGCAGCCAGCAGGGCGGCCATGTAGCCCGCCACCGTGCTCTGGGAAGAAAGGGCGTCCATCTTCTGGGCCCGGGCGATGCGGGGCATGAGCTCCATTGAGAACCCCGTGACCTTGCGTGCCGCCAAGGCGTTGATCTCGGCGCCCTTGGTGTAGGGCTGGAGGAAGCCTATGAGGATCGAGCCTTCTTTTGTTTTGCCGATCTCATTGATGGTCGGCGGCTGGACCTTCAGGAGAACGTCGGCCAGTTCGAAAACGTCCGGCTCAAGGCGCGCGCCCTTTTCCAGGTAGGATGGGTCCGGGAAACCGGCCGCCGCCCCCGCGCCGGCCTGCACTACGACCTCTAGGCCAGCCTTCGAAAGCGTCGGCACAAGCTCCGGAACAAGTGCCACCCGCCGCTCGCCTGGAACGGACTCTCTTGGGACGCTGACGATCATATGGTTCCTGGGTGTTCTGGTTTTTGCCGCTGACTCAGGGCTGGTGCGCTCCGGGCCCTCTCAGGTCCCTCCCGGGCCGCCGGCAACCCTGAGGATTTCCGCCTCGTCCCCGCGGCAATGTATTTCCCCCGAGGACGACGGCGCCTGTTGGAAAGCCGTGACAACTACCGGCTCCCCGTGATGTAGTTTTCAAGCTGCTTGATCATGAAATCTTTCTCATCGAGACTGGCCTTGACCAGATCCCCGATGGAAACGACACCGACCACCTGATCATCGATGAGCACGGGGAGATGCCGGACGCGTTTTTCGGTCATCAGGGCCATGCACTCTTCAACGGTCTGCCCTGGACGCACACACATCACCCTTTCGGTCATGATCTCGCTGACGGGGGTGTCCAGGGAGGATTTCCCTTTCAGGATCACCTTCCTGGCGTAGTCCCGTTCCGAGATGATGCCGACCAATCTCCCTGCGTCAAGGACGAGTAATGCCCCCACCCCCTTTTCGGCCATCAGCCTCAGGGCATCATAGACCATCGAATCCGGTGTAACGGACCAGACGGCACTCCCCTTATGTCTCAGAATCTGTTGGACGGTTTTCATGACTCACCTTCGCCACGCAGGTTTCGTGGCGGGAGACGAGGGGGATCCGGCAGGGTGTTCAGCCATCGAAAGATGAGCCAGCATCTGGCGCTCCCTGGATGCCCACCCCCGGGGGGTCCATTCAAAGGGCAGGACCGCCCCCCGGACGCAGAGCGGGCAAACGTCCCGTTGCAATACCCAGCTGGGTCGGGATAACCTGCCAAGAAGACTATCGAGGTCCGGTTTGTCTGTCAACAGGCTAGCCCTCTTTTCTGAGGTGGCAGCCGAGGCCGGATGCACCCGTCTCACCGATCCCCTCCTGGTTCGGTGCCCCGGCGAGGATGAGCAGACAGGATCAGCCTCTCCTGGAGGACCTCGCCGCCCGGGTTGGACTCGCTGAGAGGGCCTGCCCAACGTACGACCCCCCGCTTTTTCCGGGCGGGAGCACGTCCGTTCGTGGAGCTTGCCACGATGTCCCCCCTGGTGGCTACGCTGAGGAGCTGACAACACCACTTCCCTGCCCCGTCGTTCCGGGGCCGGGCTCGATGTCGGTGAGTCAGAACCGGCTTGACACTGGCGAGACCCACTGGGACAATCCCTCAGGAATTTTCTCGCCTCCCCTCGGAGCCGCCATCATGCGCATCGGGATCATCGGGTTGCCGGCCACGGGCAAGACGACCCTCTTCGACCTGCTCTGCGTGGCGGGCGGCGCGCACGTCAGCCACCACGGGGGAAACGAGCCGGCCGTGGCTGTCGTCAAGGTGCCCGACTCGCGCCTGGAGCGGTTGGCGTCCCTGATCTTCAAGCCCAAGAAGGTCACCCACGCCACCATGGAGTTCGTGGACTTCGTGGCGCTGACCCGCGGCGCCGGGCAGGGAGAGGGATTGGGCAGCCACTACCTGAGCCAGATGCGCCAGGTGGATGCCCTCCTGCACATCCTCCGCACCTTCGAGGATCCGGGCATCGCCCACGTCGAGGGCAAGGTGGATGCCGCTCGCGATGCCGTCCTGGTGAACACTGAACTCCTGCTGGCCGACCTGGACCTCGTGGAGAAGCGGATCGGCCGCCTGGAGGCGGACCTCAAGAAGATCAAGAAGGACGAGGCACTCAAGGAGCTGGAGCTTTTGAAG
>JACPQM010000092.1 GCA_016190505.1 Chloroflexota bacterium | reverse complement strand
GGGTCGCCCCTACAATGCCTATTGCCTGAGTCTGCCTAGTCTTTCTTGATTGGTTGCCTGGCTCCTCTCAGCACGCGGAACCCGAAGAGGAGAATACCCAGGCCAACTACCAGGGCCAGTAGCCAAGCCGAGGTGCCGGGCACCTCGCCGCCGGCCGATGGCGGCGCCGCCGTGGGCGTGGGCTGGGCCTGGGTCACCGGCACCGGCACCACCACCGCGAACAGGGACAGGTGCCGCAAGTTGGCCCGGACCACTTTCCTGGCCAGGTCCAGCTCTGAGCCCAGCTTTACCCACACACCCAGGCCCTCTTCGTAGCGGTGCAGCTCCACGTTGTTGGGGTCATCGCCGATGGCCGCCAGGTCTTCGGCGCTCAGTGGTATCTCGATGACAATGGGCTCCTGGACGGCTGTGGACCCCACCTTCAACGCCTTGTCGTCGAAGACCTCGATCTCCACAGCCTTCCTTACCTTGCCCTTGGCCGGCAGCTTGGGCAAGTCCTTCTCCTCAACTCTGCGGACCTTCAACTGGACGGTGGTCGGGAAGGCCCCGGGGCCCACTGTGACCAGGGTCCTGTCCTCTAGCTCCAGCTCCACCTTCACCCGCACACCGGGCCGGATGACCGCCGTAGCCTCACCGTCGTTTTTGGCCACCGCGACCACCGGCGGCAAGGGCGTGGGAGTGGGGGTGGGCGGAACAGGTGTGGGGGTGGGAGTTGGCGTCGGGGTGGGCACCGGCACGGGTGTGGGTTGCGGCTGTTGCTGCGGCTGTGCTCCACCACCCTGGTTTCCACCCGCCGGCGGAGGGCTGCTGACGCTTACTGTCTGGGACGTGGAATCCGCACCGGCGGGATTGGTCACCGTGAGAGTAATCGTGTAGGTCCCGGCTGCGGTGTAGGTCGTGCCAGGGCTGGCAGCGGTGCTGCTCGTGCCATTGCCCAACGTCCACTCCCGGCCTGTCACGTTGCCTGTAGAGGTATCGCTGAAGCTGACGGTCAGCGGCGCGGTCCCGCTGCCGGCGCTCTTGGTGAAGCTGGCCACGGGGCTGCCGTAGACGCTCACCGTCTGAGAAGCGGAAGATGGGCCCAGGTCACTGGTGGCCGTCAGGGTGACAGTGTAGTTCCCCGGCGTGCTGTAGGTCTTGGGAGCGGGGTTCTGATCGGTGCCGGTGGTGCCATCCCCAAAGTCCCATGACCAGCCTGTGGGCGTGGCGCCGGTGCTGGTGTCGGTGAAGGTCACGGTCACCGCGGCAACACCGTTCACCGGGTCAAGGGTTTTGGTGAAGCTGGCCACAAAGGCGGTGGAAACAGTAACTGTCTGGGAAATCGAGTTTGAGCCTACGGGGTTGGCCACCGTCAGCGTAACCGTGTAGGTCCCCGGGTCCCGGAACCGGTTGTTATCGTTCTGCTTGGTGCTGGTGTTGCCGTCGCCGAAGTCCCACGACCAGCTTTCAAGGTTGCCTGTAGAGGTATCGGTGAAGTCCACACGCAGGGGCGCGGGGCCGCTGGCCGCGCTCTTGGTGAAGCTGGCTACCGGGTCGCTGAAAATGCTGGCCACCTGGGACCTGGAGTCCGATCCCCCCAGGTTGGCAGCGGTCAGGGTGACGGTGTAGTTCCCTGCCGCGTTGTAGGTATGCGTGGGGTTCTGGGCATTGCTGGTGACGCCGTCCCCGAAGTCCCACAGCCAGCTTGTGGGTGCCCCAGCCGAGGTATCGGTGAAGGTCACCGCCGCCGGCGTCTTGCAGTTCGCTGGCTGACAGGCGGCGTTGAAACCGGCCTCGGGTGGCGCCCCGACAAACAGGCGTGCGGACACAGTGAACTGGTCAGTCTCCACGAAGTTGTTGCCCTGGCCATCCAGGTTAGCGCCCTGCGGACCTGTTATCCTGACCCTGTTGAAGCCGGTGGGGCTGCCGGTGACCGAGCCTTCGGTAACCCCATCTCCAAGCCAGCCCGCCGGCGGGTTTGCCTGGCGAAGGAAACCAGAGATGGGGGCAACGGCCGTAGCTGCCGTGGTGAAATCGCGCGCCAGCGCACCGATGTCCTCGGTCAGATTGATCGCCCTGATGCCCGGCGTGGTGACGTTGAACACGTTCGTCCCATACGGGTGCTGGACCGTATACGTGCCTGCCGCCGGGACGTCAATCCTGATCCGGGTCCGGCTGAACACCATCTCCTCGCCAGGCGCGGCAGCCTCGGGCGGGTCAGCCGTGCCAAAAGCTGCCTCCACCGCGAACTCCACAAAGGCAGTCCCGGCAGTACCATCGGGGCGCCTGGTGGCCATACTCGTCTCCACCAGGTAGTAAAAGGCCTCAAACTCAAAGCCGAGTTGTACTGAGTACGGGTTGGCGGAGTTGGGCTCTTCATAGGTCTGGGTGGGAGCGGTGGCCCCATCACCGGTGATGGGCAGCAGCGCCACTCGGGTCCCGTTGTCGTCCGAGTAGTAGGCCGGGAAGCCCGAGTTCTGGTTGCCCTGGAAAACGGATATGGGGTCTATGGGGCCCACCCAGCCCACGCGCACGGTGTTGGACGGCAGGGACTCGCCAGCGTCATTGACCGCGATAACCCTGTACCAGTAGGCGTTAGGCTTGATCACGGTCTGGTCGGTGTAGCTGGCCGTGTTAGCTGAAGTGGTACCGACCATGCTGAAGTCGGTCCCATTGGCCGACCGCTCAATGCGGAAGCCGGTCTCATTGGCCGAGTTGTCCGACCAGTTGAGGCCTATGGAGCTTGCGCTGGCCACGGCCCCGGCCAGGCCCATGGGCCTCTCCGGTGGCGCCACCTGGGCCTGGCCCGCCGTGGGTAGCAGCAGCGTCAGCACCAGGAACGCCGCAGCAATCAAAGCTAGTCCCCTTGTCATTGTGGTCACCCTCCCTCGTTTCTCTTATGGCAGCACGCCCGCTGCGCTTCCAACGTGACGCTGGCGTCCCTCGAAAGGAACAGTGCAGCATCCCGCTATCTCCAAGGTAGCCAAAGGCCAGCGCTTAACGCTAGGCGTTATCGTTAAGGAATGGTTAAGGATGTAGGGGCAAGGCGGCGCCTTGCCCCGTGCCTTGCCCCTACGTTCTGCCACGTGGAGGCACCGGTCTGTTGGCCGTGTGGGTTTGCCCGAGGCACGGGAACGGGTTGGACCCGGGCCCACAGAGAACAGACGCGGAAGGAGGACAACCGTAGGGGCGAAGCATCCGGGGCACGTCATGCAACGGCCTTTGTTTGTGCTCCGGATGCTTTGCCCCTACGCCCGTTCCCCGCCCGGTGGCCGTTGTCCGCGGCCCAGGTGTTCAGCCCCCATACGTGCCAGCAGCAAACCCCAAACGGCAAATAGGCCGACGCCGTTGACGGCTAACGTAGGGGCGACCCGCCGGGTCGCCCCTACAATGCCTATTGCCTGAGTCTGCCTAGTCTTTCTTGATTGGCTCCCGGGCTCCCCTCAGCAGGCGGTAGCCGAAGAGGAGAATACCCAGGCCAACTACCAGGGCCACCAGCCAGGCCGAGGCGCCGGGCACCTGGCCGCCAGCCGATGGCGGCGCCGCTGTGGGCGTGGGCTGGACCTGGGCCACCGGTGCGGGCACCACCACCGCGAACAGGGACAGGTGCCTGAGCTGCGCCCGGACCACCTTCTTGGACAGGTCCAACTCCGAGGCCAGCTTCACCCACACACCCAGGCCCTCGTCGTAGCGGTGAAGCTCCACGTTGTTGGGGTCGTCGCCGATGGCCGCCAGATCGTCGGCGCTCAGGGGCACCTCGATGGTGATAGGCAGCCTGATCTCTACGGACTCGATCTTGCCACCCTTGTCATCGAAGACCTCGATCTCCACGGCCTTGGTCACCTTGCCCCTGGTGAGGGGCTTGGGCAGCTCCACCTCGGGGACAGCGCGGGCCTTCATCTGGGCCGTGGCGCCCAGGGCCAGGGGCGGCACGGTGATGACCGTCCTGTCCTCGAGCTCTACCTTGCCCTCCGTATCCGGCTGGATAATGGCCAGGGTCTCCCCTGCTTTCACGGGCACGGGGACCACCTGCGCCTGGGGGATGACGGTGGGCGCAGGTATGGGCGTGGCCGTGGGCGCCGGCGCCGCTGTAGGTTGAGGCTGAGACTGCTGAGGTTGCGTCGTCGGCGTGGCCTGTGGCTGGGGCGAGGGAATGGTCACGCTAGCCGGGGTGGACATAGTGGAGCCGGCGCCATTGACGGCGACAATCCGGTAGAAGTAGGTCGTACCCTGTGTCACTGTGGTGTCGGTGAACCCCTGGGTATTGGCCGGGAGGATGGCCAACTCCGTGTATGTGGCGAAGCTGTCCGACGACCTCTGGAGCTTGAAGCTCGCCTCGTTGGTGGAGTTGTCCGTCCAGGTCACGGTCACCTGAGGGCCGCTGGCCGCTGACAGATTCGTGGGCGCCGCCGGCGCCGCCGCCGGCACAGCCAGCAGGCTGGCGGCGAGCACAGTGGTAGTGACCTGCTGCTGGGCGTTGGAGGCCCGCAGGAACAGGGTGCCAGCCCGGTCGGCGTTCACCGCGGGAACGCTGAGCACGGCGCTACGCCGCCCGGTGGCCGGGTCCAGGGCCAGGGGCGCCCAGCGGGCCTCGTCCGGTGGCAGCGGCCCCGCAGAGGTGAACTCCACCGTTACCGCGCTGCCCATGCCCACCCCGGAGCGTATGTCCGCCTCACTCACCGCGAAGCTGGCGCCGCCGACTGTCCAGGTGTCAGCCCCGGTGGCCTGAACGGTCCCGTTGAAGAGGAGCGTGCTGGATACCGAGGCCGGGGCCTGGGCCAGTGGCCCGCCTCTTCGGAAGTCTATCCTGGCAGCCACCAGGGGGCCCGGCGCCGCCGTGCGGTTGGCCAGGATGCGGACCTCGTCACCCACCGTGGGCAACCTGGAGCCGCTGAACTGGGTGGCGGCGTGCTCGTATACAGCAACGGGGGGAGTGCCGATCAGCCATTCGCCGTTGGCGTTGGCACCAGAAACCACACCCGCGATCTCGGACTGCCTCCAGGCGCCGGCCGGTAGGTCGAGGGGTGAAAGCTCGCTGTTGGCCACGGGGTTGGGATGCACGGGGGTCAGGTTTGCTGTTTCCTGGGCGGAGATCTCCAGGGCCGTGTTAATAGCCCCTCCAGCGGTTGCTGTCGTGAACCGCATGGTGACCGCAGAGTTCGGTCCCACACCCTGGTCAATGAAGGCGGGGGAGCTCGGGGCATCGGTGCGGAAGGCTGCGGTCCCCATGGTCCAGGTGGTCCCCCCGACTTTGATGCCGGCAGACTGCACAGGAGTCTGGACGGACTGGACAGTACCGTTGACCAGGAACGACACGTCTATGGTGGGTGCGGTGGTGGAGACACCGCCAGCCAGCCGGCTGACGACGCTGGCCACGATGGGCCCCGGTGCCAGCGTCCGGACGGCCTGCACCCTGACCGCGTCGCCCACCGCCGGGTTGCCCTGCCGGTTGGTGGACTGGCTTTCATAGACCAACACCGGCGGAGTGCCGATCCGCCACTCGCCGGTGGCGGAGTTCACCCCGGTGACTGTACCCCAGATGACCATCTCGACTATGGAGTCCTGGGGCACCCCCTGGGGTATAGCCGTGTTGTCCGCCGTGGCGCCCACCCCCGCCGTGGGCTCTGGTACGACGGACAGCCCGGGTTGCTGGGCGAACACCTCGGTGGCCACCATGGTGGTCGCCGGTTCCCCGAACAGGAACTGGTACTCCGCCGAGGTAATGGTGGAGCCCGGTGAGGAAACGGACACGCTGATGACGTTGGGCGCTCCGCTGCCCAACTGCACCGCGGATAGCGCCGGGTGCACCAGGGTTATCTGCGGCGCCGACTGGGCCTGGGCGGGCGCCGTGATAGGTAGTAACGACGTCAGGACCAGGAACACTGCTGCGATGGCCGGTAGCCTCGATTTCATGGTAGCTGCCCTCTCCTCCTCTTCTGCAACTGGTAGTCGGACCTGTCCGCTCTACAGCTCTCTGGCGTTGAAGTGCTGGGCGTTCTGGTCACCGCTTCTGACTCTCACCTTCCTCTGTCGCGGGCGGAACCTCAGGTCCTGGTGGGAAGGCACCACCGTATAGCGGCCGTCGGGCAGGCCGGTGAAGCTGTATCCGCCGAAGTAATCGGTGACGGCGATGCAGTTGACGGGACCGATGAGGTTCACCTGGACGCCCTGGACGGGCGTTCCCTTCCCTTTTCCGAGCACCGTGCCGGTGATGGAGTAAGCCCCCGCAGGCGCCGCCTTGACGAAGTCGACGCCGGTTACAGGGGTGCCGCCAATGGTCACATCAGCGCTGGCTGGCGTGAACGCCTTGTTGGGGAAGGAGGCGGTAGCCGTGTAGTTGCCGTTGGGCAGCCCGACCAGGCTGTAGTTGCCGTCCTCGTCGGTCACCGTGGTCCTGGTGACAGGCCCGGTGAGGGTGATGGTGACTCCGGAGAACACCGAGCTGGAGTCTTTGGTCACCGTGCCCGAGATGGCTCCCGCCGGCGCATTTGTGATCACCACAGGTATCCTGGCGGTCATCAGCACCTGCTCGGGGAAGCCCGGGACCTGGCCCCGGGTATCAATAAACTCCACCGTGGCCAGTGCATCCACGGGCACGTCCGACCTGATCAGCGCATCGAAGCGCCGGGCCACACTGGCATGGATGCGCGTGCCCGCGGGCACCTTGTAGGCGTGGTTGTACTCCCCGAAGGGCGGCACGCCCAGCGCCCGCCCGTCCCAGGCGATGACCACGATGTCCACCGGGAAGCTCCAGGCCACGCAGTTGTAGGCCGCATTGAGGCAGCGCACCAGGACGCTCTGTCCTGTCTCGGCGTTGATGGACACCTGCGTCCCGCTGACGCCACTATTCAGGGCCGGCGGGATCACTATCCCCCCGGGGATGGTGCCCACGCCGGTCCCACCCCTGTCCGCCCGCGCCGCCGGCACCGGAACTCCGGTGACGTAATAGTAATCGGAATGGAAGTCGTTGAAGGCAAAGAAACCGTCGGCATTGAGACCGCTGCCAGCGTTGCCAGCAAAGTTGTCGTTAACACCCGGTATGCTGCCGTACCTGGGGTAGGTGGCCTTGGCGTTTTTCGCCAGGTCGCTCCACCTGGAGTCGCGGTCGTCCACCACCCACAGCGCCTCCACGTCATAGGGGACGGTCATGGCGTGGGGGTCCGTGGGAAACTTGAGGTAGCCCGGAAGATCGGGGTTCTGTCCTTCCGGGTCCGGCGCGGTAAGCAGGTTTCCGTTGAACCCTGGGAACGGGTTCGGGATGATGTCACCCTCGAATCCGGCCCCGCTGGTGGGGCGCAGGGGTACTCCGCCACCCGTGGGACCGCGGATGTTGCTGAGGTTGGCCGCCACCCGGCGCTTGCCGTCCCGGCAGGCGCCGATGGCGATGGCCGGGTTCCACTGGGTGGCGAAGAAGGCGTCCGGCGGGTCTATGAGCAGGGCGCCGTACAGGCCGAACTCGAAGTGCTGCACCGTGTTCCGGTGGCAGTGGTAGAAGTAGAAGCCCATGAAGTTGGGCTGCCACTGGTAGGTGTAGTGGCCCACCTCCATGGAGCAGTGCCCCACCCCGTCGTTGATGGGAGTAGGCTCGATGCCGTGCCAGTGGATGGTGTGCGGCGGCGGGCTGTGGCCCTGGACGCCTCCGTGGAACACCACGCCCCTGGGCACCCGAAGAGTAGGCCCAGGGAACGTCCCCACGGCCGCCGGATTGTCCCCAGCCCGGATAAGCATGAAGTTCATGCCGCCGGGGCGGGCGTCCCAGGTAGCCATGTCCTGGCTGTGCTGCAGGTCGCGCACCACGGTATGGGGCACACTGGGCGTGATCTGAAAACCCGCCGCGGCCATTACCTCGGGCACCGGGTTGGTGGGGGCCACCTTGTCGGGCGTAGGGGGACTATCGGTGGGCGGGTCGAACATCTTGACCCACATCCCCTCCATGCCCACCACCGACTGGCGAGGTATCGCTGGTTTGTTGGGGTCCGAACCGCCAAACTCTGGATTTGTGGCTGACATCGTCCTTCTCCTTAATCAGTCCGCCGGCCTGGCGCATCGGGTTAGCGAACCCGACCTACCCACCTATTAGTGGTGCTCCTCCCCCAGGGGTGGGGCTGCCCGCTCTGTCTCGATGCAACCACGGATGTTCTGATAGGCCATGAGGAAGTCCTCCTCCATGGGGAAGTCGAAATGGCCGGGGGTGTTCCGGTCGCCGGTGTAGTAGATGCCGGCGATAAGCCCATTGTTGTAGTTGCCGCCCTGGGCGGTCTGGGAAGGCTCGGAGTGGTCGTGCATGGGGAAACACAGGGGCGACATCCGCTGCCCCAGTTCAACATCGGTAACCCCATCGGCGGCTTTGGCCTTGGTCCCCTTGGGCGGCATGTACACATTCATCTCTTCAACGGGCGGCCAGACCGGGTGGCCGTTGATGGTGGTCAAGGGGGTGTCTGGGAAGCCGATGCCCCGGGCGTTGGGCACGTCCGGCGGCCTGGTGACGGGCACGGTGTAGTCAACCCTGTCCATGGGGTGGATGTTGTAGACATCCACCCAGATGGGGTTCTCCTGGACCTCGCCGTTGACGGAAGTAATGTACATGTGATTGGCATGAAGGTGCATGGAATGGGTCCACAGCCCGGCGTTCAGGATGTGGACCACCACCGGCTCACCTACGCGGCCTATGGGGGTAAGGTACGGGCTGAAGTGGGCGAACATCCCGGACTGGCCGTTGATGGTGAAGAACTGCGGCGTGTAGGCGGGGTCGGTGCTCACCCGGCTGTTGTTGACCTTGAACGGTCCCCGCAGGAACTTCTCCATGAACTCCTCAGCCGGGTAGTCCTGTCCGGCAGTGTAGTCCCCCACCTCGGCGAACAGCTTGGGGCTGGCCTGGTGCGTCAGCCAGACGTACTGCCGGAAAGGGGTGGTGTTGGGCATGGCGGGGTCCAGTGCCCAGGGGGTACTGTCACCCTCCTCCCAGGCCAGGCCGGGGAAGTGGGCGGTAGGCCCGAAATCGTCGAACAGCTTCTGCACGGCAAGGGTCGGACTGTCATACGGGGTGAACTTGTGCCCGGCAGCCGCCGCCGTGGGCATGACGATCAAAGTGCCGTGAAGCCCCATCATCCGGTTCACCGGGCCATTCAGGTTGTCGTAGTAGAGGTGGGCGCCGGACGGTGCGTTGGTCAGGTCTATGGTGCCGGTGCGGGTCTCGCCCGGTTGTATGGGGCCGCCTGGCCCCACCGTGGCGCTGTCGAAGATGCCCGGGATGTAGAAGGCATGAGGCTCGTCCAGGGCATTAGTTATGGTGATGCCTACCTGGTCTCCTTTGGTCGCCATGATAATTGGACCCGGGACCTCGGGCAGGTAGTCGGGTACAACGCTCTTGTACACCCAGAAGTAGCACCGGGCGGGGTTGACAGCGTTATGGGTCACCATCTCCTTCATGGCATCGGTGATGCGCAGGTTGATGGTCTGGCTAGCGGCAGCAACCTGCCCGGGGCTTTTCAGCATCCAGCCCAGCTTGCTGCCCACCAATAGCACGGCAGTGCCGCCCATGGCGTACTTGAGGAAATCTCGCCTGTTCAGAGTCTTCATGGTCCCCCCTTCCGTTACGATAAGTGTGCCCGTGCCAGGCCCCATGTGGCTACTGAACAATAAGAAGTGTAATGAAATATTCCTTCCTGGTGCCAGGGGCTTTGGTTAAGGGAAGGTTAAGAATCCGTTTGAGGGGCCCGCGGGCCCGTAGGGGCGAAGCATCCTGGGCACGTCAGGGGACCGGCCTTTGCCTGTGACACGCATGCTTCGCCCCCACACGTTGGCCGTAGAGCCGTAGGGTTCCTCTTGACAGGGGCGCAGGGCTGTGTTATAGACTGCGTATCTCTATCGCACCGGTCGCAGCACGGCCTGGGCTGCGCCACATACTGGCCAGGAGGTATCGAGACCATGCGCAACAAACTGGTAAGCATGCTGGCCCTGGGGCTCCTGGTGTTCGCGGCATGCTCCTCGGCGGCACCCGCCGCCACGCCCACCACCCCACCCCGCGCCACGCCTACTACGGCGGCCCGCGCTGCACCTGCGGCCACCGCCATCCCAACCGCCACCGGGGCCACCGGGCAGCCCACCGCGGCACCTGTTGCCTCGCCAACCCCACCACCGGCCACGGCCGCACCCAAAGCAGACCAGCCGCAGTCCGGCGGCATGCTCAAGGCCCGCTGGCGCCGGCAGGTGGTCACTTTTGAGCCTCACAAGCGGGGATTCCTGGGGTCTGACGGTTCCATGGTGTATGACATCATCTACACCCCGCTGGCCCAACGCCAGCCGGCTGGGCCCTGCCAGTTCTCAGTGGGGCCTGAAGGCGCCGAGAGCTGGAAGTGGACCAACGATACTACCCTGGAGGTGAAGCTGCGCCCGGACCTCAAGTTCGTGGACAAGCCTCCAGTCAACGGCCGCATGGCTACAGCCGACGACGTCATCTGGGGCCTCCAGCGCTACAGGGAGTTCCAGAGCCGGGGCGCCATCGCCATGAAGCCCATAACATCTATTACCGCGGTGGACCCTCTGACCATCCGTTTCACCATGGAAAGCCCCTATCCCGCCATTGTAGACAGCGTATTTGCCAACCACTACGGCGGCCTCATTCTGCCCAAAGAGGTTGAGAAGGACGGGCAGATTGACCATACGGGATGGCTAGGGACCGGCCCCTTCTATCTCAAAGAGTGGGTCAACGCGGTGAAGCTGGTGATAGAGCGTAACCCTAACTACTACAAGCAGGGCCTGCCCTATATGGATGGCATCGAGTGGATACTGCTCACCGATGTGGCCACTGCGCTGGCCGCCATGAGGGCGGGGAAGGTAGAGCTGTGGGCGCGCGACCTGGCCTATCCCCAGGCGGCACCCTTCCTGAACAGCGACATCAAGGTGCTTTCCTGCCTGGAGACCGCCCCCAGCATCTGGTTCATGCGCACCGACAAGAAGCCCTTCGACGACATCCGGGTCCGCCGGGCACTGGCCATGGCCGTGGACCGGGAAGGTCTGGTCAAATCCGTCATGCAGGGTAGAGGCACCGTCATCGGCTATGCCGCGCCCGCCCACAACTGGATGCTGAAGGTTGACGAGTATCCGCCGGAGGTGCGCCGCTACCTTGAATTCCACCCCGACGAGTCCAAGAAGCTGCTGGCCGAGGCCGGCTACACCAGCGGCTTCGAGGCCCTGATGGAGTTCGACCCCACCGTGGCCTCCATCTACAACCAGAACCTCGAGGGGCTGGTGGACATGTGGTCTCGGGTGGGCGTAAAGCTCAAGCTCAAGTCCCTACCCAGAGGTGAGTATCAGGAGCGCATCACTAATAGCGCAAACTACCAGGAGATGGCCGAGAGCCGCACCATGGATATTGACCCCTACTACTTCCTGAGCTTCCTGCACAGTGAGGCGGGTGGGGGCACCAACAAGAGCTACGTCAATGACCCGGCGCTGGACAAGCTGATAGATGACTTCCGGTCCACCGTGGACATGAACAGGGCCAAGGACCTGGCCCGGCAGATACAGGTCCGCATTGTGGACCAGGCCTACGTGGTGCGCGCGCCGTCCCATGACGACTTCCGCTTGCTGGGGCCTCGCGTGCGGGGCTTCCCGCTCATTGACTCCATGACTACCCAGATGTCCCTGGCCTGGGCGGAGAAGATGTGGCTGGCCCGGTAGGGGGACCCTTCCTCTCTCCCCAGAAGGGAGAGCGCTAGATTGGCGGGAGACTTGCTGGAGCAAAGCGTGACCCTGACACGTGTCGCGCGGAGGCTTCGCCGACAGCAAACCGACGCCGAGCGGTTGCTCTGGGCGAAGTTGGGCGGTAGGCGGGCGGCAGGCGCCAAGTTCCGCAGGCAGCAGCCGATAGGGCCTTACATCGTGGACTTCGTGGCCCTCGAAAAGAAGCTCGTAGTTGAGCTGGATGGGGGGCAGCACAATAGTGACACCGTGGCAGAAGCTAACCAGAAAAGGACGGACTGGCTGGAGGCGAGGGGCTATCTCGTTCTCAGATTCTGGAACAACGACGTCCTGGCGCACACGAACTCCGTGGTTGATGCCATCGCGATGGCGCTGGTCGAGCCTCACCCTCACCCTGGCCCTCTCCCTTCGAGGGATCCCGATGCAATCGGGACTCTCTCCCCTGGAGGGAGAGAGTTAGAGTGAGGGGGAGGCCTGACGCCCGAAACGTGAGTCTTGTCCAGAGGCGCCGGTATCATGTGGCAACTGAGCGCGTGCAATACAACTGACGTTTCAGGGAATAAGGTTGAAGGTATCTGACTATGCCTGACGACGTCTGGATTCCCAGCGTGTGCCGGGTGTGCCCCAACTGCTGCGGCCTCAAGGTGCACCGCAAAGATGGGGTTATCGTCAAGATCGAGGGCAACCCTGATAACCCCCACAACAACGGGCGCATCTGCGCCAAGGGCATGGCCCACCTCATGACGCTGTACGACCCCAACCGGGTGACTCGCCCCCTGCGCCGTACCAACCCGGAGAAGGGTGTGGGCGTTGACCCCAGATGGCAAGAGATAGGCTGGGACGAGGCCCTGGACATGGTGGCGTCGCGCATCAAGCCGGTGCTGGCCGACGACCCCCGCAAACTGGTGGTCTTCCAGGGAACGGGGGAAGCCGACTGGGTGACCGCCACTATCGGCGCCTTCGCCGAGGTCTGTGGCACGCCCAACTGGAGCCAGGGCGGCTTCTCGGGCGCCCACGTCACTGCCCACTACCTGAACAACGGCGCCATGCACACCGAGGTGGACTGGGCGCGCTGCCGCCTGCTTATCTTGTTCGGCTCGCAGAAGGGCGGCATCGCCGGCCACGACAACATGCGCTCCGCCCTGGGCCTGGCCGAGGCCCGCGCCCGGGGCATGAAGCTGGTGGTCATTGACCCCATTTGTTCGCCCATTGCCTCCAAGGCCAACCAGTGGCTCCCCATCCGGCCGGGGACCGACGGCGCCCTGGCGTTGTCCATGCTCCACGTGTTGCTCAACGAGCTCAAGGTGTGGGACGGGCCTTTCCTTAGCACCCAGACCAACGCCGCCTACCTGGTGGGGTCCGACGGGCACTACGTGCGGGATGCGGCCACCAGGAAGCCACTGGTGTGGGACGAGGCCGTGGGCGCCGCCCGCCCCTTCGACGACCCAAACGTCCAGCGCCCGGCCCTGGATCGAGAATACCGCGTAGCCGGCATCGCCTGCTCGCCCGCTTTCCGCAAGCTGCGCGACCACATAGCGGGCTACAACCCCGAGCGCGTTTCGGAAATCACCACGCTGCCCGCGGCGGCCATCCGTTCCCTGGCCCAGGAGTTCGCCGAGACCGCCTCCATCGGCAGCACTATGGTCATGGAGGGGCAGACTCTTCCCTTCCGCCCGGTGTGCGCCTTCCCCGATAGCCGGGGCGCCACCGCCCACCGGGATGGTCTGTGGACGGGGACCGCCATCGAGCTACTCAATGTAGTGGTAGGGTCTGTAGACGTGCCCGGAGGTGTTATCAGCACCAACACCGTGGGACCAGGGGGCCAGCCGCGGATCAGCGCCAGCCCGGACGGGCTGCTGGTCACGGGCTCGCCGGAGCCGCAGTCGGAGAAGCCCTACCCACCCAAGGTGCCCAGGGCGCCCCAGACCGTGCATATGGGCGAGATTTTCCCCGCCGGGCGGGGCTCGGCCCAGGTCATGATGGGGCTGAGCCTGCTCCGCCAGCCCAGCATCCTGCCCTATCACCCCGAGGTACTCATCATCAATTTCGCCAACGTGATGATGGTGGGAATCCCCCATGTTCTCGCCCAGGCGCTACCCACAATACCGTTTGTGGTGTTCATGGGGGACAAGCTGAACGAGACCGCCGAGCTCGCCGACGTGTTCATCCCCATCAGGCACGTCCTGGAGCGGCTGGACTTCCCCATGAACTCCATGCGCGGCTGGGTCACCGGCGACCACTGGTACTACACCCTCAGGCAGCCGGTGGTCGAGCCCGCCGCTGGCGTGCCTCACATTGCGGAGACCTTCCAGAACGTGGCCCAGCGCCTTGGCCTGCTGGGCAAGCTCAACGAGCGGTTGAACGACCGGCTTGAGCTGAAGGGACAGTACCGCCTGTCCGACGCCCTCACCCACACCTGCGACGACATCCTGGACCGGCGGATGAAGACGATGTTCGGTGAGGGTAAGGGCCTGCCCTGGTTCAAAGAGCATGGCCTGGTCTCTATCCCCCGGTCGCTGGTGGAGCGCTTCCCGCGCGCGGTGTGGGGCCCTCAGCCTCGCCCTCTCCCAGAGGGAGAGGGTAGGCCACTGCGGACCCTGCCCCGCTTCCCCATCTATTTCGAGTTCCTGATGCAAGCCGGACAGCAGACGGGCGCCCTGGCCGGCGAGCTGGGCCTGAAGCTGGACCTCTCTTGCTTCCAGCCCTTGCCCCTGTGGACGGGCTGCACAGCCCACACCGGCGACCCGGGTGACCACGACCTGTTCGCCGTCAACTACAAGCTGGCCTACCACATGACCTCGGTGACTCACGCCAACCCCTGGCTCACCGAGGTCTCCGACCGCCACAGCTACGCCTACCGGGTCATGATCAACCCGGATACCGCCTTCAGGAAAGGCATCAACGACGGCGACGTGGTGCTGGTGGAGTCCACGGCGGGCACCAGCGTCAAGGCGGAAGCGAAGGTCTCCCAGTGCATCCATCCGGAGGTGGTGGGCATCGCTTCCTGCCTGGGCCACTGGGCCAGGGGTCTGCCTGTGGCCAAAGGTAAAGGCCCCCATTTCAACACCCTGGTCCCCTACGGCTGGGACCACCTGGATATGGTCTCCGGCCAGGTGGACCTTTGCGCCAGGGTGAAGGTGCGCAAGGCGTAGGGGCGTACTGCAATACGCCCCTACGTGCTGACTCGTGCCATGAGCGCTGTTCTTGAAGGCTACCACCGTCGTTCAATTCGCCTACCAGGATATGACTACGCACAGGCCGGGGCGTATTTCTTGACCATCGTTGCGCATGACAGGGAATGCTTGTTTGGGGAAATCGTGAACGGCGGCATGAGCCCAAACTCCGCCGGCCTTGCCATCGAGAGCCAATGGCTGAATACACCACAACTACGCCCGCAAGCGGTATTGGACGAATACGTAGTCATGCCCAACCATTTCCATGCCATCGTTGTAATAATTGGCGAACGTAGGGGCGTATTGCAATACGCCCCTACGCAATACGCCCCTACGTTTCGCTCGCCATCACAGACCGTCGGCGCGATTGTCCGCGGGTTCAAGTCGGCGACGACCAAACGTATCAATGTCGTTAGAGTTGCACCGGGCCTGCCTGTCTGGCAACGCAACTACTACGAACACATCATCCGCAACGAAGCGTCCCTACACCACATCCGCCAATACATTGCCAACAATCCGGCCCGTTGGACATTTGATCCCGAGAACCCAGCGGCCGTCGGACCGGAACCGGAGGACGCGTGGCTCACCTGAAGGAGATTGTGGTAGGGCCCGCCTAACAAGCGCCAAGGAGGAATACACCGTGGGTACAACAGAGAAGATCGCCCAGTTTGTGGCCCAGACCACCTTTGAGGACATACCTCGACAGGCGGTGGAGCTGGCCAAGCGCACCGCCCTGGATACGCTGGCGGCAGCCCTGGCCGGGACCGCCGAGCCCGGAAGCCTGGCTATCACCCGTTATGTCAAGAACCTGGGCGGCCCGCCCCAGGCCTCCATCGTCAGCGGAGGTTTCCGGGCTGCCGTGGCCGATGCCGCCCTGGCCAACGGTTGCATTGCACATGCCTTGGACTACGACGACTGCGGCATGAAGATGGGCCACCCTAGCGTCATGGTCCTGCCCGCGTTGCTCAGCCTGGGCGACCAGCTCGGCGCCTCGGGCCGGGAAGTGCTCACCGCCTACATCGTAGGACTGGAGGTGGAGGGCAAGGTAGCCCTCCATGCCGACTTCAAGCTCATGGAGCGCAGCCTCAACAACCAGTCCTGGTACGGGACCCTGGGGTCCGCAGCCGCCTGCGCCAGGCTACTCCGCCTCGACGCCAACCAGACCAGGCACGCCCTGGGCCTCGCCGCCAACTTCGCCTGTGGGGTGTCCGCTAGCCACGGCACGATGATCGCCCCTATGAGCGCCGGCAATGCCTGCCGCAATGGGGTGGTGGCTGCCCTCATGGCCCGCGAGAACATCACCGCCAACCCCGACATCATCGAGACAAAAAGTGGTTTCCTGTACACTCTGGTCGGGCCGGGAAACTATCACACCGACCACTTGGCTGACGGCCTGGGCAACCCGTTCTACATCGTTTCACCCGGCATCGGGATCAAGAAATACCCGAGCTGCTATCACACCCACCGGGCGCTGGACGCCATGTTCCAGCTCATGGCCGAGCATGACCTCGGCGACAAGGATATCGCCGAAGTGGACGTGGGCACCTCGGAGCGGGCATTGCGGGTGCTCGCCTACTCCGAGCCAGGCACGCCCTATCAGGCCAAGTTCAGTATGCCCCACTGCATCGCGGCGGCCATGGTAGACCGCAAGGTGTCGCTGGGCACGTTCACGCCGGAGAAGCTGAGCGACGCGCGCATCGTAGAGGCCCGCAAGAAAGTGCACCTCTCTTTCCCGAACGTGCCTATCTGGCCTGGGCTGGCCGACGTAGGCCCCGACACCGTGTTCGTGGGCAATCCGGTGAGTGTGCGCACCAGGGATGGCAGGACCTTCAGCGCCCGGGTGGACATCTTACGCGGCGACCCGGAGAAGCCCTTGAGCGACACCGATCTGCTCGCCAAGTACCGGGACTGCGGCCAGCACCTGCTCGACCCGGCGGACATCCAGCGCAGCAGCGAGCTGGTGCTTGCCCTGGACCAGGTGGAGGACATCCGGCAGGTCATGGACATCCTGATGGCGTCACACGGGAGGCAGGCGTAGGGGCAGACCGGCGTGTCTGCCCCCACACCCCTACGCGAAGCCTACGCGCCATTGCCACGTAATAATGAGGAATGCGCCATGGGTGCTACCGAGAAGATCGCCCAATTTCTGGTACAAACCACCTTCGAGGACATACCTCGCCAGGCCATAGACCTGGCCAAGCGCACCGCATTGGACACGCTGGCGGCGGCGATGGCTGGCTCCAGCGAGCCGGGCAGCCAGGCAGTGGTGCATTATGTCAAGACCCTGGGCAGCCCGCCCCAGGCCTCCGTTATTGGCGGAGGCTTCCGTACCGAGGTGGCCGATGCCGCCCTGGCCAACGGCACCATGGCCCACGCCCTGGACTACGATCCCTACGGGATGCGAACAGGCCATCCCTGCGTCATGGTCCTCCCCGCCGTGCTCGCCCTGGGTGACTGGCTCCGGGCCTCAGGCCGTGAGGTGCTTACCGCCTATGTCCTGGGACTGGAGGTAGAGGGCAAGGTGGCCCTCCATGGCGACTACAAGCGCCTGGAGCGGAGCCTGAACCAGATGAGCTGGTACGGCTCCCTGGGGGCCGCCGCCGCTTGCGCCAGGCTCCTGCGGCTGGATGTCCGCCAGACCAGGATGGCCCTGGGCATCGCGGCCAACCTGGCCTGCGGCCTGACAGCCAACCACGGCACTATGCTCGTCCCCGTAGGGGCGGGCAACGCCGGCCGCAGCGGAGTGGTGGCTGCCCTGATGTCCCGAGAGGGCGTCACCGCCAACCCCGGCATCATCGAGGCCAGGAACGGCTTCTGCGAGACCCTGGTGGGGCCCGGGCGCTACGATACGGAAGGGATGTCGAGAGATCTGGGCAACCCCTTTTACATCGTGTCACCGGGCATCGGCCTCAAGAAATACCCCTGTGGTCTGCATGCCCACAGGGCCATAGACGCTCTGTTCAAGATAATGGATGAGCACAGCCTTACCGACGGCGACATCGCCGGGGTAGACGTAGGCATGTCGGAAAGGGCGCTACACGTACTCCCCTTCCATGATCCCGCAACTCCCTACGAGGCCATGTTCAGCATGCCCTTCTGCATCGCTGCTGCCCTGGTGGACCGCCGGCTGACGCTGGACACCTTCGCCGCTGTGAAGCTGCACGATGCCCAGATCGTGCACGCCATGCAAAAGGTCACCATGTCCCGCCCGTACCTGCCCATCTGGCCTGGCTCGGCGGACGTCGGCCCCGGCACCGTGTTCGTGGGCAACCCCGTGACCGTGCGCACCGTGGATGGCCGGAGCTACAGCAACCGGGTGGACGTCCTCCGCGGAGACCCAGCACAACCTTTGAGCGATGAACACGTGCTCGGGAAGTACAGGGACTGCGCCCAGCACCTGCTCGACCCGGCGGACATCCAGCGCAGCAGCGAGCTGGTGCTTGCCCTGGACCAGGTACCAGACGTCCGCGAGCTTACGGACATCCTGTCAGCATCAGAGCCGTAGGGGCAGACCGGCGTGTCTGCCCCCCGTCCCCCCGAGGGCGCACACCCAGGAGCGCCCCTACGGCATGGATCACCCCACTATGGTTCGGCCCGGGATCGGGCCGGGGTGGTCAGGCGGTATAGGCTCCGGCCCGTCACCTTAAGGAGGGGCGAGCTACGGCCTTGCGCCCGCCGCTGGGCGACGCCCTCCATCAGGGCGGCCAGGCTGGCGTCAATATCATCGGACTCGATCTCGTACGCGGCTACGAACTTGCCCTCTCCTGGCCCCGGCTTCGGGTTCTCAAACCGCCACGCACGTAGGAAGCCCGGCGTGGTCAGCACATCGGGTATGTGGGTCTGGTCATACCACTGGTTGAACTCGGCCTCCCTCGAGGGGTCAGCGCAGTTGCTATGGATCATGTAGAGCCAGCGGGCCATGGTCCCCCCTCCTTCACCTACGCCTTCTCCACCTGCACCGCGGCGGTGGTATGGGGCGCAGTCAACGGGCTCTTGGAGTCGCCCAGGAGCACGTGGGATACATTCCCGTTCTCCTCCTGGTACCAGGAGCCTTGCCTGACCACGATGATTCCGGGCATGAGGCGGCTGGTGACGTAGGCGGGAAGGCGTATTTCCCCTTTGTCGTTGAACACGCGCGCCGTCTCGCCGTCCGCGATGCCCCGCGCCTTGGCGTCGGCCACGCTGAGCCACACGGCATGGCGGTAGCAGTCACCCCGGACCCAGGGCACGTTCCAGAATGTGGAATGCACCCGGTAGCGGCTGTGGCAGGACAGCATCATCAAGGGATAGCGCGCAACCGCCGGGTCCTCCATCCCCCCGACCGACGGCTGATAGCGCGGTATGGAGGGCAGGTCCCGGAAATCGTTGGGCAGGTCGCTGTATAGTCTGCCCTCGGTGTCATAGTGCTGCTCACCCCGCTCGGAGTCCTCGTCCAGGAACTCGGCGCTGACCTCGAACTTCCCGGAGCCAGTCTTGAACCCCAGCTTCACCTCGTGCTCATAGCCCTGAAAGGGCTGATCGTGGTACTCGTCCAGGTGTATAAAGCGGGACTCCTTGAACTTGTCCCAGGGAGGGGCCTCGATGCCATGTGAGCTGAGCACTGGGCTGACCTTGGTACGGTACAGGTCCTGCTGGAACCGGTCCCAGTCGGCCTCCCAGCTCTCGTCGGTGGTGTAGTACGGGTTGAACTTGTCGGCAAAGCCGAGCCGCTGGGCGAGCTTGGTGAACACCCAGTCCACGGAACGGACCTCTCCGGCTGGCTTGACCACGCCGGGGCAGTAGCTGAGCGAGGAGAAGCCACCGTAGGCGCTGGTAAGCAGACGTTGCCCCTCGAACATCCAGTCCAGGGCAGGTAGGACAAGGTCGGCATAGCGGGCTGTAGGAGTCCAGGTGGTGTGCATATGGGGCATGAACTCAATACGTGCCAGGGCCTTCAACTGATCACCCGTGGAGTCAGTGGCCGTATTGAGGAAGTTGCTGGCGGTATGGTGGTGGCTGCCCCACCACAGGAACTTGGGATTGAACTCCTGGGGTATGGGGAGCTGCGGGTCCGCGCGGTAGCCCACGATAGTCCGCCACTGGGCAGCAGTCATCTGCACGCTCTTCACCTGGTCGAGCAGCAGCACCGCCTGCGCCCACTTGTGGCTGCGGCAGATCTTGGGCACCTCGTATTCCCCCCAACCTCCGGTGGGCCAGTTGGTGACTGCTTCAGGGAGCGGCCAAGACCCGATCTCGAAGGGCAGCATGCCCCCGGGGACGCCGAAGTAGCCCATCATGGCCTGGAGGGTGGCGGCGCCCCGCACCGAGTTCTCCCCGTAGCTCTTGCGGGCCACCGCCCAGTGCTTGTAGAGCCAGGTGGGCTTGCTACGCGCGTAGAGGCGCGTGAACTCGACGATGGTCTGGGCTGGCAGGCCGCAGATAGCCTCAGCCCACTGTGGCGTCTTGGGGACCCCGTCCTCTTCGCCCATCACCTGGCGGCGCCACTTCTGGAACCCGCTAGGCTCCACGGTGCGGGCGACGAACTCCTTGTTGTACAGGTCCTCCTTAAACAGGACATAGGCCACGGCCAGAATGAAGGCCATGTCGGTGCCGGGCTTGATGGGCAACCACTGGTCAGCCATCACCTCGGCGCCAGTGGAGTAGCGGGGGTCCAGACAGATGACAGGAGTGCCCCGCTCGCGGGCCATTTTCATGTACCAGGCGAGCTGGTGACCTGGCCCGTAGTGGCCCATGGCGGGGTCGAGCCCCCAGAGCACGATGAGCTTGGAGTTCATCATCATGTCCGCCGCGGACGAGGAGCGCCGCTCATCGCCGCTCCAGGAGCACTTGCCTGCCATCAGGTGTCCGCCCAGCCGCTCGGGGTCTGCGGAGCACCAGCCCCAGGTGTCCACCCCAGCGCCCCAGAAGGAGAACAGGCGCTCCACCTGCTTGTTGGGCATGTACGGTGTCATCAGGGAGTACGGACCGTACTTCCGGCGGCACTCCTCCATCTTCTCCACGATAATGTCGAGAGCGTCGTCCCAGGAGATGCGCCGGAACCGGCCCTCGCCCCGGCGGCTGCCCGGCTCCCGCAACATGGGATAGAGGATGCGGTCCGGCTGGTACAGGAGCTTGTCCCAGGCCCAGGCCATGGGACAGCCGCGCCGCTGCACCTTGGCATGGACCAGGTCCATGTCCGACAGGATGCGGTCCTCCCGGCCAATGCCAGTGTTGTAGCGGTCATCGGGCTCCACCACGGTGATGCGCCCATCTTTGACGCGCATCTTCAGGGCACAGGCGGAGTTGGCCCCGCAGTTGGTGAGGCAGCCGGTGTAGGTGGTCTCCTCCCCGGCGTGCCTGTCTATGAGCGCCTGGATGATCCTGGTTTGTCGCTCGTCTTCCAAAACAGCCTCCGTCGTTCCTCAAAGTAACCCTGGCCCGCCGATGAGGCGGGCCAGGGCGTGGGTATCTGCTAGAGAAGGAACCGCTTACTTGTCAAACCAGACCCTATCGTAGAAGGAGGCACTGCGGCTCATGTGGCTCATGCGGCCGAAGTCCCGCACATAGGGCTGGAGCACCGCGTACTCCAGGGGCGTGGGCAACTGAATGAAGTACGCCTGGTCCACCGCCCTGACCTGTATCTGGCGGGCCAGCTTGATGCGGTCCTCGGTCTTGAAGGCCGCCGAATACTGGTCCACCAGCTTGTCCATCTCCGGGTCGTTGACCCGGCTCCGGTTGGCGCCTATGGGGCTCTTGCTGTGAAGTGAGCCGAGCAGGTCGGGCTGTCCCACCTCTGCGGAGCGGGTCCAGCCTATGTCATCGTATTTTCCCTGGAGCGGCCCGCTGGAGAACTGACCCCGCTCGTACCACTTGCCCTCCACGGTCACGCCAACCTTGGCCATCATGGCGATGAACGCCTCCTGGGACTCATTGAACGGCGAGCCGAACTGCCTTGTAGTCTCCAGGGTTGCCTTGAAGCCATTGGGGTATCCAGCCTCGGCCAAGAGCTTCTTGGCCTCATCGGGCCGGTACTCGAGGTACTTCTGCAGGTCTGAGGGTAGTTCACTGGGTTTTACAGAGAAGGCATCCCAGATGGTGGATACAGCCACCAGCACCTCCCCATCACCGCTAAACAGGGAGTCTATCATGGCTTTCCGGTCCACAGCCATGTTCAACGCCCGGCGCACCCGTATGTCGTCAAAGGGTGGTTTGTCGTTGCGCATCCAGAAGGTACCGAAGCCGGCATAGTATGGACAGCCATTGATCTGCACGTCCCGGCGGGTACTGCGGATGTTCTCCACTATCGGGCCCGCCGCCCGGAGCAACATGTCCAGTTTCCCGGCGGTAAACGCAGCGAACTGGGTACCGGCATCCGGTATGGTTATGACCTCCAGGCCCTCCAGGTAGGGTTGGGGCTTCCTGAAGTAGTTGGGGTTCCTGGAGAAGACTATCTTCACTCCGGGCCGCCACTCTTTGAACAGGAACGGGCCGGTGCCGATCCAGTTCTTGTCCGGGTTGCTGTAGTCCTTCTCCGGCCCGGCACCACCAGCCTCCGGAGCCAGGATGAAGGACACCATGTTGGAGGCAAGCAAGGTCATCGGGGCCATGGAATAGGGGGAGTTGAAAAGGAACCGGACAGTCAGCGGACCAGTAGCCTCAACCTTGTCCAGGTACTTCAGTGCCGGGGTGATGGACCCGGATATGGCCACTTGCTTGGCCCGGTTAAAGCTGAAGGCTACGTCCTCGGCAGTGACAGCCCTTCCATTGACCGGCGCCTTGTCGTGGAAGCGTATGTCGGGCCTGAGCTTCACTTCCATGGTCTTGTCGTCCACGTAGTTGAAGGACTCGGCGGCGTTAAGGACCAACGGGTTGCCACAGGTGTCTGCCATGGCGTGCTCCCACTGGACAAGGCGGCTGAAGACCGCCGTCTGGGAGTACTGCATGGGGTAGGCCTGGCCGGGCTCCTTCTGGAGGTCCCATACCAGCACGTCCCAAGGCACGAAGGTGCGCAGCACTCCACCCTGCTTGGGCGTTGCCGCAGCCGGCTTGCCCGACGGCGCCTGGGTGGGCGTAGCCACCGGGGTTGCCTGGGCCACTGGGGTTGCTTTGCCCACCGCGGTTGCCACGGGGGCCGTGGTGGGAGTTGGCGCGGCCGTGGCCCGGGGCGCGGCAACGGTCGGCGCCGTTGTAGCCGTGGGTGCCGCCGATGAGCAGGCGGCCAGCAGTAGCGCCAGCACTCCTAGAAGTGCGCCGAGCTTCCTTGCTGCCATAGCATTCCTCCTGACCCTTCTCAGGTGATTTGTGGAAATTGCGCCGAGTCTACCACCTCAGCGTTTGGCTGTCAACCCGGCTGCCGCCACACGCATGGCGCGAGACTCACACCGGGGCGCACGATGAACCAGTACACGTGAGCCAATACCGTATTGCTATTCGGTCACAGGATATGGTGTCATTGTATCAGCCGTTTTCAGGCGTATACACCGCTCCCTCCTACTTGTCGAACCACATCCTTTCGAACAGGTTCGCGCTGCGGCTCTGGTGGCTCATGCGCCCAAAGTCCTTCACGTAGGGGTGGAGGGCAGCGTACTCCAACTGATTGGGCTGCTGGACCACGTACGCCTGGTCCACAGCCCGAGCCTGGATTTGGCGGGTGTAGAGCATCTGGTCATTGACGTCGAAGGCCGCCCGGTACTTCTCGATTATCTTGTCCAGCTCGGGATCGGCCACGTGGCTGCGGTTGGACCCGAACTCTGACTTGCTGTGCAAGGAGGACAGGGCAAAGGGGTCCGAAGCCTGCTGCGAGCGCGTCCAGCCCAGATTGTCATAGTTGCCCTGCAACGTGGTCTCCGAGTACCGCCCCGTCTCGTACCAAATGGGGTCCACCTTGATCCCCACTTTGGCCCACATGGCGATCATGGCTTCCTGCGACTCGTTGAATGGTGAGCCGAAAGAACGGGTCGTCTCCAGGGTGGTCTTGAAGCCATTGGGGAAACCGGCCTCGGCCAGCAGCTTCTTGGCCTCCTCAGGGCGATACTCGATATACTGTCGGAGCTCCGGCGGCAGGTCTTTGGGCGCCAGTGAATACCCACCGTATTGGCTGGGTACCAGGGTGAGTATCTCCCCTTCGCCCAAGAACAGCGTGTCAATAATAGCTTGACGGTCTATGGCCATATTCAGGGCACGGCGCACCCGGACATCGTTAAACGGGGCTTTGTCGGTCCGGATCCAGATGGTGCCGAAGCCAGCGTAGTATGGGCAGCCGCTGATAACCACCTTGGGCTGTGTCTTCCGGTACATGTCCACCACGGTGGGGGGCACCCGCAGCTGCGCGTCCAGCTTTCCCGAGATGAAAGAAGCGCTCTGGGTAGCCGGGTCAGGTATTATCATGTGGTCCAGGCCGTCGAGATAGGGCTTCCCCGGCTTGAAGTAGTCGGGGTTGCGGGTGAAACTGATCTTCACCCCGGGGACGTGGTCCTTGAACATGAATGGGCCAGTGCCAATCCAGGTCTTGCTGGGATTGCCGTAGTCCTTATCTGGGCCTGGCCCCCCGGCCTCTGGTGGCAGGACGAAGGCCACCATATTGGCGGCAAGCAAAGTCTGTACCGCCATGGCGTATGGCTCGGTGAAATAGAAGCGAACGGTCAGCGTCCCGGTGGCCTCCACCTTCTCCATAAGGGCTGTATAAGGCGTTATGGCACCTGAGCGCCCCACCTCTTTGGCGCGTCTGAAGCTGAATACGACGTCATCGGCGGTGAGAAGCCTGCCGTTGACCGGTGGCTTGTTGTGGAAACGTACGTCACCCCTGATCTTCACCTCCAGCGTGCGGTCGTCCACGAACTTGTAAGACTCGGCGAGGTTGAGGCCCAGGGGGTTGTTGCAAGAGTCCGCGCTGGCATGCTCCCACTGGACCAGGCGACTGAAAGCAGCCGTCTGGCTGTACTGCAATGGGTAGTCGGAACCCGGGTCCTTCTGCAAGTCCCAGGACCTTATGTCCCTGATGACGTAGTTGCGAAACACACCACCATACTTCGGCTTGGCCGCGGCTGGACTGGGCGACGGTGCTGAGGTGGGCGTCGCCGCAGCAGTCACCCCTTGCGCCTTTGTCGGTGTGGGCGCAACGGTGGCCTGGACTGTTGTGGCTGTGGGTCTCGCCCCTGAAACAGTTGGTGTGGGTGTGGCTGTGGCCGTGGGTATGGCTGTGGCCGCTGGTCCACATGCAGCCACCAGAAGCGCCAATACGCCGAGCAGAGCACCGGCTTTTCGTGGGGACATCGCACCCTCCTGGCTAGACCGTACTGGCTTGGGGAAGATGCGCCGAGTCTATCACGGCAACGTCCTGCTGTCAAGCCGTGCATCCCGCCCGAAACCGGCGCCTAACAGCTATTGAGTTGCGTCTGGCTACGTTTAACCGTGGCCGGATGGGCGCGGCGCCGGCAGCGCAGCGACGTCCAGCGTCCGGCGAGACTAAAGCCGGCTGGCGATGTCCGCCGCCTCGTGCATGGCGGTGAAGGCGTCCCGAGGCTCCAGGGCATCGGCGATGACGTGCACCTCGGGCGCCAGGCCCTTCAGCTCCCGCGCCAGCCCATCTTCGGTCTTGTAGCCCAGGGCCAGCACCACGGTGTCCACGGGCAGGAACCGGTACTCGTCGTCATCCAGGAAGCGCAGGCCATTGGGCAGTATCTCCACCACGGGAGAATCAGAGAACAGGTAGACCCCGTGCTCGATGAGCTTGTCCTTGAGGCTCTTTTTGATGTGCGGGTGAAGCCCCCGCCCCAGCTTGCTGCGCGTTAGCAGATACACCCGTTGCTTGCCCCGCTCTGCCAGATGGAGGGCAGTCTCCAACCCCACATAGCGCCCGCCCAGCACAGCCACCGTGTCGCCCACGCGGGCCGTGCCCTCCAGCACATCCACCGCCTGAACCACGTTGGGCAAGTCCGCGCCCGGGATGTCCGGGGTAAGCGGGCTGGCCCCGGTGGCCACGATGATGGCGTCAGGGCGCTCCGCCTCGACCACGCTCCGGTTGACCTCGGCGTTGAGGTGGACCTCCACGCCCGCCGGCGCCAGCGCCGCCTCCAGTTGCCGGGGAAGGCGAGGGAACTCGTTGTCCTTCTTATAGTCCTGGACCTCGGCGATGTTCCACTGCCCACCCAGCCGACCAGTCCGCTCGTACAGGGATACCCGGTGGCCCCGCAGCGCCAGGTCCTTGGCAGCCTCCATTCCGGCCAGCCCACCCCCAATTACCATGACCTTCTTGCCGCTGGTGACCCGCTCCCCGGGGTAGCTCTGCCTGCGCCAGATGAAGGACAGGGAGGGATTGACACAGCAGCACAGCCCCGGGTACTTGACGGTGTCCCGGCTGCCCGCGTCGGCGGTGCACCAGTAGCAGGCGATGCAGCGGCGGATGTCGTCCAGTCGCCCCTCGCGGGCCTTGTTGGGCAACTCAGGATCGGCCAGCAGGCCGCGTCCCATAGCCACGAAGTCGGCCTTGCCCTCGCGCAATATGCGGTCGGCCAGGGGCGGGTCGTGGATGCGGCCCACGGTGATCACCGGCACTTGAGGCAACGCCTTCTTCACCGCCTCGGCCAGGGACACCATGGGCGCCGGCGGCGAAAGGAAGCTGAAGCCGCGCCAGGCCCCACCCCAGCGGGTGCCTCCCATGACGTGGAGCACGTCTATTCCGGCACCCACCAGGAGCCGGGCTTGCTCCACCGCGTCTTCGATGGTGATGCCTCCCTCCACGAAGTCCGAGCCGTTCATGCGGAACCCCAGCGCAAAGCTGGCGCCCACCCTCTCCCGGGCAGCGATGACGATCTCCCGGGCGAAGCGGGTGCGGCCTTCAACGCTGCCACCGTACTCGTCAGAGCGACGGTTGCTCAAGGGGGAGAGGAAAGCGCTGATGAGGTAGCCGCGGGCGCCGTGGAACTCCGCCAGATCAAAACCGGACTCACGGGCGCGGCGAGCCCCTTCGGCAAAGGCCTCCACCAGACCGGCGATGTCCTGGCGGGAGAGCGCACGGGTGTTTGAGTCGAGATACTTGAAAGGTGAGGCAGAGGGCCCCACCGGGTCGGGCGTGGCCTCGCCGAAGTGGCAGAGCTGGATGCCGGCCATGGCCCCCTGCGCCTTGATGGCCCGGGCCAGCTCCCGAAGCCCGGGAATAAACCGGTCGTGATAGATGGCCATGTGCATGGGCTCGGCGCCCTGCTCCAAGACCAGGTTGGCCTCGACGATGACCAGTCCGGCGCCCCCACGCGCCTTCTCGGTGTAGTAGGCTATCTGTTCGTCGCTGACATGACCATCCCGGGCGAAGTAGGTAGCCATGGGGGGAAAGACCAGGCGGTTGCGTACGGGTACTCCCTTGATACTGGCCGGATCAAACAGTTTGGTTAGCGAGGTCACGCACAATCTCCTTTCATGTTACGAGTCGCCGGGCCTGGCGGCTCCGTCACTGCCGCAGAGGCAACGCAGTGGCGATTCATGAATCGCCACTACATCGCACGGCAGGATGGGCTTACTTTAACCCCAAGCGCCGACGCGGCGCAAGGGGTCAACACCCCTGAGCGCTGGTGTATGGGTTACTCACCAATGGGCCCCACAACCCACGCATAATAAACGTAGAGGGCCCGTGGGTGGGGCCCTCTACGTTGATGATGCTGTAGACCCTAGACCAGCGTGCTTACCTCCGAAACATCCCCCGCACCGATTTTGACTCCGAGAGACTCATGGCTCTTCAGGACAGCTTCAGCATTGGGGGCCTCAGTCAAGCACCAGACCTCTCTCTTGCCCGCGAACACGTTTATCGGCCTCATGCCGAACTCGTTGGGCCGCCCCTGCCTTATGGCGCTGGCGACTTTCTCCACTATGTCCGCTGGAGGCAACGTCCTGTGGTAGTCCATGTACTTGGGCATCCCCTCCTCCTCCTTACCCTCTACAGACTGATGGCCTGGCCCCCCGACCAGGGCATTCACACCAGTATAGCAGAGGCCGCCCGCCGGACCGGTGGTGGGGACCACCACAGACGAGAAGGCGAAGATGCCAAGGCCAGCCTGGCCTATTCACGCCTCGGTGCGTGCTATAATTGGACTGCCCTGACCAGGCCCCCCCTGGCCAGGCCCCCTGAATGGGCCCAGGAGATGGCGTTCGCCAGCATCGGACCACGTGCCAACGGGAGGGTGCCATGAAGCAGAGAGCTGTCCCGGACCGCGTAGTCATCGGGGTAATAGTCGTACTTCTTGGCGTACTTCTTCTCCTCAACACCACCGGCGCCGTCACCATAGGCGTAGCCCGATGGATACCATCAGCGTTCATCCTGTGGGCGGTCTGGCGAATGGCGGCCAGCGGGTTCAGGGACATCGTCGGCCCGCTCTGGATGATCGCCATCGCCGGCTTCGTCCAACTCCTGGTCCTGGGTGAGCCTCTAGGCAAGTGGTGGCCGGCCCTGCTCATCTTCGTGGGCATATTGGTGCTGATCGGCGGCTCCCACCTGCGGGGCAGGGCCAGAGAACAGGCCGGGCATGACGACATAGACGTGGTGGCCGTCATGGGCGGGGCCGAACGGCGGGTGACCTCCCGAGGCTACAAGGGTGGCCAGGTGACGGCGGTGATGGGAGGCGTAGACCTGGACTTGCGGGGCGCCGAGGTCGCGGAACGGCCCGCCACTCTAGAGGTGACCGCGGTCATGGGCGGGGTGGAAATCAAGGTCCCCCCCGATTGGGTGGTCCGGACCGACGCCTTCGTGCTGTTCGGAGGCACCGAAGACAAGCGCCACCGGGTCGAAACTGCCAGCGGCGACGGCGCCCCGCACCTGGTGGTCACCGGCACCGTCGTCTTCGGGGGCATAGAAATCAAGGGCTAGGCCCTGTGGCGTCCCGGGCTGATCTTCACCCGCACGCAGGCGTCCATGAGCCCGGCCATGGCATCAACCTGCTTCAGGTTGTAGGGCACCATGGAGTTGAAGTGGATGCCGTGGTGCCGCTTGAGGGGCCGCCCCAGGGACCAGTGGCCGAAGGACCCAGCGACACCAATGACCTCCGGATGGATACACTGCGACAGCTTGGCGATAGCCTGCTCCTTGTGGCCCCACGCCGTCTCGATGACCACCGGCTCACCGTCCTTGATGCCTTTGCGAGCGGCGGTCTCCTGGTTCAGGATCACCTTGTAGGCGTAAGGATGATGGTCGGCCACCTCAGCCAGCCAGGGGTTGTCCTGGGTCATGGTATAGCTGTGGAAGGCCAGCTTGTAGTTGACCAGCGACAGGTCGTAGTCGCGGGGGGCATCCTTCTGGGCGGAGCACGGGTGCCAGCAGGGCAGCGGCTGATAGCCTTTGGTATCGAGGTCCAGCCCCAGCTCCTTGACCACGCTCTCCAACTGCTGTCCGGTGTCAATCAGGAACTCGAAGTAAATGGGCACCCGGGGCAACCTGTCGGTCGCGCCCCGCGGGTACTTCTGGTCCAGTGTGCGGGGGAAAGCCAGAAAGCTCTTCTCCCTGAACCACTGTAGCCCGTGCTCCTCGTCGAACATGGACTTCATCGAGCGGTCCAGCACCTCGCCCGGACTATGCTTCCGGGCCGCCGTCAGTTGGAGTGGCCCCTTCAGGTTCAGTGACGAGCTCAGCCGGGCGTTGACCTGGCCCAGGACCCCCAGTCGCTCGGCCAGCTCGAAATACACGTCGGCGATGTGCTTGCCCACCATCTCGGCGGGCAGCACCGGCTGGCGAAACGTGTAGTACCACTGGTCGCCATTGATCCAGCCCCGAATGGAGTTCATGGGGAAGTCCATCCGTTGCGCCGGCTGGAGCATGGGGAGAAACACGTCGGCCATCTCAGCGGTCTCGGTCATCTTGTCCGACATGACGACCACGAAGGAGAACTTGCGCAGCGCCGCGGACAGGGTGGCCGGGTCAACGCCAGACATCATCATGTTGAAGTTGTTGAGGACCAGCATCTCGGGCTTGTAGGGCAGGAGGTCAGGGCGCTGGAGCACGCTGGTATTCATCATGATGGTGCCCATGGCCCGGCCCAAGGGCAGTAGCTCCCGCATGTGTACCGTCTGAGGCGGCTGGGGCTGCCGGGGCGGGTAGGAGCGGACCTCTGCGGAATCGGCGACCGCCAGCCCTTCGTTGCTCACTTCCACGCGCAGTTTGCCGCCGGGGCCGATGGCATTTGTGCTCAGGCTGCCCCCAGGCATATCCAGGGCGCCCACAATGAGGTTCAGCAAATGCACGTTCATGCTGCCCCACAGGCCAAACTGGTGGGAGGACAGGCCCCGGCTATCGCAGAAGGTGCAGGCTGGCCGGTAGGGCATCTCATGGCCCTCGATCACGGTGGTGCTGCCAATGCAGGCCGCCTCACCGAACTCCCGCGCCAACCGCCGGATGGTGCCGGCGGGCACCGTGGTCGCCTTCTCCGCAGCCTCGGGCGTGTATTGCTTGAGCTGTTCCTTCAGCTTGAGGAAGGCGGGCTGGCAAGATGCGCCATCCACCTGGTAAATCCCCTCTATGGCTGGCGCTGCACAAGCGTCGAACGGGCAAGCTTTCTGCTTTGTTGGGTCCCACACCAGGGGCTTGCCCGTCGCCCTTTCCCGAGCGTAGTGGCCATCGGGCTGTACGAGGTATGGGGCATTGGTATGTTTCTGGAAGAAGGGCGCGTCGTATAGCCCCAACTCGTTGACCAACACGTGGGCCATGGCCAGGGCCATCGCCCCATCGGTGCCGGGCCTGATGGGCACCCACTCGTTGGCCTGGGAGCCGATGGGAGAGCGCATAGGGTCTATCACCACCAGCTTCATGCCCCGGGCACGAGCTTCGGCCATCTCCCGGGCGGCCCGCATGGTATCGTGGCCCACGCTGCCCCCACGCTGCGAGCCGAAAAGCAGCAGGTACTTGCAGCGGGGCAAGTCAATTTCCACATGCATGGTGCCGTTGATCAGGTAGCAGGCATCCACGTGGGTGGCAAAGAAAGGGCCCCCCGCCCAGTTGGGGGTGCCCAAGACATCCACCAGTGCGGCGATGATGCTGCCCACCCAGTCGGGCTCGCCCGTACCACGGAACACCACCAGCTTGCGGGGGTCCTCGGCAACCACTTTTTTGATGCCGGACGCCACCAGGTCCAACGCCTCCTCCCAGGTGGCCTCGCGCCACTTGGGGTCGATGCCCGGCCCTTTCTCAGGGTTGGTCCTGACCATGGGCTTCTTGGGGCGGACGGGGTCATAGATGCCCATTATGTTGGCCAACCCCTTGGCACAGATGCGTCCGGAGTTATGGGGGTTATCGGGGTGCCCCTCGATCTTCACCACCACTCCGTTGACGCGGTGTACCTTGACCCCGCAGCAGTTGCCGCACATGCGGCACACGCTGGGCACCCACACGTCTTCCTTGGGGTTTTTCGCTGCTGTAGTTTGGTCCATGACCAGTCTCCCTTTCCTGACACAAGCAATGTCCCACCTCCCATCGGTTTGGCTTCAGGGAAGCGGAGCCACAATGAGCAGGCTTTTTCAGGATGGCCCTACGTTAGCACCAGGGCTGCGGCCTGTCAACCGGGCTATCCGGGCTACAGGCTGCGGGCTTCAGACTTCAGGAAGGTACGGCCCGTGGTCTGCTGACCGTTGACCTTAGCCCGTAGCCCGTAGCCTGTAGCCCGTGGCCCGAAGCCTGTAGCCCGTAGCCCGTAGCCCGTGGCCTGTAGCCCGAAGCCTGTAGCCCGCATCCCGTTGGGGCTTGACACTGGACAATCAGGGGTATATTCTCGGGCCGATATGCCGAGGCCCGGCTATGGGCCTCGTGACGGAAGGTACAAAAAGGGTCTGGAACCCGCAGGGTCCTGTTGAGGTCCAATCAACAATGAACCAGAAAGATACCGTTTCCCGAGTTCTTGCCGCAGGGGCTCTACTGGTGGCTTTGGTGGCCCTGGTCTCGGCGGTGTTCGTGGCCGGTCCCGCTGGGCCAACCGGCCCTGCCGGCCCCGCGGGCGCTATTGGCCCAGCCGGCGCCACCGGACCAGCCGGCGCTACCGGGCCTGCCGGCCCGACGGGGCCAGGAGGGCCAACCGGCCCGACAGGGCCAGCCGGTGAGGCAGGCGCCACAGGACCTCAAGGGCCTACCGGCCCCGCGGGACCCCAGGGATCAACGGGGCCAGTTGGGCCCCAAGGACCCCAAGGACCAGCCGGCGCTATCGGGGACGCGGGACCGCCAGGCCCGCCGGGAGTTCCGGGACCGGTTGGCCCAGCCAACACCAGGAACCTGGTGGTCCTGCCTGTTACCACTGTAGCCGGGGACACCTTCGCGATATACGGCGCCGGGTTTACCGCCGGCGAGCAGGTCGTGCTGGAATGGAGCTATGCTACCACCACGGGCGGCCCTCAAAAGTGGTCCCAGCCGGTTGACGCCAACGCTGCCGGCGCCATCTTCGCCGCCGTGCCCATCCCCTTGATGACCATCGCGGACGGCTACGTAGTCAAGGCCTCAGTCGGTGGCGCGGTCGTGGCCGTGGCTCCCATTTTCATCCGAAGGCCGTAGGGGCACCCCGATGCATCGGGGCGCCCTGGCATGGCTCAGCGCAAGCCGACGTTCTAGCCGAACGTCAGGCCCAGGCCTATGATGGCCTTTTCGTCTTGGAGCGCGGCCATGGCCTGCTGCGCGTAGTCTTTTTTCTCCGTAAGCAACACGTAGTCATCGTAGGTGCCGTGCGCCGCGCCCATGTACCTGACCTCGGGGTGAGGGCCGTAGCTGTAGGGTAGGGGCAGGGCGTGTTTCTTCCAGACTTCGTACCGGTTGCGCATAAGCTGGATGTAAAAGTCGAGGGGCGGCGGAGGCTGAACGTGCTCGCGGGCCAGGTAGGCCCGGGGCTCCCGCCGCCAGTGGTTGAAGCGCGGCACTACCCCGTGGGACATCAGGAACTCGATGCCCTCGGTGGTGGAGCGCACCGCCTCCTCCACAGTGGCGAAGCCGTTGGGCCGGGCCATCTCCACGCCACACACGAAGTTGGGGCGCACTACGCCCTCCCCAAATACGTCCACCGAGTCTAGCATCGAGCGTATCCAGGCATCTCTCCCTACCCGGCGGGCCTTGCCCGGGCAGACCCACGGGAACAAGCGCTCGTCCCATACCTCCATGTTGGCGTGATGGGAGTCCACACCTCCCGACCGGTAGCGTTTGAGCGTCGCCAGGTCCTTGGCGTTGGTCTGTAGGGTGACGTGCAGCCGGTGTCCGCTCCCTTTCACCGCCTGGGCGTACTCCAGGTAGAAGTCGTCCTCGGCCTTGCCGTGGAGTTGGGTGGTGATGGTGCCACCGGTGAGGATGAAACGCACCGGCGTGGGATAGCCGGCGGAAGCAGCCTCGCGGCCGATCTCTCGGGCCACCTCGGCGATTTGCTCCACCGTCTTGACCGGGGCGGACAACGTGTAGGACTGCGTCTCCTTCATCTGGCGGGCGTTCTCGTTAATGTCGCAGAACTTGCACTCCTCTTTGACGCCCCAGTACTGGCAAGCTCGGAAGATGGTGACGAAGGCGCCGAAGGCAATGACGTCACGGTAAGCGGTGCCGTCGGGGAAGGACCTGGCGTAGTAGGCGAAGGGACGCGGGTAAGAGACGCTGGCAATGGAGTGGCCGTCCAGGCGCAGGCCCAGACGCCCATCAATCACATCCACCAAATAGGGTGAGTCGGTGGCCAGCGTGGTCTGGACGGTCACCGGCCGCAGCCCGTAGTCCCCCTGGAAGATCGTAAACCACTCGGGGACCTTGGCGAACTCGCGGCGCTCCATCTGGGCCATGGTCATGAGGTCGTAGGAAAACAGGCGGTAGGACTTGACCAGGGCGCCGGAGGCAGCTTCCAGGGCGGCGTCGCTGAAGCTATGTCCCAGGTTGAGCAGGTCGGCCTTGACAATAATCTCCCGGGGCACGTTGGGGTACTTCTGGAAGTAAGCCTCGATCTCACGTAAACGCTTGCCTTCTGTGGTCTTAGCCATGGCTCATGCCCTTTCTCCACATGTCATTCTGAGCAAGGAGAGGTCCCGATGTGTCGGGACTGCCCAGTGTTCACATGATGTGGAAGCGATTTGATTCTGTCATTCTGAGCCGAAACCCTGAGCGTAGCGAAGGGGCGGCGAAGAATCCGTACCCTGGCTGGTATTCAGCGCCCGGGCGCGGATTCTTCATTCGCTGCGCTCTCTCAGAATGACATGAAACGTCGCCATACTGACTCAACGACCAGGAAACCCGGCCTACACCAGCACTTTCACTAGCAGGGACACGTTCTCCACCGTCTCCAGCCGGTCTACCAGAGCGATGGCCTCCTCCACCTGGGCCGGAGACAGGGGGCGGGCGGCGTAGGCGGCGCAGTCCCGAAAGACCTGCCTGGTCTCATCGGCCGTCACCGGTTGCTCGGGGCTCCCCCTGGGGAAGTCCACCCGCTGCGAGTACGTCTGCCCGTTCCGCATTCGCACTTCCACGATAGCTGGCTTGACCTCGCGCTGGCCGACGTCCAACTCGGGCTCAACGACTACCGTGACCTTGTCCGTGAAGCGATGGACATCTGGGTTGGCCAGGGCCTCAGGCAGCATGTCGCCCACGGACACCCGACCCTTGACCAGGGCCGTAGCCACGGTCCAGGGCACACTGAACTGGGCGTCTACTACCCCCCGGGGGTGCACCTTGGCCTCGGGGTTGCGTCCACGACCCACCGACTGGTCATCCCGGGGGCAAAGGTGGACCCTAACCTCGGCGATCTCAGAGGCACGGATGCCTTGCTGGTGGAGCAAGAGGGCAGCGTTAATCGAGGCGTGGGTGTAGCGGCACGACGGGTAGGGCTTGGGCCACACGTTGACCACCTCGAAGGTCTGGCCCAGGCCGGCCACGAGTCCTTCCAGGTCTCCCTCCCGCCGGTGGTAGGTCTGATAGTAGCCGCGAGGGCCCTCGAACACATCGCTCTGGGCCGGGAAGCCGTTGGCGGCCAGCAGGGCGGCGGTCACGCCCCCCTGGGCGGCCAGGCCAGGGCCCAGGCGCTTGGTGAGGGCTGGCGAGCTGGTGGAGGTGCCGCTGCCGCGGCACTCGGAGAGGGCGATGCCCAGGGCGCTGGCCATGCCCTCTTCACTCAGGCCCAGCAGCTTGCTCGCGGCGGCCGCCGATGCGAAGGGGCCTACTACGGGCGACACAATGTGCTGGGGTTTGGGCTCTGCGTTGAGGCCGATGCGGATGCCCAGGTCTATGCCCAGACAGGTGGCGGTGATCAGCGCTTTGCCGGAGGCGCCCTGCCCCTCGGCCAGGGCCAGGGCCGCCGGAACGGCGCACACGCTGCTCTTGTAGGCGATGCGGTCGTCGTTGCAGCAGAAGTCCAGGGCGTGGGCCATGGTGCTGTTGGCCAGCACCGCGTGGGGCGCCGGTGCCCGGTGGCCGTGGACCAGCACCGTGCTCTCTTCGCGTCCGGCCCAGCTTCGCACGAGGTCCACCAACTGGGGACAGCCGGGCGCTGCGGAGCCGCCCATGATGGTGGCCAGCGTGTGCAGGATATGCTGCTTGGTGGCGGCCACCGCCTCTGGGGGCAGGTCCTCATAGCTGGTGCGCACCAGGTGGCGGGAGATGGTTTCAGTGATGCTCATACGTTTACCACTCTAGCTCGGTAGTCCGCTCACCGCGCCTTAATGACGACAGTTCCTTGCCGACAACGAGGGACCGGCACACCGTAGGGGCGCACGGCCGTGCGCCCCTACACCTGCCTCTCCCCGGCACGGGCTCCTATATCCCCTGGCGTATGGTGCGCAACGCGAAGTGGAGCAGGCGGGGGAAGTTGCGGACAGTGCGGCGCCAGCTTGGGGCCGGCGGATAGAGCACAGCCATGTCCCTTAGCCACCGCCACGCCCCCTTGAGGATGGGTTGGCCGTGGGAAAAGAAGCAAGCGTCCGGGTACAGCCGGACGAGCTTGTCCAGAGACTCCTCGAACTGGAACACGGTGCCGTCGGGATGGCGGGCGCGCTCGAGGTGGCCTTCGTCATTTAGCAGCACGTCACCCGTGAGCAGGACCCGGCGTTTGTCCAGGTATAAGCATATGCTCCCTGGCGTGTGGCCCGGAACGTGGACGACACGCGCCCCATCGAGGAAGGGCAGCACCTCGCCATCAATAACCCACTGGTCCACGCGGGCAGGCAGGATACGGGACTTGCGGGCCATACGCTCGTGGACCCTGGTCTTGGGCACCAGAAAAGGCTCATCGTTAATTATGTCACAATCGTCGGCATGAGCCAGCAGCTTGGCCCCCGTTGCCTCTTTTATCTCGGCGGCGCTGCCGGCATGGTCCAGGTGGTTGTGGGTAAGCAGGATGTAGGCCAGGTCCTCGGGGCGGCGCCCGATCTGCTTGAGGTAGGCCAGCACCCGCTGGGTGTTTCCCGGCCAGCCGGTGTCTATCAGCACCAGGGTTTCGCCGGCCAGCAGATAGCAGTTGGCCCCCCGCATGCCCTTCACCCAGTGGACTTGAGGTAGGATTTCCATAGAAGATTATTGCTCCATCACTACTAGGCCGCTTTTGCCGCCGCTCTTGCGGGCAAGGCGGACCGATTCGATGCGAATGGCGTTGTCTATGCCCTTGCACATGTCGTAGATGGTGAGGCTGGCCACGGCCACAGCGGTCAGCGCCTCCATCTCCACGCCGGTGCGGGCGGTGGTGCGGGCCAGGGCCTCGATCTCAATGGCGCTGGCCTCGACGTTCACGTCGAGCCTGACCTGCACTTCAGTCAGCGGGATGGGGTGGCACAGGGGCAAGATATAGGGGACCTGCTTGGCCCCCATGATGCCCGCCACTTGGGCCGTGGTCAGCACGTCGCCCTTGGGCACGCGCCCCTGCTGGATGGCCTCCACCGTAGCCGGTGAGAGCACCACGCGCCCGCGGGCCACCGACTCGCGCTCCGTCTCAGGCTTGGTGCCCACGTCCACCATGCGAGCGCCGCGCGGCGACCGCTGTCGCCCGTTGTCCTCAACCTGGTGGGCGCCCTGGCCGGCAATTCCGGCCAGCTCGTTGGCCAGCCGGTTGGCCTCTTCGTTCTCCTTGAGACCGGCATGCCCCTGGACCCACTCCCACCTTACGTGCCGGTCGGCTACCAGGCTGTCCAGCTTTTGCCACAGGTCGAGGTTGGCCTGCCGCTTCCAGCCCCGGGCCATGGTATTGACCAGGTACTGGCTGTCGCTGAACAGGGTAACGCCGGCCCCTTCGGGGACGCGCTCCAGTCCCTTGATAGCGGCCATCATCTCCATGCGGTTGCTGGTGGTCTTGGGCTCAGTACCTTTAATGGTCTCTCTGTTGCCGTCGGAGTAGAGTATGCTAACCCACGCCCCTTGCTCGAGGGCCGGGTTATAGGCGCCATCGGTGTATATCCGGTATTCCATTGTGATGACCGGGACTAGCCCCCGATCTGCGACATGAGGCGAGCCAGGGGAGAACGGCCCTGGTCCAAAAGATGCGACTCGGGCTTGAGAGTCACCACCTGCCGGATGACCTCCTGGAGATGTCCGTTAGTGGCACCCTGCCTGATGCACTGGCGAAGGTCGGTTTCCTTGTCCTGAAGTAGGCATGGCCGCAGCTTGCCATCGGCGGTGAGCCGCAGGCGATTACATTCGGAGCAGAAACACTCGCTGATGGGGCTAATGAAGCCCACAGTGCCCGGAGCCCCTGGCCAGCGATAGTACCTGGCGGGGCCGGCCCCCAAGCGGTCCTTCACCGGCTCCAGCGTACCTAGTTGCTCCAGCTTGCGCCTGATCTCGGACACCGGAACGAATTGTAAGGCCGTCCTGGCCTCTCCGCAAGTGGCTGCATCCTGGAGGCTGCCAAAAGGCATCAGCTCGATGAAACGGACATGCCACTCGCCCGACAGCGTGAGCCGCGCCATGTCCAGCAGCTCATCGTCGTTGACCCCACGCAGCACCACCATGTTGACCTTGACCGGGTGCAGACCAGCCTCCCGGGCCGCCTGAATACCCGCCATGACCTGTTCGAGCTTGCCCCACCGCGTGATGCGCTGGAAACGCTCCGGGCGGAGCGTGTCCAGGCTCACGTTGATGCGGTGCAGTCCTGCCTCCTTGAGCCGCCGGGCGTTGTGGGCCAGGAGAAGGCCGTTGGTGGTCAGCGAGATGTCCTCGATGCCCGCCACCGAGGACAGCATGGCCACCAGGTCCACGATGTCACCACGTACCAGCGGCTCGCCGCCGGTGAGGCGGACGCGGCTCACCCCCAGCTCAGCCGCCGCCTGGACGATGGCGCGCAGCTCCTCGTAGGTCAGGATATCCTCGCGAGGCAGCAGGCGCACCCCTTCCTCCGGCATGCAGTACAGGCAACGCAGGTTGCACCTGTCGGTGACCGAGATGCGCAGGTAGTTGATGGGCCGCTGGAAGGAGTCAGAAAGCCCCGTCATGCTATTCCCAGTTTACCATTTCCCCATTAGTGCGTTGCCGCACGACGGGGCTCACGCTCGACCCACCTCACGGGGGTAGAGAACCAGCAAGGCCACAAATAGGACAAGCAACAGCACATCGGTGGCCCAAGCTATGGCCGCCGTGCGCTCCGCCACAGTCAGGTCTATGTAGAAGCCCACCGCCGCAAAGATGCCCAGGGCGATGATGATGGCTTTGAGAAGGCCCAGGTTGCCCAGCACATTGCGGAAGGCCAGGCCAGCGGCCACCACCCAGGCCAGCATGAAGCCTGCGGTCAGCTTGCTGAGCACGTCCACAGAGCTAGTGAACTGCTCTCCGGCCGGTGCCGTGGCCTCGAACATGGACTCAGTGAAAAGAAGATTGCCCACTCCCCAGAAAAGCCCCAGAAGCATGGTCACCGCCAGCACCACCTTGATGCCAGTCAGCTTGCCGGAAGAAACCTGCATGCCCCCTCCTTTCTGGCCGGCGCCACTGTGGAATGCCCTAATTCTACACGCCGTCAGGCTTTTTGCAATAGGCAGATTCAATCCGCTCTGGCTCAGCAGCGGCGCAAAGCATTCTCATCGCCGAAGGTGGCGCGAAACGTCCCGGTGGGCTCACAAACAAGGCCAGTTTCCTTTCGGAGCCTACGATGTGCCGCCAATCACCGAGTGGAGCGTATGAAACAACCGGTCGCAATGTTGCGCCTTGCGGCGCACGACGATTGTGTCTAGCTGCTCCAGCAACTCGGCCCCGTGTTGAAGCTTCTTGTACCCGCCCTTTTGGGTATGCTGGGTTGCCTTGATCAGCGCAGCTTCAAGGTCGGCCTTTTCAATCTGCTCGACGTTTGGCCTAGCAGGAATCGCTCTTTCCGCGAACCCCTGCCCATAGTACTGCTTGAGCGCTTCTATGTCAGCCACAAGCCACGCTTCCATGGTCTGTACCATCAAGTGGCAGTTGTGTTCAGGCGCATTCACATCCCAGGCATCACGCTCGCGCAGGTGCTGGCGCACTGTTGATGATACCGGACCTTCTGAATCTACGAGCAAGATATTGAAAGCGCCGGGGTGGCTCCTCAGGGCGGTGCAGAAAGCGTCGAAACACTTATTGCGTGGCCCCATTGCCACAACGTCCAACCGGATCTTCTGGCTTCTCGCGTCGTCGTGGAAGCTCCGGAAGAAACTGTTGAATCCCTGCCGAAGTCTCCCCTTCCCATGGGCGCTATCCCCACCTCCCTCGACGTAGATGCGGATCTCCCGCGTCACGGGTTTCCACCTATCTCGCCCATACGCCATAGCTCTCCCAAAGTGTAACGTTCGAGCCACTCTTCAAGGCTCGCTCTGTCAAGCCGCCTCAACGTGGTCCCGTCCTCGCCACGTTCGCACACGATGACACTCTCGGGAACAGTGCTCAAGTCAGACACAAGGGTGTCGGAATGCGTGGTGACGATCAGTTGTGTACGCGTAGAGGCGTCAACAAGAAGCTCGGCAACGCTTTTCAGAGCATCTGGGTGAAGGCCCAACTCCGGCTCTTCGATGCACACTAAGGGGGGCGGGGTTGGATGGCAGAGAACACTTAGCAGGCAGAGGTATCTCAAAGTGCCGTCAGACAGGCGTGTAGCCGGGACAGGTTCTCGGAGGCCCTTTTCATGGAAGAACAGTTGCACCGTGCCCTGTTCAATCTTGGCGGTGAAATTGTCAACGTCCCGGTAGAAGCTCTTCAATCGCGCGATTAGAGCCGCCTTCACCCCGGGCTTGTGCTCCAGAGAATTCAGAACCAGCACCAGGTTGCTGGCATCCTCGAGCAGGAAATCTTGGGGCAAGTCGGGCTTCTGAGGAAGGCGAGGAGCCGTCTGGCGTCCCAAGTGCCATTCCCGGTACATTACCATCCTGGAGAACTGCTTCGCAACTAACGTCAGTTCTGGATATTGTTCGGGGTCTTTCCGTTGTGACAGTACCGACTGCTCGGGATGCAAGTCTTCTCGCTTGAGGTAGCGGGGTTTGGGGTGCCCAAAGGGCGCTTTGGCGCCGTGGGCGATGTCACGCACGTTCAGAACTGGGTTCCCGCGTTGGAACCGGTAGTAGAAGTACACGTCTTGTTCGCGTGGGCTTGATTTCTCCAAGTTCTCAAGAGCTTCGTCAATCAGTTCAAGCCGTTGCCCCACCATGGTGAAGCTGAGTTTGTACCGAAGCGGCTGCGAGCCAGCGGGGTTGTCCAAAACCACTGCTATCTCGGCTGTGGGCTTAGGTTCTGTACCTTTCCACAGCCATTCCCCTATTCCGCCTCCTTTGCGAAAGGGTTCGGTTAGGTCTCTCGGCGCAGCTTGTAGAACACCCAGAGCCTCAATAAGGTTCGACTTGCCGACAGCGTTGGGTCCAATCAGGACATTGAGAGGCCCAAGTCTCGTTTCTTCTGTCGAAGCACCGAAGGAGAGGAGGTTGGTCAGCCTTATTGTCTTGATGAAGGTCTCTGTGCCCGACATAGCTGTGCCCCCGCGAGCAGCGCCGTTGAACGTGGTCCGTGTCACGCCACAATGTTGTATCGCCAATGAACTTTGACACGCGGACACAACACCTTGGACCTGCTCGACCTTCTTGGGGTTGTTCGCCGCCGTCCCCAAAGCAAGTCCTCTTGTCAAAGGCATTGTGCAACTTTTGGCCGTGGGCTGCAAGGCAGCCCAGTCAATCACGGCTGCCACGCCAGTCGTTCCAGGGTGGCGCGCGCCTGGGTCGCCGCCCGGCCCCGGTGGCTGACGCGGTTCTTTTCCTCCGGGGAAAGCTCGGCGAAGGTCCGGCGCAGCGGAGGGTAGAAGAAAACGGGGTCATAGCCGAAGCCGCCCTTTCCCGATGGCTCGAAGGCGATGTAGCCCCGGGCCTCCCCGACGGCCAACTCCAGGCGGTCATCAGGGTACGCCAGAGCGATGACGCACTGGAAGCGGGCAGTCCGCTTGTCCCAGGGCACTCCGTCCAGCTTCCGCAGCAGGTAGGTCACACGCTCGGGGTCGGTGGCGCCTTCTCCGGCGTAGCGGCGTGACAGCGGCCCTGGCTCTCCACCCAGCACATCCACCTCCAGGCCCGAGTCATCGGCCAGGGAGAGCAGGCCGCTACGCTGCGCGTAGGCTCGCGCCTTGAAGGCGGCGTTCTCCTCCAGGGTGGCGCCGGTCTCCTCCACGATATCGTTGATGCCCACGTCGCCCAAGCCCACCATCTCGTAGGGCAGACCGTGGAGCAGCAGCCGGTACTCGGCCAGCTTGGCCTTGTTGCCGGTGGCCAACAGCAGCCGGGGCATCAATGCCCGGAGTGGACCGCCTTCCTGGAGTCGGCCTCGATCTCCTGGAACCGGCTGCCCAGCTTCGCCATCACCTCGGGCATGGTGGTGTATTCCATCTCGTCCGCCGGCAGCCGGTGGGGCTCGAAGGGGCCGTGGCGGCGCAGGTAGTCGGCGATGTCGTTGGCCTGCTTGCGGGCGTTGTCGAAGGCCGGGTCGTCAAACAGGTCAGTAGGGCCGATGAGCTTGCCCTCGGCGAGCTGGAAGCCCGCGGCAATGACCCGGGGCGGGCCATCGAACCTGGTGGGATTGCACTGGGCGAAGGACGTGGGCATGAAGGGGCCGTGGTGGGAGCCGCGCATCCAGCCCTCCACAATCTGGGGGAAGGCGAAAGGCTCGAGGACCTCCCCTACGGCCGGGAAGTTGCCCTGGCAGCGCACGACGCACACGGGGTCGTCCTTGCCCACGTAGCGTCCGGCTACCAGGGACAGGCGTTGGGTTGAGGACACGGCGCCCACCTGGCCGGTGGCCCGATGGTAGACCGCCTTCACCGCGTAGCGGCTGGGGCTGCCCATGAAGGCCAGCATGTCGTATATCTCTTCGGGAGCGTTGAGGGTGACCTTCTTATGCCCCTTGACGTCGTGGATCTCGAAGGAGAAGCCGCCGTGCAAGGACGCGGCAATGACCAGCCCTGCGGTATTGAAGGGGTCGGCGAAGGCCTTGTACAGGGGCAGGTTCCACGATCCCGCCGACGTTTTGTCGGCCATGAAGATGACGATAGGCTCGGAAAGACGCTCCTCAATGACCATCTCGGCCACACCCGGCCCCATGCCCTTGACATTGCCCGAGAAGGAATCGGCCAGCAGGTCCTGGCCAGCCCCGTACAGCTTCAGCTTCCGGGCGACGGCCGTGCACTCCTCGAATACGTGCCAGGCAAGCTGGTGGATCCGCTCATCGTCTTCGCCGTGGTTATGGGTCATGATCAGCTCAAGGTCGTCTCCGCAGCGCATGACCTTGAAGTCAATGAGAATGCCGCTCTGCAATGCCTGTGACAGCTTCTCCTGTGCCTTTTCAATGAGCGCTGGGTGCATACTGGAGTGGCCCACGTAGCCGCCAACATCTGCCTTGATCACGCTGAGGGTTATCACGGTCGCTGTTCCTCCTTAGCAATTTGGGTTTGGGGCTTGGCGAAGACAGACTATAGCATACCCTAAACAACGGGGTTGTATCAACGGCCAAGCGGGCTACGGGTTACAGGCTTGGGGGCAGACTCAGCGAGGGTCCGGAGGTGCGTTTGCGCGCACTTGCGCAATATGGCATCGCCTGACAGATAGCTGTGATGTGTGGTTTTAACGATAAAAACGTAATATAGTTGACAAAATCGGCGGCTGCTGGTAGTATCTGGTCGCCGGCCTGGGCCACCGCCTGGCCCGAGCCGGGCCAGCGGTTGAGGGCCTGCGCAGACCTGGACGGTATCAGGCGTAGAAGCGAGAGAAAGGAGGTCAAAACAGCGTAGCGTCGCTTGTGAACAAATTGAGATGCTGTCCGTAGAATAGGCTGCGAATATCGCGAGTAAGGAGTGAGAAAAGTGAATTGGAGATGGCTTCGCCGATCCCTGGGCCTGCGGTTCGCCATGATGTCCGGGTTAGTCTTCCTGGGCGTCAACGGTGCTACTCCGTTTTCGGGGACCGATTCGAGCGCTACACCTCCAGGCCTCCTGTTTGGGGCCACGGGGTCCGCAGTTGGAGCCTCAAAGGCCGCCGCCCCTGTCACCACAGACACGATGTACCTCACTGATGACCCTGGCAACTGGTTCCGGAGCGCCACCACCGGCATACCGCTGTCCGTCGTAGACATCGGGGATAGCGTCGAGGTGGACTTCCGGCTGGGGCAGTTCACCGGGACCAGGCATACGGTGACTCTACTGCTGCGCCCCCCGAGCTCAAAGGTTGCCTCCGACCAGGCCAGCTCCATAAACGGGAAGGTCACCGTCAAGTTCGACGTTCCCGGGGTATACCTGTTCGGATGCAAGGTCCATCCCTACATGACCGGCGTGGTGGCCGTGAAGGACGCGGCGGGGAACATACCGGACGTCCCTAAAGCAGAGCTTCCGTTCATTGGACATCTGGGGGCAGCCTCGCTGCCGGCGACCACGGTGCTCGGTGTGCTGACCACTGTAGCCGCCTCGGATGCCGACAAGCTGGCCAAGTGGGACATCTTCGGGCCCGGGGACGAGTTCAAACCCGCTGTGCCCGGCGTGGGCGAGGTGTGGGTAGACTCTCAGTTCGAGCGCGTGCCCGGCCAGGCGGATGGAGCGGGGATCGCCAAGCCAGGGTCCATCACGGTGCTGAACGCGGCTACGTTCACCATCGAGCGAGAGATCAACGGGCTGGACCCTGGAGCCAACGGCAAATGGAACAACCCGCACAACATGTGGGCCAACGACAGCCTGAGCGTGGTCTACAACGGCAACTGGTTCGGTAGGGCCATCAACAAGATAGACCGTAACACCGGTCGCATCCTGGACACCATCGAGATTGGCGAGGCGCCCACCCACATCGTCACCATACCGGACCAGGCCTCAGCACAGTTCGGAGTGCTTACCACGCCGCTGAGCGCGGACGACGACCTGGTAAAGATGCGGGACGCAGCGGGCGGGCTGTCCGTAGCCAGCAGTCATGCAACCGGCGCGGGGCACAATCATCCCCACGGCCACTGGATCAGCGCGGACGGCAAGAAGATCGTCGTTCCCAACGTGTTCAAGGGCCTGGGCATCGCCGGCTCCATCTCCATCATGGATGCTACCTCCGGCGCCGTGCTCAAGGAAATCCGGCACCAGCCGCAGGGGCTGGAATCGGCGCTGCTGCTGCCCATAGCCTCGGGCATCAAGGGCAGCAGCAAGGCCTATGTGACCAGCCTGGCCAGCGGACAGGTCAGCGTCGTTGACTTGAATCTGATGAGGCTGGTCAAGAACATCCCGGTCACCTTCACCCCCAACGGCCTTCAGGGGCCACAGTTCGGCATCTTCGACACCCTCCAGGTGCCGATACAACCGCCGGTCAGTCCCGACGGGAGGTTCGTGGGTGTGGCCGTGCTGTCCCTCACCACCGTGCCGCGGTCGCCCACGGGCTCGGCGGACCACGTGGCCATCATTGACACGGCCACCGACACCGTGGTGAAGTACCTGGCGACTCCGGCGGGCACCCACGGCGCTCATTGGGGGGCCAAGGCAGGCGGCGGCTACTACCTCTACGTCACCAACCAGCACTCCAACGCCCTGACCATCATTGACGCCGACCCCAACGGCGACGGCAGTGCCAGCGACGCCGCAGTGGTCGGGCGCATCGTGCTGGCCAATGGCAGCGCTGGCGCTGGCGCCACTGATGGTACCGGCGGCCAGGGCCTCAAGCCGCTGCCCAACGTCTACGATGGCTGGGTGCAGGACACGGTGGCCCTCTCCGGCACCGGGCGGCTATCCGCCGAGGTCCAGGGCTGGGTAGACGCCCTGACCCCGGCCCAGCGCAACCCGGCGCCGTAAAGGCGCAGCGCCCGAATTAAGAAGGCGTAGAAGAGCGTAGGGGCGGGTTTGAAACCCGCCCCTACGTTTGTCTCTGGCACGTGTAGGTCGGGGCGGGAAACCCGACCTACACTATGTCCAGCGGCTGGTATTCCCCGAAGACCTTGCGGAGGACATCGCAGGTTTCGCCCAGGGTGGCGTAGGCGCGCACCGCGTCCAGGATGCAGGGCATGAGGTTGTCTGAGCGCCGGGCGGCCGCTTCCAGGGCAGCCAGGCGCGCGGATACGGCCTCGTTGTCCCGCTCCCGGCGGACCCGATTGAGCCGCGCCCGGTGACGGCGCTCCCCCTCGGGGTCCATCTTGAGTATGGGGATCTGGACCGCCTCTTCGGTCACGTAGTCGTTGACCCCCACCACGATGCGCTGGCGGGCCTCAACTTCATGCTGGTAGCGGGCGGCGCTGTCGGCGATCTCCCGCTGGATGTGCCCGTGCTCGACGGCGGCCAGCATCCCGCCCCACTTCTCGATGCGGTCGAAGTAGTCGTAGACGGCCGCCTCCATCTGGTTGGTGAGCCACTCGACGTAGTACGAGCCGCCCAGGGGGTCCACGGTATTGGTCACGCCGGACTCGTGGGCGATGATCTGCTGAGTGCGCAGGGCTACCCGCGCCGCCAGCTCGGAGGGCAGGGCCAGGGCCTCGTCCATACTGTTGGTGTGGAGCGACTGAGCGCCGCCCAGCACGGCGGCCAGGGCCTGAAGGGCCACCCGGGCGGCGTTGTTCTCGGGCTGCTGGGCGGTCAGCGCGCAGCCGGCGGTCTGGGCGTGGAAGCGCAGCCACAGGGCGCGTGGGTCCTCGACGCTGTGGCGGTGGGCCAACTCTCGCGCCCAGATGCGTCGGGCCGCCCGGTACTTGGCGATCTCTTCGAAAAAGTCATTGTGAACGTTGAAAAAGAACGACAGCCGGGGGGCGAACTCCTCCACCTTCAGCCCGCGCTCCACCCCCGCCTCCACATACGTCAGCCCGTCGGCCAGGGTGAAGGCCAACTCCTGGACGGCGGTGGCCCCCGCCTCGCGGATGTGGTAGCCGCTGATGCTGATGGTGTTCCACCTGGGCACGTGCCTGGTGCCGAACTCGAAGGTGTCCACCACTATGCGCAGGGCAGGCCGCGGCGGAATGATGTAGGTGTTCTGGGCGCTGTACTCTTTAAGGATGTCATTCTGGATTGTCCCGCCCAGGGCCGCCATAGGGATGCCCCTCTTCTCGGCAGCGGCAAGGTACATAGCCCAGACGACCGCGGCGGGGCCGTTGATGGTCATGGAGGTGGTGATCTGGTCCACCGGGATGCCGTCGAAGAGCAGCTCCATATCGGCCAGGGAGTTGACCGCGACCCCGCACTTGCCGAACTCGCCCCGCGCCGCGCGGTGGTCGGTGTCATAGCCCACCAGGGTGGGGAAGTCGAAGGCTACGGACAGGCCGGTCTCACCATGCTGGAGGAGGAACTTGTAGCGGGCGTTGGACTCCTCGGCGGAGCCAAAGCCAGAGAACATGCGCATGGTCCACAGCCTGCCCCGGTAGCCTGTGGGGTGCACGCCGCGGAGGAAGGGGAACTCGCCTGGCAACCCCAGGTCGCGCTCGTAGTCCAGGTCGGCTATGTCAGCCGGGGTGTAGACGCGCTCTACGGCCTGGCCGGAGAGCGTAGTGAACGAGTCTCGCCGCTCGGCGGCAGAGGCGTGGCGCTGCTCCCACTCCCGCTTGCGGCGGCAGACCTCGTCTAAGACGTTAGGGTCGAACATAGATGCCATCTAGTCGCGTATTATTCCGGAATATCTCTCAGTATTGACATACTCACCAGGAAGCATGAAAGCGCCTAGTTCGGCCCTCTCTCCCTGCCTCTCCCCGACACGGGGAGAGGAGTTGAATTCCCAGTCCCGCTTCGGGAAGGGGCCAGGCGCCGTCCTGAGCTTGCCGAAGGAGGTTAGGGCAGCGGCCCGGCGCATGTTCAGGGCAGTGACACGGGGTCAATAGTCTATCCCCGGGCGGGCCAGCACACCTTGCTGGAAAGGGTGCTTAACCTCTCGCATCTCCGTCACCAGGTCGGCGATGGCGATAAGCTCCGGGGGCGCCTTGCGCCCGGTAAGGACAAGCTCGACCGCTGGGGGCCTCTGCCGGATGAGTTCCATCACCGCGTCCACGGGGATCAGCCCAAACGCCAGAGCCACATTGATCTCGTCGAGCACCACCACGTGGTACTGGCCCCCCAGCACCGCGTTTTGAGCGGCCTCCAGGGCCTTGTGGGCCTGCAGGCGCTCCTCGGGCCGGGGGTTCTTGGGATTGCACAACGTGGGCAGGCCGAAGCGCTCCACGGTCACGCCAGGGAGCTGCGCCAGGATGGCCTGCTCACCGTAGCGGGTGTCTCCCTTCATGAAATGGATGACGTGTACTCTGAGGCCGTGTCCCAGAGCGCGGAGCGCCAGGCCCAGGGCGGCGGTGGTCTTGCCCTTGCCATCGCCGGTATAGACCTGGACCAAGCCCCTGGGCCAGGGGGAGGGCGCGTGGGCGATGGCGTAATGCTCGGATAATGTCATGGACAGGGCCAGTGTAGCAGCGCGTAGCTTGGGGCGTCAAGGTGAGTCGGCTCCATGTGCTCATCCACATCCTCGGGCAGTCCGATGCTATAATTGCGGGGCAAATGATCGCCATCGTGGACTACGGGGCGGGCAATCTGCGCAGCGTGGCGCGCGCCCTGGAAAAGCTGGGCTTCCCGGCGCAGGTGACCTCGGACCCCCAGACAGTGGCCGCGGCGCAGGCCATCATCCTGCCCGGCGTGGGCGCTGCCGCCGAGGCCATGCGCCAGCTTGCCGAGCGTGGCCTCGACCGTGCGTTGCGACATGCCATAGACGAAAACAGACCCATGTTTGGCGTGTGCCTGGGCCTGCAACTGCTGTTTGACAGGACCGAGGAAGACGGTGGCGCCCGCTGCCTGGGCATCCTGCCGGGAGTCGTCCGGCGCCTGCCTTCTGGCCTCAAGGTCCCGCACATGGGCTGGAACCAGGTAATCCCGACAAGTCGGGACCACTGGCTTTTCGAAGGGACCCCGGACGGCGCCAACTTCTACTTCGTCCACAGCTACTACGGCTACCCCGTAGACCCCTCGCTCATTGTGGGCCAGACAGAGTACGGGGTGACTTTTGGCAGCGTTCTGGCCCGAGGCAACCTGGTGGCCACCCAGTTCCACCCCGAAAAGAGCGGCGACCTGGGGCTCCGCCTGTACCACAACTTCCTCACTCACTTCCCAACGGGCTAGATGGAAGTCATCCCTGCCATTGACCTGAGAGGCGGGCGCTGCGTTCGCCTCTTCCAGGGCGACTACTCCCAGGAGACGGCATTCTCCGACGACCCGGCGGCGGTGGCCCGGGGGTGGCAGGAACAAGGGGCCAAGCGCCTCCACGTGGTAGACCTGGACGGGGCGGCCACCGGAATTGTCGTGCACAAAGACGTTATCGGCTCCATCCTCCAGGCAGTCACTATCCCCGTCCAGGTGGGTGGCGGGCTGCGCCACCAGAATACCGTGGAGGAAGTGCTGCGGCTGGGGGTAGACCGGGCAGTCCTGGGCACTGCGGCCATCGAACAACCGGCACTGGTCCAGGAGCTGTGCCACGAGCACCCGGAGGCCATCGTGGTAGCGGTGGACGCCCGCGCCGGCCAGGTCGCGTTGCGCGGCTGGAAGCAGGTGTCCGCATTCCGCGTGGGCGAGCTGCTGCCCCAGCTTGAGGCCTGGGGTGTGCGCCGCCTGCTCTACACCGACGTGTCCCGCGATGGCACCCTGACTGAGCCTAACTTCGAGGCGGTCTCCTCGGTGGTCGCCTCCACCCACCTGCGCCTGCTAGTGGCGGGGGGCATCGCCTCTGTAGATCACCTCAAACGACTGTCCTCGCTGGGGGTGGAGGGGGCCATCGTGGGCATGGCGCTGTACACAGGAAGGATGGACCTGAAGGAAGCGCTCAGGGCGCTCGCTGAGCGAGGACCGTAGAAGCTTCGCTTCTGTGTTACACTATGTTTAACAGACAAGGCAGTTCAGAGCTAGACTGGGATGACCGCGCATTACACAAGATTGCTGCCCACCGGGTGTCTACAGCGGAGGTGGCGGAGGTCGTGTTCGGTTCCCGCCATTTGGTGGTGCGGGTAGCCCGTAGCCGCTACCTGGTGTACGGTCAAAGTGACGCTGGCCGGTATCTCAAGGTGGTCTTGGACAAGGGAGAGGGTCGCCGGTTCCACCCCGTGACAGCTTATGACATGGATGAGGCAGACCGTCGCCTGTATCATCGTAAGGTGCGAGGCTAGAAAATGAGCAAGAGACAAGAACTACAGGACATGCTCGACAAGATGACCCCGGAGGAGGAACGGGCCTATTGGGATGCCCAGGACCCTTTGCGCCAGGGTAAGAAGGTTCGGTTCCAGCGCATCACAGGCCCGCCTGACCGCATGATGTACTTTGCGCTGCGCTTGCATGGCGAAGACATTGACCGGCTGGCAGCGGCGGCAGAAAGCCGGGGCATGAAGCCCTCCGAGTTGGCCAGAGCGCTGATCCTCCAGGGCCTGGACCAGACGGAGGGCCAAGCCGATCTGGCCAAGCGGGTGGCTGTGCTGGAAGCCGAGCTGGCAGCCGTCAAACAGCGTCTCGACGACATTGCGCAGCCGGTCGCCGCCGCAAGCTGAGACCGTGTACCGTTGAAAGGAGCACTATGCCCGAGAAATTCGACGCAGCCAGGAAAGCCCGCCTGGACAGCCCCGAGCGGCGCCGCCTCCTGGACCCCGACCGCATACTCCCGTTGCTGCCCCTGAAGCCTGACCACGTCATCGCGGACATCGGCTGTGGCACCGGCTTCTTCTCGCTGCCCCTGGCCCAGCGGCTGCCCCGGGGCAAGGTGTACGCGGTGGACGTCCAGGAAGACATGCTGGAGACGGTGCGCGAGAAGCTGGCCCAGACACCCCTGGACAACGTGGAGACAGTCCTCTCCAGGGACTCAGACATACCCCTGCCGCCGGCCAGCCTGGATGGCGCCTTCCTGTCCCTGGTCTTGCACGAAAACGAGGGGCGGCGTCGTTTCCTTGGCGCCGTGGGGGACCTCCTCAAGCGGGGTGCCTGGATGGCTGTGCTGGAATGGGAGAAAAGGGAGATGGAGGCAGGCCCGCCCCAGGCCGAGCGCATCGCCCGGGATGAGGTCACCGCCCTGGCCGCGGAGATCGGGCTCCAGCTAGACCAGGAAGTGGAGGTGAATGACCGCCACTACATGCTGGTGTTCAAGGGTTGACGTGCTCACCAAGCGCATCATCCCCTGCCTGGACGTGACCGCCGGCCGCGTGGTCAAGGGCATATCGTTTGTCCAGCTTCGGGATGCGGGTGACCCGGTGGAGCTGGCCGCCACCTACGACCGCGAAGGGGCCGACGAGCTGGTCTTCCTGGACATCACCGCCTCCGCCGAGGGCCGGGAGACCATGGTGGAGGTGGTCAAGGGCGTCTCTGACCAGGTGTTCATCCCCTTCACCGTGGGCGGCGGCCTGCGCACCAGCGACGACATGCGCCGTATGTTGGAGTCCGGGGCCGACAAGGTGGCCATCAACACGGCGGCCGTGGAAAACCCCATCCTCATCTCCCAGGGTGCCGAGCGCTTTGGCTCCCAGTGCGTGGTGGTGGCCATAGATGCCCGGCGCATCGCGGGAAGTACGAAGTCCGCTGGCGGCCCCCTGGGCCTTCAGGCCGATTCGCGTTGGGAGGTCAATACCTACGGGGGCAGAAAGCCCACGGGCATAGACGCGGTCAGGTGGGCCGTCGAGGCGGTGCGCCTGGGGGCGGGCGAGATACTGCTCACCAGCATGGACGCCGACGGCCACCAGGACGGCTACGACCTGGAGCTGACCCGGGCCGTCTCCGAGGCAGTGCCCGTGCCCGTCATCGCCTCCGGTGGGGCGGGCACCCTGGAGCACCTCTACGAGGCCATTGTGGCCGGCAAGGCCGACGCCGTGCTGGCCGCCTCCATCTTCCACTACGGCACCTACCGCATCGCTGAGGCCAAGGCATATTTGGGCCAGCGTGGTGTGGCGGTGCGGGTGTGAGCCCTGCGTCTGCGTCAGGGGCGATCGTAGCGGAGGCAGCACATGTGTCCTGAAGAGACTGAAAGAAGGGTTCCCGTTTACTGGTTGTTCAACAGAATTGTTCGTGACGAGCGCGAGCAAGCAGCACAGAGCCTTCTAGAGGTCTGGTCCGCCAAGCATGTACCGGACCATGAAGGAGACCTTAACCCAAGTGTACTTGTGATGCATGTGGTAGGGGCATGCGCTTTGGCCGCCTTTGAAAAAGAGAGGACTCAGGGTGCCTTCACTGAACGATTCAGGGAATTGCTCGACAGCGCCGAACGCGCTTTGTTCCTGATTCAAAGCCACCCTAGCGCCGACGACACGGACATAGACCAAGTGGTGGCCTTTCAGGGGATGATTGATGTTGAGCGCTTCCGCATGAGGGCGAGAGATGGGGAGTATGAGGGTGCCTTGCTCGTGTTAGATGACGGCATGCAGCACATTCGGCAGGCCGTGGTCACTGTAGGTGAATCTGGCATAGACGTCGGCGCTCTCCAATATGCGCGATGGGCGAAACTACCGCTAGGTAACGTAGACCTAGGGACGCTGCGCCTTGCCGCCAAGTGTTTTGACAACTTACGAGCGCAGCCGGAGGTGGTGAAGGACTGGAGACGGGTTGCAACCGCTTGTCGCCACCTCGCGGCAAATTGGGAGCTGATAGAGGATTTGCGAGATTCCACTGTGTGTCACCTGTGCGGTGGCACACGTTGCTCTCACCTTGTGGAAGGTTGGGAGTCTGTAGAAGGGGTGGAGTTCGTCGACTATGGCGGGATCAGTAGAACCATTGGGGCCTTTTGGACATTTGCAGAGGGCTTCGCAATCTCGAGGTTGAGCCGAGACCAGTACCTGGAGTTGAGGGCGATTCAGGATCAAGAGCTCGCTACCAGGGTGATGCAACAGATGTTTTTTCAAGAGACGTGGGAGAGGTTGCCGAAGCTCACCCAGGATGCCCTGGTTCAGGCCGAGGTGGTGTGGTGGTCCAGAGCTAGGTCTACCAAGAGCGCCGTGGTGGACAACCTGTGGAAGGCGACGCGGCAACTCGTCCCGGAGAGGCTGGTAACCCCCTTTGGCCAGTATGCCGCTTCCGGGCCCATCAAAGGCTTTGCCGAGCTGAAGGCTGTGAGCCTCCTTGCTGACGGGTCGCAGGCGCCGGACCTGAGCGATCTGATGAAGGTAACGTGGCAGGCCCCGCAGTTCCCTGAGTTCGCCAAGACGTTGGGCCTGGGCACCCAGGAGTATCAGTTCCTTCTCAGCGTCGAGAGTGACCTGTGGAGGTTGATCAACCTGCGCAACAAGTCCATGCATCCCGACAAGGGCGAGACGCTGGAGCCACACGACATCGAGTGGGCCTATCGCACCTTCCTCGGCGTGGGCTGCGAGGGCATTCTGCCCCGCCTGGCGAGCCTGAGGGCCAGTGCGCCCCAAGCCCGTGGTCACTGAGCGTTCGTTGTGGCACGCGCGCTACGACTAACCATGTCGTTGCGAGTCTTACAGGTCCCGAGGCGTCGGGACCCAATGTAAAGCAATGAACCAAAGCGCATGTTTCACTGTCATTCTGAGGGAGTCCCTGCGGTTAAGGACGACCGAAGAATCTCGTTCCCTGGCCCTGCCACGGACGACTGAGGTCCGTCCATCGTGGCGCATGCCCCACCCCAGATTCTTCGTCCCGACCTCCGTCCTCCACCCTGACCTCCCCGTCGGGACTCCAGAATGACATGGGGGCCTGGTTCATTGAAAGTCCTTCCGCAGAAGGGCGAAGTCCCGACGCGTCGGGATGCCCCTGGTCAGACGTGGAGAGAGCGGGTTGCTTCGGCCCTGGCGGGCACTTTCAATGAACCGAAGGCGTTTGGGGTTGGTGAGGTAGGGCCAAGTAGGGTGGGTGTAGCACAGCGGAACCCACCTCCCGTCCCCTGGTGACCAATGGTCTGCGAACGACGTGTCCGCAACATGACAGGCTTTGCTCCCCTACCTTCGGCGGTGTCCCGACAGGTCGGGATCTGTTTCACCCACCCTACAGACTACTGGCCGCGGTTTGGACATCTTCGGTGCATACCCCGGGGTGGCCACGAACGGTGCATTGGGCGGCCCAACCGTCCTTGCGAGCGCAGCGAAGTCCCGACAGGTCGGGACCTGTGTGCGCATCAGAAGGTTGCTTCGTCGTCCTTCGCCGGAAGGACTCCTCGCAATGACGAAATATGGCTTCGTCGCTCTGCTCCTCTCAACGAAACGCACCATCTCGGTCCATGGCTCTTTGGGTCCCGACGGGTCGGGACCTGTAAGACTCGCAACGACAGGTGGACCGGCCACTTTTTGAAAGGTGAAGCATGCTTAAGCCAGATGACAAAGGCCTGATACCAGCCATAATCCAGGACGCGAACACGGGCCAGGTGCTGATGCTGGGCTATGTCAGCCCAGAGTCCCTGCGGCTGACCCTGGACCAGGGCCACGTGTGGTTCTATAGCCGCTCCCGGCAGGAGCTGTGGCACAAGGGGGCGACCTCGGGCAGCTACCTAAACTTGCGCTCGGTCACCTCGGACTGCGATGAGGACGCGCTACTGGTACAGGTGGAGCCGGCCGGCCCGGTGTGCCACACCGGCGCCCAGTCTTGCTTCTTCAACCCGGTCACCGAGCCGCAGTGGGACTCCCCCGCTCACCCTGAGCCCTTCGGCTCCGCTCAGGACAGGCCTGTCGAAGGGTCGCATGTCCTCCAAGAGCTATGGCAGGTCATCCTGGAGCGCCGGCGCACCATGCCCGAAGGCTCCTACACTGCGTCGGTGCTCAAGGGCGGCGTGGACCGCGCGGGGCAGAAGGTCATCGAGGAGGCCGGCGAGGCGGTGATTGCGGCGAAGAATGCTGACCCCCAGGCCATCGCGTCGGAGATGGCGGACCTGTGGTTCCACAGCCTGTTGCTGCTGGCCGCGGCGGGCGTCCCGCCCCAGGCGGTGTGTCAGGAGCTGGAGCGCCGGCGCCGGTAGGTAGTTCGGCTCACAACCCCCCTTAGGCCCAACACAAGCCGGCCGCCGCGCCCTTAGCGCTTGACACTATTAGCGCTACGCGCTATCATTACCAGGGGTGATCAGGTCGTTTGCCGACGCCGATACCGAGGCCGTCTTTCGGGGTCAGGCCGTTCGTCGGCTGCCTTCTCAACTGCTGCGCTCGGCGTTGCGAAAGCTCTTGGTCCTCGATGCGGCGGATGTCCTCCAGGACCTGCAGGTGCCGCCGGGCAACCGGCTTGAGAAACTCAGGGGCCATCGAGAAGGCCAATACAGCATCCGGGTCAATGACCAGTGGCGAGTTTGCTTCGAGTGGCGTGACGGTGACGCGTATTCCGTGGAGATTACGGACTATCACTCATAGGGACGAGGTAGCTCATGGCGAAGCGTAGTATCGCACCCATCCACCCAGGAGAGGTCATGCTTGAGGAATTCCTCAAACCGATGGCGGTCAGCCAATACCGTCTGGCAAGAGACATCAACGTAGACGCGCGACGCATCAACGAGATTGTACTGGGGAAAAGAGCCATAACAGCGGACACTGCACTGCGCCTGTCCCGGTACTTTGGGACAACGGAACGGTTTTGGATGAACTTGCAGACGCGTTACGATCTGGAGGTCAAACGGGAGCAAATAGGCGACCGGCTGCTCAAGGAAGTACGCGTACTTACCAGGGCGTAAAAAGCAGCCTTGCCGAAGCTCGCAGGACAGGGCCGCGACTGCAAGCAAGTGGTGGGCGGTATCCCGATTGCTATCGGGATGACCTCTGCGCTGCAAGCAAGTGGTGGGCGGTATTGGAATTGAACCAATGACCTCTGCGATGTCAACGCAGCGCTCTAACCCCTGAGCTAACCGCCCGTCTGCCAGGATTCTATCAGCCTCCAAGATAACGGTCAAGTTGACCTATCCGTCCGAGGCGCGCTACAATAGGGCTGTCGTCAGGAGTCGCTTTTCCATAAGGAGGGAGCAGGTGCAGTCTAGCCTTATCGGGAAGATCGAGAAAGCCCGCCGCTATGCCCAGGAACGCGACAGGGTCCGCATCCGAGAGCTAACTTTGGACTTCCGCGGGGACCACAGCAACTACACATTGTCCTATTCATCGGGTTCCTGGCGTTGCCAGTGCTCATTCTTCCTGAGCCACGGCACCTGTAGCCATACCATGGCCCTGGAGCGTGTCCTGGGGGACCTGCTGACCCACGCCGTCGCCACACCAGCCTAGCCGCTATGCCTAGCCTTGACCAGCTCAAGCAGGACCTGCTGGCCGTCTGCCGCATTGTTGCCGCCGAAGGCATGGCGGACGCATTTGCCCACGTCAGCGCCCGCGTGCCCGGCACCGATACCATGGTATTCATGCCGGGAAAGAGCCCAGCCCTGGTGGACTACTCGGACGTGTTCGTCGTGGACCTGGACAAACCCGTGCCCCAGTCCTCAGCCCATCAGTCCATCTACCGCATGCGCCCGGACGTGGGCGCCGTGGTGCACGCCCATCCGCCCCGGGCCATCACCCTGAGCCTCATCGGGCAGACCATCAGGCCCGTACACAACAATAGCGTCATGTTTTGGCAGGGGGTCCCGTTGTACGAGACGCCGGGCCGCGTCGGCGGCCGGGAGCGGGGGGACGAAATCGGACGGGCGCTGGGTCCTTGTCGCGCCCTGCTACAGCGCGGGCACGGGGTCATCGTAGCGGGCGAGGCGCTGCGAGAGGCCTGCCTGCTTACCCTGTATCTCGAGGAGACCGCCCGTATGCTCCTGGAGCTGGCCCCACTGGGCCAGGCCAAAGAGATGCCCCGCGAAGTCGCCGCTCAGTTATCGCGGGACTTCTTCACCGAGTCCTCCAACCAGCGGGCCTGGGAACACTTCAAGCGCAAGGTTGGCGTCTGACCCCCTGTTGTCCCCCTTCGGTATTGGTAACCCCCTGTTGTCCCCCTTGCGAAGGGGGACTACGGGGGGGTTCCGCAGGCATCCTCGGAGAGCAAGCCCAGGACGTGTTCCCGGGCCTCGGCCACCACAAACAGCGAGCCGGTGACCAGCACCACCCCTTGTGCGCCGGCCAGGGCGCGGCCCTCCTCTACAGCCCCAGGCACGCTGGCTGTCTTCAGGGCACCGTAGCCCAGATCAGCCCACACCGCAGCCAGGTTTTCCCCTGAGGCTGCCCGGGGGTTTCGGGACTGCGTCACCACCACCGCCTGGGCCACCGGAGCCAGCTCCCGGGCGATGGCAGACATGTCCTTGTCCCGGGATGCGCCCATGACCAGGACCACCTTCCGCGCAGGGAAGTAATCCTCGATGGCCTCCCGCAGCCGCTTCGCCGAATCGCCGTTGTGAGCGCCGTCCACAATTAGCCATGGCCGCTCGCCCAGGACCTCCAGACGCCCGTGCCAGCGCACTGAGGCCAAGCCCTGCCTCAACGCCAGCCCGCCGATGGTCACGCCCTGCTCCTGTAGCGCCTCAAGACACGCTACCGCCACCGCCGCGTTTTCCAGTTGGTGCTGTCCCAGCAGGGGTATGTGGACACCGTACTTGCGCAGCCGGCCCATGATGTTCCCATCCTGGCCTGTGAGACCGAAGGCCCCCGGCGCCCACCGGACGTCCTGGCCGACCAGAATGGGCGTGACCCCGGTCTCCTGGCACCTGGCCAGAAGGACCTCAAGCGCCTCTCCGGGCTGCGGGCCGACCACCACCGCAGCCCCGGGCTTGATTATGCCCGCCTTCTGTGTGGCGATCTCAGCCAGCGTATGCCCCAGAATATCCATGTGGTCATAGCTGATGGGGGTAACCACCGCCACCGTGGGCCGGACCACATTGGTCGCGTCGAGGCGCCCCCCGAGGCCTGCCTCCACAACCTGGAAGCTGGCCCGCTGCTCGCGGAAGTGAAGGAAGGCCAGCGCGGTAAGCACCTCAAAGGTGGTGAGTTGCCCGTAGCTGCTGTCGCGGTGGATGACGTCCATCCCGACGAGTCGGGACAGGCGTTCCACCAGCGAAGCCACCGCCGCCTCGGCGATGAGCTGGCCATCCACCTGCACTCGCTCCCGAAGGGTATGGAGGTGAGGCGAGGTATAAAGCCCCGTCCGGTAGCCCGCCGCCGTCAGCACCGAGGCGATCATGGCCGCGGTGCTCCCCTTGCCCTTGGTGCCGGCGATGTGGACGGTGGGGACCTCCCTTTCCGGGTGCCCCAGAGCGCCCAGGAGGGCCTCCATGCGGCGCAAATCATAGTTGGCCGCGTTGTAGAGCAGCGCGGGGGACTTCTCGAAATCAGTGAAGCTGTGGATGTAGGCTAGCGCCTGGCGGTAGTCCATACCTTGGCCCGGGTTATGTGCCTCTCATCTCCCTTTCCGGGAGACCAGATAGCCAGCAGCCTCCCGGAAGCCCACGGGGCGGAAGCCAAAGGCCTTTTCGACCGCGTCCGGCTCGGTCACGTTGTCAATGGAGACCATGCCCAGCTCCACGGTGGTGATCGGCGGGTTCGGCAGCAGCGCCTCCATGGCGGTCACCGCAGGCCGGACCAGGCCCAGAGGCACGTGCACCTTCCACCGCGGCAGTTTGAGCGTATCCACTATCGCGTCTATTATGCCCTCGTAGCTGATGTGCTCCGGCCCCCCAAGGTACAACGTCCTTCCTCTGAACGCATTGCCCTCCACCGCCTGCACAAAAGCCCGGGCCACATCCTTGACCCAAACTGGTTGAAATCGCACTTTTCCCGGCCCGACAACAGGTACTACCGGATATACGCGGACAATCTGCGCCAACTGGTTGAAGAAGATGTCCCCTTCCCCAAAGATTAGGGACGACCGGAAGACGGTGTAAGGGATACCGCTGTTGATGACCTCTTGCTCGCCCAGCCACTTGGAATAGAGGTAGGGGTAGCGCGGATCGCTGCTGGCCCCGATAACGCTGATGTGCAAGAATGCCCCGATGCCGCTGTTCTTGGCCGCCTCCACCAGGTTCCCCGTGCCCAGAAAGTTCACCCGTCGAAAGGTATATTCCCCTTTCTCGCGGATGATGGCTACCAGGTGTATTACGGTGTCCACGCCACTGGTGGCTGGCGCCAGCGAGGCTGGGTCAGTGACATCGCCGTAGGCGAACTCAACGTCCAGGCCCTTGAGCGGGGACAGATTGGCGGTCTGGCGCACCAGACAGCGCAGCCGGTGGCCGCGCTCCACCAGGGCACTGGCCACGTTGCGGCCCACAAACCCCGTCGCTCCCGTGAGGAGAATCAATCCCACCTCCCGCGTTCAGGCTACCAGACGGGAAGTGAGGTGTCAAACGTGACCCGTTTTGTAGGGGCGAAGCATCCCGAGTCACAGGTGGCGAAGACTGTCCATTGACGCCGGGATGCTTCGCCCCTACTGGCCCTGCATGTCCCCCACCTGCGTTGGAGACGGTTGCACCTGGCTCTTTCCCTCCAGCTCGGCGGTCAGCTCGCCCAACCTTCCCAGAAAGGTGCACACGGCACCGTGGAGCTCGCGGTAGTGCTCTTCCGCGTCGAAGCTCAAGTCCAAATGCTGCTGGAACATGGTATTGAGCGCAGATAGCTCCAGGACCCGTTGCTCCAACTCCTGGTTCTTCTGCAGCAGCGCTTGCTCTCCCTTGTGCTTGCATAAGCCCATCTCGATGGTGGTGAACAGCTCGCGGGTCTCGAAAGGCTTGAGGATGTAGCCAAACGGCTCGGTGACTTTGGCCCGTTGGAGGGTCTCTTCATCAGCGTAGGCGGTGACATAGACCACAGGGATGTTGAAGTCAGAGCGAATGCGCCCCGCGGCTTCGATCCCGTCCATTTCGCCCTCCAGCCTGATGTCCATGAGCACCAGGTCAGGCCGGGTCTCGCCCGCCTTGGCAATTGCACCCTCCGCCGACGCCGCAACTCCCACTACCGAGTACCCCAAGCGGCCAAGGCGGGTCTGGATGTCCATGGCCACTATGCTTTCGTCTTCCACAACCAGGATGCGCGCGCTGGGCACAGATCTTTCCTCCCTCAACTGCGGACTAGGCCGGGAACGTAAGCCTGAACTCTGTGCCACCATCGCTGTGTACCTCCATCACGCCCCGGCATTGCCTGGTAAGGGCGTTCACCAGTTGGAGCCCAAGAGTCCTGGCGTCCTCAATACTAAGATCTGCCGGCACCCCGACGCCATTATCCCTGACCACAAGGGAAAATCTACCATGTTCCAGGGAAAAGTCAATACTGACTACGCCATGCCGCCCGTCTGGAAAAGCGTGTTTAAGAGCATTGGACACTAACTCGTTGATGATTAGCCCAAATGGGACCGCCTTGTCCACAGGCACCAGGACATACTCCACGTTCACCCTGAGTTCAATGACATCAGAGTTGACACCCCATGACCGGTACAGGTTACTGGTCAACGTCCGCGCGAAAACGTCAAACTGGATCCTGGCCAGGTCGGGCGCCCGGTACAGTTGCTCGTGGATCAATGCCATGGAGCGCACCCGGTTCTGCATCTCCCGGAACAGGTGTAGGACCCCCTCGTCTTCTACGGAGCCGGCCTGCAAGTCGAGCAGGCTGGAGATCACCTGAAGGTTGTTCTTGACCCGGTGGTGCACCTCCTTGAGCAGCGCCTCTTTCTCCGCCAGTGACGCCTCGACCTGCTCAAAGAGGCGGGCGTTAGCGATGGCCATGCCCACCACCTCGCTAATGCTGTTAACCAACTGCATATCTTCCGGGGTGAAGGCACGCTGGCGCCGGGAACGGGCGCTTATCACCCCCACTACCTTGGACTGCACCTTGACAGGCAGGCCGAGATAGACCCGAAAGCCCGCGCGCCTTGAAGATTCATAGGCTACTCTGGGATCATGCAGTATGTCCTCAATTATTAGGGGCTTCCCGGTCTGGGCCACTGTGCCCGACAGACCCAAGCCCAGGGCGACCCTGGGCCGGTCATGGAACTCCTGGACCATCTCCTCTGGCATGCCCTGGTCGGCCAGCAATACCAGTTCCTGAGTGGCCTCATCCAGATACCTGATGGTCCCGCTATCCATGTCCAGGACCCTCAGTACCGCATCCAAGGCTGTCGTCGCCACGACCTTCAAGTCCAGGGAGGCGGTCACCACTTCGCTCACCTGGTAGAGGGCGCTTAGCTCCTGGTAACGCCGCTTCAATTCATCTTCACTACGCTTGAGGTCGGTGATGTCCTGCACCGTATGGACAACGCTCACCGGTTCGCCCTGCGGTCCGAGCACCGGGTCACTCCGCAAGTACAACCAACGGTTGCCCAGGTAAGGCTCCTGACGCACCATCTCACACGACCGCTTCTCGGTCACACATGCAACGCTGGGGCACCCCGTCACTGGGCTGTCCACCCCGTGCATAACCCGATAGCACAGCTCCCCCACCAGGGCCTCGGGGGAGCAGCCTGCCAACTGCGCCAGGGCCTGGTTCGCCCGCACAATGCGGAACTCGGGGTCCAGAATGGCCACACCTTCGCTCATGATGTCAAAGGTGCGTTCCCATTCACGCCCAGCAGCCTCTACCCGATTGAATAAGCGAGCGTTGGCTATGGCCATGCCTACCACGTTGCCGATGCTAGTGGCCAGCCCGATCTCCGCGGCGGTGAACGTGCGGTGGGCGCGCGAGAAGCCGCTGTACACCCCCACCACCTCATTCTGGACCTTGAGGGGAATCCCGATGTAGGCCAGGAACCCCGACGTCCTCATGGCGTCACTGACCAGTCGCGGGTCATCAGGCAGGTCACTCACGATGAGCGGCTCTCCTGTCTGAGCTACGGCGCCCGCCAGGCCCCGGCTCACCGGCTGGCGCGGGGCCGCCCGCAGTTGCTGCACCATGCCCTCGGGCAACCCGTGGTCAGTCAGCGCCACCAGTTCCTGGGTCAGCGGGTCCAAATACCGGACGACGCCCGCATCCAACTCGAGTACCCAGAGGACTGCCTCGAGGGCGGTGGCAGCAACTACCCTTAGGCTTAGGGACGCGGCCACCACCTCGCTGACCTGGTTGAGCGCCGACAGCTCGTGGTAGCGCTGCCGCAGCTCCGCTTCCGCCTGCTTACGCTCCGTAATGTCCCGGAAGGTGACCACCGCGCCGGTTACCTGGCCACGGCCGTCCCTGATCGGACTGCTGGTGTACTCCACCGGGAAGCCAGTCCCATCCTGGCGCCAGTAGACCTCATCCTCTCCATGAAGGACCGCACCCTCCCCCACCGATGCTAGAATAGCACAGCTCTCAGGAGGGGAGAGAGTGCCTCCTGCTCTGGAGTGGTGCCAGGTCTGGTGAGCGGGTTTCCCGATCAGCTCCTGCACTTCCCAACCCAGCATCCGGGCGCCGGCGACATTGATGAAAGTGACCGTACCCTGGGGGTCCACACCGCAAATGCCTTCCCCTGCCGCGTCCAGAATGGTCTGGTTATGGTGGCTCAGGCGCTCCACGGCCGCCTGCCTGGCCTGGAGCGCCCCAGCCATGTCGTCAAAAGTAGCAGCCAATTGGCCCATCTCGCCACTCCCGTGGGGCAGACCGCTGCGCTCCCGCAGGTCGCCAGCGGCCAACCTACTGGCAGCCCGGACCAGCTTCTGGGTGGGACCCGTTATCAGGCGCCTACTCACCCACCAGGCGGCCATCAGGGCCAGTACTGCCACAGCCACCAGGCCACCGATGTTCCGTCGCAGCGCCAGGTCTATGTCAGCGAAGGCACCCTCTTCTGGAAAGCTCATACCGACAAAGGCGAGGGGCTCTTCAGCGTTCCAGCGCAAGGGCACAAATGCGTAATAGCGGTCCCTACCGGTGTGGTCTTTGGCGCTCGCCGAGCCTCCCCCGCTCTGGCCCACATTGGCCCTGAACACGCTCTCCATTCCATCGTGTTGGCCGGCCTCGTGGGCTTCTGGGTAATGGGCAAGCACGGCGCCGTTACGGTCCATGACCGAGATTTCAACATCGAAGGGCACCTCGGACCCGGTGGCGAACTCAGCGAGCCAGCCAGAGTCCAGGCCAGCGAACAGGACAGCCTGCACAGCACCCGAGGCACCGGTGACAGGGTAGGCAATGGGTAAAGTGGGTTTACCGCTGGCGCGGCCCATAACGTACGTACCCACAGCGAAGTCCTTAGTGGAGTAGGCGCGCTGAAAATAGGCCCTGTCGCTCACGGTGATGGCCGGAACGGAGAGGGGCAGGGCGCTGCAAAATACGTCGCCACTCAGGTCAGCCACACCCAGCATAGTGTAGCCAGAAGACTGCTGGAGTACGCGGGCCAGAAGGGCCGAGCACGCTGCCGCATCGCCACCAGTCACCTCTCGCTGCTGTGCCAGCACCACCAGCAACTCCTGCCCTCCCCGGACTAGCTGTTCGTGCCGCCAGGCAGCGTCTAGGGCAGCCTCCCGCGCCTCCCGCTTGATCTCCCATACTTCGTGCGCCCGGTCTCGGGAAGCGCCATACAGCATCAACGCGATCACAGGCATGACGCCGGCGAAAACTATGAGGAAAAGCTGCCAGCGCAAGCTCAGCCGGGCCAGCGGTGACAGGGGATTCATGTCGGGAAAGTTGCCCCATACGGGTGCCTGTGCAGTCGAGCGCCCTGGTTGCGGGGTCCCACCAACTCGGCCTCCTGTTAGATAGCCACCACTGGTTTTCGCGTCCCCGCCCGTACCCGGCGGTGCCGGGCCCACCCGATTGTTATGTCATTTACAATTCTTTAACAATCGCCCCCAGATGTCAAGGCGGCTTCGTCTCCCCTTTCCCTTTGGGCGAAAGCGAGGCATGCCCTGAGCTTGCCGCAGGGCTGAGGGCTACGCTAACCCGGACGGCCCCGCCCCAGGGCGGGCATCCCGACACGTCGGGACCCCTACGCCTGCGGGCGCCAGCGCAGGTCGGGCTGGCGGGCCGCCCGCGCTTCATCTAAGCGCGTGTTGGGCGTGTCGTGGGGCGCGGACCTGACGACATCGGGGTCGGTGTCCGCCTCGCGAGCGATGGCCCGCATGGCAGCGATGAAGGCGTCCAGCGTCTCCTTGTCCTCGGTCTCCGTAGGCTCGATCATCAGGGCCTCCTCGACCACCAGCGGGAAGTACATGGTGGGCGGGTGGAAGCCGTAGTCTATCAAACGTTTGCACACGTCCAGCGCCTTAACGCCGCTGGCCCGCTGCCGTGAGGCCGAGAAGACCACTTCGTGCAGGCACGTCCGGTCGTACGGCAGGTGATAGGCGGTACGGAGCAGGCTGCGGATGTAGTTGGCATTGAGCACAGCGTCCTGGCTCGCCTGCCGCAGCCCAGCCTCGCCCAGGGTGCGTATGTAGCAATACGCCCGCAGAAGCACGCCGAAGTTGCCGGAGAAGGCGCTGAGCCTGCCGGTGGAGTGTTCCGGCGTCGCCAGACGGTATCGACCGTCCCGGAGCTCGACAACGGGAGAGGGCAGGAACGGGGCCAGCGAGGTTGAAACGCAGATGGGACCGGCCCCGGGACCGCCACCACCGTGGGGCGAGGAGAAGGTCTTGTGCAAGTTCAGATGGACGATGTCGAAGCCCAGCTCACCCAGCTTCACCTGGCCCAGCAGCGCGTTCATATTGGCACCATCGCCATAGACCAAACCGCCGTGCCGGTGTACCAGCTCGCATACCTGGAGGATGTTCGGGTCGAACAGCCCCAGCGTATTGGGCATGGTGAGCATGATCGCGGCCACTTCCGGCGTGACCAGGCGTCCCAATGCACCCAGGTCTACGTTACCCCGCGGGTCTGAGGATACCGTGGCCACCTGAAAGCCGCACATGGCTGCCGAGGCAGGGTTGGTGCCGTGGGCAGCGTCGGGCACCAGCACCACGCGTCGCTGCGTGTCCTCCCGCGACAGGTGGTAGGCCCGGGTCACCATCATGCCCGTAAGCTCGCCCTGGGCGCCCGCCGCCGGGGCCAGGGTGCAGGCAGCCAGCCCGGTAACCTCCTGAAGCATACCCTGGAGCTCATACATGAGCTGGAGCGCACCCTGGACAGTCGCCTCTGGCTGGAGGGGGTGGACCTGCGCACAGCCCGGCTGCCGGGCGATGTCCTCGTGGCGCTTGGGGTTGTACTTCATGGTGCAACTGCCCAGGGGGTAGAACCCCGAGTCCACGCCGTAGTTCAGGCGGCTGAGGTAGGTGAAGTAGCGGACCACCTCAGGCTCACTGACTTCGGGCAAGGGGAGGTCCGACCGCAGCAGCGCTTTCGGGGGCAGTCTGGCTGCGGGCACGTCCAGGTCAGGCAGCGTCGAGCCGACGCGTCCGGGCTGGCTGGCGTCCATAAGCAGCCGGCGGCGCCGCGCCTGCTCCGACTTCGGAACTGCTCCCACTTTCATACTGGCTGAGCCTACAATCGGTGAACCGTCTTGAGAATGTCGTCGGTAAGGGCGAGCGCTTCAGTCCAATGGCGGTCCCATTCCAGATGAGGAGGTTGCTCTCTGAACAACGCGTAGTCCAGTGGAGATAGACAATAGTCTGCCCACACCCTTAGCCAACGCAGGCGGTCCAGTTGGTTGCCGACATTGGTGTTGCGGCTCCTGACCAATGCAATCACATTTGCATGCGCGCTGACCCTGAGCCTGACTTCGGACAATCGGTCCCTAACACGTCCACGGCACATCAGGAAGGCACAGTAATAAGCTCTCCCGACTGCGGTCCTAAGCTCCGCCTCTCCGGAACCATCTTTGGCAAGTCCCCTGGCTACACTGAGGAAGCCTTCAGGAGGGAACGGCATGCTAGTCCTCCCAAAGAACGTGCATACCGACGCGTTCACAAAGCAAATTGACCTGGGACCGGGGCAAAGTCTCCTTCCATTTGTCTATCTCGCCGCCGATGGCATCCCAGAGGGCAAGCGCCTCCTCTGCCGGTGCTGCAACATGGATCTGAAACACGACCTCCTTCCAGTCCTCCTCGGGATCGCTGAAGGCGCACAACACAAGCTCTCGGGTCCTGATGGGGTTCTGTCTTAGCTTTGCCAGGATTATGGCTGATATGCCTTCTGCAATAGGCCTCAACGGGCTTGTCAGTAGGGCCCTGGCTTCCCGGGTGATCCGCCATTGAGGCAGGCTGGTAGCGGGGTCCCACCGGGAAGGTCGTTCCGCAGCCAGGGCCGGGCGAGGGCGACCCTCTTGGAGACCTACGTATTCCGCTCTTGCTTCTCTGGCCTTTCGGGGCATCGTAGTCTTCCGCCTGTCTGCACCACTCTAGACGGCGCGCGCCTGCGCGATCTCTCGGCGGCCAACCGGACGGACCTGCTGGGCTGACAGGGATACCACAGCGAGCGTCTCACCACCGAGGGTAATGAACTCCACTTCATAGCCGCCTGCGGGGTGCACCAACACCACCGTTCCCACGTCACCCCTTTTCAAACCCAGCTTTGGCAGGTCGGCATTCAAAACGACGTTATCAAGCTCTCGAATCATCGGAGTCCCCTCCCCAGAGGATAGGCAGTTAACAGCCGTGGCACCTCTTCACCTCGTTCAATGAACCACACAACCCGAACGTGGGGAACCCGGCCATCGGGGGCCCTCAATGTACCTTCCACAGTATAGCGCGTCCCAAACGGCGTGTCCTCGACCATTGCCACTTCATGTTCCTCTGCCTGAGCTAGCAAGGCGGTGAACAGCACCTCCCAGGAATCCGGAGTGAAGCCGAAGCGCAGGAAGAACGCGGCCTTATGGCGTCCGTATGAGTGAGACGTTGACAGGAGATAGTCTGTCAGCTTCGCCCTGGGGATAATCGCCCTTTCTCGGTTGGGTAGCTTCATGAACGAGGTCGTATGCTGTATCGCCAGTCAGCATACGGCGAGCCGCTGTGTAGAACGGGGTTGCGATGCGTCGAGCCATTCAACGTACGTTGCGCTACGCAATAGCCTTGAGGCTTTCAACCAGCGCGTCTATCTCTTGCTTCGTGTTCATCTCCGTGACGCAGAGCAGCATGCCGTTGGGCACCAGGTCCGAGATATCCAAGCCGCCGATGACCCTGCGCTCCAGCAAGCCCTCGTTTATCTCACACGGCGGCCGCGGGCAACTCACCACGAACTCCTTGAAGAAGACCCCGCTCAGTGGGACGGAGTAGCCCCGCAGGCGTGAGATGCGCGAGGCGGCGTAGTGGGCCTTGTGGTAGCACTGCTCCGCTACCTGGCGCAGGCCGCTCTTGCCCAATGTGGCCAGATAGACTGTGGCCGCCAGGGCCACCAGGTTCTGGCTGGTGCAGATGTTGGAGGTGGCCCGCTCCCGCCGGATGTGTTGCTCCCTGGTCTGCAGGGTCAGCACGAAGCCCTCGCGACCTTCGGTGTCCACAGTGCGGCCCACTATGCGCCCGGGCATCTGCCGCAGGTACTCCTGCTTGCAGGCGAAGAGCCCGAGGTAGGGGCCGCCGAAGGTGGGCGGCGTGCCCAGGGCCTGCCCCTCACCCACCACGATATCGGCCCCATGGTCGCCCGGCGGCCGGAACAGGCCCAGGGATATGGGGTCCACAGCCACCACCGCCAGGGCGCCCGCCTCGTGGGCCCCGGCAACCAGCGCCGCCAGGTCCTCGACATAGCCGAAGTTGTTGGGGCTCTGGACCAGGACGCAAGCCGCGTCCTTGGGCGTGTGGTCACTCTGGGCCACCACTTCCAGGGGTATCCCCTTGGGACCGAGGTAGGTTTCCACCACCCAGCGGTAGTTGGGCGACACGGTGTCCAGGGCGGCCACTAAATACCGCCCGGTCACCCGGCAGGCCATGAGCGCTGCCTCGGCCAGAGCACTGGCCCCGTCATACATCCCGGAATTGGCCACATCCATCCCGGTGAGCAAGCAGACCAGCGACTGGAACTCATATATGGCTTGCAGGGTGCCCTGACTGATCTCCGCCTGGTAAGGTGTGTAAGAGGTGTAGAACTCGCCGCGGCCGGTGATATGATGCACCACGCCGGGAATGAAATGGCGATAGGCGCCGGCGCCCAGGAAGCAAGCATACTCCTCCAGATTGGCGTTGCGCCCCGCCAGCGCCCCAAGCTCCCGCCTTAGCTCCAGCTCTGAGAGAGGCGCCGGCAGGTCCAGCCTGGGGTTGCGGAAAAGGAGCGGTATGTCCTGGAACAGCTCATCCACCGAAGCCACGCCGACGGCGTCGAGCATGGCCCGGCGCTGGTCTTCAGTGTGGGACGAATAGGACACAGCCACTAAGGCGCCGCTACCCACTGGGTCGCAGGCGTGTGTGTTACCACGGCCTCCGCCCAGTCTGCGCCACGCGCCCGTTCCACTCTCGCGTCAGCCTGATAGCATCGAACACCTGCCAGATCCCGAGGGCCAGCGTCCCCGCGAAAAACACGAACGCCAGAACAATCAACGAGGTAGGAAAGTCAGGCAGAAATCCCATGACAATGAGGGCTACCCCGACAACAGCAATGGCCCAGTCGCCCAGGAGGATGACGAACCCCCTGCCCACCCGCCCCACGTAGAAGTGACCTATTCCATAAACGCCGAAAAAGGCCGGTATGATCGCCAGCACCACGACCAGGGCCATGCTCTTCGGACTCGGGGGCACGGCCACACGAACCGGGGCACTCGGTAGGGCTTGCGGCTGGGCCTGGGCCGGACCGGTCCGCGCGCCGCATGCGCTGCAGAAGTTGGCCGCCTCCGCCAGCGGCTGCCCGCATTGGGAACAGAACCGGGGACCGAGTGCTGCCATGGTCACCCCCTTGTGCTCAGTGCTGGCCCTTCAGGGCCACCAGGGCCTCGTAGTCGTTGGCGGAGAGCAGGTTGTCCAACTCGTTCTTGTCCGTCACCCTTATGCGCAGCAGCCAGCCCCTCACATAAGGCTCCTGGTTGACCAGCTCCGGGTGCTCAGCGACACCTGAGTTGACCTCCACTACCTCGCCACTTATCGGGGCGTACAGGTCAGACACCGCCTTGACCGACTCGATCTCACCGAACTTGTGAAACTGGGCCAGCGTCTCGCCCGCCTGGGGCAGGGTAAGGAACACCACGTCGCCCAACTCCTGCTGGGCGAAATCGGTGATGCCCACCTGGGCGGTGCCGCCCGGCTCCAGACGGACCCACTCATGCTCTCGGGAGTAACGACAGTCTGGTGGATTCATGGTAGTCCCTCATACCTAGCTGCAACAGCGGCCACGAATCACGGGCACTCCGTAGCCACCCTCTTCCCCCTTGCGGGGGAAGACCGAGATGGGGGGTATTGCGCCCTTCACCCCCATCCTAACCTTGCAGGGATTGACAACAAGACACACGGCCCATATAATACGAGCGACTTCAGTGTAACAAGAGGTTGCCAGTATGACAATGGCAGTTGCCACCAAGCGGGCAGTGGGGTACTTCAGGGTTTCC
>JACPQM010000093.1 GCA_016190505.1 Chloroflexota bacterium | reverse complement strand
GGTAGGGCTGGCCACCGTGTTGATGGTGACCGACGGGGTGAACACGATGCCGGCCTGGGCCGTGGCCGAGTTGCCCGCGGCGTCCGTGGCCGTGGCCGTGATGGTGTTGGAGCCTGAGGCCAGGGTGGCCACGGCGCTCCAGGTGGTGGCGGTGTTATTGGTCACAGTGACGAATGTGGCCGTGGCACTGGTCAGCGCCACCGTAGCGCCACCCTCCATGGTGCCCGTCACCGTCTGGGTGGACTGGTTGGTGGGGGAGGTGACCGCGTTGATGGTCACCGTGGGCGCCGTCGTGTCCAGAACGATTGTGGTGCTGGCCGTCGCGGTGTTGCCCGCTGCGTCGGTAGCCGTAGCCGTGATGCTATTGGAGCCTGCGGCCAGGGTGGCCAGGGCGCTCCAGGTGGTGGTCGTGGGATTGGTGACCGTGCCGAAGGTGGCCGTGGCACTGGTCAGGGCCACCGTGGCGCCTTCCTCCCTGGTGCCCGTCACCGTCTGGGTGGACTGGTTGGTGGGGGAGGTGACCGCGTTGATGGTCACCGCCGGCGCTGTAGTGTCGAGGACAATGGTTGCCGTAGCAGTAGCGGTGTTCCCGGCCGCGTCGCTGGCCGTAGCCGTGATGCTGTTGGACCCCGCAGCCAGGGTGGCCAGGGCGCTCCAGGTTGTAGTTGTGGGATTGGTCACCGTGCCGAAGGTGGCCGTGGCGCTGGTCAGCGCCACCGTGGCGCCTTCCTCCCTGGTCCCGGTCACCGTCTGGGTCCCCACGTTGGTGGGCGTGGTCACGGCGTTGATGGTCACTGCCGGCGCCGTCTTGTCGAACGTGACGCTGCTGCTGTCAGTGGTGGCGGTGACCGCCGTGCCGGCGTTGCCCGCCAGGTCGGAGAAAGCGATGCTGAAGGCCACCGCCCCCTCCGTGTCGCCGGAGACCATGGCCCGGCTGGCCGTCCAGTGGGCGGCGTCGGACCCGGCGGTGACCGTGGCGGCGCTGCCGCCGATGGTCACCGTGGGCGTGCCCACGCTCTCGCTGGCCACTATGGTGAGGGTTACCGTGTCACCCACCCTGGCCAGGGCGGTGTTGGCGTTGCTGGAGGCGATGGCCACGGTGGATAGGGTGGGCGCCGTGTTGTCCACGCTGAACGTAGCCCCGCTGGTCGGCGCCGACGTGATGACGTTGGCTGCGGCGTCCGTGCCCGTGCTCAGGGCAACGGTGGCCATCCCGTCACCTGCGCCTACCGTGTAGGCATAGGTGTAGTGGGTCGTATCCACCTGGGTCATGTTGGCGGCGGCCAGGGTGTTGGCCCCGGATATGGCTATCTGCGTCACCGGGGTATCCGCCATGGCCTCGCTGAAGGTGGCCGTGATGGTCACCGCAGCCCCCGACTTGTAGGGGCCGGCTGCCGAGTAGGTTATGGCCGCCGTGGGCGGCGTTGTGTCCGGCAGGGCCAGATTGAGCACTGTGCTGGCGCCCGACTCGAAGCTGTGTGTCTGGCCGGTATCCGCGTTGTTTATGTAGAAGCTAATCGTGTCACCATCGGTGAGACCCGTCACCAGCAGGTCGCTGTACTGGCCCTCCACAGTGGTGGTCACCGACCCATACTCCTGAGAGCCCACGCGGGCGCTAATGGGTGTTCCCACAGCCGCCGGATTTGCACCGATGGTTACTGTGCCCGAGAAGTTGTGTGGCAGTCCTGGTGGTAGTGCCGCGGTAACCGGAGCCGCTGTCGCCATCATCACGAGCACCAGGACGGCCGTCAACACGAGCTTAGCTGCTCTGAAAATATTCATGGCGTTCCTCGACACCCTCCTGCCTGCCATCTCCTGAGACGGGGGGCCGGGAAGCTCCCGTCCCCCCGTCTCGCCTGAGTTCAACCAGTACCTGCGTCAAGCTGATGCCATTGCTACGGTACGGCGTCGAAGGCGACAGGCGTGGTGCTGAACCCTGCCAGCGTGCCGCTGGCGGTCATGAAGGCCCAGTATCCCTTGCCGACAGCCATCGTGTCAGTGGTGCCGCTGGTCGTATCTAGCACAACACCACTTATGGGGTCGATCACCTGGCTGAACTTGCCCGAAATGGATGCCAGCGCGAGGTTCGCCGCGTAGCCTGAGAGCTTGGCAAGGCTGATGAGCTGCCAGCCGGTGGTAAGGTCCCGGGTCCACGCCGGGTTCAGTTGCGTGCTGTAACGGATAGTCAGGCTCTTGGCTGATGTGGTCTTGAGCTGGACGAAGTAACCCTTGAGAGGCTCTATCGTCGTCGGAACCGTGAAGGTCGTGCCGTTCCATTCGTATATGGTCACGTCGCTGGTGGTCAGGCCGGCCAGGTCCAGGACCTCCGCCCAGGTATCGCCAGCGGCGTCCAGCGCGATAGGCGTCGAGAAGGTGTTCCACCCCCCGCTCCAGGTGCTACCGGACTGCGTGGCCTTGTTGCTGAGGACCACAGACGTGGCGTACTGTGCCTTCCCCGACGACACCACGCCAGCCTGAGCAGCCGCCAGCCAGGGGCTATAGTTAGCGTCCTTACCTGCGGCGTCATCGCGGCCCACCTTGTTGCCTTGCCCGCTCGGGTTGGACGCGGTGTGAAGCGGCCCGCTGGCGCTGCCCCACCAGTTATGTTGCGCGTTGATGACGATGTCGTGATCACCGTCAGCTCGGTAGACTTGAAGAAGACCCCAGCTAGTATTGCCCGTGATGTCGTTGTACTTGGCAGTGATTGTACCGCTGCCCTCGGCCTTGGACTCGATACCCCAGACGTTGCCCGAAATGGTGTTCTGCTTGATGGTAACTGTAGCGCCGCTGGCAACGTCCGAGCCGCTGCCGAAGTAGATGCCATCGTTGGCGTTCTGAATGGTGTTGCCGCTGATCGTCACGCTGCCGTCGATGTTGTAGAGTTCGACGGCCCCCGCCCCCTTCGATGCGCCCTGGTGGGTGCGTTTCCCGATAGCTCCTGTGAACGTGTTGTTACGGATGGTCAGGCTGGTAACACCAGCCCCTGCAGCGTTGGCCTCTACATGGTTTAGCCAGATGCCGGAGTCGACCGCCTGGGTAGTGGTGCCGTCGCCGTCTGTGAATGAGTTCCCCTCAAGGGTGCTGTCCTTGGCGTCCATGCGGACTCCAGCGACTTCCGCCGTGGTAACTGACTTCAGGGCGACTATGGTGTTGTTCTTGATAGTCACGTTGCTGGCAACAGTGCTGTCCTGGTTTCCAACCGCGATAAGACCGCCGTTGCCCAAAGCGCCGTCCATTGCTCCGATGATGCTGTTGCCGTCAATAGTGGCCCCCGAAGTCGTCCCAACGTTCACCACTGGGTTGGTGCCACTCGTGCTCTTGATGGTGAACCCCTTGCCAGTGCCGCCGACAGTCACGTTGGCAGCATCAACCGTGACCGTGGTGCCGGTGCTTGTCAGCGTGGTGCTTGCAGCGCCGTCAATAGACTCAATCGTCAGGTTTGCTTTGTTTACAGTGACCACCTCATCGTAGGTGCTGGCGGCGACCTTGATCGTGTCATAGGGCAGAGCGCCGGCGATAGCAAGCGCGAAGGTAGCGTAGCTGTCTTTCAGCTCTCCCGCACCGTAAAGCTGCAGCGCAGGGTTGACGATTACCGTGGCCGAGGCCGCAGTCCAGGTCTGGCTACCAGCCGGAGTAGCCGTCAGCGTCTTCGTGCCAGCCGTGGCGTTCTTGTAGTACAAGTTGTCCCCCGCGGACGCGGAGGCGGACTGCGCTATGGCTACGGTCGTGGTTATCGTACTGCAATTTGCGTTTGAATAGAATGTTCCCCCGTCGGCGCCGACGTTGAACGTGGTTGGGTTGGTAACCGTAGCTGCAACCCCGTTGACGTCCCGGGTTTCGATCTTGAACCCGCTGGAGCAGGTGTTCAAGGGGATATAGGCGTCTTTGGTCTCCCACACAACCTGCGTGATTTTGGCCTCTGCCGCATTTGTCGTCGCATACGTCCCCGATGTCGCTACCGCCCTGTCCTGGCTGGTATATATCTTCAGCGTCCAGTTGCTCTCGACGGACTTCGGGTTCTTGATCCCGACGCCCACCGCAAACACTATGTTCTTCGCCTCCCCACCACTGCTCACGTCCACGGGCGTGGTCAAGGTGACTGTCTGTCCCGAGGCGCTGTAGGCAGAGGTGGACGTCAGCACCGTGCCAGCTACCGTAACATAGGCAGCGTTAGATATGCTGGTGGGGACCGTGGTCGTGTCCGGGAAGGTGATAGTGATGGTGTCAGCAGCAAGCGCTGTCAGACCCGTTACAAGAGTCACGGGTACGGTGTACTGGCTCGCCGTGTCGACCTCCGTTATCGCGTTCACCGGTGTCCCAGCCGTAACAACCGAGTCGACGATGTAAGCGTTCGAAGTCACGGCCGTTGGCTCTTTGCTCGTGTACACCTTCAAGGTGTAGCTCGTGCCCTCAGGCGCAGGGTTGGTTATCTTGGTGGCTGTGATTGCGACTGTCACAGTGCCTGCGGCCACGCCCGCGCCGGGAGTTATGCTCAGTCGCCTGCCCGACGTGGCAATGGATGCGGCCTGAGTGTTGTTGACTGTTACGTGGGCCTCTGCGATGTCGTTAGCGATGGTAGTACCCGACGTCGTTCCCGCAGGGAACTCGATGGTGATCGTGTCGGCCGCCGCGGTAGTCAGGGCAATAGTCGTGGTAAACACGACCGTGTAATTGGAAGCCGCGGCGGGTGCAGGCGTACCAACTGTGACTGTGGCCGCTGTTACGTTAGCCGCTACGGGCGTGGGCGCAACCACGCTGACCAGCGAGAGCATTACCAGAATGGCCGTGAGAAGAGAGATGGGCCTTGTCCACCTTCTACCTTTTGGTATCACTGTTTTCCCCTTTCAGAATCTCTGGACCACTAACTACTGGACCTATCCCGCCGTGGCGGGATGCCTCCCCTCCCGGACCGCCCCCCAGCCCCGCCACACGTCGCGGCGCCTATCCGTCGCCTGCCATCACTTCACCTCGCTTCGTGCCGCGACCAGGGCCTGTTCCGAGGTGCGGCGGGTCTCGGATGACCTCTTCCATCTTGTAGCTCATGCTGGGGTCCATGTCGGCCGCGTCCGCCAGCCGGCGGGCGGGGCGTTCAGCCCCGTGTGACCGTTTCGGTAGGGGCGACCGGCCGGTCGCCCCTACGGGGGGCGTCAAACGTATCATGGCCACGTCCGCCACCCGGCGGGCGGGGCGTTCAGGGCTGTTTGATGACATACGTAGGGGCCCCGATCCATCGGGGCCCCTACGGGGGCGCGGGCCGCCACCGTAGGGGCGTAATTCATTGCGCCCCCGCGTTTGTTCCCATGCCGCGCACAACCCATGGCGCCCACGCTTTTCAAGGTGCGCCCACCCACCCCCCAGGGCGCGATAAATCGCGCCCCTACGGGGGCGGGGGCCGCCACCATGGCCCGAATAGCGTGTGT
>JACPQM010000098.1 GCA_016190505.1 Chloroflexota bacterium | reverse complement strand
TCGGCCGGGGCGTTCATCACCGTGGCGGCCCACATCGCCGCCATGGCGCCCGGGACCAACATCGGCGCCGCGGCACCCGTGGCCATGGGCGGGCAGATGGACAAGACCATGGAGAAGAAGGTCACCAACGACGCCGCGGCCTACATGCGGACCATTGCGGAGAAGCGTGGGCGCCCCATCGACCTCGCCGAGGAGTGGGTCCGGAAGGCCACGGCCAAGACCGAGACCGAGGCCCTGAAAACCAAGCTGAACGACGTGATCAGCCCGAAGCTGGATGACCTCCTCCAGGCCATTGACGGCCGGGTCGTCACGACGGCGGCGGGCAAGGTGAAGATCGAGACCAAGAACGCGGTCGTCCACCGCGAGGACATGAACCTTCGCGAGAAGATCCTGAGGGTCATCACCGACCCGACCATCGCCTACCTCCTGCTGATCCTGGGCCTGGCCGGCCTCTACTTCGAGTTCAGCACCCCCGGGGCGATCCTGCCCGGCGTCCTGGGCGGCATCAGCCTCATCCTGGCCCTGTATGCCTTCCAGCAGCTGCCCATCAACTATGCGGGGGTCCTGCTCATCCTCCTGGCCATCGTGATGTTCATTGCGGAGATCAAGGTCGTCTCCCACGGGGTCCTGACAGCCGGGGGTATCGCCGCCATGATCCTGGGCTCCATGATGCTGATCAATACTCCCGCCCCCTTCATGCGGATCTCGCTCACGGCCATCATCGGGACCGCGGCGGCCACGGCCGGCTTCTTCCTCTTCGTGGTGGGCGCCGGCGTGAAGGCCCTGCGGACCAGGACGGTCACCGGCATGGAGGGGCTGATCGGCGAGATCGGGGTGGTGCGCACCCGCCTGGCGCCACGGGGGCAGGTCTTCCTCCGCGGAGAGCTGTGGAATGCCGAGGGCGACGGCGTGGTGGAGACTGGCGAATCGGTCCGGATCACGGGGATGGACGGCCTGACGCTCAAGGTCGTCCCGGTCCAACGCGCGACGGCGGCGTCCGACCCCGTCGCGACGGGGAGGTCAGGATGAACATACTGCCGTATGCGGGCGTATCAACGCTGATCGTCATCGTGGTGCTCTTGTACATCTTCTCCAGCGCGGTGAAGGTCCTGCGGGAGTACGAGCGGGCGGTCATCTTCCGCCTGGGCCGGGTGTCCCGGGCCCTGCTCAACCCCGGGGGGAACGGCAATGGCCCCGGGCTCATCCTGCTGATCCCCGTCATCGACAAGATGGTGAAGGTCAGCCTGCGCACCGTGGCCATGGACGTGCCCTCCCAGGACACCATCACCAAGGACAACGTCTCCCTCAAGGTGAACGCCGTCATCTACTTCCGGGTGATGGATCCAGAGCGGGCCGTGGTTGCGGTGGAGGACTACCTATTCGCCACCTCCCAGATAGCCCAGACCACGCTGCGCAGCGTCCTGGGCCAGTCGGAGCTGGACGAGCTGCTCTCCGAGCGGGACCGGATCAACCAGAAGCTCCAGCGGATCATTGACGAGCACACCGAGCCCTGGGGGATCAAGGTCAGCGCCGTGGAGGTCAAGTTCATTGACCTGCCCCAGGAGATGCAGCGGGCCATGGCCAAGCAGGCCGAGGCCGAGCGCGAGAAGCGCGCCAAGATCATCCACGCCGAGGGCGAGCTGCTGGCCTCGGAGAAGCTGGCCCAGGCGGCCCGGGTCATCGCCTCGGAGCCCGTCACCATTCAACTTCGCTATCTGCAGACCCTGACCGAGATCGGGACGGAGAAGAACTCCACCATCATCTTCCCGTTGCCTATCGATATGCTGCAGCTCCTGGTGGGGGACAAGAAACCGGCGTGACGGCCGGGGGGCAGCCTGCAGAGCGTGACGGCGTCAGGGCCAATCCTCCTGGCGCCGTTCGTCTTTCCGGGAAGGAGGCGCTACATGCTGCCGCCGACATGGCGGATGGCCGCGGAGCACGGCCCATGACCGCGTATGCGAATCTGGCGGGACTGGAAGTCGGCGATGGGTTCCCCGTGCGCCTGGTAGGCGCCATCAATGTGAGCCCCGAATCCTTCTATCAGGGCTCGGTGGCAGAGGGGGAGGCCTCGCTGCGGCAGAAAGCAGAGCAGATGGCGGCCGAAGGGGCGGATGGGCTGGATATCGGCGCGATGTCCACGGCCCCGTACCTCCAGACGGAGGTCACGGAGGCGGAGGAGATCCAACGCTTGACCTGGGCGATCGGCGTTGTCCGCAAAGTCACGGCCGTCCCCATTTCCGCCGATACGACGCGGAGCCGGGTGGCCCTGGCCGCCCTGGACGCCGGGGCGGGCGTGATCAACGACGTGAGCGGCCTGCGCCACGACCCCGGCATGGCAGAGATCGTCGCCCGGCGGGCGCGCGGCGTGATCCTCATGGCAACCGAGACGGAACCGGAGGCACGGGACCCCATTGGCACGGTGCGGCGCCTCCTGGAGGAAAGCCTGCAAATCATCTGGAAGGCGGGGGTGCCCGAGCATCGCGTGGTCGTTGATCCGGGGATCGGGTTCTTCCGCAAGGCCGTCATCCCGTGGCACGCGTGGGACTGCGAGGTGCTGCGGAGGCTGGGAGACCTGCGGACGCTCGAGCACCCCGTTCTGGTGGGCCTTTCCCGGAAATCGTTCATCGGGCACATCCTGGGTCAGCCGGATCCTGCCGATCGACTCGCGGGCTCCCTGGCCACCACGGCAATCGCCGTGATGAACGGCGCTCACCTGATTCGGACCCACGATGTCGGCCCCACCCGGGAGGCCGTCCGCATGGCAGAAGCGCTCCGCCCGGGCTGAACACGGCGAGTGGAAGCGATCCGCCGCGACGCCATGGAGGCAGGCAGGTCCCCATCACGACTGGCGGACGCCATGCAGGACGAATGGTTGTTGACCGCGCTGGAAAACCTGGCGGAGCAGCTCCGGATTCCCGTGGCCTATGCCTCGCTGGCGACCGAGGAGCTGCCAGGGCGCGGAGGCCTGTGTGTCATCCACGGGGAGCGGCGGATCATCATCGAGCGAACCCTGACGACTCGCGAGAAGGCCCGCCTCCTGGCGACCGGCCTCGCCCAGTTCGATCTCGAGGACGTCTTCCTGCTGCCCGCGGTCCGTGAGGCGATTGAGCGAGCGAAGGCTGCCCAGCCACAATTTCCCGGCACCTGAGATGTGACATGGGTGAAGCGAGGGTGGGGCGGATTGTTGTGTGGGACCCCGAACTCTTTCCCTGTCCTCCTGGGGTGCCATGGTTCGCATGACGCAAGGGTTCCGGTTGCGGATATGGTTGGCCGTGGTCCTCGCCGGAGGGATAAGCTGTGGCCTGGTCGATTCGGCCGCGAGGGCGCAGGCCGGCGCTTACGAGGAAGGGGTAGAGTTTTTCCAGGGGGGGCACTACCGGTGGGCGCTGGAGAAATTCATTCAGGCCGTCGACCAGGCCCCCCGCGAACCGCAGCGCCGCTGGTATCTGGCGGAGTCGTACCGTTTGCTCGGCGACAGTCCGGCCGCCGCGCAGATCTATCGCCAGGTCCTTCAGATCGCGCCGCAATCCCCACTCGCGATTGCCGCGCGCCAGGCCCTCGAATCCCTGGGGGAACCGACCCTCACGGCGGCCCAGGTTCCTTTTCAGAGGCGAGGGGCATCGGTGCTCGTCCCCGCCAGAATCAACGGGCAGCAGGTCGGCTACTTCATCCTCGACACCGGCGCGACCTTCACCACGGTAAGCCGGCTCGTGGCCGACACGCTGGGGATCACGAGCAGCGGTGGTACCGTCAGGTTGGCGACGGCCAGCGGCGTGATTCAGGCCCCCCTCGCCCTCCTGGAGGAGGTGGATGTGGGTGGGGCCGTCGCACGCCATCTCCCGGCGGTGATCCACGATCTGCCCAATGCCCCCCCGACGATCGTTGGGCTGCTCGGCCTCAGTTTCTTGGAGCGCTTCCGGGTTAACCTGGATCTGACCTCTGGGCTCCTCACCCTCGAAGCCGGAAATTAGGCGACACCACCCATTCGATCATCTCCGTAAAAACCATCTATCAAAATCGTAAGTAGTTGAATTATAAGGAGTATTATAGATACACGCAGCCATGATTTTCTATCTTGACAATAATAGACTCAGGTTTTATATATCTATTTGGTTAGATCATGAAGATCTGGCAACTGATCGCCATCCTCAGGGCTTGGAGAGTGTAGGGTGCCGCGAGCCTGGCGATCAGAGACACCCAATAACAGGAGGGAACTCGAATGTATCTGGAGAGGTGGCAGCCACGCGTTCAGTCTGTCAGTCAGTGGGATCCGTTTGCGGAAATGGGGGATCTGCACAGGCAAATGGATCAGGTTTTCGGGGAGTTTTTCGGTCCAACGCCATTCAGAATGGCAGCCATGGAAGCCATGTGGAGTCCGCTGGTGGATGTCCATGAGACCAAGGACGGCATCCTGCTGCAGGTCGAACTCCCCGGCGTCAAGCAGGAGGATATCCAGGTTTCCATCGAAGGTGACATGCTGACGCTGAAGGGTCAGCGGAAGCGTGAAGCCGAGGTGAAGGAAGACCAGTGCCACCGGATCGAGCGGAGCTATGGCCGCTTCGAGCGGACCATCCTGCTGCCCTCG
>JACPQM010000097.1 GCA_016190505.1 Chloroflexota bacterium | reverse complement strand
GGGATCGTCGGCAATGGCGACCCATTGTCCCTCGGGGTGCCTGAAGCGGGGCGGCAGGACGTTGAAGGTCGGGGGCTTGTAGGGCTCGAAGATGCCTTCCTTGATGCCGGCCGCGTGGGTCTCCACCGGGCCGCCGAAGAGCACGTCCACTCGCGGGTTGTTCTTCTCGGCGATCACGCGGGCCAGCGCCTCGCCGGAGGAGAAGCGCACGAAGTTCACCTTGATCCCCGTGGCCCTCTCGAACTCCTGGAACATCGGACGCGCCCAGTTCTCCGGCCAGATGGAGTAGGCGTTCACCGTGTCGGCGGCGACCGCGGGGGCGGCGCCCCATCCCAGAACACAGGCCGCCAGGAACGGGATGGCCAGCCGGGACAACCATGAGCCGAAACGTGGCATGGCAAACCTCCTTCCGCAGATGTCGGAATTCCTACAGGCCAGCGATCTTTGCGGTGCGGCGGACTACGTCGAAGAGGCTGTCCTCGGCGATCACGTGGCCCGTCAGTTTCTTCTTGCTGTTGGAAATGACCTTGCGCCCGGCCTCGGATTTGTCGAGGTTCACCAGCGCAGTCTGGATCTTCTTCGCCAGGGCCTCATCCATGCCGATCCGGACGGCGATGGCGTCGTGGGGGATGGGATCGGTGCTGACCAGGCTGACGAGATCCTCGGTCCGCATGCCCTTGGCCTTGGCGACGCCCAGGGCCCCGTCATAGATGGCGCCGGCGTCCACCTTGCCCTCCAGGACCGCCGCGATCACCTTATCGTGGCCGCCGGCGAAGATCGTCTCCTTAAAATACTTCTCGGGAGTGACTCCCTTCTCGATCAGCATGGCGCGGGGATAGACGTAACCGGAGGCCGACTTTGGGTCCACGAAGGCGAAGCGCTTGCCCTCCAGGTCGGCCACCGTCTTGAGCCCGCTGTCCTTCCGGGCCACGATCAGCCCTCGGTAGGTCGCGGAGCCTTCCAGGATGGACTGGGCGATGATCCGGATCTTCCCGCCCCGGGTGGCATCCACGTAGGCGAAGGGCGAGAAGCTGCCGATGTCCACCGTCCCGGCCTCCATCTGGGTGCGAAGGTCCCCGTAGTTCTTGGCGATGTACAGGGTGACCTTCTGTCCGATGGCGTCGGAGAGGTAGGTCATGAGCGGCTCGAACTCCACCCGCATCTCCGACTCGGTGAGGACCGGGGTGAAGCCGAACTTCAATTCCTGAGTCGCAGCCAAATCAGAACCGGAGAGTATCCCCGCGATAAGGACAGGGAGAATGAGCAACACAGCACCAAGGCGACGCATAGTCCACCTCCTTTGCCAGGACCCTACGGCTCCTCGACAGACGTGAACGTTACCAGAAGCCTTGGGGAGGTGTCAATCCATGGGCAGAAGCAATGGGATGAGGGACGTTCCAGATCATTTGGTACAGGGGAGGGCACAGCCTTACCGAGTCTCCCACCGGCTGCGAGCGTGCCGGAGATAGCCGACGATCACCGTCTCTGCATCCCGCACCGTGTAGATGGTGATCCAGGGGAGTGGAGCGGCAGACAGCTTTCGGAACCCCTCCCAGTCTCGCTTCAGGGCAACCCCGGCGTACGGGAAATCGGCCAGAATTTCTACCCGGCGGCGGATGGCCTGCTGGCTGCGGTCATCCAGCCCCGCAAGCTGGCCGGATGCCTCCGCGGTCCAGTAGATCCGCGCCATCTACTTCTTCTTTGTCGCCAGTCGCTGGAAGATCTCGTCGTGGGGGGTGAGGCGGCCAGCCTCGATGTCCGCTTTGGCCCGGCGGAGTCCCTTCCGTCCATCCCTGCTCCGCTCTTCCTGAAGGGTGGCCAGCTCGCTTTGCATCTCGGCATACTGATCTGCACCGATGATGACGGCGAATGGCTTGCCCGCTCGCTCGATGAGGAATTCCCTGCCACGGAACTGGGCGCTTTCCAGCAACTCTGAGAACTTAGCTCGCGCTTCCCGCACCCCGAGCACACTTGCTTTCGCCATGTTCGATCCCTCCTCCCAGGCACGATAGCAAAGTGTGTACACAGTGTCAACAGCATCATGGGCCGGCTCATGCACCGTAAGGCCGCGGCGCCATGCCCTTCCTTGAGGCATGTAACCCTCGATCAGGTTTCCCCAATCTCCGCGTCCCGGGGGCAACTGGTTCCGCCGCCCGCTGTCTCATTCCGGCAACCGCAAGTCAACTCCGTCAACAACGTCCCCGAATTCGTTGCGGTTGAACCGCCAAGAACGCGAAGAAACTCCAATTCGTTCACCGATTCCTTTTTCCCAATAAGTGAGAGGCGGAGGTGAGGAGGAGTACGGTTTATTCCTTGAGGTTGAGGACCTCGTTGACCCAGCGCTCTAAGATGCGCTTCCGGTTGGCCCTGGCAAAAGCATCGTCAATGGGGAAGATCTTCGCACCCTTCAGAACCTCGGCTAGGCTGGGCTCGATCTTCACCTCGGGGTGGGCCGGGACGAAGTTGATCTTGGACTTGGCGTAGAGCGACTGCATGGCAGGGGAAGTCGCCCAGTCAATCAGCTTCCTCGCCAGCTCGGGGTTTTTCGCCCCTTTGACGAGGGCAACGGCCTCGGGGGAGGTCCCGACGCCCTCCTTCGGGAAACTGATGGTCACATCGTAGCCCTTGGCCTTGGTGTCCAGGGCATCCACGAGGAAGAAGATCCCCGCCCCGGCCTGGCCCAGGCCCACCGGGAGGGTGCCGCCAGCCCCGCTCTTGGTGTAGAGCTGCACGTTCCGGCGCTTCTTCTTCATGTAGTCGAAGGCCTTGGCTTCGTCCTGATCGTAGACTTCCAGAATCGAGAAGATGCGCATCACCGCGGTTCCCGATGTACGGGCATCGCCCATCTGAAGCATGTTTTTGTAGGCCGGATCCAAGAGATCGTTCCAGGAGCTGGGCGGTTTGAGATTGTGCTCTTTCAGGAAATCGGTATTGGTCATGAACACCAGCGGGTCGTCGGCGATGGCCACCCACTGCCCTTCGGGGTGCTTGAACCGGAGCGGCAGCGCGGCGAAGGTGAGCGGTTTGTAGGGCTCGAAGACTCCCTCCCTAGTGCCGACAACATGGATGTCTACCGGGCCCCCGAAGAGCACGTCCGCTTGGGGATTATTTTTCTCAAAGATTAGTCGGGCCAGAGCTGCGCCGGAGGAGAGGCGGGCGAAGTTCACCTTGATCCCCGTGGCCTTTTCGAATTCTTGAAACATGGGCCGCGCCCAGTTCTCCGGCCAGATGGAGTATGCGTTCAGGGTGTCCCCTCTGAATGCTGGTGTGGTTGCGCACGCCCCGGCCCACACCATGCCTGACAGGACGGCCAGGCGTGACAGCAAGTTTCGAGCAAATCGCATGACGATGCTCCTTTCGCCAGGCTAAACTCACTGCATGCCCGCCATCCTGGCGCTGCGGCGGATCACTGCGGGCAGGTTCTTCTCGGTGATCAGGCCGCCCGTCCGTTTCTTCGTGCTTCTTGTGACTGACATTACCGGAGGGGCTGGGTACGTGTCAATGCGGCGGCCCAGGAAGTCAGAAGGCCAGGCAGACGGAGGCGAGGAGGACCGCGGGGGGCAGGAGGAGGACCATGGTCCAGCGGTCGAACGCCAGGGAAATCCGGCGGGCGGCGGCCGGGCGGGGCCCCAGGGAGTGAAGCAGAGTCAGGATGCCGACATAGCCGAAGCCGAGGGTGTAGAGAACCAGGAATGGCCCGATGAGAAAGCGGCCCCGGTCCAGGAAGAGGTAGACGCCGATCCCGCAGTAGACCGAGAGCAAAAGCTCGCCCACGGCCGTCCAGGAGAACCGCGAGCGGTACTGCTTGGTGCGCCAGGAATCCTGTCGGCTCTGGATGGCGAACTTCGGGGTCCGGATGAAATCGCCGGCCCGCTGGAACAGTCCCTCCAGGACCGCCTGGGTGTTGCTGAGGGCGATGCCGGTTCCGAGCAGCATCAGTGAGGGGAGGTAGGGCAGGCGCCGCCGCCAGTCCGGGTAGAGCACCCGCTGGGAATAGCAGTAGAGGGCGGACGGGCCGAAGGTGGCCAGGCAGAAGAAGGCCGTGGACGCGAAGACGCTGCGCCACGAGGCGAAGAACCAGTCGAGGTACAAGAGCGGGGGCGAGGCGATCGCCACCAAGAGCATCAACGGGTGGGCCGCGTAATGCGTGAGGTGAATGACCGCCTGGTACTTCTTGAACCACGAGCCGGGGGCCCG
>JACPQM010000094.1 GCA_016190505.1 Chloroflexota bacterium | reverse complement strand
GATCACCGTCTCCACCGTGGCCCGCAGGCGTCGCATGGTGGCCTCGGCGAGACTACAGCCCGGATGGGTGAGGTCGGCCTCCACCACGTCGAGCAGGATTCCGTCGGGGACCTGCCCCGCTGCCACGGCCACGCGGTCATCGGCGGACTGGCTTCCCCGGCTTCGCGCCAGCGCCAGGATGGGCCGCCCGGCGCGCAGCAGCCGGCGCATGATCGCGCGGCCGATGAATCCCGTTGCGCCGGTGAGAAGGATCGGCGAGACCGGCATAGGCGCTCGCATTCAGCCAGCCTCCGGACGACCCGCGACACCTGATGGCATCGCCGCTTCCAGCCGGCGGTTCCGGGGCCACGGGCTCCCCGGGGGCCGGTCCGCCGGGCCACGCCAGCGCCGGGCGTAGCGTTCCGTGTTGAGTCTCAGGGTGTGCAGGAGCAAGATCCACACGATGAAGAAGAAGGTGCGCCACGGCCCACGAGCAAGAAATCGCCGGCCAGAGGTCAGCAGTGGCACCCGGATCAGCACGCTTCGCCCCTGCCGCTTCAGGCGCTGACTGAAATCCAGATCCTCCAGAAATTGGAGGTCTCGGTAGCCCCCCATCCGCCGGAACACAGACGCCCGAACGAAGATCCCCTGGTCGCCATAGTAATTGCGGGTGAGCCGGTATCGGACCCTGTTAATCCAGGTGATCGTGCGCAGGCTCCAGCCTGGCTCCGCGAAGAGATGCTCGAAGGCGCCGCCCAGAGCGCGATCGTCGGACAGGACCTGTTCGATCAACTCGAGGGCGTTCGCCGGCGGAAAGGAGTCGGCGTGGAGGAAAGACAGTGCCTGCCCGCGCGCGGCCGCCGCGCCCGCGTTCATGAGGGCGGCGCGCGTGGAGCCGGCCGGCCAGAGGAGCCGCGCCCGTCCCGCCACCGCGCGCTCCGTCCCCTCTGGATCGCCGGAGGCGGCGACGACGACCTCGACCGCGCCGCTCCCCGCCGGGCCGCTCAAGTGGTCAAGGGTGCGCCCGAGCGCCGCGGCGTCGTTGCGGGCAGGAATGATGATGGAGAGTCGTGGGAGCATCAGGGTGTCAGGGATCACCCCTCAGGCTGTAGGTCCAGGTGGCAATGGAGGCACGGACACAAGACGAGCCTCCCCCCGCAGGGAGACCCCGCCAGAGTCCGCGCCAGCCCCTACGGCTTTAGACACCAACCCTCGCCGGAACGATTCGGTCATTCCTTCTCGGCGAGGAGACGCCGGATCATGGCTTCGGTCTCCTGGCAGGCACCCTCGCCGATGTGCCGGTAGCGGACGATCCCGTGCTGGTCCACCAGGATCGCCGTGGGCCAGGCCCGGATCCCGAAACGTCTCCAGATGGCCCAATCGTTGTCCTGGACCACGGGATACCGGATGCCGAACGCCTTCACGGGGCCCGCAACCCTGGAATAGGATTTCTCCCAGAAGAACTCCGGCGTGTGGACGCCAACTATGGTGAGTCCTACCCTTTCGTACTTTTCGTGCCACACCCGCAACTGCGGGATCACGTTCCGGCAGTTGATTCAGCCGTAGGTCCAGAACTCCACGAGCACCACGCGCTGGCGAAGCCTGGATAGCGACAGCGCCTCGCTGTTGATCCAGGGGCCCCCGGTGATCTCTGGCGCGGGCTGCCCGATGCGCCGGGCCGCCTGCCCGCCTGTCCCCGGCAGCCATACCGCGAGCGTACCGGCCGCCGCCTGCGCCACCAGTACCGCGGTCTTCCGGGTCTTGGGTGCCATGCTGGCCTCCTTGGCTACGGGCAGCAAGATGAGGGATGCCACCGTGCTCAGGATAGCCATTAAAATCGGGAAAAAGTGTTTGCCCCCTGACATCCCTCCGAGGGCCATGGGGATCGGGTCGGCACCGGGGCCCGGTCGCGGTTCGGCCCTTGGCTGCGGGGGCCTGCCGGAGGAGCTATCCGCGACTGGGCCGTGGCGAGCAGATTCCAGCGAACTGGCAGGAAAGCGTGGTGGAGGGTGTCTAGGAGGGCCTGGAACGGGCAGCCGTCCTGCTGCGGAACGGGAAGGGCCGATCTCCCTTGTGGGTCAGGGCCCGGCGATGATATAAGGATGAAGCGCGGTACAGGCCGAATACCATCGGGCCTGCTCTGACACGGGCGGACCAAACAGACACCGCCAAAGGAACGGGAGTGCTCGGGGATTGGATTCAGGCGGTCACGGGCTCCCTTTTCTGGGAATATCGCAGGATCCTCCTGTTCGGCCTGGCTACCAATTTCTACGTGTTCCTTCTCTCGGCGGTCCTGGCGATGGCCATGGGCCTGCTGGCCTGCCTGGCCCGCCTCAGCCCCCTGCGTGCCATCCGGTGGTGCGGAACCTTCTATGCGGAACTCTTCCGGAACACGCCGGAGTACGTTCTGCTGGTCTGGGTCCATTTCGTGCCGCCGTTGATCCTCACGCTGCTGCTCCGCACCAGGATCAACTTCAGCCCCCTCTTCTCTGCCGTGGTGGCCCTCGGCCTGGCCTCCAGCGGCTACTTCACCGAGACATTCCGGGCCGGCATCCAGTCCATCCCTCGCGGCCACGTCGAGGCCGCCCGCTCCACAGGATTGTCCGGCGCCCTCACCTTTCGCTGGGTGATCCTACCTCAGGCGGTCCGGAAGATGCTGCCGGAGGCCCTGAATCAGTTCATCTCTTTGTTCAAGTCCACCACCCTGGTATCCCTGATCGCGGTTCCGGACCTCATGTATCAGGTGTCCATGATCACCCAGGAGCAGATGCGGCCCATGCCCCTGTATTCCGGGGCGGCGATCATCTATTTCGTCATCATCCTGTGTCTGTCCGCGCTGGTGCGGAAGTTCAGCGAAGGCTGGCGCGCGGTCGGCCGGGCCTGACCGGCACCCTGACCCATGGGAATGCTGCAGCGAATCCTCTGGAACAATCGTGGCGAATTCCTGGAAGGGCTCCTCGTCACCGCGGAGATCTCCCTGATCGCCATCGCCGTGGCCATGGCGGTCGGCCTGGTGATCTGTCTCGTCCGGATGTACTGCCGTCCGCTCCGCTGGCTGGCGCTCCTGTACATCGAGTTCTGCCGCAGTACACCCATCTATGTCCAACTGATGTGGGTCAACTACGTGTGGCCGGAACTCTTCGGGTGGCCGCAGTCCTTTTTCGCGGCCGGCTGGGCCGCCCTGGCACTTCAGTCCAGCGGGTATCTGGCGGAAACCTTCCGATCAGGTATCGAGGGCGTTGCTCGCGGGCAGCGGGAGGCTGCCCTCTCCACGGGCCTCTCGCCCTTCCTGACCATGCGGTGGGTCATCCTGCCGCAGGCAGTGCTGATGATGACCCCGTCGCTCATGAACCAGTTCCTGGTGGTGGTGAAGTCTTCGTGCCTGGTATCGGTGATCGCCGTGCCCGACCTGATGTATCGGGCCCTGCGGCTCACGTCCATCTGGTTTGAACCCATCGAGATCCTTTCCTTTACGGCATTTCTGTATGTGGCCATCGTGTTCGCCCTTTCGGCGGCGATCAAATGGTATTCCGACAGGCTGCGCAGCCGGTATGCGTAGCGTGAGGGCCCCGTCACGCCAGCCGGAACCGGGGCCGGTGAGACACTGCATGTGGGCTCGTCCCACAGGGGGGAAACGCCATGAACACGAAGCTCACGATCAGCAAACGAACCTTCATGAAGAGCGCGCTGGGGGTCGGAGGGCTTGGCCTGGCCGCCAAGCTGCTGGACGGAGTTGGATCCCCTCGGGAGGCCTATGCCCAACTCCTGGAGTCCGGGATTGACGAGAAATCTGCGTTGGCGCGAGTCAAGAAGGAGGGAAAGCTGAGGGTCGGCTATGCACAGACGCTGCCCTGGTTCCACAAGGAGGCAAAAACCGGCAGCCTGGCGGGGATCTATTACGACGTCGCGGAGGCGTTGGCCAAGGAACTGGAGGTCAAGACGGAATACCAGGAGGTCAGTTGGGCCGATGCCACCGTTGCTCTTCGCAAGGGAGACTTCGACGTGTTCGGCTCGTCCCTCTTCTACACCGTGCCCCGCGCCCTGGTCGTGAACTACACGGCCCCGCTGTGGCACAAGGGCCACCTGGCGGTCTCCCACAAGGACAACGCCCGCCGCTTCAAGTCCACCGCCGATTTCAATCGACCGGATGTGACCTTCTCCATCAACGTGGGGACCCGGGAAGAACACGTCCTCAAGGTGATGTTCCCCAAGGCCAAGATCGTCACGACGTCAGGCCAGATCGTCCTGGCGGCCGAGCCCGTACGGACAAAGAAGGCGGACCTGTGGGTGACCGGCGACCTCGACGCGCTCCTGTTCGCCAAGAAGAACAGTGCCTGGGCTCAGGTGGTTGACCCGAGCCACCCCTTCGGTCGTGGCGCCAACACTTGGGCCATCCGCTACGGCGATCCGGCGTGGAAGTTCTTCCTCGACATGTGGGTGGACAACGCGGTGGAAAGCGGGCTCGTCCAGCAGCGGTACGATTTCTACTTCAAGGAACTCCAGGCGTCCTAGCCTTGGCCCAGCACGCCTCGCAGGCGGCCCGTCGTCCTAGCGCCCGGTCGGGCGGCGGGCCGCCTCTCCATGAAAGGCCCACGACATGATCATTGACTGCCACACCCACGTGTTCCAGCACTGGGCGGGCGCCTGCGGCCACGAATCCCGGGAGATCCACTGGAAGTACATCCAGAAGAACGTGACCCGGCCGGCCGCCAAGGTCCGCCGGGCCAGGGATGGTGCCCCGGGTGATGCCCGGGCCCTGTTCCGGGCCGGCGATAACACGTGGGCCGGTCTCCGGGACGACATCCGGTTCCGGGTTGGACCCTTCGGGCGTCTGGAATATACCCTCGATGGCGAGGACTACTACATCCAGTACATGCCGGTGGGCATGACGCAGATGGAGGCTCCCCCCGAGCTGCAGCTCGCCCAGATGTCCTACGTCGGTGTGGACCACTGCGTGCTCCAGACCGGGATGAACTACGGGGTGATGAATGACTACAATGCCTTCTGCCAGCACCAGTATCCGGACAAGTTCACCGGGCTGTTCCAGGTGGATGAGCCCATGGCGGATACCCGCCGGTGGATGCAGGAGCTGGATCGGGCCCGGAACCGATTGGGACTGCGGGGGATCTACTACCAGCTCGACACCTTCAGCCGCTACGGCTTTCAATGGGCCTTTGATGATCCGCGCTTCGACGCCTTCTGGGAATCCCTCGCCCCACTCCGCATCCCCGTCTTTTTCGAGGCGTCCGCGGTGCCCGATTACGACGAGAAGAGCTACATCGCGAACATGGTGCGTCTCGACGGCGTCTTGACCCGCTTCCCCTCCATGCGATGGCTGCTCGTGATGGGCCCCCCGGTACAATTCTTCGCCAGGCACGGGAAGTGGGAGTTCCCGGACGAGGTGGCCAGGGCCTATGGACGCGAGAACCTGCAGCTGGAGATCATGTTCCCCATCACCTGGGGGGGACTGTGGGAGTACCCGTACCCGGAGGCGCAGGCCCTCATCCAGGACCTCCGCAACCGCTACGGCGCGCAGAAGCTTCTCTGGGGCTCCGACATGCCCAACGTCGAGCGATTCTGCACCTACCGCCAATGCCTGGACTACCTGCGGAAGCACTGCGACTTCTTGAGTGCCCACGAGAAGGACCTGATTCTCGGCCGGAACGTGGCGGAACTCTGCGGGATCGGCAGGGAGCCATCCGCATCCGGCACTGGGGCGGTTTTTTTCCAGTCACGAGGAGAGAGAAGCCCATGAGCACGCGACCCGCCGCCGAAGTCGGCATGCCCCTGGATGCCGTGGACACTCCCGCCCTCTTGCTGGACCTCGACGCCTTCGAGCGGAACATCGCGCGCCTGGCGGGGGCCGTGGCCGATACCGGCGTCCGCCTGCGCCCCCACGCCAAGAGCCATAAGTGCCCCGTGATTGCATTGCGCCAGATGGCCAGCGGGGCGGTGGGGGTCTGCTGCCAGAAAGTGAGCGAGGCCGAGGCCATGGTTTACGGCGGAGTCCCCGACGTCCTGGTGAGCAACCAGATTGTGGGGGCGCCCAAGATCGCGCGCCTGGTCGCGCTCGCCAAGCAGGCGCGCGTGGCGGTGTGCGTGGACGACGCCGCCAACGTGGCCGCCCTGAGCGAGGCCGCCAGTGCCTTCGGTGTGCGCCTGCCGGTCCTGATCGAGGTCAACGTGGGGGCGGAGCGCTGCGGCGTCGAGCCGGGCGAACCGGCCCTCGCCCTGGCCAAACAGATTGCCGCATCGCCGGGGTTACGGTTCGGGGGGCTGCAGGCCTACCAGGGCGCCGCCCAGCACATCCGGGACTATACCAAGCGGAAGGGGGCCATTGACGCGGCGGGAGAGAAGACCCGCCGAACCGTGGAGATGCTCGGGCACCACGGCCTGGCCTGCGATGTCGTCTCGGGAGCAGGAACCGGGACCTATCGATTCGAATCGGCCAGCGGAATCTGGAATGAGCTCCAGGCCGGCTCCTACATCTTCATGGATGCCGACTATCTGCAGAATCTTGGGCCCGACGGGAAACCGGGAGGCGAGTTCGAGCAGAGCCTCTTCGTGTACGCCACGGTCATGAGCCGGCCGACCAAGGATCGAGCCGTCCTGGATGCGGGACTCAAGGCCTTGAGCGTGGATTCGGGGATGCCACGGGTGGCCGGCATGCAGGACGTGGAGTACATCCGGGCCTCCGACGAGCACGGCAAGCTCACGCTTCACGATCCCGGTCGCGTCCTCTCCGTGGGGAGCAAGCTGCGTCTCATCCCCGGGCACTGCGACCCCACAGTCAATCTGTATGACTGGTATGTGTGCTACCGGGGAAACCGGGTCGAGGCCCTCTGGCCCATCACCGCGCGCGGGGCCATCCTCTGACCCACCGCCGCACACCCGCACCAGCCGGTACTCCCGTGGGGGCCGGATCCATGCAGTTCGGGGTCAGGCCTTGCTACCCCGATCGAACGGAGATGCACCCGTCACTCGTATCCGGCTTCGGACAGTTCGTCCTCGCCCAGGCCGAAGTGATGGCCGATCTCGTGCATCAGAGTGATGCGGATCTCCTTCCGGATCTCCCGCCGGGTGCGGGCGGCCGCCTCGATGGGCCGCTGGTAGATGACGATCCGGTCCGGCAGGACGCTCCCATACCAGGTTCCCCGCTGGGTCTGGGGCACCCCCTGGTAGAGGCCGAAGAGCGTTCCGCCCGGCTCGATCCCTGCGACCTCCAGATCCTCCCGGGTCGGCGCGCTCTCGACCATCACCTCCACGTTTTCCAGGCGCTCGAGGAAACGCGGCGGTAACGACTCCACCGCCTGGGTGACGAGCTTCTCAAATTCGGCCCGGCTCAAGCGTGCCACCCTCTCCTTCCCCCAGTGTCACTGCCTTCCGCCTTCTGCCTTCTGCCCCCGCCCCCAATCCCGGGTTCACTCGTGCCATGCCCTTCGCCGCTGCCAGCCCCAGGGCACTGTCCGTCGCTTGAAGAGACCCACCAGGAGCATGCCGACGGCGAACCCGCCGATGTGGGCGAACCACGCCACCCCGCCTCCCTGGAAGTTGAACGTCAGCAGGCCGTTGAAGAGCTGCACGACGATCCAGAATCCCAGGACGATGACCGCGGGGATCTCGATCACCTGGGTGAAGAACCCCAGCGGGATCAACGTCAGGACCCTGGCGCTCGGGAACAGCAACAGGTAGGCCCCCAGCACCCCGGAGATGGCGCCGCTGGCGCCGACCATCGGGACGCGGGAGGCCGGGTCGGGAAGGATCTGGGCAACCGCTGCCCCCAGGCCGGACAGGAGATAGAAGATCGTGAACCGGACCTTCCCCATGGAGTCCTCGACGTTGTTGCCGAAGATCCACAGGTACAGCATGTTGCCCGCGAAGTGGAAGAACCCTGCGTGGACGAACATCGAGGTGAAGAGGGTGAGTTCCGGCGAGAAGGCACGCCCCACGACCTGGCACGCCCCCGTCATGCCGCAGGGGATCAGGCCGTAGTAGAAGATGAACCGCTGGCCTGCCAATGGCCCCAGCAGGAACTCCTTGAGATAGACGTAGGCATTCAGGCCGATGATGACCAGCGTCACCACGGGCGCGCGGCTGGTGGGAAGGTTATCCTTCAACGGAATCATGCGGGTCTCGTGCGGCGACGGGATGCCATCCTACTGGCCGGGCGGGGCCTCGCCGGACTCTCCTCCCCCGAAATAGAGGTACCGATCCAGGGACCTGTTGAACTGGCTCCAGCCGGGATGCTGCGGATCAGGGTGGCTCTGCGCGAAATTGAGGAACGAGTTGACCTTGCCGTCCAGGTCCTCCGCGTAGTGCAAGACCAGTGCCTCGAGGGTCTTGGGCCGCTTGGGCGACCCCCATTCCAGCTCGCCGTGGTGGCTGAGGATGCAGTGGAGCAGCCGCTGTGCCAGAGGTTCCGGGAAGTCGGGGATGGCGCGGATCCGCTCCTCAACCAGCAGCGCCCCCAGGGTGATGTGACCCAGCAGGCGCCCCGCGTCGGTGTAGTCGAAGACCCGATCCCAGGTCAGCTCGCGCACCTTGCCAACGTCATGCAGAATCGCCGCCGCCAAGAGGAGGTCGCGATCAAGTGCCGGGTAATACTCGGCCAGGAGTCGACAGACCCCCACCACCGACTCCGTG
>JACPQM010000091.1 GCA_016190505.1 Chloroflexota bacterium | reverse complement strand
CCTCACCTCCGGCCCCTCTCCGCAGGCGGAGAGGGGAGGCGACCCACCCTCTCCGTAAACGGATAGGTCAGGGTGAGGTGGTCGTCTGTCCCGAGGGCAGTGCCAGGTACATGTACGTCTCCCCACGTTTGCCCCGCTGTTGGAGGTGACCAGGCGCGGTACACGAAGCGAGCGCGAACAACGAAGGGTGTCGAGATGCCTCGGTTCATTGAAAGGACCCCGACGCACCGGGGGACGAAGCAACCTACGGACGGTGCCGACGTTCCCGACTTGTCGGTGCTTCGCTGCGCTCGCAACGACGACACAAGGCCACCGCAAGTTCAGCCTGGGGGTTGACCAGGGGCTGATAACGGCGCCGCCCGAGTGGTCATCTGGTGGCCGCAAGAGCCCTCGTGGGCCGCCTGGCTGAGGAGAGCAGGTCCGCGATCTGCCGGGTGTCCGGCACGTCCTCCAGGTGGAGGAGCAAGTCGCTCAGCCGCCCCGCCTGCTCCGACGGGAGAACCGGCCCGGCCGCGTCGTTGAACTTGGCCAGGAGCTCTTCTATGGTCAGCGGGTCGGACGGCTCGCCGTGGGGCACGTCCACCCGCGCGCTGTAGGTCCGGCCGTCCGTGGTGCGCACGGTCACCGGGTTACCCACGAACACCATGCCCGGCTCGTGGTCGGGGAGCCCGGGCCAGTGTGGTAGGTCAGGAAAGGTGAGCTTCACCTTGCCCCAGGCCTGGCGCACCCGGGGGTCGCCTACCTTTTGGTCTGAGAAGGTGTCCAGGGTGACTTCGCCGTCCAGAAGGGCGCAGCCGATGACATGGGGCATGCTGAACTTGCCCTGGTAGCCTGTGGCCGGCCTGGGGAAGGCCAGCACCCGGAGGCCTGACTTCGGCATGGCCACCTCCACCTCCGCCACGCTGTCGTAGGTCAGGTGGTGCTGGGCCATGATCTGGAACAGGGCGTCCACCGCCCGATGCGTGTAGTAGCACGAAGCGTACTTCTTCAGGCCGACTCCCGGGGACTGAATGTAATAGGGGTTCCCCAGTTCCCGTGTCAGTCCGGCGAGGTCGTAGCCCTTGGGTCCGGTCAGGTAGTAGAGGAAGCCGTTATCGGCCTCGACGATCTCCTTGCTGGCGGTGACTCCGGCCCGGGCTATGAGGGCTGCCGACACCCCCGCCCGGCAGGCCAGCCCCGCGTTAAGGGGGCCCACCATGGTGCCGTGGTTGGCCCTGATACTGCCCGCCATGTTGGCGGCGATGCCCAGGGCGAAAACAGTCTGGCGGGCACTGAGGCGCAGCAGCTTGGCTGCCGCCGTGGCTGCCCCCAGGCAGCCCACGTATTGCATGCTGTTGGGCTTGCGCTCGCTGGCCAGGGTGAAGTTGCAGTGCATGGCGATCTTGCCCTGTACCTCCAGCCCCAGGATGTAGGCCGTGAGCACGTCCTTGCCCGGAGCACGCAGCTTGTCGCCCAGAGCCAGCGCCACGGGGAGCACCAGCACCGTGGGGTGGTTGACCTTGATGCCACAGTCGTCGTAGTCCTGGGCGTGGGTGATAGCCGCATTGGCCAGGGCAGCCTCGGCTACCGCAGTGCGCAGGCCGGCCCCGATTACCGAGGCTTCGGGCCGGGCGCGTAACGAGCGCACGTAGCGGGTAATGGCGCCGCTGCTGGGCTGGCGCAGTCCCCCCAGGGAAGCGGCCACCATGTCCACAGCGCTGCGCTTGGCCGCCTCCACCGCGGGCCTGGGTATGTCCTCGTAGCTGGTCCTGACTACAAACCTGGCAATGTCAGCGGTTGTGCCCATGATCGGCCTCCTGACGATGGTGTCGGTTTGCTCGTTCCCTGCTCAGACCTCGATAGGGCGGTTATCCCGACATGTCGGGACCCCTACTTCTCTGCGATGGTGACTTTGATGAGGCGTTCGCCGGTGAAGTTGGGATTGGCCTGGGGGTCCCGGGGCTTGATGTTCTTCAGCACGTCCATCCCCTGGATGACCTTCCCGAAGACTGAGTGTTTCCCGTCCAGCCAGGGGGTGGCCACGTAAGTAATGAAAAACTGGCTCCCATTGGTATTGGCACCGGCGTTGGCCATGGACACGATTCCCGGCTCGCTGTGGGTTAGCTTGGGGCTGAACTCGTCGGCGAAGCGATAGCCTGGCCCGCCAGCGCCAGTGCCCGTGGGGTCGCCGCCCTGGGCCATGAAGTTTGGCAGCACCCGGTGGAAGGTGGTGTCGTCGTAGAAGCCTTCCCGGGCCAGGAACACGAAATTGTTCACTGTCTTGGGAGCGTCGGCGGCGAACAGTTCGACCACAATCGTCCCCTTCTCGGTCTCCAGGCGTGCCGTGTAGCTTTTGGCCGGGTCAATGGTCATGGGTGGTGCCGTGGTCCAACTCTTGGTCACTTTCGTTCCTTTCGAGGCGGTAGTCGGTGCTGGCGCGACGCGTGTTGGGGCCAGGGTGGGTCTGGGTGCTGACGTGGCGGTGGGCGCCGCCGTCGAGCACCCCGCCGTCACCAGGCCCAGGGCCACGACGACTCCGGCGAGCAAGCTATAGCGAAGAATGGGGTGCCTTCCACGGAGCGGGGCCCTCACCTCAATCCTCTCCCAGAGGGAGAGGAAGCTGCGCCCCAGCCGGGTTTTCGGCGTAACCACAGTGCCTTCTCCTGACACGTTTGCCCCATTATAGCCCACTTTTCTTTCCAAGACTGGCCAGCAGGCTGCCCCGGCCCTGGACGGGCTCGCCCAGGCCCAGCCGGGCGAAGACCTCCCAGAACTGGGCTGACAGGCTGGAGATGACGGGCTTGTCCAGGTCTTGCTCCAGCGGGTCCAGGATGTCCATGGTGGTCACGCCACCGCCGGATATAACCACACAGTCAGCATCGGGCGCATGGCTGGCCGCCATCCTGGCTGCCTTGTAGGTGTAGCTCATGGGTGTACGCCGGATGAGGGCCCGGTCAATCTCTTCCTGGCTGTCGTAGACCTTCTGGGACAGCCAGTTCTCCATGGCCAGCACCTGGATGCCGGCGTCCTTCAGAAACTGGGTGTACCTGGCGGCCATATCGTCGGTGTAGTAGGTGCAGGCTACGGCCACGGATTTGTAGCCCCGCGCCTTCAGGGCGTTGATGACAGCCAGGCCCATCATCACGAAAGGCAGGCCGGTGGCTTTCTCAATGCGCCGGTGGAGGTCTCTGCTGAAGGCCAGCCCGCCCTCGACGACAAAGGAAAACGGGGTCCCCGACTGCGCGACCAGGTCAACACCGGCGTCCTTCAGCGTCATGGCGCAGTCTTCCACTTGCTGGACGGCCAGGGCGATGGTCTCGGTGCGGACCTTGAAGTTGGGGATGTGGGTCATGGTCTGGCAAACGGCGAAGCCCTCGGGGGCGACCTTCAGGAACTCCATGGGGTCTATGGACAGGGCTGGGGGCGAGATGAATCCGACTCTACCCCTCCATCCCGGGTCCTCGACCCATCTCCTCATTGACCTACCCTCCACTAACTGCAACGCTAGCCTCCTTTCCGGTGCTACAAGGTAAAAAGACGCTGCCTTCGGGCCAGGAACGTGGCGCGGGGTTCCAAGTCCCGGTCAGAACGGCGTTACCAATCATATCCCACGCGGGCACGCTTGCCCAGTCATCAGCTCCGGTTTCTGGCCCTTGACAGGTCGGCGGTTTCTGTTAGCATATCGCTATCCGTATCAGCGGAAGCGGGTCCGCTGATCCAACCAGGGGGAAACGCGATCAGTGCCGGGTGGCTGAGCGGGCATCCCCATTGAAGGGAGACCAGGTGGAACGAGAGCTGGAACGGACCAAGGAAAAGGAGCCCCTCGCTTTCTTTGACAGCCCAAGGGAGCGGCTGGAGTGGGACATCTCCATGCGAAGGCGGATCATGGGCCCTCGCGTGGTCAAGTCCGACAGCATCCCCTGGGTCACCAGCTCCACGGACCGCCTCCACAAGCAGTTTATCTGGCCGCCCTGGCAGGAGACCCAATACAAGTGGCCCATTCGTACGATGTTCGCCGCCGAACAGGTCATTCCGCCCCGGCAGACCGCAGCCCTGCGCCACCGCCACTACAACGAGGCCATCTTCTACGTCATCGAGGGCAAGGGACACGAGATACACGACGGCATCCGCTACGACTGGGAGGCGGGGGATATCTACACCATCCCGGTATATGCTGACCACCAGCATCTCAACGATAGCGATACGCAGCCGGCCAGGCTGTTCTTCTCGGCCAACAGCTACATCTATACCTTTGCAGGCATGACCCACGTGGACAGCCTCAAGCTGCCCCGGACGCCGCCGGACGCCGATCCCATCCTGGGGCCCGGCGGGGAGACCATCGGCTTTCGGTACAAGGACGGCTTCGAGCTGCGCTTTGGCCTCGACCCGGCCTGGGAGGCCCGAATTCGGTACGCCACCGCCAACCCGCTGTGCACTACCCCGGCGAAGACCACCTATGACCACTACGTGACCCGGCTCAAGGACGAGTTCGAGTTCACCCTGAAGCAGCCCCACGTGGTCAAGCAACGGGACGTTCCCTGGGAGGACACGCGCATGGGGCGTATCAAGTTCATGGTGCACCCGGGGCGCACCACAGGGATGTACCTGTACGATGCCTTCATCCAGGAGATTCCGCCGGGCAGCCGGTCGGGGAAGCATCGCCATCTTTTTGAGGAGATACACCTCATCACCGAGGGCAAAGGCTACGACATTCACGACGGCGCTCGCTGGGAATGGGAGGCTGAGGATGTGGTCTGCATCCCGACCGGAGTTGTCCACCAGCACTTCAACGCAGACCCCCGCCAGCCGGCCAAGTTGGTGGCATTCCAGTCGCGACTGGCCATGGCACTGGGCCACGGCGGTATCGAGCATTTGGAGGACTGCCCGGAGTTCCCTGGCGGGGTGCCCTAGTGTAGGGTCGGGGGCTACAAGTAAAGGATAGTTACCGGTAGACCGCTTCTAAGGACGTCGAACAATGAAGGAGGCAGCCCATGCTAGCAAACGGACCTAGATGGAGAGGGAAGGTATCACTCCTGGTTGGAGCGGCCATCCTGTTGCTGGCAGCTTGCGGGCCGGCGGCGCAGGAGGCCACGCCCACGCCCACGCGCCCGGCGGCGCCGACTGCGGCGCCTACCTCAGCCCCCAGGGCCACCGCCGCGCCCACCGCAGCCCCAGCCGGGACGGCGGCGCCCACCGCCACGCCCGCGCCCAAGCCCACGGCGGCCCCATCAGTTACAGTCAAGACCGGTGGCACGTTGCGTGTCTACAACAGGGACAACGTCCTCGCCTGGGATTTCCACAAGCAGATCACCGGTTCCCGCCACCTGCGCAACGTGCACCACTCCATATTTAGCGGTGTGGCTGGGGAGGCAGCCAGCGCGCCTTGTGTCAAGGAGAAGATCCTCGACTTGGGCGAGAGCTGGAAGTGGGTTGATGACACCACCTTCGAGGTGAAGCTCATTCCGGGCGTCAAGTTCCACAACAAGGCACCGGTCAACGGACGGGAGCTGACTGCCGAGGACGTCGTCTGGAGCTGGAAGCGTATTTTCGCTGTCAACCCCAGGATGGAGAAGGTGAGTGCCTTCAGCAAGGACATCGTGGCGGTGGACAAATACACCGTCCGGTTCCTCCAGACCCAGCCCACGCCGGCCCTGCCCGACATGCTGGGCATCCAGACCACCAGCAGCGTGGTGGCCAAGGAAGCGGGGGATTTCTCCAAGGACAAGGATTGGGGGGACTGGGCCATCCCCGAGAACACTTACATCGGTAGCGGGCCTTTCATGCTGAAGGAAGTGGTAAGTGGGGTCAAGGTGGTCACAGTGAAACACCCCGACTACTTCAAGAAGGGTTTGCCCTACGTAGACCAGCTTGAGTTCATCACCGTGCCCGACCAGTCCACCCGGCTGGCCTCCCTGATTGCCGGCAAGCTGGATCTGTGGTTTGCCGAGACCGCCGTGGCCACGGCGCTCACGGCGCAGAAGGTGGCGCCCAACCTGGCGGTCCAGGGCTGCCCCATGTGGGAGCCGCTGGTCGTGTTCATGAACGAGGACGAGAAGCCCTTCAACGATGTGCGCGTTCGCCGGGCCGCCCTCATGGCCATGGACCAGGAAAGCATGATCAAGACCGCCTTCCTTGGCCAGGCCAACCCGTCAGGCATCGCCCCGCCGTTGAGCCCTTGGTACCTGGGACCGAAGGATTTCCCGCCGGAGCTAGGGAAATATCTCACCTACAACCCCGCCGAATCCAAGAAGCTGCTAGCCGAAGCCGGCTATCCCTCCGGTGTGAAGGTCACCCTCAACTACTTCCCAGGCTATGGCTCTCCCTACAATGAGGGTACCGAGGCCCTGGGGTCTATGCTTGAGAAGGCCGGGTTCACCGTTGATTTGAAGGGGTGGGAACGGGGTGTGTACAACAACATGAAGGCCGATGGCAAATACCAGGGCCTGTTCGCCACCAAGACGTCCGGAATCGAGAACCCGCTGGAGTACTTCCTCCAGTTCCGCAGTACCGTGCCGGTGGCCCAGAACACCGGCCACACCAAAGACCCGGAGATGGACAAGCTGGTGGACGCTTTTTCTTCGACGCTGGACGAGAACAAGATGGAGGCCCTGGCAAAGCAGTTACAGTACCGCATGCTGGAACAGGCGCACGTCCTCCAGCCACCGGGGCACTTCGACTACTCCATCGCGCAGCCCTACGTCAAGGGCTTTGTCAAGGGCGGCCGCGATCAAAACAGCCGCTTCTGGGCGGAGAAGGTCTGGCTGGACAAATAGCTTGAAAAAGCTCAGGGGCGCCCCGATGAACCGGGGCGCCCCTGCCGTGCCCGGTCCGCGCGGTGCCCGCCCACAATAACACGCAGTTCAGTTGGCATGGTCCACGGCGGACACGAGGCCCGCCCCTACGGTCGCCTCATTGCCCAACGAAAGGCGGCGTCATGCGCGCCTGGACATTGGCCGCCGGGGCTAGGATTGGGGTTGAAGTTGAGGTGGGCCTGGCTCTCTTACCGACTGGCGAAAGCGTATGATCTTATGATAATCATAAGCCGTATTTCGGCGTTCGCAGGGCCTTGACAAAGCAATGATTTCTGTTACCATACACACACTAGCGAAAGTGGCTTTGGTGGCCGGCCTGGGGGAAACCGCACTCAGTGCCTTTTCGCGGTTGCGGGATGGCTCGAAGTCGCCTAGCTGGGAGTCAGCGTCAGGTGGAGGTGTACCATGCAAGGGTCAATCAGGGTGGTTTGGAAGACGCTAGCCGCCGCGGCGCTCCTGTTTGCAGCCTGCGGGCCGGCGGCGCAGGAGGCTACGCCCACGCCCACGCGCCCGGCGGCGCCGACTGCGGCGCCTACCTCAGCCCCCAGGGCCACCGCCGCGCCCACCGCAGCCCCAGCCGGGACGGCGGCGCCTACCGCCACGCCCGCGCCCAAGCCCACGGCGGCCCCATCAGTTACAGTCAAGACCGGTGGCACGTTGCGGGCCTATAACCGGGCTCACCCTAGCCCCTGGGACCCCATCAAGCAGATCACCGGTTCCCGGCACCTGCGCAACGTAGAGAAGTCTGTGTTCAGTGCCATTACGATGCAGGGCGTAGAGGGGGACGAGCCGTGTGCCTACAAGTACCGCAATGACCTGGGGGAGAAGTGGGCCTGGCTTGACGATGCTACCTTTGAGATCAAGGTCCGCCAGGGAGTAAGGTTCCACGACAAGCCCCCAGTGAACGGTAGGGAGCTCACCGCCGAGGACGTGGTGTGGAGCTGGAAGCGTATCTTCGCCAATAACCCGCGTTTCGAGCCCGAGGCCAAGGCCATGCGGGACATCGTGGCCGTGGACAAATACACCGTGCGCTTCCTCACCACCCAGCCGGTGCCCTCCCTGATTGACCGCCTGGGCCAGAACACCACCAACAACATACTGGCTAAGGAGTCAGGGGACTTCTCCAGGGACAAGGAGTGGGGGGACTGGGATTTCCCCGAGAAGTCCTATATCGGAACTGGACCGTTCATGTGGGTACAGGATGTGCCTGCGGTAAAGATAGTGCTGGCAAAGCACCCCCATTACTGGAAGAAGGGCCAGCCTTACTTGGACGGCCTCGAGTTCGTTACCATCGCCGATGTGGCCACCCGGTTCGCCGCGGTTGTGGGTGGCAAGCTGGACCTGTGGTTCGCTGAGGCTGGCGCCCCTCAGGCCCTGGCTGCTCAGAAGGCAAATCCTAACCTGGTGGTCCAGAAGTGTCCTCTCCTCTCCTCACCACTGACTGTTTACATGAGGACGGACGAGCCTCCTTTCAATGACGTACGGGTGCGCCGGGCCGTGCTCATGGCCATAGACCAGAAGGGCCTCATTCAGAGCGCTTACATGGGTGAGGCCCTTCCCTCTTCAAAGGTATTCCATGCCGCCCTTAGCGACTGGTACCTCAAGATTGAGGACTACCCGCCCGAAATCAGGAAGTACCTGGAACACAATCCTACTGAAGCCAAGAAGCTGCTGGCCGAAGCGGGTTACCCTCAGGGCTTCGAGACGGTCTTCAACTACTACACGGGCTACGGCTCGCCGTTCAACGAGGCTACTGAGGCGCTGGCCGCCATGTTGGAAAACGTGGGCATCCGGGTGAAGCTGCGAGCCATGGAGCGGGGCGCCTACAATACGATGAAGTCGAAAGGGGACTATCACGGGATTACCCCCACCAAGACGACAGTGGAGGACCCCCGCTACTTCCTGGGCACCTTCCACAGCGACTTTCCCGTGGCCCAGAACACAGGCTGGGTCAAAGACCCGCAACTCGACCCGCTCCTGGAGGAGCTGAGCGTGACCACCGACGAGGCCAAGGCCAAAGACCTGGCCCGGCGCGTTCAGCTTCGCATGGCGGACCAGGCCTGGGCCATCGCTGCCCCGTCCCACTTCGACTACTCTATCGCCCAGCCCTATGTCAAGGGTTTCAAGAAAGGGGGCGACGACGGCGTGACCCGCAACTGGTCGGACCAGGTCTGGCTGGACAAATAGCACGAGAAACGGGCAGGGGCGCCCCGATGAACCGGGGCGCCCCTGCCCGTTCGAGGGGTTTCTCCCCAACAATACAGGTGGGCACGCGCGTCCGGGGTGGGTGGCCTGGCAAGAGGCGGCGCTATTCCATAGCCCGTGGATAGTCCAAGCTGCGCAAACGTTGCTGCTGTCACCCAACGGGTTTGATGAGCCGGCCTCACCCTCATCCTGACCTTCCCCCGTCGAGGGGGAATCCCGACTTGTCGGGACTCTCTCCCTTGGAGGGAGAGAGCTACAGTGAGGGGGAGGCATTGCTTCGTGGGCGCTGGCCGAGCCACACTCAACATAAGAATTCACGGTCCGTGGCTATTCGGCTGGGGTGCGCATCTGGTCACATGGGCGCCCGCATGGCAAGCCAGGCAAGACGGCACCCCTACGGGGCGACGTTGCTTGGTGTGAGCAGGGCGCTCAGCGGCCTGTAGGTGGTGACTACGAGGTTGTCCGCGCGCTGGCCGCCGATCAGGCCGCGGTCCTTGTCACCGGTACCGAAGGATATGCCCGCGGCCCCCTGGTTGAAGCCTACCTGAGGGCTTTCCCAGGCGGGGGGTATGGACACGGTGCTTACCAGCTTGCCATCCTGGTTGAACGTGAGCAGCCGTTTGTCCAGGGCTACCTGGAGCGTGTTCCCCTGGGCAGCGATCTCCAGGGTGTGGAACGCCTTGGAGTCGAAGGAGGCTGGCTGGCCAGTGGTGGCGACCACGGCATGCGGGTTTAGCCTCTTCACCTTAACCTCTCCGGTGCTGTGGAGTTGGACCCAGTAGCCGGCAGAGGTGCCCCCAATAAGCCCGTCACCGGGTGCAGCCTTCCGGCTGCGGAAGTAGGGCCCGGCCAGCGTGACGTGGCCCGCGGAGTCGGTAGGCACCAGCAGGTCCACCCGGATGTTCAGGTCCTGGGGCAAGATCTCAGCAGGGTACTCCAGGCGGCTACAGGTCTGCGCGCTGGCAAACTGCACTCCGCCGACGTCCAGGCCGTTGTTCTGGAGGGCATTGGCCACTATGTTGGCCCCAATTGGCTTGGCCGCGTCTGTGCCGCCGGTGGGCCAGATAGGCATGTAAAAGTGTTCCCCAGCACCGCCCAGGGCCAGGTCGGCGTGTCCTAGGGCGCACCGGTCCGCGTCGGGGCGGTTGAAGCTGTCAGACGCGAGGACCCTGGCCGCTGGGGCCGCAGTTGGGGTCGAGGTTGGGATGGGTGTGGGTATTGGTGTAGGGGTGCGAGTGGCCAGGGGCAGAATGACGATGGCGGTGGCGATCGGTCTGGGCGTGGGCGCGAGGGTGGGCCTGGCAGTTGCGGTTGGCGTGGGCCGCAAGGCCGCGGTTGGGCCGGCCGTGGGTGTGAGGCTGGGGGCCGGAGTGGGAGTGGGAAGCGGCTGCGTGGGGATACCGAGGGGCTTGAGGACAGTGGCGCTGGTGGCTGTGGGGAGCAGCCTGGGTGTGGACGTGGGCTGGAATAGGGGGGTAGGCGTGGCCGTGGACGAGGAGAACAGCGAGCCGATGTACTTCTCAGCAATGTCCGGCGCTGCCACAGTGATGGCGGCATAGGCTCCGCCTACCACCAGTCCCAACACCATCAGCACTACAAGGGCCGAGACCAGGGGTGACCTGCCACGCGGCCGCGATGTGGTGTAGCGCAGCGACTGGCGGAGCAACGGGGTGCCCGGCATGAGGCCGCCTGTGGAGCGCACGTGGTACTCCCAGAGTCCGTTCTGCTCCGCTGGCACTCCCTCTGGGTGGCACGAGAGGACCACCTTGAAGCACTCGGCGT
>JACPQM010000088.1 GCA_016190505.1 Chloroflexota bacterium | reverse complement strand
TGGGTGAGGGTGAGGCTGGCCCCTGACCGCGTCCAATCTCCCCCTCACTCTCGCTCTCTCCCTCCAGGGGAGAGAGGGGGCTTTCGTCTCCTTTGGTGCTCTTGGTTCGGCAACAAGGACGCGTAATGACGTGCGAGGTCGGTTCATTGAGAGGAGCCTAGCGACGAAGCAACCTCCGGCCGCCACAAACGGCAGAGCGTCCTTCTGCGGAAGGACTCGCAATGACGGTACAGAACCACCGCCCCACGGTTTGTGGCCACCCAGGAGATGCACCCAAGATGTCCAAATTCGAGGCGTAGGGGCCCCGATACATCGGGGCCCCTACGTATGACCGTCGCCGGCGCCAGGTCCCTGGTAGGCCCCCTCCGGCGCCGCTGCACCGGGTCGCCCCTATTTGAACAGGTAGCCCACCCCGGCCACGCTGCGGATAGCTCCCGCTGCCGGGCCCAGCCGCTTGCGTAACCGGCTCACCACCTGTTTCAGGGACTGCCGGGAGGCGGCGCTGGCGTCGTTCCACAGCATCTGCTCCAGGGCATCGTGGCCCACCACCCTGCCCTGGTGCTCCCAGAGGAACTTGAGCAGACGGAACTGTAGCGGGCTGAGCCTGAGGTCCTTGCCTCCCACCTTGGCCTCGAAGGCGTGGGGGTCCACATCTATCTGACCCGCCTCCGGCGGGCTTCGCCGGGGCGGCTGGCTACGGCGCAGCCGGGCGGCGGTGGCCCGCAAGCGGGCCAGCAGGTAGTGGACATCGGTATGGATGAGGATACAATCATCGGCGCCGCTCTCCACGGCGAAGGCTACCTGCTTTGGGTCGTCCGAGTTGCACAGCACCACCACGCCGCAGTCACCTTCAGCCGCGCGCAGGCGCCGCATGGTCCTGGTCAGGTCCTCATTGACCTGGTCACTGACCAGCAAATACAGACGCCGTCCCCCGGTGTCCAGGCTGAGCAGGCTGCTCAACAGGGGCAACGGCTCCACGGTCTGGGCGAAAGCTCGCGCTTGGCATGGTGTGCGGTCGCCGTTCATATAGTTTTGTGGCCAAGGCGCTGGGGAATCTCGCGTCGGCGACATATTACACCCCACATACCACAAAGTACGCGGCGTGTAAAGTAACTAAAGTAAGTAACGAAAGCGTAGGGGCGACCCGCCGGGTCGCCCCTACTGGCGAAACCGGGCGGTCAAAGCGTAGGGGCCCCGATTTATCGGGGCCCCTACGTCTGGACTTTGGACATTTTGGGTTCTTTACTATCATTGCGAGTCTAACAGGTCCCGACGCATCGGGGGACTGCATGTCATTGCGAGGAGTCCCGACAGGGTCGGGACGACGAAGCAACCTTCTGATGCGCACACAGGTCCCGACGTGTCGGGACTTCGCTGCGCTCGCAATGACCGGGCATGCCCGCTGCCAGGGGCGCGACTCTGATTCGTCGTCCTGTCCGACTCCCCGGCGCCAAGCTAGACCAGGAGGCGCGGATTCTTCGCCCCGATGCGTCGGGACTCCAGAATGACATGGGGGCTTGGTTCATTGCAAGGCATCGAAGGGCACATGTCGTTGCGAGTTCAACAGGTCCCGCCTCGCCTCAAACACCACCCGGAACCCCCATGACAGTGCTGATGTCACATACACCGGCACTCCCACTCTGCCGCCAGGCCTCTCCACTACCCAACCAACCCGACTTTGACGTGGACCTGCCGGCGGAGCCGGCGCACCTTGATGTGATTTGGGGGGTATGCTATTATGAGCACCAAAAGTCAGGTGGGGAAATGATCCCGAAAGAAAAGAAGGAAGGCCTAGTCCATCAGTTCGCTGTCCACGAGAAGGACACAGGCTCGACTGCGGTCCAAGTGGCCCTGCTCACCGAGCGGATCAGCCAGTTGGCAGAGCACCTGAAAGCGAATCGCCATGACCACTCTTCCCGGAGGGGGCTGATGAGTTTAGTGGGGCACCGCGGGCGGCTTCTGGCCTATATGGCCCGCACTGAGCCGGTCCGCTACCGGGAAGTTGTGGCCCAACTGGGTCTGCGGAAATAGTCCCGCTACGCGGGATTGTGGGCACACCCCTGGCCGACGAAGCTGGGTGGAGGTGGGCGCGTAGCTGGGGGCTGTGCGGTGTTCAGGGGCGACCCGCCGGGTCGCCCGAAGCGGTCCCTCTCATTTGGGGGATCCGTGGTATTGGGAGATGAAGTTGGCAACTACCAGGTTCAAGTCCGTTCAAAAAGAAATAGGGGGTAGGACCCTCTCTTTGGAGTCTGGCAAACTGGCAGGGCAGGCTGGTGGGGCAGTGACGCTCCGCTACGGGGATACCATCCTCCTGGTGACCGCCTGCATGTCGGACAAGCAGCGAGAAGGGGTGGACTTCCTGCCCCTCACCGTGGACTACGAAGGCAAGCTTTACGCCGCCGGGAAGATACCCGGCGGTTTCTTCCGCAGGGAGGGCAGGCCCACCACAGACGCCATTCTGGCGGCCAGACTTACTGACCGCCCGCTGCGTCCCCTGTTCCCCAAGTCCTTGCGCAACGACGTTCAGATCGTATGTACCGTCCTCTCCGCCGACCAGGAGAACGACCCGGACATACTCGCCATCATCGGGGCTTCGGCAGCCTTGGGCCTGTCACCGATTCCCTTCGCCGGGCCGGTGGCCGCTACCAGGGTTGGTTACGTGAACGGCGAGTTGGTAGTCAACCCCACCTACAGCGAGCTGGAAGAGAGCTCCCTGGACCTGGTGGTGGCGGGTACTCGCTCGGCGGTGGTGATGGTGGAGGCGGGTGCCCTCGAGGTCCCGGAATCGGTGATGGTGCGGGCCCTGGAGTTTGGCCAGCAGGTGAACCAGACGGTGCTCGACCTCCAGGAGGAGCTGGCCAACGAAGTGACCAAGGCAACGCCAGCCCCCGAGCCCATGGACCCGGAGCTAGCGCGAGCAGTGTCCGCGGCTGTGGCTGAGAAACTGCCCCGGCTGCTCGGCGGCGTCAGCCGGGGGGAGCGTAACGAGGTGCCTGAGGACCTCCTCCAGGACTTGCTTAGCCAGTTGGGGGACCGCTTCCCTGTCGGGGTGGTCAAAGCCACCGCGGAGAAGGAGCTTCGCCGGGCCGTGCGACAGCACATCCTAGCTACGGGACGCCGCACCGACGGCCGCGCCTATGACGAGATCCGGCCCATCAGTTGCGAATTAGGCCTGTTGCCCCGCACTCATGGCTCGGGCCTGTTCACCCGTGGCGAGACCCAGGTGCTTGCCATCACTACCCTGGCGCCACCGGGCATGGAGCAGCAGATTGACGACCTCACGCCTGAAGAATCCAAGCGTTTCATGCACCATTACAACTTCCCGCCTTTCTCTACGGGCGAGGCCAAGAGGATGCTCGGGCCAGGGCGCCGGGAGATCGGGCATGGGGCATTAGCGGAGCGGGCGCTGGAGCCGCTGATACCCGATGAAACCGACTTCCCCTACACCATCCGGATTGTCTCCGAGGTCCTCAGCTCCAACGGCAGCACCTCCATGGCCAGCGTCTGTGCCTCCAGCCTGTCGCTAATGGACGCGGGGGTGCCCATGCGGGCCCACGTGGCCGGTGTGGCCATGGGCCTGCTCCAGGAGGACGGCCGGACTGCTGTGCTCACCGACATCGCGGGCATCGAAGACGCCTACGGCGACATGGATTTCAAGGTGGCGGGAACGGAGCGGGGTGTCACAGCTCTCCAACTCGACATCAAGGCCCTGGGCCTCGACCTGAGCGTGCTGGACAGGGCCATGGAGCAAGCTCACGAGGCCCGCATGACTATTCTGGGGATCATGGACCAGGCCATCAGCAGCCCCAGACCTCAGCTCAGCAAGTATGCCCCGCGCATCGTGAAGATCCAGATCAAGCAGGAGAAGATCGGCGCGGTCATCGGGCCGGGCGGCAAGACCATCCGGTCCATCATCGAGGACACCAAAGCCACCATAGATGTGGAGAGCGACGGCACGGTGTTCATTGGGTCCACCAGCGAGGAGGCGGCGAAACGGGCCATTGACCGGATCATGGAGCTGACCCAGGATGTTGAAGTGGGCCATGTCTACACGGGCAAGGTGACCCGTCTGATGCGTAACGGCGCCTTTGTGGAGATATTCCCGGGCAAAGAGGGACTGGTGCCGGTCAGCGAGCTCGCCGAGGGGAACGTGTATCGCCCCGAGGACGTGGTGAGCGTCGGTGATGAGGTCACCGTTGTGGTCACTGAGATAGACCGGATGGGGCGAGTGAACCTATCCCGGCGGGCGCTGTTCCAGCCGGCCGGGGCTGCGGGGCCACCCAGGGCTGCCCCACGCCCGGGCTTTGCCCCCGGGCCGAGAGAGGGCGGGGACTTCCCACCCCGCCGGCCCGGCTTCGGCGGCCCCCCACATCGCGGGCCCTCCCCCGGAGGCCCGCCCAGACCACCGTTCGGAGGGAGGCATGGCCCCCGTTAGAGTAGTCGTTCAGGGCGCTTCCGGCAACATGGGCCAGCAAGTGCTGGCCACTCTTTGCCAGCAGAGAGACATGGAACCTGTAGGGGCCGTAGACATCAAGGCCAAGGAGGAGTACCTCTCCTTGCCCAATGGCTCTGGCCTCATTCCCTTCTCCAGTGATGTCGCTAGCCTGCTGGCCAAGGCCAAGCCCCAGGTAGTGGTGGACTTTAGCCACGCTGATGCTGTCATGCCCCTGGCCAGGGCAGCGGCCCAGCAAAAGGTGAACCTGGTGGTCGGCACCACGGGCGTCGCCCAAGCACAGGTGGACGAGATCGGCCGCCTGTGTGCGGAGCATAGCATCGGCGCTGTGGTGGCCCCCAATTTCTCCCTGGGCGCCGTGGTACTGTCCCACCTGGCCAAGATCGCGGGGCGCTATTTCGATTACGCTGACATCATCGAGATGCATCACGAGCGCAAAGCGGATGCTCCTTCGGGCACTGCATTGGCCATGGCCCGTGCCATGGCCGCCTCGCGGGGCCGGCCCTTCGAGTTTCTCCCTACCTCCAAGGAGGTGCTGGCGGGCACGCGCGGCGGGGTGGAGGATGGGATAGGCATTCATAGCCTGCGCCTGCCCGGGCTGCTAGCCCATCACGAGATAGTGCTGGGTGGACTCGGCCAGACCCTGGTGTTGCGCCACGACACCATCAGTCGGGAGAGCTTCATGCCAGGAGTGCTGCTAGCCATCCGGGAGGTGGTGAACCGGAAGGGCCTGGTTTTCGGCCTGGACACCCTACTCGGCCTGGGGGCCTAGCCGTGAAGCAGGTACGTGTGGCCCTGGTAGGGGCCACGGGTCTCCTGGGCCGGGAGTTTCTCAAGGTCCTGGAGCAGCGCCGCTTCCCCATGTCCGATCTGGTGCTTCTGGCCTCCGACCGCTCCGCAGGCACCAAGTTCTTCTTCAATCACGAGGAGCTCGAGGTGCGGGAGCTGGCGCCCCAGGCTCTGGAATACGTGGAACTGGCTCTGTTCTCGGCAGGTGAGGAGGTCAGCCGCTACTATTCGCCGCTGGCCACGCGCAAGGGCACCGTGGTGGTGGACACCAGCCCCGCGTGGCGCATGGACCCCAGGGTCCCCCTGGTGGTCCCCGAGGTCAACTACCTCGACCTCAAGAAGCACCGCGGCATAGTAGCCAGCCCGGAGTGTATCGCCATCCCGCTGGTTACCGTGCTCTGGCCCCTGCACAAGGCCAACCCGGTAAAGCGGGTGATCGTGGACACCTATCAATCGGTGTCGGGCAACGGGCAGACGGGTGTGGAGGAGCTCACCAGCCAGTCACGCCTGGTGCTCGATGGGAAAGAGCCGACTCCCCACATCTACTCGCATCAGATCGCCTTCAATGTGCTCCCGGACATCGGCGTCTTCCAGGACAACGGGTATACCCGGGAGGAGTGGATGGTGGTGGAGGAGAGCAAGAAGGTGATGCACGCCAAGAACCTGACCATGTCGGCCACCTGCGTGCGGGTTCCGGTGTTGTACTCCCACTGCGCCTCGGTGCACCTGGAGATGGGCCGCCCCATGGCCGCGGACGATGCGCGGCGCGTGTTGTCCCAGGCCCCGGGCGTGCGAGTGCTGGACGACCCCCGCGAAGGGATATATCCACACCCCTGGGCGGCCACGGGCACCGACCACGTTTATGTAGGGCGCATCCGGGAAGACGCCTCCAACAGCTACGGGCTGGCCATGTGGGTGGTGTCCGACAATCTGCGCAAGGGTACCGCTCTTAACGCGGTCCAGATCGCCGAGGAGCTGCTCAAGAACGAGTGGATGTAGGGTAGGTGATGCCTAATGCGCCGCAAGAGCCAGGACCCACAGCGCCAACCTTGGACGCCCCCACCAGCGCCGCTTCATTACGAGGCAACAGGGGCCGAAGGCTCGGGTAACGTCTCCTCTGGTTCTCTGGTAGTGGGTGACATGAGACGACCTCTCTTGAAAAGGGCGCCATTGGGGGGGACGGAACGGTTCGAAGCGGATCAGCATGGCATCGTCGCGCTGAAGGCCGAGTTCTTAGATGAGGCTGATGAGTTCCTCTGGCTACGCAAGGGTGAGGATTTCGGAGGCGATGTAATCGGCTACATGAGTGCCGCCATCAACGCCTTGGCCGACAGGGCGCTAATTGACTTGGTGAAGAACTTGCCCGTGTACACCGATGCCGCCCAGAAGGTGGCCGAACTCTATCCTTCCATCCGGCAAAGTATCAAGCGAGCGGCAAGCAGGTTCCGTTCAGACCCTTGGACAAAGAAGCCGAAGGATCTGCGGCTCCTACTTTGGCCCGATGATACCAACGAGCAGGCCAGGCCTCTGTACGAGAGACAGGGGTATGAGGTACGGTTCTATCCCTCCCAGGCGCTGACAGGCTCCCTCCGCCTCTACCTAAATGAGAAACGATTCTGCCTATTCTTCAGAACAGGGGACAACAGCTTTTTCGGCCTTGTAGGTGCCGACGAGGAAACGAGAAGTCAACTCAGTCAACTCTTCGAGGACGAATGGTCACGGGCCCGAAAGCCAACGCCGTGGGGGGAGTTTGAACAAAGCCGTCATTTCTATCATAAGCACTTTGAAACCCTCTACCAGACCTATGCCGGTAAGTATATTGCGTTAATAGAAGGCGAAGTGGTGGACTCTGATAGCGATTTCTCGTCATTGGCCATGAGAGTCTACGAGAAGTACGGATACAAGGACATCTACATGCCAAAGGTGGAAAGGGAGCGGACAGTCAGAGTCTCCGGACCGAGGCTCTACCACAGCTAAGTTCCATGACCACATATCCGTACGACTCCGCTTTCAATCCGGCTGCCCCGATGGTAGACGTGCAGGTCTCACGTCCGTACTCTCCAGCTTTCGAAACCGTTCCCGCAATGGTAGACACGGGGTGCGACATCACGGCGGTCCCCCACGATCTGGTAGAGCGGTTGGGACTGAAGAGAGTCGGCGAAATACCGTTGCGTGAGGTCCTCGGTGGCGACAGGGTAAGGGGGCCAGTCTATCTCGCTTCGCTGGAATTGGAGGGCCATCCACTTGGCACCATCCAAGTAACCGCATGCAACGACAACTGTATCCTGCTGGGCAGGGACGTGCTCAATGATTGGAAGGTTACTCTGGACGGTCCACAGGGTAGCCTCGGCATAGAGTGAATGGGCCATCAGGAGGCATATATGAAAACACTGGGTAGGCTTCTTACCGCTATGGTCACCCCTTTTGACAAGGCAAATGAGGTGGACTATGCCCAGGCCTGCCGCCTGGCGTTGGCGCTCCTCGACTCGGGTAGCGACGGTGTGGTGGTCTCCGGCACCACCGGCGAGGCGCCCACCCTGAGCCACGCGGAGAAGCTCCGCCTGTTCACCGAGATCAAGAAGGCCGTGGGCCAGCGAGGGGATGTGGTGGCCGGCACGGGGACCAACAACACCGCCGACAGCATCGTGCTCACCCAGGAGGCGGAGCGCATCGGAGTGGATGGCATCCTGCTGGTGGTGCCTTATTACAACAAACCTACTCCCGACGGCCTCTTCGAGCATTTTGCCGCGATTGCTCGGGCCACGTCCCTGCCCTGCATCGTGTACAACATACCCGGCCGCACTGGTACCTCTATGGGACCAGACGTTGTCATCAAGCTCAGCAAGGAAGTGCCCAACATCGTGGGCATCAAGGAGGCCAGCGGGGACCTCAATGCCGTAGCCCGCATCGTCGAGGGCGCCCGCCCTGGCTTCCTGGTCTGGAGCGGCAATGACAACGATACGCTGCCTATGATGGCGGTGGGCGGCTACGGTGTCATCGCCGTGGCCTCCCACCTGGTGGGCAAACAGATGAAGGAAATGATAGACAAGTTCCTGGCCCGGGACACGGTGGATGCCGCTACCATCCACCGCCGCTTGCTCCCCCTGTTCCAGACCATGTTCGTCGTGTCCAACCCCATTCCGGTGAAGTACGCCCTGAACCAGGTGGGCTTCCCGGTGGGCAACACGCGGCTGCCACTCACCCCGCCCGATGCCAAGGCCGCCGCCGCCATCGAGGCCGAGGTCAATAAGCACCGCATAGACCTGCCTCTGCCTGCCCCGAGCCGAGTCGAAGGGGCTGCCATCCGCTAGCGCCGCCAGGGATCTTCGCCCAATCACGTAGGGGCCCCGACTCATCGGGGCGCCCCTACGTTGTGTTCTCCCCAGAGGAACGAGAGGAGGGATAGCCGGATGCTAACATGAGAAGAGGTGAAGCTATGTACACAGACGTGACGACACGGCGCCTGTCCCTTGGCAACAAGCTCGTTCTGTTCAGTATGCTGGCAGTCGCTTTGCTGGGTTGTCGTGCTACTGAAGTATCGCCCCCCACCAGTACGCCTACTACCGCGCCAGCCCCTACGGATGTTCCCACCCCGTTTCCTTCCCCCATCCCCGCGGAATACGTGGTCATCGCCGGCGTCAGTTTTCCAGGGCAGGAGGTCCCCATAAAGGCCTATGAAGTGCGCCCTCCGGCAGCAGGCCCTTTCCCCGCCCTGATCGTGATCCACGAGAACCGGGGGCTCACGGAGCACATCAAGGACGTAACCCGCCGGTTTGCCGAACAGGGCTACGTAGCCCTGGGCGTGGACCTTCTTTCCCGGCCTGGGGGCAGAGAGAGATTCGCTACGGATGATGAGGCTGTAGCCGCGATAAACAGCCTGTCCAGGGAGGGCGTTGTTCAGGACCTCCAGTCCGCCTTCGACTACCTGGCCAGCCGTCCCTACGTCAGGGCCGACCACATCGGGGTGATCGGTTACTGCTGGGGTGGTGGCAACTCCTTGCTGATGGCTACCAGAGTCCAGGGACTGAGGACTGCGGTAGTCTACTATGGCCCCAATCCCCCAAACCTCGACGACGTGGCCAACATAGGCGGTCCTGTGCTGGGAATCTATGGGGAACAGGACACCCGCATCACCGTCAATGTCCCTGCGCTGGCGGAAGCCCTGAAGAGGCACAACAAGGCCTTTGAATACAAGGTCTATCCGGGGGCGGCCCATGCCTTCTTCAATGACACCGGCTCGCGGTACAACGCGGAGTCGGCTGCGGATGCCTGGACGGTGACCCTGGCGTTTCTGGAGAAGAACTTGAAAGGATGATGCCCACGCCGTAGGGGCGACCGGCCGGTCGCCCCTACTTCTTGTTCTGCCATCGTGCTATATTAGCCCCGTTGCCCCATCTCGCGCTCTGGAAGGTTTCATGGACAGGGCCAAAATAGGGAGGCGCATCATGGCAAACAGGTACGTCCTGGTCAAGCCCGAGGATGGCGTGGTCACAATCACCCTCAACCGTCCCGAGAAGGCCAACGCCCTGAACCTCCCGATGACCCAGGAGCTACGTACAGCGGTTCAGGCAGTGGCCCAGGACGAGTCGGCCCGGGTCCTGGTGCTCACCGGGGCTGGCCGCACCTTCATGGGCGGCGGCGATGTGGCGGAAGACAAGCGTTACCGGGAGATGGACCAGGAGACTTACCGGGAGTGGATGCGCAGCCAGGTCCATCCCATCACCCGGGGCCTGCGGCAGCTTCCCATACCCACCATCGCCATGGTCAATGGTGCGGCCGTGGGCGGTGGCTTCGACTGGGCGCTGGCCTGCGACATCCGCATCGGCTCGGAGAACGCCCGCTTCCTCAACGCCTTCATCCGAGTGGGCCTGGTCCCCGAGACGGGCATGGCTCACATGCTGCCCCAGATCGTGGGCCTGGGCCGTGCCATGCAAATCCTGCTTAGTGGCGACTTCGTAGAAGCAGCGGAGGCCGAACGTATTGGCCTGCTGAGCAAGCTGGTGCCTGCCGCCGACCTGGAGAAGGAGACCATGGCCCTGGCCCACAAGCTGGCCCAAGCCCCAGCCCTGGCCACGAAACTGACCAAGACCCTGGTCTACCATGGACTGGTCACCAACCTGGACACGGCACTGGAGATGGCGGCCACCTTCCAGGCCCAGGCCATGTTCTCCCAGGAGCACATCGAGGGCGTCACCGCGTTCTTGGAAAAACGCGCCCCGGTATACCGCAAGGCATAGAGGTGCCCACCCGCCAGGATGGCCAGCCCGGGGTTCCCTGGATGCCGGCCATAGGGTGAAGGGCAGGCATACTCCTCCGAGATATGGTATGCTCTGGCCAACGGTGGGGCAAAGGAGGGCAAGGTCATGCTGAAAGGACGCCTTTTCCCGGGGGCTGCCGCCCTCTTGGTGTTGGCCCTATTCGTCGGCTGTGCTCCATCAGCGCCGCAGCCGAGTGCACCACCAGGCGCCACCGGCCCGGCGGGTCCAGCCGGGGAACGGGGCCAGGCCGGCCTGACCCTCAGCCTGCCATCGTCCGAACAGCGGCTCCTGGTGCGCAAGGTGAACATGGCCCTCATGGTAAGAAGCGTCCAGGAAACCGCAGACAGGGTCATCGCAATGGCGACCCGGCTTGGCGGGTTCCTGGTGCGCTCCGAGGTGGAGCAGGAGACCCAGCAGGCCAGCATCTCCATTCGCGTGCCCAGCGACCGTACCGACGAGGCCCTGCTCGAGCTACGGGGGTTGGCCGTGAAGGTCAGCTCCGAGAAGCAGGAAACCGAGGACGTGACCGAGGAGTATGTTGACCTTCAGGCCCAGTTGCGCAACCTGGAGGCTACCGAGACCCAGTTGCTGAGCATCATGAAGGAGGCGCGCACCATCAGCGATACCCTCCAGGTGCAGCGCGAGTTGACCAGTGTGCAGTCGGAGATCGAGCGGCGCAAGGGGCGCATCCAGTTCCTGGAGCGCAGCTCCTCCATGTCCCTGATCACGGTCACCCTTTTTGAGTCGGGCGGCCAGAGGCCGCTGGTGGTTGAAGGGTGGAGCTTTGTGGACACCGTGAAGGATGCCCTCAGGGCCCTGGTGGTCGTGGCCCAGGGCGTGGCCACCCTGGCCGTGTGGGCCTTCTTCTTCATCCCCTTCTGGGCGGCGATAATTGCCGTGGTCTATTTCTTGCGCCGGCGCCGACGGCCGGCTGCGGCCCCACCGGCAGCCATGCCGCCAGCCCAACCGCCGGCTGCGCCCGCGGGCGGATGACCCCTGTTACCACGGCATGGGCCACTGGGTCTGCTGGGCCGGGCGGCCTGCAGGCAGTCGCGGAGCACTACTACGGCAGTGCTATGCCCGCTGGGACGACCAAAATCCGCCCACCTATTATGTCTACCCGAACGGGCGGTTTTCTCACCCAGGTGGAACAGTAGGGGCGACCCGGCGGGTCGCCCCTACGCTTTGACCGGATCTCGGGGTGTCCCCAAGGCACCGGGTTTTCCAGGTCTTCGTTTTTGATGGTGGACCAAGGGCTAGCGTTGTTGCGATTCCCCATTCGTCGGGACTCGCAACGACAAAGGTACACACGTAGGGGCCCCGATAATCGGGGCCCCTACTGATTGAATGCCTATGCCCTACTACTTGGCCGCGGGGGTTGGAGTGGGCACCGCCGTCGGCGTCGCGGTTGGTGCGGGCGTCGGCGTGGGTGGCACAGCAGTAGGCGTGGGCTTGGGTGTGGGCTTGGGCGTGGGGGTGGGCGCGGGCCGGATGCTGATGCTTGTGATGGCTTGTGTCCCCTCAGAGCCGGTCGCCCTCACCGTATACCGGCCCGGCTTCAGGCTCACCGGCAGGGCCGGCGAGCTGACGTCAGTCTTGGTCCCCTGCTGAGTGGTCGCCTCGAGTATGCCCGAGGCGTTGGCCTCGCCACCAGCCATGATGTAGTCCTCGTTGCCGGTGACGGCCTTCTCGATCACCACCAGCACTGCCTCCCCAGCCTTGAACCCGGCGCCAAAGACGGTTACCTTGCTCCCTATGGCGGGGGTATAGCTGCTCAGGGCGATGCTGGCGGCCGGCGTCGGCGGGGGCGGCTTGGGCGTGGGGGCAGGCTTGGGCTTGATGCTGATGCCGGTCGTGGCCACTGTCCCCTCAGAGCCAGTCGCCCTTACCGTGTACCGCCCGGGCTTCAGGCTGGCCGGCAATGCCGGGGACGTTACGTCAGTCTTGGTCCCTTGCTGTGTGGTGGCCTCCAGGGCGCCGGCCGCATTGGCCTCGCCACCAGCCATGACGTAGTCCTCAGTACCGCCGACCGCCTTCTCGAGCACCACCAGCACCGCCTCCCCGGGCTTGAATCCAGAGCCGAAGACAGTCACCTTGCTGCCTATAGCCGGACTATAGCTGCTCAGCGCGATGTCTGCCTCGCTCCGTGGCGCTGGGGCACCAGGCGGGCCGGCGGGGCCAGTTGCCCCGGTTGCCCCGCTAGCTCCGGCTGCCCCTCGCTCGCCCGCCGGGCCAGCAGGGCCCTGGCAAGCCACGCTGGCCACCAGGGAGACAGCCAGCAGCAGGCTGGCCAGCGCCCACCATTTCCTTGGACTAAAGAGATGAGTCATTCTTGATATTTTCCCTCCGAATGAATCAGAACGGGCCTGTTAGTAATAGTTATTGATCGCTATTGCCTCCTTTATCCACAAGATAACTTGGAACAAACTACGCTGACCAGGGACCGACCGCCCACGACCCTGACCATATCAACATGGCGTATTCTAGAGGCGTATTTGTCTCTTGTCAACACTATCACGCCTTCGTTCTTGCCCCAGGCCGCGCCCCAGATTGTCGTTGGAGCCTGGCCAGCCAACGACAAAGCACAAAACGAAGGCCCCCCGATGGTATCGGGGGGCCTTGTCCACGGCGCCCCGGTCTATCGGGGCGCATCTAGTAGGGGCGACCCGCCGGGTCGCCCCTACCAACCTACTTGGGTGCTGCCGTGGGAGTAGGCGCCGGCGTCGGCGTGGGAGGGGCAATTATGGTGAACGTGATGCTGTCCTCCACCACCGGACTGAGGGGCGAGTGGTCGTTGTTGTGCAGCTCGGCCTTGATAGTGTGCTGGCCGATCCCCACCCCCTCCTTGAGGATGGCGTAGATCTTGCCCTGGGGCGCTACCAACTGTCCGTCCAAGAGCAAGTGCCAGTGGCCTTTGCCCGGCTGGTTGGCGCCGCCAATGGCTGCGGGGTCAACGTCGAACCCCGTGATCTCCACGGCCACAGCCACCTGCCCCCGGTCCACCAGGTTAGCCCCAGAGGCTGGCGCCCGGACCTTGATGCTGGGGCTGGCTGCCTTGGCCCCGGTCACCAGGACTTGCCCCACCATGCCCCGGTTCTCATGGTCCCCTACGGGGCAGAACATGGGGTAGTACCCCGCCTTCTCAAAGGTGACCTTGGCCGATTTGCTCTGGCCGGCCGTGAGGTTCCCCGCCATGGCCTGGTTCACGTTGCTCAGTTCGTGCACGAACAGGTTATGCGGGAACCGGCCCCCGTTGGTGAGGTCCCAGGTCAGCTCTGCGCCTGCGGGGATCGTGATGTCCTGGGGAACGATGGTGAACTCGTTGAGCGTGAACGACATGGCCGGCACTGGCGTGGGTGTGGGCTTGGGCGTAGGCTTGGGTGTGGGCTTGGGCGTGGGGGTGGGCGCCGGCCTGATGCTGATACCCGCGGTGGCTACTGTCCCCTCAGAGCCCGTCGCCCTCACCGTGTACCGTCCCGGCTTTATGCTCGCTGGCAATGCCGGAGACGATACGTCGGTCTTGGTCCCCTGCTGCGTGGTCGCCTCCAGAGCACCCGACTCGTTGGCCTCGCCACCGGCCATGATATAGTCCTCACCACCGGTGACGGCCTTCTCGATGACCACCAGCACGGCCTCCCCGGGCTTGAACCCGGAGCCGAACACCGCCACTTTGCTGCCTATAGCGGGGGTATAGGTGCTCAGCGCCAGGTTGGCCTCGCTCCGCGGCGCGGCCTCTCCGGGCTTGCCTGCGGGTCCCTGAGGACCGGCAGGGCCAGCGAGACCAGCAGCACCAGCGGGTCCAGCAGGGCCGCCAGGGCCTCGCTCGCCCGCAGGGCCTCGCTCGCCCGCAGGGCCAACCGGACCCTGGCAAGCCACGCTGGCCAGCAGGCCCAGCGCTAGAACCACGCTCGCCAGTAGCCACCATTTCCTAAAACGAAAGAAATAAGCCATGATCCTCCCCTCCAAGTTAGTGATGTACCAGTCTATGGTGCTTGAATTTGTCTGCCTTCGCTTGCCTCCTTTGTCCGCCCCTCCACGACATCAACGCGTATTCTATAGGTTATCTTTGGCAAATGTCAACTGGTGCCTACTGATAACCATTGGCCGTACACACTTACCCCCCCGTTTACGGAGAGGCTCTCATGGTCGTTGCGAGTGCCTGGAGCTGCGCGTCTCATGCTCGCGGCACGCGCTTCACCTCACTCCCATCCTCTCTCCGCAAGCGGAGAGAGGGGACAGTACACCAACCCTCTCCGTTTACGGAGAGGGCCGGGTGAGGTTACCGGTGGGCGAAGAGGAAGGAGACCATGTTGTCCACCGGCACGAAGTTGTCCGTAAGCACGATCCCACGGTTCTGCTCTATGCGCTCGGCCAGCTTGTCCGGGGGAATGACCTCCAGCTCCATCCGCTCCAGCCCGGGAGCCGCCGGTGAGACCAGCCACTCACCGAGGTTGTACTCGCGGTCGGTAGCCACCAGGACGTAGGTCCCCGCACCGGTCCCCCCCAACCAACCCTGGGGTGCTGCCAGAAAGACCGTAGGGAACACCTGGCGCAGGGTCTGGGCGAAGGAAGCCAGGAAGCGGCCCTTCTGGTAGTCGTCAATCACGTTTAGCAGATAGAAACCGCCATCGGCCATCACCTCTTTCACCATCCGATGGAACTCCACCGTGGTCAGGTGGTAAGGGACAGAGTAGTCGTTGAAGGCGTCAGCGAAGACCAGGTCATACTTGGGCTGGTCTTCACCCCTGGCCTGCCTCGAAGTGAAGAAGAAGCGGGCATCCATGTTGAAGGTGCGCACCCGGGTGTCCGCAGGTAAGCCCAACTGCTCATAGGCCGTCTCGGTGACCGCCGGGTCTATCTCCACCACGTCCAACGTGCTCCTTGGATAGACCACCTCCATGTACCTGGGGAGAGTGTAACCGCCCCCGCCCACGAACAGGGCGCTGACCTCCGGGTCCTTTCGCGCCTGATAAGCAGCAAGCTGGGCGAAGATCTGCTCGTAATCGTAGTACAGGAACGTCGGGTCTTTCGGGTCCGCGAAGCTGTGGTCCAACCGGTCGAGCTTGAGCACCCTCAACTGCCTGTTGCTCTCCGGGTCCAGCCAATCGTAGACGCCTATGGCGTAGTAGTTGGACTCTCTGAGAAAGGGGGCATCGAAAGACCCTTTGAAGGACAGGGACAGGGCAAAGATGACCAGGACGCCCATGGCGGCGGCGCTCTGGCGGCCCCCTTTCCACATGCCCCCTGATATTACCCCAAGGCCTATCAAGACCACCGCCACCAGCCACACAATGGTCCTGGTCCCGAACCAGGAGACCAGCCAGAAGCCAGTGGCGAAGGTCCCCACGATGGCACCCACGGTTGACACGGCGTAGATGGTGCCTACGACGTTCCCTGTCTTGCCCAGGTCCTGGAGGGTGAGCTTGATGACCAGGGGAGTTATCATACCCAGCACGGTGGTGGGCACGAAGAATATGAGGGCGCTATACAGGAGCGACCGGTTCATCAGGTGCAGGGATGTGGGCAACGGGGTCTTGGACAGCAGGACGATGCCCGGCAGTATGGCCAGGCTGGCCACGCCCGCGGCCAGAAACACGGCCCCCAGGACTACGGGCCGGGCATGGCGGTCGGCCAGCCTGCCGCCCAGGTAGTTTCCCAGGCTGATTCCGGCCAGGACGACGCCGATAATGCTGGTCCAGGTGTACAGGGACACCCCGATGTACGGCGCCATGAGCCTGCCGGCGATGAGCTCCAGCACCATGGTGCACCCCCCCCCCACGAAGACGATGGCGTTTGCCCTCCACAGGGCAGAGTTTCCGAGCTTGCGGACCGCGGTTGCGGGCATGGCCACCTCCCGAAAGAGTTGCCGACAGTATACCATTTACAGGCTGCGGGCTACAGGCTACAGGCTACAGGCTACAGGGACCGCTCATGGTGAGCCTGTCGAACCACAGGCTACAGGCTACGGGCTGCGGGCTACGGGCTGGCAACCCCCTCCCGAAGCCTGAAGCCCAAAGTCTGTAGCCTGTACTACCCTTGTTCGTCCCTGGACGGCGATGGTACAATGTCTGGTCAAGCGAACGGAGGTAGCCTCATGCCTGCCCAGTCCATCATTGTCCGCGGGGCGCGGGAGCACAACCTCAAGAATGTGGATGTGGTCATCCCCCGCGACAAGCTGGTCGTCATCACCGGCGTCTCCGGCTCTGGGAAGAGCTCCCTGGCCTTCGACACCATCTACGCTGAGGGCCAGCGCCGTTATGTCGAGTCCCTCTCCGCCTACGCCCGCCAGTTCCTGGGCCGCATGGAGAAGCCCGACGTGGACTACATCGAGGGCCTGTCGCCAGCCATCTCTATTGACCAGAAGGGCGCCAGCCACAACCCCCGCTCCACCGTGGGCACCACCACCGAGGTCTACGACTACCTGCGCCTGCTCTTCGCCCGGGTGGGCCATCCCCATTGCCCCAAGTGCGGGCGCGAGATCGCCCGCCAGACGGTGCAGCAGATCGTGGACTCGGTCCTGGAGATGCCCCGGGGAACGCGAATCATGGTCCTGGGCCCGGTCATCCGCGACCGCAAGGGTGAGCATCAGGGCATCTTTGAGGACATCCGCAAGGCAGGCTTCGTCCGGGTCCGGGTGGATGGCAAGCCCTGCGAGCTGGAGGAGGTCCCCACCCTGGACCGCAACAAGCGCCACACCATCGAGGTGGTGGTGGACCGCCTGGTGGTGGGTGAAGCGGGCCAGCAAGGCCGCATGGCCGACTCCGTGGAGACCGCCCTCAAGCTCGGTGGCGGCGTGGCCCTGGTGGTCACCGCCGAGGGCCAGGAGCACCTGTTCTCGGAGCATTTCTCCTGCCCCCACTGCGGCATCTCGTTGGGGGAGATCGCTCCGCGCACCTTCTCCTTCAACTCCCCCCACGGCGCCTGCCCCGAGTGCGACGGCCTGGGCACCAAGCTGGAGATGGACCCCGACCTGGTTATCCCCAACAAGGAGCTGACCCTGGCCGAGGGAGCCATTATGCCCTGGGTGCGCGCCGGCGCCATGTCGGAGTGGTACGGGGCCATCCTGGAGGCCCTGGCCCACAAGCGCAACGTGCCCCTGCAAGTGCCGGTGAAACAGCTTACCCCGGAGCAGTTGCACCTGGTCCTCTACGGCGACAGCGACGACACCCTGACCGTGCGCTATCGCAACCGCTATGGCATCGTGAACAGCTACTACTCGAACTACGAGGGGGTGGTCCCCTACCTCAAGCGACGCTACCGGGAGACCGAGTCCGACTACGTAAGGGCGGAGATCGAGCGCTACATGGCCTCCACGCCGTGCCCGGCGTGCCAGGGGGCGCGCCTCAAGCCCGAGGCCCTGTCCGTCACTGTTGATGACCGCAACATTTCCACGGTCACAGCCATGACCGTCGCCCTGGCCCTGGAGTGGGTGGACAGGCTGGGAGGAGGCCCTTCGACAAGCTCTCCGACTTCTGAAGGAAAATGGGACTTGTCGGAGTCCGCAAAGCGGACAGGACAGGGTTCGGGAAACGGGCAGGCGGTCCTTACCCCACGGGAGCTGACCATAGGCCACCAGATCCTCAAGGAGATCCGGGCGCGCCTGGGCTTCCTCCTGGACGTGGGCCTGGATTACTTGACCCTGGACCGCGCCTCCGGCACGCTCAGCGGCGGCGAGGCCCAGCGCATCCGCCTGGCCACGCAGATTGGCTCAGGCCTCACCGGCGTGCTCTACGTGTGCGACGAGCCCACCGTGGGCCTGCACCCCGCCGACGACACCCGTCTCATCAATACCCTGAAGAAGCTGCGCGATTTGGGCAACACCGTGCTCATCGTAGAGCACGACGAGGCCATGATGCGGGCCGCTGACTGGATCATTGACCTCGGTCCCGGTGCCGGCGAGCACGGAGGCCACGTGGTGGCTACGGGCACCATGCAGGAAATCATCGCTTCTCCTGGATCCATCACCGGCCAGTACCTGGGCGGCCAGCGGACCATCCCCTTGCCTGACCAGCGGCGCTCAGGCAACGGCCAGGCGCTGAACATAAAAGGCGCCCGGGCCAACAACCTCAAGGACGTGGACGTCTCCATCCCCCTGCGCATGCTGGTGTGCGTCACCGGAGTCTCGGGCAGCGGCAAGAGCACGCTGGTCTATGAGGTGCTATACAAGAAGCTGGCCCAGCTCCTCTACCACGCCAAGGACCGCCCCGGCGACTCCGATGCCGTCCTGGGTTTGGAGCACATTGACAAGGCGGTGAACATAGACCAGTCCCCCATCGGGCGTACCCCGCGGTCCAACCCAGCTACCTACACGGGCACCTTCACCCCCCTCCGGGACCTCTTCGCCACGGTGCCCGAGGCGCGCATGAAGGGGTACGGCCCCGGCCGCTTCTCTTGTAACGTCCAGGGCGGGCGCTGCGAGGCCTGCCAGGGGCAAGGCTACATCGAGATCGAGATGCAGTTCCTGCCCGACGTGACCGTGCCCTGCGAGGTGTGCAAGGGCAAGCGCTACAACCGGGAGGCCCTGGAGGTCTACTTCAAGGGGAAGAACATCGCCGAGGTCCTGGACATGACGGTAGACCAGGCCCTCCCCTTCTTCGAGCACTTCCCCTCGGTACGCCACAAGCTGGAGACCCTCCAGGCCGTGGGATTGGGCTACATCCGCCTGGGCCAGCCCGCCACCACGCTCTCCGGCGGCGAGGCCCAGCGGGTCAAGCTGGCCACCGAGCTTTCCCGACGGGGCACCGGGCGCACCCTCTACATCCTGGACGAGCCTACCACGGGGCTGTCCTTCGAAGATGCCGCCGCCCTGCTGCGAGTGCTGCACCGCCTGGTGGACGCGGGCAACACCGTGCTGCTCATCGAGCACCACCTGGACCTGATCAAGAACGCAGACTGGATCATTGACCTGGGGCCAGGCGCCGGCGACGCCGGAGGCTACGTCATCGCCACAGGCACGCCGGAGCAGGTGGCCGAGCAGGACCACTCCTACACCGGCCAGTACCTGAAGAAGGCGCTGGCCAAGCACGGCGCCGCCGTGCCGGTGGCGAGGTGAGCCCAAAGTTACCTCAAGTTACTGGCCGCCAAGCGGTCAGGGCGCTCGAAAAGGCAGGTTGGTACGTCGAACGCACCCGCGGCTCCCATGCTATAATGAGACACCCAACCAGGCCGGGGGCAAAGATCGTGGTTCCCATCCACTCCAGACCAATGAAACCGCACATCCTAGGTAACATCATCAAGGGTGCTGGGCTTGGCATCGTCGAGTTCAGGGAGTTGATTTAGATGGGCGGCAAGCTGCGCTACACCATAATCTTGGTGCCGGAAGAGGCAGGCGGATACTCCGTAGAAGTGCCAGCCCTCGCTGGCTGCTACACGCAGGGGGAAACAAAGGAAGAGGCCGTTGCCATGGCCAAAGAGGCCATCGAGCTGTACCTGGAGTCCTGCAAGGCCAACAATGAGCCTATTCCAGAAGAGAAAGGCGTAGAGTCTCTCACCGTGGAGGTGCGGGAGCCGGTGGGTTAGCTCCTGCCTAACACGGTCGAGGGTAGTATGCCAACGTTGAAGATGGAGAGGCGTCCTCGACGGTGACCATGGACCTGGGCAACGGTGTGTTGGCGCGTTACGTCAAGGACACTGGCGAGTTTGTTGGCTTCACCATCGTGGGCGTGCACCATATGGTGGGCCGCGAGTAGGGCAGGGCCACACCTGCACCGCCGAGTCCCTGCCCCAAGCGATGGCCAAGCACGGAGGCGCGGTGCCGGTGACGGCAGAGTGAGCCCGAAGAGACTACGCGGAGCTTTCCGGCAACTGCACCTGCCCCGTCACCTCAACGCGTTGCCTGGCCGTGCTGCTCATGCTTGTTCAATCGAGTTACCAGTCTTTCCACTCGCCGCCTGCTTGTGTAGCCGTAGTCAGGTTTCCCCACCTGCCTGAAGTTCTCATCGAGAGCAACGATTATGTATTCAGTGGACTTCGGCGTGAAATCCTTAGCATAGTCACTGCCGTAGAGGGTAGCGTAAGTCGGACTAATGGCGACGACACAGTAGCGCAGCACCTTTTTCACCTCCGAACAAGTTAGGTTGGATCGGGCGCACAGCCTCAGCTATCGAGCGTTTGGACCACCTATTGCATCGACCATAGCAATCCCCTTATGCAACTGCAACAGCAACACGAACCTGATGCCGTCCGGCGTGAGAAGGAATCGGTCATCGGTTCTTGCCAAGAGGCCTAGTTCAATGGCGTAGTTGGAATACATGCCAACACCGTGCCTGAGCGAAGTCTCCGTCAGCCATTCCGTTGCCTTGCCACAAGTGTCCCGAAAGTACCCAAACAGAGCGGATGGATCTACTGGATAGCTGTTGCGAGCGAGCGTAAACACACATTCAACAATTGCATAAATGCCGAAAACGGCTGGGCTAGCGAAGGGGTCCTTGATGATGAATCCATGAAGTATCCCGCGTTGACCCGCGGAGATAGCATCAATTGGAGCTCCACCATCCCTTGCGGCAACGTACCGAACACCTAAGGCCGAGAGCGTGAATCTCCCGTCCTGACGACTTACCAGAAACAGCTCTTCAGCAAAGCGGAGGTGGTTCATGACGGTCTTCACGGATAGGCGCGTTGAAGCCGCTAGTTCCTCCGGCAGCGACATGTTCAACAAACCATGCAAGACCCGATGGATTAGATGGATGTTCCACACGCCGTGGTCGCTTGGCTTTATGGAAACAAACTTCGCAATGCCTCGCAATCGTGAGAAGAACGCCTGGAGAATCTGCTCAGGTGAATACTCTACCGGAGTTACGCCAGCCTGTCGGCATTGCGCTGTTTGGGTCTCCGAGATCCACGGACAAAGAAGGTAGGTGCGTATAGGCGCCCTTATCAGCGAGCCTGTTCCCTGTAACGTTCGAAGGTCAGCGGCGTAACTTAACACCTGTTTCAGAAAAGTGTCTCGGAAGAGCTCCACCTTGAGCTCAGCAAGAAGCAGGTCGGTGCCAGAAGCGTAGAGTAGATCCAACCTTCCCGACGCCAGATGGTGCTGCCGAAGGAGCAAGCTGACATTATCTTGGACGCCAATCAGGCTAGCGAAGAGGTCTGGATAGGTGGCAAGGGCATCTTCTATTTGGGACTCCAGGACTTTCAGAGCCACGCCGGTTCACTCCGTACGAGCGGCGTGGCCACGTCCGTCAGCCAGAACACCGCCGAACCGGATCCCCCGCAGGCGCATTTCACTGTGCCAAATAGGGATAGAACGACGTTTGGTCGCACACATTCTTACGTTCGACCAACCAGGAGCCAATGCAATCACGAACCTCGCCGACCATCTCGATGTCCCACTCGAGTCCTTGCTTTCTGGGAACCAATGATTGAATGAGGGCGAAGATCGAGTTGTCAACGAAATCTTGCCGCTGTAGCTGCTCTTCAGTAAGTTCTTCCACGCCTTACTCCCCTACATTAGGCCGCCGGAGAGAATCGAACCATCCTATGACTTTGCGCGCGGCGTGTCCGACGCTGCCTGCCTGGATATGCCTCGTGCCGCCTCCTCCTGTATCCGGCGGTAGCGGCTGCCGGGGCCGCGCGACGGCTTGTAGGTGCTGGCAAAAGCGGCTAATGTGTCCTTGCGGACTAGCCAGGTGTTGTGGAGCTTGGTGGCTTCCAGATCCCCCTGGCGGATCAGGCGCTTGACCGTCTCCGGGTGTAGCCGCAGCGCCTTCGCTGCCTCTATTATGGTTACGTAGTCTTCAAGTGTGGCCACGGCCTCTCCTTATGGCTGCGTTACAACAATAATACTCTCTGCCACCCCTGTCAAGCCCCTTTTTGTGACAACCCGCACTTGCCTTTCCCGTGCACTTAGTCTAGACTCTGCCCCAAAGCGCACTCATCGGCGCGCTCGTAGAAAGGATGGCCTAACGTGGCATTGAGCAGGCCTGAGGCCCTTCAGTCCCTCCAGGTCAACCTGGAGAACCAGAACCTGGTCAAGCATTGCCTGGCCACCGAGGCCATCCTGCGGGCGCTGGCCCGCCGGCTGGGCCAGGACGAGGAGACCTGGGGCATCACCGGCCTGCTCCACGATATTGACCTGGAGCTTACGGAAGGCGACAAGAACACGCACAGCAAGCTCGGCGCCGACCTGGCCCGCGAGCTCGGGGCCAGCGACGCGACGTGCCAGGCCATCCTGCGCCACAACGAGGCCCATGGCCTGCCCCGGCTCTCGCCCCTGGACAAGGCCCTGTGGTGTACCGACCCCCTCACCGGCCTGATCACGGCGGCCGCCCTGGTCCAGCCCGAGAAGAAGCTGGCTAGGGTGACCGCTGATTCTCTGCTCAAACGCTACAAGGAGAAGCGCTTTGCCGCCGGCGCCGACCGCGAGGCCATCGCGGACTGCGCGGAGCTGGGCCTGACCCTGGAGCAGTTCCTGGCCCTGGGCCTGGAGGCCATGCAGGGCGTGGCAGGGGACCTCGGCCTCTGACAACTCCCTCCTAGACCTCCACCGATCCCACTGTCACGCGAGGCAGTAGCCCTCGGGCTTCTACGAGCGACCGCCAGGGACAGCGAACACCCCTTTTTGATTCCCCCTCTTTGGCCAAAGAGGGGGAAAGACTTTCAGGGGGATACCCCCTGTAACCCCCGGAAGGGAACCCAGGTTCCCTTCACCCTCCTGGGCTGGGGGCCTTCGGCCCCTCTATGTCGCTCACGCCTGGACGCTTCGCACGCAGCTACGCCCTGTTCTCCACCAGGCCGGTGGCGGTGGCCCGGGCGATGACCCGCCCACCTTCGTCAGTCACTGTGATGTCAACGACAGACATGGTTTTCCCCTGGTGTACCGTCCTCGCCTCGGCCACCAACCGCCCGCCCCAGGCTGGCGCCACGAAGTGAATGTTGAACTGCACACCCACGTGGGGCAGGCCGGCCGAGTGCAGCGCCCCGGCAAAGGCCTGGTCGGCGAGCGTCATGATAGCCCCGCCGTGGATTCGGCCATCCCAGCGTTGGACAGAGCCCAGCCCCGACAGAGAGGCCCGCGCATAGCCTGGCCCCACCTCGTCGAGCTTTATGTCCAGCGACTCGGCCAGGGGTGCGCTGTTGATCAGCGCGGCCACCTCATGCGGGTTTCCATTCATGTCCCGCACTGTCCCTAGCTCATGGAGATAGTCGAGCCGGCCTCGGTCTTGGCCACCTCGATACGCACCGGGAAGGCATCCTTCATGTCCTCCATGTGGGTTATCACCAGGATGAGATCGAAGTCGTCCTGAATGGAGCGGATGGCCTCCACGAGCTTCTCCCGGCCCTCGGCGTCCTGCGTGCCGAAACCCTCGTCAATAAACAGAGTAGGAAGCGGCGCTCCGGCCCGCCGGGCCAGCAGCTTGGACAGCGCGATGCGCAGGGCGAAGTCAATACGGAAGGCCTCGCCGCCGCTGTACATCTCGTAAGGGCGAGTGCCAAGCTCATCGGAGATATTTATGTCCAGCGTCTCGATGGCGTCGCCCTTGCGGGAGCGCGCCTGGCGCTGGGTCTCCAGCGCTACGCGTAGCCGGTTATCCGACATGCGCGCCAGCAACCGGTTGGCCTCCGCCTCCAGTTCGGGGAGCACGGTCTCGATGATGAGCGCCTGGATGCCCCGTTTGCCAAAGGCCTCGGCCAGCTCCTCGTAGAGCGACTTGTCTTCCGTGGCCCTGGCCAGCGCCGCGAGGCGCTGGTCCCGCTCGCCTCGCAGCGCCAGGCACGCGTCAAGTCGCTGCCAGGCGGCTCCAAGCTCCGCCTGGAGACGGGCTTGCTGCTGGGCGAGCGTCTCCACCTGGCGCCTGGCCTCGGCGGCTTCGCGGGCCACATGCGGGAGTTCCACCAGGCCCGCCTCCAGGGCGGCCTGTCGCTGCTCCGCCTCGCGACACGCGGCCTGCCACTGCGTCACCTCAAGTTGGGCAGTCTCCGTGGCCTGTCGCTCGGCCTCCAGCGAGGCCTGGACCTCCCCCAGGCGCTGGTACAGCTCCTGGTAGTGCTTCAGGCGGTCCCGCTCCTCCCTGGCCGCCTGGTGCTGGGCCGGGTCGTAGGCCAGGTGCGCCTCCTGGGCCAGCACCTCTTTGAGGTGCGCCTGCTCCTCCTTCAAGAAGTCGCCCGAGGAAAGTCTGTCTTGCAGCGACTGTACTTGCTGGCTGGCCTGGGCCATCCAGTTGGAGGCCTGGCGGCCGCGGGAGATGTCCCCCTCCAGCGCCTGGAGGCGGCCCTCCAGGGCTGCCCGCTCTTTGCCCAGCCGCTGGCGCTCCCGGGCGGCCTGCTCCTGTAGCGTCTGGACCTGCCGGCGCTGGCGCAGTTGGTCCTGCTCCACACCCTGCATCTCCCTGGCTTTGTCCTCGCCCTGGGCGGCAGACTCGGCCCGCAGCCGCTCCCGTTGCTCGGCTCCCAGCTCTGATCCACACAGCGGACAGCGGGGCGTCCCGACAAGTCGGGACCCCAGGAGGTGGGTTTTTTCTTTGAGCGCCTGGACCTCGCTAGCCAGTTGGCGCAACGTCCCGACTAGCCGGGACTCCTGCTCGCGGGCAGCGTCCAACTCCCTGGCCTGGTGCTCTAGCGCCGCTTCCGCCTGGGCCAGGTCCTTGACGCGTGCCGTGGCTTCGTCCCGCTGGCGCTCGTAACCGAGCAGCGCCTGGGCCACGGGCCGCCACAAGGCCATCTTGGCCTCGAGCTCCCGCCTTTGCCCTTCGAGCCTCTGCCTCTCCGCAGCGATGGCCTGCTCCAGGCGCATGCGCTCGCCGCGCAGGGCCAGCGCCTGGCCGAGCTTCCGGGCATGCGCCTCCTCGCGGGCGGCTGCCTCTTGCCACCGGGCATAACCCTCTTGTATGCTGACCGTCTGTGCCAGCAAGGCCTGGTGCTCCTGGAGGGCCTGCTGCCTCCGGGCAAGCTCGCCCTGCCAGTGGGCCAGGCGCTCCGCTGCCTGCTGCCGCGCCTTGATAGTCCCCTGGAGCTGCGCCTGCAAGGCCTCCAGGCGGTGGACACCGGCCTCCAACTGCTGCAGGTTGGCCTGTGACTCCGCCAGCCCGGACGCGCCCTTGGCCAACTGCGCCTCCTGGGCTTCAACCTCGCCCTGGTACTGGGGCAACCGGCCCAGGTCCGTCTCGATGCGCGTCAGCGCCGCCTCCTGGGCCTGGCGCTGCCCCTCACGCTCGCGGGCGGACTCCCTGGCACGGGCCGCGGCCTGGTCGTAGTAGCCCAGGCCCAGGATGTCCGCCAGCACTTGCTTGCGCTGGTTGGGCGGCTTTACCGTGAACTCGTCGGCCCGCCCCTGCACCAGAAACGCGCTATTGATGAAGGTCCCATAGTCCAGGCCCACAAGCTGGCTGACCCGTGCCTCCGTTTGCCGGACCCCATCTCCGGTGAGGGGCAACCAGCCATCCGCCGTCGCCTGGAACAGCTCCAACGCCGTTTGCCCCGCGCCACCGGGGCGGTGGGGACGGGCGCGCCTCCGCACGGCGCGGTAGCGCTGCCCGCCGGCCAGGAACTCCAGGTCCACCTCCATCTCGGACTCGGCCATGTGGATCAGGTCGTCGTCGGGTCCGCGCGCCTTACCCCACAATGCCCAGGTCATGGCGTCCAGCAGGGCCGACTTGCCGTTGCCGTTATCACCGCAGAGGCAGGCCAGGCGCAGGCCAGCCAGGTCAAGGGACGTAGGCCCCCTGTAGCACAGGAAGTTGCGAAGGGCAAGACGCAGCGGGACCACGAGACCCCTAGGGCAAAGCCATGGGGACACCTGCCTGGGGCAGGTGCACCTCGATGCCCGTGCCAGCGAGCGCCTCGCGAAAGTACTCCGGCTTCTCGGTATGGACCGGCACGAAGACCTTGGGATGAATCGCTTTGATCATCTCCACCAGTTCGCCGCCCGAGGCATGGCCGGACGCATGGAATCCTGGACCCAGGTGAACGGTGCCCTGGGGGGCAGAACAGAACGGGCAACCCGAGGGGCACTGGCCCGTATCCCGGAAGCGATGGTGCAGGTGGGAGTCGCCCACAAAGTCCATGCCGAAGTGCTCCAGCCAGTTCAGCAGGCGCCGGAAGTCCATGGCCTGCTCTTCGTTATAGGCCTCGCTGGAGGAATGGACATATGTACTTCCAGGGGCCGGCCGCAGACTGGGGAACTCATTGAGGTCGAAAAAGGAGAAACAAAGGATGAAGGCCGCCTGGTCCCGGTGAATGTCCTCCCGAGATACCATGCGCTCGCCCACCCAACTCCGCACCTCGCGCAGCCAGCCCGGCTCGCTGGCCCTGGGCTCATTGTAGAGGCGGACACAGGGGTCAGCGGTCAGGTCTGGCGCCGAGGGTTCGGCCAGGTGGAGGGCACGCAGCAGGTAGATGTCCCGGTCGAGCAGAAGCAGCTTGCGCCCCGTCTCGACGGCAATACGATGGAAGGCCTGCAGGCGCTCCACGTTGCGAGGCGCAAAGTCCGCCACTACCAGACCCCGCACGCCATCTACAACCCGCCGGGCGTTGGCGTACACCTCCTCTTCGGTGGTCCCCGCGGCTTCGCCCACGTTGCTCCCTTCACCCAGGAGCACCACCGGCCTCAACGCTGAAGCGGCCTCTACGAACTGCCGGGTAGACCGCCCGCGCCGCCCGTGGAAACGAAGGTCTCCGGTGTAGAGCACCCAGCCCGCGCTGGTCTCCACCCCGAGGGCGCAAGCACCTGGGATGGAGTGGTCCACGGGGAAATGTCTCACCCGCAGCCCACCAACGTGCTGACCGAGGTCCAGAGGTACGCCGTCAAGCCCACGCCCTCCCGGAGCGCTACCCCAGAACTGGTCCGCTGCCGGCCCAGGACGGTCCGGCGCCAGCAGGCGGTAGGGACGTCCCTGGGCCTTCGCCTTCTTATCTGCCGCAAGGACGTACCCGTTGGCCCGGCGGGGGACGATATAGCAGGTCTCCTTCTCGAAGTCGCTCTTCCCGCTGTCCTGCATTGCCTTCAGCACAAAAGCCGTCGTGGGTGAGGTATAGATGGGGATATCCGGGCGGAGGAAAGAGATATACCCGGCGTGGTCCATGTGAGCGTGGCTCAGCAAAACGCCGTCCACCGAAAGCTCCCGGAAACCCGGGCGTGAAGAGAACCGTGCCCACAGATCACTCCCCGGCGGCTCCAGGTCATCCCGGTAAATGCCCTTGAGCGGGGGCAGCAGGCCCATCTCCAGCGGGTCCAGCAGGCCCGCGCCGGGCCGGGGGTTCAGGTATTCCTCGAAGTAGAGGTAGCGCTGGGCATAGGGGAGACCGAAGTCAAAGAAGAAACGGGTGTCGCCGTCCTCCACCAGGACCTGGTTGCCCCCAATCTGGGCGACGCCTGAGTAGGCGGTGAGCGAAAGCATGGCCCTATTCTAGCACAGGCGGTCTGACCCCACCCCCCACCGTAGCGGCAATTCATGAATTGCCGCTACGGTGTACCCCGCCCTTCAGGGCGGGTTTGCAGGGGGCATGCCCTTTCGCCCCCTCCGGCGAACCGCTACAATCAAAGCGACATGTTTGAAGTGCTCTCCGAAAGACTGAACGCCGTCCTCCAGCGCCTGACGGGGCGAGGCAGGCTCACCGAGAAGGACGTAGACGAGGCCCTGCGCGAGGTCCGTATGGCCCTGCTGGAGGCCGACGTCAACTTCAAAGTGGTCAAGGAGATGGTGGCCCGGGTGCGCGAGAAAGCGATCGGCGCCGATGTGCTGGGCAGCCTCACTCCTGGACAGCAGGTCGTGAAGATCGTCTATGACGAGCTGACCACCACGTTGGGCGGTGTGAACAAGGGCCTGGAGCCCAGCCCCAAAGCGCCCTCGGTAGCCTTGCTGGTGGGGCTCCAGGGCTCGGGCAAGACCACCACCGTGGCCAAGCTGGGCCTCTACCTCAAGAAACGGGGCCACCGCCCCCTGCTGGCGGCTGCCGACCCCTACCGGCCGGCCGCAGCCGAGCAACTGGCCATCCTGGCCCAGCAAATAGAGGTCCCCTGCTACCGGCCCAAGGACTCCGAGCGCGCCGTCCAGACGGCCCGACTGGCGCTGGAGGAGGCCCGCCGCCGGGCGGATTCGTGGCTCATCGTGGACACCGCGGGCCGCCTGCACATTGACCAGGACCTCATGGCCGAGCTGGCCGAAATGCGCCGTCACCTGACGCCAGCCGAGGTGCTCCTGGTGGTGGACGCTATGACCGGCCAGGAAGCCGTGCGCGTGGCCCAGGAGTTCCAGGAGAAGGTGGGCCTCACCGGTCTCATCCTGACCAAGATGGACGGCGACGCCCGGGGCGGAGCCGCCCTATCCATTACCTCCGTCACTGGACTGCCCATCAAGTTCATGGGCACCGGCGAGAAGACGGATGCCCTGGAGCCATACCACCCGGAGCGCCTGGCCTCCCGCATCCTGGGCATGGGGGACATCCTGACCCTGGCTGAGAAGGCCCAGGAGGTGGTGGACCAGAAGCAGGCGCTGGAGGCCCAGAAGAAGCTGCGTGCCGGGACCATGGACCTGGAGGACTTCCTGGGCCAGCTCCGCCAGATGAAGAAGATGGGCCCGCTGGCCCAGATCCTGGACATGATCCCCGGCTTCCCGGCCAAAAAGCTGGCCCTGCCCGATGATGTGGACGAGAGCCACCTCAAGCGCATCGAGGCCATTATCCTGTCCATGACCCCTGAAGAGCGGCGGCACCCCGAGATCATCGGGGGCAGCCGGCGCCGCCGCATCGCCCGGGGCAGCGGCACCAGCCCCCACGACATCAACCAGCTCCTCAACCAGTTCGAGCAGATGCGCAAAATCATGAAGCAAATGGCCTCCGGCAAGGTCCCCCGCAACATCATGTCCATGCTCAGGTAGGCACCCCCTTCCTGCTTCGGGAAGGGGCTAGGGGTTAGGTCGGCGGGCTTGACGGGCCCGCCCCGAACGTATAAATTGGGTGCACCACTCGCTATTTCGGAGGCAACATGAAGAGCATAGTTGTGTATTTCTCCCAGACCGGGAACACCAGGAAGGTCGCCCAGGCCCTTCAGGAAGGCATCAAGAAGGCCACCGGTAATTGCGACATCGCCCCCATGAAAGGCTTCAACCCCAACGAGCTCAGGGCCTATGACGTCATCGGACTGGGCTGTCCCGTTTATGACTGGGACGCACCCAAGCCTGTCAAGGCCTTCATAGACACCTGGCGCGGGTTGGAGGACAAGCAGGCCTTCTTCTTCGCCTCCCACGGCCCCTACCGGGGCGGCGTGTTCACCGACCTGGCGCAGCGTGCCGTCAACCGCATCACCGTCCTCGGCTACCGGAGCTGGTACGGCGAGGTCCGCATGCAACACGTCCCCAAGCCCTACTTCACCGACGGCCACCCCGATGAGCAGGACCTGGCCGAGGCCGGCCAATGGGGGGCCGACATGGCCCAGCTCGGCCAAAAGGTGGCCTCCGGTCAGTTGCCCCGCTCGGAGGCCGACGTCTGCCCCGAGCTCGTCTGGGGCAAGCGGCGGGTCAACCCCGGATACCAGAAGGTCCCCGGCGGCGCCGACAGGGTATTCGGTCTCCACGATGTCCCCCTCACCTATGACCGCCAGAAGTGCACCTACCCCAAGTGCCACATCTGCATTGACAACTGCCCCGTGGACTGCATCAACCTGGAGACCGAGCCGCAGGTCATCCAGGGCAAGGGCTGCCTGGACTGTGGCTTCTGCGAGAAGATCTGCCCCACTGGGGCCATAGATGCCGACTGGGCGCCGCTAGCCCAGTTCTGGCGAGGCTTCGTCCCCACCAACGTGCGCCTGTCCATTGACAACGCTACCCGAAGGGGGCATTTCCGCTGGCTCATCCCCCAGAGCACCCCGGTGGAGGATGGCCCGCCTTTTTATGTACTGCACTCGAGGCGCCCACGCATCAAGATCGGTCAGGTGTAGGCGGGTCTCAAACCCGCCCCACTGTAGGGGCGCCCCGACAATCGGGGCGCCCCTGCGTTTTACTAGAGCCACTGCCTCAATCCAGCCCGAACCTAGCCGCAATCTAGCCCTGGCTTGGCTATTCACCTTGTACCCCCTGCTGTAGCCTGGCTGCAATCGCTCTTTCAAGCGCTCGCAAGGGAAAAAGGGCAAAGTTGTATAATAAGCATTGTTTGCTAACGAACCCGCTTGCCACAGCTTTGCCGAGATATGTTTGAGGAGGTCATGTAGTGGGCACAAGGTTTGCCAGACTTGCGCTGTTTGCCGCCTTGGTGATCATGTTGCTGTTTCCCGCAGCGCTGAGCAATCCAGCTCTGGCCGGGGGCACCGGCCCACTCCAGTCCCCAACCTCGCAGTCAGGCGAGGACGATGAGCACGAGGACCTGCGCGACTCCGACCACAACAAGGTCCGCGATGGTCTGGACAAGCGCCTGAACAGGGGCCAGGACACCGACGTCTTCCCCGTGGTGCTCAGCTTCAACAAGGCTCTGTCCCAGGTTGACTTCGATGCCCTGGTGCAGCAGCTCGGGAACTTCAAGGTCCAGTACCAGTACCCCAGCATCAACGCCGTGGCCGCCACCCTCAGCGGCAGGCAAGTCCGGGCTGCGTCCAAGCTGGGCCTGGTGGAGACCCTGGAATACGACGCCACCATGCGGGAAGTTCTGGACACGGCGGCACCTTGGTCCGGAGTCATCAAGGCCAGGGCCGATTTCGGCGTCACGGGCAACCTCGACGGGCAGCCCACGTACAGCAAGGACGACGCCGTAGTTGCCATCATTGACACCGGCATTGATGCCAAGCACGTAGACCTGGATGGCGGCAAGGTCATCTGCTGGAAGGACATCGTAGGCGGCAGGGCAAGCCCATACGACGACCGGGGCCACGGCACCCACGTGGCCGGCATCGTCGCCGGCGAAGGTCAGGGCAACGCCGCGTACACAGGGGTTGCCCCTGGCGCGGCCCTGGTGGGCATCAAGGTGCTCAATGGTCAGGGCAGCGGCTCCCTATCCCAGGTGATGGCCGGGGTACAATGGGCCATAGACAACAAGGCAGCCTGTGGTATCCGGGTCATCAACATGAGCCTGGGCCTGGCTGGAAGCAGCGATGGCACCGATGCACTGTCCCAGTTGGTGAACGCCGCGGTGGCCGCCGGCATTGTAACCGTGGTGGCCGCCGGAAACGAAGGGCCGGCCGCATACAGCATCGGCTCGCCCGCCGCCGCCGCCAGCGCCGTGACCGTGGGCTCCCTGGCCGATCCGGGCGAGGGTGGCTTCTTCCTTTCGTATTTCTCCAGCCGCGGTCCCACCGCCGACGGGCGGACCAAGCCCGACTTGGCCTCCCCTGGGCACAGGATCATGTCCGCACGGTATGGGACCACGAGCTCTTACATCAGCTATAGCGGCACCAGCATGGCCACCCCTTTTGTGGCCGGCGTGGTCGCCCTCATGGCCAACGCCAACCCCGGGCTCTCCCCTGCCATCGCAAAGTCGCTGCTCACCTCGACAGCCGTGGACTGGGGGCCGAGCGGCCCCGACCCGGACTACGGCGCAGGCAGGCTGGATGCCTACGCTGCCATCAAGGCGGCCGCTGGAGCCACGACTGGGACTCCCCCGGCGGTCCCCGGTCACACCTACGTTTCCGGGAGCCTGCCGGGCACAGGCGCTTCGGGGTTCCACAGCATCAACGTGACCAACAGCAGCTACCCCATCGCCGTCACGGTCATCATGCCCACCTGGAACACCACCCAGTTCGGCGCCTTCATGTACAACCCGTCGGGCGCTCAGGTGGCTTTCGCTGACACCCCCACCCGGCAGGAGACCATCACCTACCGGCCCACCACAACAGGGACGTACAAGCTGGAGGTGCGCTCCTACTCCGGCTCCGGGCCATACTTCGCCGACATCAGCGCGGGGTTAGCGCCCCCAGACTCGATACCTCCGGCGGCACCGACCGGGCTATCCGTCAGCGTGCCCATCAGCAACGGGGGCGTGCTGGACCTGAGCTGGAACGCCAGCACTGAGCTGGACCTGGCTGGCTACCACGTCTACCGCGCCACTACCTCTGGTGGCCCCTACACTAAGGTCAACTCTAGCCTGGTCAGCGCCAACACCTTTGCCAGCGCCGGCCTCACCAACGGCACAACCTACTTCTACGCGGTGACCGCGGTGGACACCTCGGGCAACGAGTCCGCCGGGTCGGCCCAGGTGAGCGGCACCCCAGTGGACAACAGAGGCCCAGCAATATCCAATGTGGCCACCACGACAGCCGGCACGAGCGCCACCGTTTCCTGGGTTACGGATGAGGCCGCCGACTCCACGGTGGAGTACGGGACGACGCCGGCCCTGGGCTCCGTTGCCGCTGACGCGGCTTTGGTCACTAGCCACAGCCTTGCCGTGAGCGGGCTTGCCCCTGCCACCACCTATTTCTACGTGGTGAAGTCGAAAGACCCGGCAGGGAACCTGTCCGACTCGGCGGCACAGACCTTCACTACACTGGCCCCGCCGGGCACCATCGCCGGCACGGTGACTGATGCCTCTACGGGCATCCCCGTCCCTGGGGCTACAGTCAGCGACGGTACGCGCTCGGCCACCACGGATGCTAGCGGCGCCTACACCCTGGCCAGCGTGCCCGCCGGGAGCTACACGGTGACCGCCTCCAGGACTGGCTACTCCAGCACGTCGCAAACCGTCAGCGTGGTAGCTGGGGCAACGGCGACCGCAGACTTCGCCCTTTCGCCAGTTCCGACCACGGGCACCATCACCGGCAAGGTGACGAGCGCCAGCACGGGAGCACCTATCGCCGGGGCCAGGGTGACCGCCGGCAACCGGACGGTATTCACCGACGCCGGCGGGAACTACACCATCTCCAACCTGTCCCCGGGCACCTACAGGGTGGAGGCCGAGACGCCCGGCTACAGGAAAGTACGGCGCACGGTTAGCCTCGCCGCGGGCGCCACGGTGGTCCTCGACTTCAGCCTACCCAGAAAGTAATCTGGGCCTTGGCGCCTCACGGGAGGCCTGTGGGTAGGGGCGGTCCGGCGGACCGCCCCTACCCTTTCTTGTGACTTTTCTCATTGTCACGGACCCGAGCGAGGAATACCCTGGAGATGGACTCGCCACTAGGAGGATAGGAATGCTGCCCACGGAAGTTCTGATGAAAGACCACCGGGTGATCGAGCGCCTGTGCCGGGTGCTGAACGCGGCAGCGGCCCGCCTGGACACTGGGGACGACGCGGACCCGCAGGTCTTCGAACGCTCTCTACGGTTCATCCGCGAGTTCGCGGACTCCTATCATCACGGACGGGAGGAAGACCTGCTCTTCCCCGCGCTGGAGGCCCACGGCGTACCGCGTGAAGGCGGCCCTACAGGCGTCATGGTCCTGGACCACAACCAGGGGCGCGCCTCCGTCCAAGCCATGGCCCAAGCCCTCCAGCGCTGGGCCACCGGGGACGCCAGTGCGCGAGCCGAGGTGGCCCGCCACGCCCGGGCCTACAGCCAGTTGCTCCTGGAGCACATCCCGAAAGAAGACAACATCCTCTATCCCATCGCCGATAGCGTGCTGGAGCCCGAAGAGCAGCAGGCGCTGCTGAAGAAGTTCCAGGCCGTAGAGACCCAGCGCATCGGCGACCGCTACCAGGAATATGTCAAGCTCGTGGAGGAGCTAGAGGCCCAGGTCGGTCCGGCGCTGCGCGCCCCGCGTTCCCGGTAACCGCGCCTGGAGCGGAACCCACCCACTTCTGAATCCTTGTGACCATCCCTTCGCACCTCCACAGGATCTACGAACCCATTAACAGACGCAGTGGCACCCTCCGGTCAATGGAGCGGGAGACAAATAGCGGGCAACGACAAAGCTTCTGGAACTATGCCAGCGTATATTAAGCGGAGAGGGTGACTCCCCGCTACGCGCGCTGGTAGGGGCCGTACGCAGTAGGGGCGGGTTTCAAACCCGCCCCTACGTATTGCCAAAGATCACCGACCAGGCTTCAGCCTGGGGTATTCGTTCCAACCAGCCGCATCCCCAGTACCGATAGGTGCCGACACCTCCTAGCCGAAGCCGAGGAGCTTGCGGCCGTCGGCGGAGATGCGCTCCGGAGTCCAGGCAGGCTCCCACACCAGTTGCACCTTGGCGCTTTTTACGCCCGGTATCTGGGACAAGCGCTCTTGGGCGTCCTGCACGATGTACTGCGCCATGGGACAGCCTCTGAAAGTGAGCGTCATCTTGACGTCCACCTCGTCGTCGCTGACGGCGACATCGTAGATCAGGCCCAGATCAATCACATTGACCCGCGGTATCTCCGGGTCATAAACATCCTTGAGTACGTCGAAGACATTCTCTTTGGTTACCACCGTTACCCCCTTGCCCTGACTAACCCCATGTTAGCCGAGGCTTAGATGGGGTGTCAACCCAACGGGCCGCCCTTGATCCACCATCAAAAGGAAGACCCGTAGGGGCAGACCTGCGTGTCTGCCCTGGTCCTGGGGACGCGCACTTACGTCGGGCGCACACACAGGTGCGCCCCTACGTCTGCCCCACCTGCGTGAGAAAACCGCCCGTTCCGGTAGACATAAGAGTGTGGTAGTTCTGTGATCATGACACCAGTGTTTGGTTCAGTGAAAATGTCACCCTATGAAGGAGATAGTTTCATTGAACCAGAAGGAACAGCAAAGGGTAATGGTCTTGAACCGT
>JACPQM010000089.1 GCA_016190505.1 Chloroflexota bacterium | reverse complement strand
GGGTTTTCCGGGTCTTCGTTTTTGATGGCGGATCAAGGACAGCCCAGAAGCACCATCTGCGCATATGCACAAGAACGCCATGGTTCACCAATATCCTCAAAAACGCCGGCATACGTAGCGGCAATTCATGAATTGCCGCTACGCCTGCACCTAGCCACGCCGGTATAGGCGGCTTGGAGATCTGTCGGTGGATTTTGGACAGCCAAAATCCGCCACCTCTTATGTCTACCGGTAGGGCAGTAGGGGCGACCGGATCTCGGGGTGTCCCCAAGGCGCTGGGTTTTCCTGGTCTTCGTTTTTGATGGCGGATCAGGGGCTCCAGAATCCGCCGTCTGGGGAAGCCAAAGCGGGCCGGGGGGGCGAAGCTGGGGAATCACGCATCGGACGAAGGGGGCTGAGACGAACCCCTGGTTTCGGGAGGCCGCCGTGCTATTGCGCGGGAAGGCGGGAGGTGTTATACTTTTCTTCAAATAGGAACCTTAGACGAGTGGGGTCTTCCCACTTTTTTGTTGTAAAGGGGGGGAAGGGGGTGACGGAAAACTGAAGAGCGAGTTTATCCTGGCGATTACGCAGCTAGCGGCGGAGCGGAACCTGCCCCGAGAGGTAGTCTTGCGCGCCTTGGAATCCGCTTTGCTTTCCGCCTACAAGAAAGACAATCCGCAGGCTCCGGCCAACCTCGAAGTGCGCATCCATGCTGACACCGGGGAGATCATAGTTTACTACCTGAAGACCGCCGTCGAGCAGGTGACCGTGCCGGAGGAACAGATCGAGCTTGGCGAGGCTCACCGTTACCGGCCAGGGGCCTCTCTGGGCGACATAGTGGCTGTGCCCAGCCATGTTATCCCCGCCGGGCGCATCGCAGCACAGACGGCCAAACAAGTCGTCTTGCAAAGGCTACGGGAGGCGGAACGAGGGGCCGTTTACGACGAGTACGTTGGCAAAGAGGGCGAGATTGTCTCTGGAGTGGTACAGCGGGTGGAGCCGCGTAATGCCCTCGTGGACCTGGGACGCGTGGAGGCGGTCTTGCCCGCCAGCGAACAGGTCCCTTCGGAGCAGTACCGTTCTGGCACGCGTTTCAAGTTCTACTTGCTGGAGGTGCAGCGCAGTGCTAGAGGGCCTCAGATAGTCCTTTCGCGCACTCATCGCAACCTGGTGCGCCGCCTCTTGGAGATGGAGGTCCCCGAAATCTTTCAGGGTGTGGTGGAGGTCAAAGCCATTGCCCGGGAGCCCGGCCAGCGCAGCAAGGTGGGCGTCGCCGCCCGCCAGGAAGGGGTGGACCCGGTGGGCTGCTGCGTCGGCCTCCGGGGCCTGCGTATCCAGAATATCGTCAACGAACTCCGGGGCGAGAAGATTGACGTGGTGCTCTGGAGTCCGAACATAGCCACGTTCATTGGCAATGCTCTGAGCCCGGCACAGGTGACAAGGGTAGAGGTGGACGAGGCACAGCGGGTGGCTACAGTGGTGGTGCCTGACCGGCAGCTTTCCCTGGCTATTGGCAAGGAGGGACAGAACGCCCGGCTGGCCGCCAAGTTGACTGGATGGCGTATTGACATCAAGAGCGCCTCCCAAGCGGGGGCGGCGCGGGCGGCGGCCCCGGTGGCGGCTCCTGCTGCCGCGCCGGCCGTGGCTGAGGCGGCACTTCAGCCGGTGGCCGAGGTGCTGCCTTCAGCTCCGGCGCGGGCGGCGGCGCCGCCACCGCCGGGCCCAGTTGTGCTACCTGTGCCGGCGCTAGCCCCCGTGGCGGCCGTGCCACCCACGCCACACCACGTTAAGCGGGAAGAGGTGCCTGTAGCCAGGGTGGAAGAGACGCCCAAGGCACCTCCTCCGCTGGAGACGGTGCCTGCAATCATGGTGGCCGAGGAGGAAGAAGAGGAAGGGCTCACCAGCCTGGAAGAGGCCCTGGCCCCCCTCGCTTCTCTATCTGCCGTGGGAGCTGGCAGTGGCAAGCCCCAGATCCGCTTCGCCGAGGAGATCATGGGCGGGCGGTCTACGGGAGGACCCGAAAGGAAGCGGCGCAAGAAGTCGGGACGTGCCCGGGCACGCCCCAGTTTCGGTGGGGGGGAGGATACCTAGTCCTGGGTGCGACCAAGCACGTCCCGGAGCGCACCTGCATCGCCTGCCGAACCAAGCGACCCAAGGTGGAGTTGGTGCGTGTGGTGCGTGGAGCTACGGGGTCTGTTCACGTAGACCCGGCAGGGAAGCAGCCCGGGCGGGGTGCATATTTCTGCGGGGCGAAGCAGTGTTGGGAGCAAGGGCTGCGGAAGGGGCGGCTTGAGCACGTGCTCAAGGTGAGGCTGAGTGGGGAGGACCTCTCCCGTCTGGGCGAGTTCATGGAGGGCCTCCCGGCCACGGCCGAGGCATAAGGGATTGTATGGTAACTAGAGCTTCACAGACCAGGACTCCAGCCAAACCGAGGGTCCAGCTTCCGCAGGCCACCACTGTCGGCCAGTTAGCGGAGTTGCTCGGCCAGTCCCCCATTTCCCTCATCAAGCACCTCATGAAGGCGGGGGTCATGGCCACCGTCAACCAGGTGGTAGACTATGACACCGCTAGGCGGCTGGCCCAGGAGTTCGGCTTCACAGTGGTCGTTCCCAAGCAGCCGGAAAAGTCGGCCGTGGCAGCGGCTACCGCCCGGCGGGCCGCAGTTGCTGTGGCCGAGGAGCCGGCAGCGGCCCTGAAGCCCCGGCCACCGGTAGTGACCATCATGGGCCACGTGGACCACGGCAAGACCAGTCTGCTGGACGCCATCCGTCGCAGCAAGATCACCGCCACCGAAGCCGGCGAGATTACCCAGCACATTGGCGCCTACCAGGTGAATGTGGACAACCACCCCATTACCTTCATTGACACGCCCGGCCACGAAGCCTTCACCGCCATGCGCGCTCGGGGTGCCCAGATAACGGACGTGGCCATACTTGTGGTGGCTGCTGATGACGGGGTGATGCCCCAGACCGTGGAGGCGCTGGACCACATCAAGGCGGCGCAGGTCCCTCTCATCGTGGCCATGAACAAGATTGACAAGCCCGGCGCCGACTTGGACCGAATCAAGCGGCAGCTTGGTGAGCTGGGCCTGGTGCTGGAGGAATGGGGTGGCGAAGTGCTGTCGGTGCCGGTGTCGGCCAAGACGCAGCAGGGCATCCCCCAACTTCTGGAGTCCATTCTCCTGGTCGCGGAGTTGGGTGACCTGAAGGCCAATCCGGACCGGCTCGCCCAGGGGGTGGTGTTGGAGGCGTCCCTGGACAAAAGTCGGGGGCCAGTGGGCACCGTGCTCATACAGGCGGGCACCCTACGGGTGGGCGATCCAATAGTAGCCGGCGAGGCTTCGGGCAAGGTCAAGGCCATGTTCAACGACCTGGGCAAGCCCATGCGCCGGGCCAGCCCCAGCTCCCCGGTACTGGTGATGGGACTCAACGGCCTGCCCCAGGCCGGGGACCTGTTTGCCTCGGCGACCAGCGACAAGGTGGCGCGCACACTGGCCGAGGGCCGGGCCCAGAAGCGCGCCCAGGCCCAGGCCGCAGGCGCCGTGACCCTGGACCGCCTGGCGGCGCAGATCCGCTCTGGCGAAGTCAAAGAGCTTAATCTCATCCTCAAGACCGACGTGCAAGGGAGCATCGAGCCCATCCGCAACTCCCTGGTGCGGCTGGAGGCGGAGGACGTCAAGCTGCGGCTGCTCCACGCGGCCAGCGGGACCGTGACCGAAAGCGACGTGATGCTGGCCGTTGCCTCTAAGGCCATCGTTGTTGGCTTCAACACCCGGCCCGAACCTGGCGCCCGCCGGCTGGCTGAGGCTGAAGGTGTAGACATCCGCCTGTACGACGTCATCTACCACCTGGTGGAGGACGTGGAGAAGGCGATGAAGGGCCTGGTGGAGCCTGTTACCGCGGAGGTGGTGGAGGGCCACGCTCAGGTGCGGGCCGTGTTCGACAGCAGCCGTCTGGGCAGGGTGGCCGGGTGCTATGTCACTGACGGCAAGGTGATCCGGGGTGCCCGGGTCCGGGTGGTCCGCCGCGGGCAGGTGGTGGGAGACAGCAACGTGGTCAGCTTGCGCCACGTCAAGGAGGATGTCCGCGAGATCGGCACCGGCGCCGAGTGTGGGGTGGGGGTGGAGGGCTACAACGACTTCCAGGTAGGCGACGTGATCGAGGTCTACCGGAGGCAACGGGCGCCCCAGGCGTAATCCCGGGCACCGGACGCTACCCACAGCTCTTGCCGATTCTCTGCTGGGAGGTGTGCCATGAGCCGCCGCCGTCTTCGGATCAACCACCTGCTGCGGGAAGAGCTCAGCGAGCTTATCCGCCGTCAGGTCAAGGACCCCCGCCTGGAACACATGGTGACCATCACTGAGGTCACTGTCTCCGCCGACCTGCGCCAGGCCAGGGTCTTTGTGAGCGTGCTGGGTACGGAGGAAGAGAAGAAAGCGGTGCTTCAAGGACTGGAGTCGGCCCTGGGCTTCCTCCGGCACGAGCTGGCCAGCCGCCTGGACCTGCGCTACGTACCCGTCCTCGTCTTTGAGGCCGACGACTCGCTGGAGCGGGGAGACCGCCTGGTCCGCCTGATGAAAGAGGTCAACGAGAGCTGACGCCGGCCATGGACGGTTTCCTCAATGTGTGGAAGCCACCGGGCCTCACCTCGTTCCAGGTGGTGCACCGGGTGCGCCGCATCTCCGGACAGCGGCGCGTTGGCCACGGGGGCACCCTGGACCCCGCCGCCGAAGGTGTGCTGCCTGTAGCCCTGGGCCAGGCAACCCGTGCGGTGGAGTACCTCCACCTACTGGACAAGGCCTACCGGGCTGAGGTGCTCCTGGGCGTGAGCACCGACACCTACGATGCACAGGGGCAGGCCACCGGCGGCGGACCGGTGACAGCTAGTCGCAAGGAAGTAGAGGCTGCCCTGGCAGGCTTCAGGGGTGGGGTATGGCAGCGCCCACCCCCGTACAGCGCCCTCAAGATGGGAGGCCAGCCACTCTACGCTCGGGTGCGTGCCGGAGAAGAGGTGACCCCACCCCTGCGCAAGGTCTGCTTTCATCGCCTGGAGCTGGCGGCGTGGCAACCCCCAGTCATCACCCTGGACATCGAATGTAGCGCGGGGACCTACATCCGTTCGCTGGCGCACGATCTGGGGCAGGCGCTGGGCTGCGGCGCACACCTGCTCCGTCTCCGCCGCCTGCGCTCTGGCCCCTTCGTAGCCGGCGAGGCCGTTCCTTTGGATATGGTGGAGCAGAGTTTCGCCGACGAATGGTGGCGCTGGCTCTACCCACTGGACGTGGTCATGCTGGGCTGGCCGGCGGCGGTCCTTGGCCCCGGCAAACAGGGCTACATCCTTCACGGGCGCCCAGTACCCCTGGCCTCTGCGCCTCCGCAGGGCCTGTGCCGGGCCTACACCCTCGAGGGCTGGCTCATGGCTGTCCTCCGTCCCAGGCACGGCGAGTGGTACCCAGACAAGGTGTTCTCGTACCAGCGGCCATCTGTCAATCCAAGCATACGTTAGGTGGTCGCTTCACCCACTCAACAGGCGCTTGGCCTCCTCAGGTTCGTATTCCAGATAGCGGCTGGCCGGCAATGACGGAAGGCGGGAGGGCCCTAGTAGGTACCTGCGGCTGGACTGACCCCACGCTTCTGTCCCCCGAAGCGGGATTCTATCCGCCCGAGGTCAAGACGGCGGAGGCCCGCCTCCAGTTCTATGCCTCGCGTTTCCCATTGGTAGAGGTGGACAGCACCTACTACGCCCTGCCTAACCAGCGCACCGCCGGCCTCTGGGTGGAGCGCACCCCCGAGGACTTCCTCTTCGACATCAAGGCCTACGCCCTGTTCACCGGCCATCCCACGCCGGTGCGCTCGTTGCCCAGGGACATCCGGGAGGCCCTGCCCGCCGAGCTGTCCGGCAAGCCCAGTGTCTACCACGACAAGCTGCGCTCCGAGCTCCGTGAGGAGGTCTGGCGCCGCTTCGCCCAGGCCCTGCTACCCCTGGACAGCGCCGGCAAGCTGGGGCTGGTGCTGCTTCAATTCCCACCCTGGTTCTTCCCCTCCCACGAGAGCCGGGAGTACATCTTGGAAGCCAGGGCACACCTGCTCCAGTACCGGGTGGCCGTGGAGTTCCGCAACGCCTCCTGGCTGGCCCCTGAGCGCGCCGAGCGCACCCTGGGCTTCCTGCGGGACAATGGGCTGGCTTACGTTTGCGTGGATGGCCCCCAGGGGTCCAGGTCCTCGCTGCCCCTGGTGGTCCCGACTTTCGGGACGGCGCCCGTCGCCGTCATGCGACTGCATGGCCACAACAGGGATAACTGGGAGAAAAAGGGCATTACCGCCGCCGAGCGCTTCCGTTACCTCTACTCCGAGGAAGAGCTTCGGGAGCTAGCGGGCAAGGTGCGCGAACTGGCCCAGCAGGCCCAGGAGGTCCACGTCCTGTTCAACAACTGCTACGCCGATTACGCCGTCCGCAACGGGTCCCAGATGCAAAAGCTACTGGAGGAATAGGCGCCGCATGTGGTGGGTTCCGTCCGCCTGCGGCGGACTTCACCCACCCTACAGTCCTGGCGTTCCCCAGTGCGTAGTATGATGGATTGAGTCCAAGTGGAGGAGTGCCATGAGATTCCTGGTAACGCTGGAGCGAGGCGAGGACGGCTACGTTGTGGTTGAGTGTCCTGCGCTGCCGGGGTGTGTGAGTCAGGGAAAGACCGAGGAAGAGGCGCTGGCCAACATCAAGGACGCCATTGTCGGCATACTGGAAGTCAGGCGGAAGCACGGCTTGCCATTCCCCGAGGTACACACGAGCGAGGTTGAGGTCGCCGGTCCGTCTCTACCGCCACATGCTGATGGCAGCCATGATTGTCAGCACCAGCGGAAGGTGTCCCGACGTATCGGGACCGGGGGTCTGGGGGTATCCCCCAGATAAGACCCTTCCCCCTTCCTGGCAAGGAAGGGGGCCAGGGGGATGGTCGAAAGGAATAATTATGGTCACATCACGAGAGTCCCAGGCGCGGCTCATGCTGGAGGTTTCCCCGGACCAGTACCTGCGCGGCGCCATTGACCTGCACTACCACAGCTACCCGGACATGGGCCTGGGTGTGCGCATGAGGGTGGAGGACGTCCAAGCGCTCGAGGGCGCCCGGGACATGGGGATGAGGGGACTGGTCATCAAGTCGCACCTGTGGCCCACCACGGGGCAGGCCTACCAGCTCCGCCAACGGGTGCCCGGCATCGAGGTGTGGGGCAGCATGACGCTGGATGTCACCGCCGGGGGTCTTAACCCCTGGGCGCTGGAGATGGGGGTGGCCCAGGGGGCGAAGGTGGTGTGGATGCCCACCTGGAGCTCGGCCAACGACCTGTCCAAGGCCAACAGCTTCTCCGCGTACATGAAGGTCTGGTTCCCCACCATGAAGGAATACCCGGTCACCCCGGCGGCTGCGGTGGACTCCGGGGGACAGCTCTTGCCCCAGGCGAAGGCCGTCATCCGGCTGTGCAAAGAGCTGGGGGTGGTGCTGTCCACGGGGCACCTGTCCGTGACCGAGTGCCTGCTGGTGGCCGCTGAGGCGGAGAAGGTAGGGCTGGACCGGCTCATCTTCGGGCACCCGTTCTCGGCGGGCATCGGGGCCACCCGCGAGCATATGGTCGAGATGGCCCGACGGGGGGCTTACCTGGAGCTGACGGCGCTCAACGCCTTCGGGGAAGGGGACACCATGAAGCTCATGGCTGAGATAGCGGCTGAGGTGGGGGCTGACCGCTGCGTTGTGAGCACGGACTGCTTCCGCAACTGGCCTCCGCCTCCGGCGGAGTTCCTGCGCATGTTCATCGCCCGCCTGCTCTACCTGGGGATCAGCGGCGACGACATGCGCATCATGGTCCAGGACAACCCGGCGAAGCTGCTGGGCCTGCCGCCCATCGTGTCGCCATCGTAGGGGCAGACCTGCGTGTCTGCCCATGTCCGGCCGGCGGCGCATAGGGAGGGCGCAACCGCAGGGGCGCACGGCGTGCGCCATGGGGGCTGGGATATGCCGCCGAGGCCTGCCGCGATTCATCGCGCCCCGGTTGCCCCGTGCGGCGGACTTGGGTGCCCCGAATATCGGGGTGCCCCTATTACGCCCACAGAGAGGAGCATATGGAACGGGAGATAGAGCGTCTCAAGGAACGGGAGCCAATTGAGGATGACTACGACAAGTGGCTCCGGTATAAGATCCAGAGGCGCCGCAAGGCACTCGAGGGCAAGGTCGTGATCAAGGGCAGCGAGGTCCCCTGGACCCAGAACCGTATGGCGCACCTCAAGACGTACGTGAGCCAGCACAACTGGGAGGAAGTGGCCGCTCCAGGCTGGATCGTCACCCGTCCCCAGGAGATTACCGACACCGGTAAGCACACCCACAAGGGCGGAGGTATCATCGTCTATATTCTGGAGGGCAAGGGCTACACTCAGAACAACGACGTGCGCATGGAGTGGGAGCCGGGGGACATGGAGATTCTGCCGGTGGCCCGCTTCGAGAACGTGCACCAGCACTTCAACCTCAACCCTGGAAAACCATGGGGTGCTATCTTCATCCGGTTCTGGCCCTTCATGGAGGCGGTGGCCCACGAGACCGTCCACATGGTGGACGCACCGGGCTTCAAAGGGCCGGAAGCCAAGGACATCTACCGGCCCGACGACTGGCTGACCCGCGGCAACGCGGGTTTGCAGGGATACGACATCCGTTTCGATGGCCCTCCCACCACGCTCTTGGACCGCATGTTCCAGCAGCGCAACGAGTGGCGGGAACGGATGAGCCGCGCCCGGGTCGTTCTCAAGGAGAAAGACTGCCCGGTGGAGACCAACCGCATGGGCATCTACCGCTGGTACGTCCACCCCGATTTCGAGGAGGTGGCCTGCCGGCACATCCTGTTCTGGGTCCACGAGATCCCGCCGGGGAGCCGCTCGGGAAAGCAGAAGCACCAGGGTGGCCGGGTCCACTTTGTGCTCGAAGGCAATGGCTACACCATCCTGGAAGGCAAGCGTCACGACTGGGAAACTGAAGACCTCATCATGTTTCCCGTCAAAGCTGGGGGCGTGGTGTTCCAGCATTTCAACAGTGACCCGGACCATCCGGCCAGGCTGGCCGTGGCCGAGATCAACTGGTATGATACCCTGGGCGTGGACGTGGCCTCCGGCTTCGAGCAGATCGAGGACTGCCCCGAGTGGGAAAGGACGCATCCGTAGGGGCAATCCCCCCGTGGTTGCCCTGGGGGGGCGGGTGGTGGATTGCCCTCTGCCGCACGATGCCTGGCATTGCGGCGGGCAGAACGCCAGGGCGGGCATCCCGACCCGTCGGGACCCCTACGGGTGAGGCGTCACCGACGGGTTCTCCGGGTCCTCCACCCAACGCGCCGGGTTGTCTTCGATGTACCCACGTATTGTCGCCAACTCAGTCTCATCACGAACGACATGCTCGTAGTAGTTGCGCTGCCAGACGGGTGCACGGGACATGTCACGCAGTGCGTTGATGCGTTTCGTGGTGGCGGACTTGAACTGCGCCATAATAGCGCCGATGGAACCAGGCGGGGGTGGTGCGGGGGCGTACCCGGTAGGGGCGAGCCGCCGGTTCGCCCCTACGTTGTTCGTCCCCACCACGTCGGTAATGATGATAATGCCGTGGATATGGTTGGGCATGACCACGAAGGCGTCCAAGAGCACGTTGGGGCGCACATCTGCTGTGCGAGCCCATTCCTCGGTCACGATCTTGCCCCAGGCGTTACACAGCACGTCACCGTCCACCACCGTACCCAACAGGGGCGTTCGGGCGTGCGTCACGATGGTAATGAAATACGCCCCGGCCTGCCTGTAATCGTATCCCCTCAGCCGGATGGAACGGCGATGGCCCAGAGGTCTACCGGTCACGATGACCACCTTGGGCGTTCAGCATATCGCAACGTTCTGGCGCAACACCATAGGGGCGAACCGCCGGCTCGCCCCTACGGGTCCGTCCTGGAAGGCGCACGAAACCTGGCAACGAAAACGTAGAGGCAACCCCCCGTGGTTGCCCCTGGCATCTATTGGAAACCAATGGAGAAGGTGACGGTAGCGTCGGAGACGCGTTCAGTGTAGGATCGCGCAACGTTGAAAGAGTAAGGCCTGTCAAGTTGACCGACCAAATCATCGCCGCATGCCGATAGGTTCAGGAGCGCGGTGCTTAGCCTGCTGGAAAAGGGCACCCCGTCGGTGCCCATCGCCTTGGCGAAAGCTGAGGAGCACGCTGCCTCGTCCGCCTCCCAGACGCCGATGTAAAGCCGATGACCGGCGGGGTCAGCCTTTCCATTTAGAACGCCGGCGCTGCCGGGAAGAGAAAGTGTTGTGGGGAAGGTGGCGACGGAATATTCACTTTGGGCTGGCACTCGTTTCCAGACGCCGCTTGACCCGGTGCTGTCGGAAATGGCGAGAATGAAGTAGATGTCGTCAGCGCCCTGGAATAAGGCGAATCCCTCGTGGGACACATGAATCGTTGCTGAAGTCAACGTGATATTTATGACCTTGGGCACGGGCGGCAGCGGCCAGAAGGCGGCCAAAAGCACGGCTATGACGGCCAGAAAACCCACGCCCCCGCCTACAGCCAGCCACATGTGGCCACCGCGTCTCGGTGCGGAGGGCAACGTGTAGCGCATGGTCTGCCGCAATATCGGGGTGCCGGGGAGCAGGGTGCCATCGTGGCGGGCGTGGTACTCCCAGACGCCCTTTTGCCTGATCTCGGCGCCGTCAGGGTAGGCGCTGAGGACGATGCAGAAGCAGTCGGCGTCCTCGTCCCAGGACGCCTTGTCCACGTTCCACAGCAGTGGGCGGCGCCCCTTGCCCTCACCGACGTACTCACCGACGGTCTGCTTGGCGTGGGCCAGGGCGTTGGCCCGGGCATCGGCCACGTCATAGCCACCCTTGAGGCTGCCGGTGGCGTCAAAGAGGTCTTTCTTATCTTCAGGGCGCTCTGGGGTTGGCACAGCCTATCACCTCGCTGCTCAAGCAAGGGCGACCCGCCGGGTCGCCCCTACAGGTTCCCCAGCGACGCATGCCCCATTTGTAAGCGAATAGTTCCTGTTTGTCAACCTCCCTTTAACCATTTGTATGCCCTGGGTCCCGCAGAGGGCTGGCCCGCGTAGCCTTCTCGTTGCGAGCAGGGAGATCATCCATGCCGATTGCCATCCGCACCACCGAGCGTGACGTGGGCGGGACACTGGCCCACAATGCTTGCAGTGAAGAAGCCCTAGCCTAACTGCACTTGGCGACTGGTAATACCGAAGGAAACTGGCTGGGGCGTAGGGGCCGCGACCCACTGAGTCAGGGGCTGAGGCTGATATTGACACGGCTTCGGTCTCCAGCTAGCATGGGGGCCGTGCCCAGAGACGAGACGCTCTCTGCCCGCAGGGTCCGGGCCACCAGGCCACCCCTCCGGCCGGCCCTCCGACTCCACAAGGAAGGGGACTCAAGTCGAAGTCCGCAGGGCGGACAGGACAGGCCCACCGAGGATGGGCAGATGCCTTTCCACCCCTCCTGGGGGCTCATATGTTTCTATCTTATCCTCATGGGCGCTGGCGCCTTGCTCCTGTTTCTGCCCGTGGCAGCCGCCGGGCCGGACAGGCCGTCGTTCCTCGATGCGCTGTTCACCGCTACCTCGGCGGCCACCGGCACCGGCCTGGTGGTCGTGGACACCGCCAGCTTCTGGAGCGGCACTGGGCATTGGGTGCTCCTGGCCCTGGTCCAGATTGGGGGCCTGGGCACCCTGATCGGCTCCACCATCTTCCTGCTCCTCATCGCCCGGCGGGTGGGACCGGAGGACCGCGAGCTGGTCCAGGACTCCATGGGGGTGGGCAGCGCCCGGGGCATGGTGTTGCTCATCGTGGGCATTACGGTGTTTTCGCTGGCGGCCGAGCTGCTGGGCGCCTTCCTCATCGCCTCGCGGCTGAGGCTGTCCATGCCAGCGGGCGATGCCTGGTGGCAGGGCATATTCCATAGCGCCTCCGCCTTCAACAACGCCGGCTTGGAGATAATGGACCTGGGCAGGCGCCTGCCCGAGGCCCGCATACAGCTCGTGCTGACCGGACTGAGCGTCCTGGGAGCCATTGGCTTCCTGGTGGTCCTGGACATGCTGAGACGTCTGCTGGGCCGGTCGCTCTCGCTGGACACCAGGCTGGTGCTGGTCGGGTCAGTGCTGCTGCTAGCCGGAGGGGCTGCCCTGGTGTTATTGACCGAGGGGGGCAATCCGGACAGCCTGGGGGCACAGCCCTTCTGGCAGAAGGTGCTGTCAGCGGTGTTCTACTCCGCATCGGCCCGGACGGCGGGGCTGTCCAGCGTGGGCTTCTCGGCCTTTGCCCACTCGACGTTCCTGCTCCTTATTGCCCTCATGTTTATCGGCGGCGGCGCGGGGTCCACCGCGGGCGGCATAAAGGTCAACACCTTCGCGCTGCTGGCGGCGGTCACCTGGTCCTTCGTCCGGGGACAGCCACGTGTCTCGGTGCTGGGGAAGGCCGTGCACGAGGAGCAGGTGTACCGCGCCCTGGCGGTCGCCTTCCTATCGCTGGTGCTGGTGTTTGGCGTGACGCTGGCCCTGAGCATCACCGAGGGGGCGGGCCTGCTGGAACAGCTCTTTGAGGCGGTCTCGGCTTTCAGCACCACCGGCCTGTCCATGGGCTTGACCTCCACGCTCACATCGTTGGGGAAGCTGGTGTTGGTCTTCACCATGTTTGCCGGGCGGGTGGGGCCGCTGGCCCTGGCCTTTGCCCTGGCCCGGCGGAGCTCCAGCCGCCACAGCTATACGCAGGAAGCGGTCAACCTGGGGTAGAGGCCGGCGCCCGCTGGGCGCACGGATTCCTGGCCCAAGGGGTGAGTGGAACAGTAGGGGCCCTCGGCCCTGCGGCCCTACTGGCTATCCCCCCAGCTCTCCGGCGTGGAAGAGGATGGCGGCGGCGGCCACCAGCCCTGCCGTATCAGCCCGCAGGATGCGCGGGCCCAGGGACACGGCTACGGCGCCCTGGGCGACCGCCAGGGATACCTCGTCTTCCCCCCAGCCGCCTTCGGGACCAACAAACAAGCTGACCTCCCTTGACGGGCTACGGGCTACGCGCTTCGGACTGCCGGTCCTGTCACCCGATGCTGTCTGCGCGTCCTGGAGAACACCCCGCAGGCCACGTGCGCGCTCGCTTTCCCAGGGGAGGAGCCGCAGGCCCGGCGCACCGGCGATTGCGTCAGCCAGGGTCAGAGGGGGATTCAGGGCCGGCAGCAGGCCCCGCTGCGACTGCTCCGCCGCCTCCTGCACAATCCGCCGCCAGCGCGCTACCCCGGCGGGGGAGGGCGGCTCGGCCACAGAGCGGCGGCAGACCAACGGCGTGAAGCTGGACACACCCAGCTCCGTCGCCTTCTGGAGCACCCCCTCGAACTTCGCCGCCTTGAGCAGGGCCTGGTACAGGTGCAGGCAGGTGGCCGACTCGGCCCGGGCCAGCGACTTGCCCAGGAGCCGCGTCTCCACTTGTTCGCGCGTGATGCGGTCTACCTCTGCCTCATGCTCCCAGCCCGTGTTGTCCAGCAGGACGACATGGTCGCCGGGTTTCAGGCGGAGCACACGGCCCATCCGGTGGGCCAACTCGCGCCCCAGGACCACCGGCTCCCGACCCAGTACCTCTGGGGGGACGAAGAAGCGGTACATGCCAGTTACAACATACTGGGTCACAGCTCCTCTGGCAACCTCCTTCCACCCCCCTGAAGTTTCAGCATAAGGGTAGGTGGGGGGCATAGGCGTTAAGGCGCTAATTAGTAACGACTCGCTCTTGACCAGGGCTCCACATGCCTGCTAGCATGATCGGTATTGAGGTGGTCGCCCCGATTTATCGGGGCAAGGGGGGCCCCGATACATCGGGGCCAAGGAGGTATTGTTAGCATGGTACGACGCCCTCAGCCACACGTAGGGGCGCCCCTACTCGCCGACGTCCCCGAGGACAAACGCTTCTGGTGCCAGGATGGCCGCGTGTTCGCGAACCTCCAGGAGTTGGAAGCCGCCCTGCCCACTCTGAGCGCGGAGACGTGGCAACACCACACCGGCCAGGGGCACAGCGACTTCACCAACTGGGTCCGGGACGTTTTCGGAGACGACAGGCTGGCCACCAACCTGCACAAGGCCGCCAGCCCCGAGGCCGCCGCCAGGGCCATCGGCGCGCGCCTGGTCCAACACAGAAGAGCCGCCGCGTCGCGTGACAGGGGGCCCGCACGGCACTCTTAAGCCTGTCATTCTGGTCCCGACGCGTCGGGATCAGAATGACAGGTAGTATTATAGCGAAGGGGGGCCGTAGGGGGTCTGGCCCTCGTCCCTAGATGCTGATGGACTCTTCGCTCACCGGGGTGATGGTGGCCTTGCACCGCTTCGAGCCAGGAACGAGGAACTTGTCTACCGCGTTCAGGCTGTCCGCCTCCACCACATAATACACGGTATGGTCGGCGAAGGCCCCGTACCTGGCCTTGAGCTGTACCCCTTCGCACTTGGAGTCATACAGGACCCTGGAGCCGCCAGCATCCCTGGGACAGGACTCGGGGCTATGGCTTTGAGTTACCAGAAACTGCATCGTCCACCTCCTCCATACGTTCATATCATTATAGACGGTGGCCGCAAAGTCGTGGGCGCGGCATCGGGCCATCGGAGTAGGTCAAAAGAAAGGAGCCATCCATGGCGACGTACATCATCCTGTTTCGGTTCACCCAACAGGGCATTCAGAACGTCAAGCAGAGTCCGGCCCGCGTCCAGGCAGCCAAGCAAATGCTGAAGGCCATGGGTGGCGAGGTTCAGCAGTTCTACATGGTGCTGGGGCAGTACGATACAGTGTTCGTGGCCGAAGCACCTGACGACGAGACCATCGCCCAGTTCTGCCTGGCACTGGGCGCGCAGGGCAATGTGCGCACCGAGACGCTCCGCGCCTTCACGGAGGACGAGTTCAAGAGGCTGGTCGGCGCCCTGCCTGAGCGCTAGCGACTGATAGGCTCTTCGCTGACCGGGGTTACGGTGGCCTTGCACCGCTTCCAGCCGGGGTCCAGGAACTTGTTGACGGCGCTCAGGCTGTCCGCCTCCACAACGTAGTAGATAATGTGGTCGGCGAAAGCGCCGTACATGGCCTTCAGCTTTATGCCTTCCGCCGCGGCATCGTACAAGGTCTTGGAGCCACCTGCGTCTTTGGGGCACTGCTCAGGGGTGTGAGTCTGAGTAATCAGGAAGAGCATGGTTTCCTCTCAACACGTGCCCAGCTATCGCTTTGGCTGTAGTCGGCTCCTCAGGCCCAGGGGCTTGAGGATAAGGTCGGAGGGGCACCAGTCGGTGAACGTCTGCTGCAACTTCATGACGGCCATGAAGGCGACCAACCCCAGACCTACGGGAACGCTCACCAAAGCGGCTATGGCGAGGAAGACCAGGACCATGATACCTTGCATAAGGTTGCGCCCATCATCCAACGTCATGCTTCACCTCCAGATGGTTGCTGGCCTCTCCAGCAAACCGTGCTGATGACCCATTAAACCACGATACATGTTTCTTTTCCGCTAATTGATGCCCAGGTAAAAGAGAAGATGTAACAATTATATCATGCCTGTCAAGAGGCGCTTTGCCCGCTTGCCCGCTCAATCGGTACTCATGTACGAACCCCAGTCGGCCAGGGAATCGGGGGCACAGCCTACCCCCCACAAAGGGAGAGGGAGCTTCGGAGCCCTCGCCCTCCTGCTCAGAGGGAGCGGGAAAGGGGCGGGCTTGAAACCCGCAGCTACGCTTGGGGCAACTCGCCTATCAGGAGATGGTCAGGCGCGCGCCTAACGCGCGGTCTCTTCGAGCGTCTTCAGGGCATCCGGCAGGCGCTGGATAGGTACGATACGTGCCGTGCCGACCTTACCCAACGGGCGCAGGAAGCGGACGACGCTGCTCAGCTCAGCGGCCTCCAAGGCGAAGTACAGCGTGTGCTCGGAGGCGGCCACGTAGCTACCATGGACCTTGACCCCGCAGGTGCGCGCGTGGTCCTCCTGGGCCAACTGGTGCAGCGGCTTAGGGTCGTCTGCCGGGCACCGGTCAGGCGTGTGGGTGTGGGTGACCAGAAACAGCATCGCAGCCTCCTTTCGCTAGTGTGAGGCCTTGTAGGAGGGGCTTGCAGACCCTCCCCTACGCCAGCGGCGGCTCCGCGGCGGCGTGCTGGCCGGCCATCCGGCCCGAGACGAAGCACTCCCCCAGGTTGCCCCCCAGCTCGTAGAGGTGGCCAAAGAAGGAGCCCAGCTCCCCCACCGAGTAGAGCCTGGGGATGGGCTGCCCGAAGGGGTCCAGCGTCTGCTGCCGCTCGTTGTGCACCGGCCCGCCCTGGGTGTTGGTGATGATGGGCCACACCGTGGCTGCGTAGAAGGGCGGCGTGGAGATGGCCATCATCGTCCCCGGCGGGCGCCCCAGGGGGTCAGGGCCAGCCTCAATGAGCCCGTTCCAGCGGGTGACGTTGGCCTCCAGGGCATCGGCGTCCATCAGGCCGCCGTTCTCGGGCAAGTTGCGGATGGCGCCCGCCAGCTCCCGCAGGCTGTCGGCCCGGATGATCCAGCCCTTGTCCAGCTCCTTCAAGTTGTCCCGGCTCCACTCGTAGCGGGTGTCCCCGAAGCCCATGGGCTGGCCGATGGGGCCGTAGCGGCGCCCTACATCGTCGAAAACGATGGTGGAGGGAATGCGAGGGTAGCACGCCAGGTCGGGATCGAAGGTCTCCATGGGGCGGTGGTTGGTGTCGGCGGGGGCCGGGTGGTACTCGTTCATGTAGCGCTCCCCCCTCCGGTCCACCACGATCCAGGGCATCTTGCGCTCGGATTGCCGGTAGCCGCCGAAGGGGTGGCGGAAGCCGATGGGGTACTCGGGGAACTTGAACCCGTACGACCCGTGCACATGCCACATGTGCCACAGCGCCGCTCCCGCCTTCTGGGCCATGAGGATGCCATCGCCGGTATGGGTGAGTGGGGCCATGGAGTAGAAGGGCTTGCCCTGGAGGTACTGGAGCCGCAGCCACTCACTCTGCTCGAAGCCGCCGGTGGCCAGCACCACCGCCCGCCGGGCGCGCACCTCCACCTCTTGCCCGGCCTCCTCGATGACCAAGCCGGTAACGGCGCCCTGGCCGTCTTGCACCAGCCTCCGGGCAGGGGTGTCGAACAGCACCGGTATGTGGCGGGCCTCCACGTTGTCCATGGCCAGCTTGAACATGTTGATGCCGTTGTTGCGGGCGGCGGTCACCCAGGGGAACCCGGTGAAGCCCGGGACCCTGACCACACGGACCTCGTACCAGGTGTCCCGGCCCGGGAAGGGATAGACGCCGCTCATCTCGCCGGAGGCCAGGCCGTGGGTGGCCCTGACCGTGGCGCCGTCGGTCTCGGCCAGCTTGCGGACGAACTCCTCGTTCCCGGCCAGGCCCTGGGCGAAGGAGCCGACAACCTCGTCCGGCGTGCGCCCGCCGCATAGCTCTTTGAGGTAGGCCGTGGCTGCCTCCGCGTCCCGGACGCACTTGATGCCACCCCCGGAGAGGATGGAGCAGCCCCCCGGATACTTGCCCTTCTCCACCATGAGCACCCGGGCGCCGGCGTCGTGGGCCACCACCGCGGCCACGGCGCCGGACAGCCCGTAGCCCACTACCAGGACATCGGTCTCGCGGACTCCGGCCATTGTCGGTCCTCCTTATCTTTCAGGTGACTGGCGCAAGAGCGCCCTCCATGTCCACCGGCGGCTCAGCGGCGGCGTACCGGCCGGCCACCCGGCCCGAGATGAAACACTCCGCCAGGTTGCCCCCCAGCTCATACAGGTGGCCGAAGAAGGAACCCAGCTCGCCCACCGCATACAGCCGAGGTATGGCCTGGCCGAAGGGGTCGAGCACCTGCTGTCGCTCGTCGTGCACCGGGCCGCCCTCGGTATTGATTACTATAGGCCAAACGGTCGCCGCATAGAAAGGGGGTGTGGAGAGCGGCATCATGGTGCCCGGGGGCCGGCCCAGGGGGTCATGGGCGACCTCGACCTGCTTGTTCCATGCAGCCACCGTCTCCCGCAGCGTGGCGCTATCCAGCAGGCCGCCGTTCTCCGGCAGCGCCAGGGTGGCTGCCGCCAGCCCGTCAAGGCTGTCCGCCCGCAGTATCCAGCCCTTTTCTATCTCCTGCGAGTTGTCCGTGCTCCAGTCGTAGAAGTAAGGATCGAAGTTAATGGGCTTGCCGATGGGTCCCAAGCGCCGCCCCGCCTCATCGAAGGTGATGTACGACGGTATGCGCGGGTAGCCGGGCAGGTCGGGGTCGAAGGTCTCCATGGGCCAGTGGTTGGTGTTGGCCGGGGCCGGGTGGTACTCGTTCATGTAGCGCCGGCCCCGGCGGTCAACCACGATCCAGGGCATGCGCCGGCCGGGGCTGCGGTAGGCGGCGAAGGGGGTCATGAAAGCGACGGGGTAGCCGGGGAGCTTGAACCCGTAGGAGCCTTTGATGAACCCCATGTGCCACAGGGCGGCCCCCGCCTGCTGGGCCATGAGGATGCCATCGCCGGTATGGGTCAAGGGGGCCATGGAGTAGAAAGGCTGGCCCTGGAGGTACTGCGCCCTCAGCCAGGGGCTATGCTCGAAGCCGCCGGTAGCCAGCACCACGGCCCGCCGGGCAGCGACCCGGGTCTCCTGGCCCTCCCGTGCCACCACCGCACCTACGACCGCGTCACCTTCCCGGACCAGGCGGCGAGCGGTGGCCTGCGACCACACCTCGATGCCCCGGGCCTCCACGTTCATCATGGCCATGCGGAACATGTTTATGCCGTGCCTGGTCATCTCCCGGATGTGGGGGAAGCGGGAGAATCCCGGCACCTGGACGATGCGCACCTCGTACCAGGTGTCCCGGCCGGGAAAGGGGTAGACGCCTGGCGGACGGCCGTGCATGCGGGGCACTACCTGGACCCGGGCGCCCACGCGCTGGGCCATCTGGCGGACGAAGGCCTCGTTCTCCGCCAGGCCCCGGGCGAAGGACTCGATGAGGCTATCGGGCGTGCGCCGGCCACAGAGCTCCCGGAGGTAGGCTGTGGCCTCTTGGGGGTCGCGCACGCACTTTATGCCGCCGCCGGAGAGCGCGGAGCAGCCTCCCGGATACTGGCCCTTCTCCAAGAGCAGGACGCTGGCCCCCGCGTCGTGCGCCGCGCAGGCCGCCACGGCGCCGGCCAGCCCATAGCCGGCGATCAGGACGTCTGTCTGGCGCAGCGTCGCCGTTGTGCATTCCCCCTTGGTGATCAGGTGGCGTAGGGGCGGGGTAACCCCGCCCCTACGTGCGCGCAATTCCTGGACAAACCCTGCGGCTAGTCCCTGATGTCCTGCACGAACCAGTCGGTGGGGAGCTGGCGGCCCACGCCCTTTTCCTTGGCCAGCTTGACCACCTTCCCGGCCACCGAAGCGAACTGGAGCCCCTGTGTCCCCATGTTGGCGAAGAAGGTGATGTCCTCCGGCGAGCGGCGGCCCAGGGTGGGGTTGGCCATGACCTCGATCAGGTGCGGGTCTTTCCTGTCCTGGAAGCGGGGGGTCTTGGGGATGGGGATGCGCTGGCGTTCCTCGGCGTTGCCCAGGATGAGGCTGGCCACCTCCCCACGGTACTCCCAGCTCTTGCCCAGGCTCTCGGTGCGCACGCTGCCCGAGCCCAGCTTGATGACCACGTCGCAGCGGGACAGTACCTCGGTGGGCACCTCCCGGTCGCTCAGGTTGGTGAGGTGACGGCCGGGCCGGGCCCACTCTGGCTTGAGGGTGGGCAGGATGGAGTCCGTGGCCGTGGCCAGGATGTCCACACCGCGGGCGGCCTTCTCCGGGCTGTCCACTGGCTCCACCTTGATGCCCAGTGCCCGGGACATCTCCTGGGCGTAGGTCTCCCTGTGCTCAACAGACGGGCTATGGACCTTCACCCGCTCGATGGGCCGGACGGCGCAGAAGGACCGGAGGTAGGTCCGGGCCATGCCACCGGAGCCCAGGATGCCCACGGTGCGGGAGTCCTGGCGCGATAGGTACTTGACGCCCAGGCCGGCGCAGCCACCTACCCGCATGTGCTGGAGGTAGCCGTCATTGATCAGGGCTAGGGGCTCGGCGTTGCGGGTGCTGAGCACCAGGATGAGGCCGCAGAAGGTGCCCGGCTGCATGCAGTACTTCTCTTCTGTCTTGCCCTCGGGCCAGTGCACGATGTCCGACTTCATGCGGATGGCAAAGGTCTCAAACGTACGGCAGGCGCCCTCCATGGTGCCCCAGCGGTAGTATGCGTCCTGGCGCTCGCAGGGGACGAAGGTATCTATGCGGCCCCGGTAGCCGGCGTCCCCCTTGATCAGGTCCCGGTAGCCCGTTTCCAGGGCATCCAGACAGGCGGGCATGTCCAGCAGGGATTCCACATCCTGGTTGTTGAGGAACAGCATAGGTGGCCTCCTTTTGCCGGTGAACGCTCAGACCCAGATGTGGTCATTGTAGTCCCAGAGCGCAGTTGCCACAAGCGGAGATCCGCGACTGGCGGCCAGGCCAGTTGACATTGGCTAGCTTACTTCCTATGGATGTTCCCGCGGATTCCACATTCACTGTGCTACAGAACGCTACCAGGCAGCGGGCTGGGATGAGGACGCCTACGCGGAGCAGACGGAGAAATTCTCAACTTTCGATCAGGCCCTCGAGGCGCTGCTCGAGGACTGCAATTTCATCCGGCCGGACGCGGAAGAGCGCCAGCCCAGACTGTTGTGAGTGCGAGTACATGAAGGTCTGAGCAAATGGACACAGTGACCATCGAAAACGTATTCCAGGAGAGGGTCTGCAAGGAGATACGGCTGTTGCCGGAAGGCATCGGGCGGTACGTCGTCCTGCATCCTTTTGCCTTCGACGACGGTGACCACTTCACCGTTGTCCTGCGCACGGTGGGCGACCAGTGGTACCTCACTGACGAAGGTCATACGTTTATGCACCTGAGCTACGAAGACATAAACCTGGAACTAAGTGGATACGCCTCCATCGTGGACAAAACTGTGGCGGCTTTTGGAATTGAAAACCGACAGGGCGAGCTTATTGTTTCCATTCCGGACTATAGATTCGGGGATGCCTTGTTCTCTTTCTTGCAGGCGCTCGTTAAGGTTTCCGACATTAAGTATCTTCAGCGCGAGCGGGTCAAATCCCTCTTTGAAGAAGAGTTCAGGTCGTTCTTGAGGGGCACTGTGGCAGAGCACTTGCGCCAGTTCGAGTATTATCACCCGGAGCGGGACCCGCAGCGAGTATACCCTGTTGATTGCCGGATCAACGCTAGGCCCAAGCCCATGTTCGTCTTTGGAATCGTAGGCGACGCGAAATGTCAAACTGTGACCAATATCATCTACTGGTGGGAACGTCAGACGGAGACCTTCGATGTGGTAGGCATCTTTGAGAATCAGGAAGACATCAATCGAAGGATCTTAGCTCGCTTCAGCGACGTTTGCGGACGTCAGTTCTCAAGTTTGCATCCCAACAGAGACCGGATCACAGCATTTCTCAAAGAGCATCTGAGCAATGGGCGGTGATCGGGGTGTCCACCGCCGTGATCACTGACCGCGCATCTCCCGCACGAGATCGTCTGAATCCCTACCGGCCAGCTCCTTCAAGTAGCCACGATACTTCTGGAACACGGCGGGGTCAACGCGCTTACCCAGTTGGAACACCCCGCCTTCCTCAACGAATTCCAACTCGTCCCCTGGCCGGAGACCCAGACGCTCTCTGACCTCTTTGGGGACCGTCACCTGCCCTTTTGTGGTAATTCGTGTCTTGGGGACGCACACCCTTTCGGTAAGGAATTGGTCCCTTACTGCATTGTAAGGGCGGAGCGCCCGCTAATGCAACCCTCTTGGAGCTGGCCACGCTTCCACATTTCCGACGCAATTTGCCTGTCCGGCCCCCGGTGCGGACCTCTGTGGACAGTCCTCGAACTTGTTTGCGGCCTGACCTCGGGTCGAGGCTGAGACACCTCCTGAACGCCTTCGGTTAGCAGTTGTGCTATCCAGACAAACTCCGCCAGGATCTGAACTGGTGGCTGTCCTACGAGCGGACCAGCCAATTCTCCACCCGCAGCCCTGGTACTCGCGCGAAATGGCGGACGTTGCCGGTGACTACCGTAAGGTCGTGGGTCAGGGCGATGGCGGCGATGCGCAGGTCCGGCTCCGCCACGGGCGTTCCAGCCTGCTCAAGCTCAGCGCGGAGCCGCCCATACGTCTCCCCCGCACTCCGGTTGAAGGACAGGACACGTACGTTAGGCCAGACCCTTTCCTCCAACCGCCGCAAGAAGTGCTCCCGCCGTGGGCTGCGGTATGCGCCGTAGACCAACTCGCCCACCGTGATGGCGGACGTGAACTGCTGCTCCGCTGGCACGACGGCAAGGCGGGCGACCAGACTGGGCAGAGGGAAAGGCCTGAGGACGTGGCTCAAAACGTCGGTGTCGAAGAGGTACACGGTTTAGCTCTCTAAGGCCACAGGGCGGTCCTGGGCCACTTCCCGTTGCCGGTAGATGTCCTCCACCACCTGATCAAGCTCTTCGTAGTCCGCCCAGGCGCCCACGGCGGCCAAGAGCCCTTTAGGCGCCGCAGGCTCGTGCTCCAAGCGCTCCAGGTCTTCCGCCGATACAATTGCCACCATGGGCCTGCCGCGCCGCTCGATGAGGAACCGCTCCCGCTTGTAAGCTACGCGGCTCATCAACTCCGAGAACCGTCTCTTCGCTTCTCCCACTCCCAGAACGCCAGCCATAGGACCTCCCATACGGTCAATATGACAAATTGTCACATTGATTGTAGCACCCATAGACACCAACAACCGCCACGATGCACCCCCTGTGGAGAACAAAACTCAAGGCGACAGAATCGGATTGGTGGGCCTCTGTGGACTCGAACACGCCTTCCATGGCCAGGGGGCCTAAGGAAGTAGCACCTCGGTCTCCTTGACCACGCTGGACAACAAGCTCAGGACGAAGTCTCTGGTGCCCAGTATCTCCAGGAGCACCGGTTCCCCGTCTTTGGTGAAGTGTACGATTACCTGTCCCGATTCTTCGGCGTATTCTATGGGTTTGTCAGACAGCTCAACCAGGAGGGCGTCCACGTCCTTGCTGTACCTGATCCGCCTCACACCTTTCCCTCCGCCCCGGATACATCGTGAATACCGCGACTTCATCGCCATGTTCTTCGAAGACCACTCTGAGCACATGGTCCGCGCCTATCGCTCTCTGGGCGATGCTCCTAACCGCCGTATCCTCGCTCGGTCCTGTCTGGCCTGCGGATTACGTCCTCCACAATCTCCGCATCTATGCGGACACCATGCGATTGTAGCACTTCCAGCTTGAGCAACGCATATGCGGTGAACCTTACTGTCTTCATTTGCTCAGGCAGGGCTCCTTGCACAGTACCCGAACTTCCTGCGGCCTGCCATGGCCCTCAGGTCGAGGCAACTGTTGGCGAACAGGGAGACGCCCTAGACTCACGATACGACAAGATGTCGCCAAGTGGGCTCCTGGGCTGGGTCCAGTCTTTCTATCTCCGGCAGCCGGTCAAAACTCGTGTCGGCCGAGATGATACGGCGCACGCCCAGCCGG
>JACPQM010000087.1 GCA_016190505.1 Chloroflexota bacterium | reverse complement strand
CTTGGGCACACCCCGACAGCCGGTCAAACCGTAGGGGCGACCGGCCGGTCGCCCCTACGCGTTGGTGCTCCATCTCGGTGGGAAAACCGCCCGTTCGGGTAGACATAACAGGTGGCGGATTCTGGTATCCGGCGCTGCTTGACACGGGCTATGTGCGCAGCCTAGAATTTGAGTGCGACGGCCCCGTGGTGTAGCGGCCTAACATACTGCCCTGTCAAGGCAGAGATCGCCGGTTCGAATCCGGTCGGGGTCGCCAGGTTAGACGCGCTTCCGGCCGTCACCATACGTCCCAGGCAACCTGTCGCTTTCGCGCGAGCAGTTCCGTACCCTGTTGCAAGTCCAGCTTCTCGCCTAGCTCAGCAACCGGTCCACGTTGCCCAGGAACAGGGTGCCCCCCGTGTAGAAGAAGCTCTTCCCCTCGCCGGAGGTGACCTGATAGCCCACCACCCGGGGCGTATGGTCCACGGGCATGGCCATTACGTCGTAGCCGGCCACGGCCTGGGGCCGGTAGGGCTCCACGAGGTGGAGTTTGACCGCCGGCGTATCCACGGAGGGTAGCTTCGTGAAGTCAGGGAAGACCACCTCGTTCCAGATGTGGGCGCGGAGCATGTCAATAACGTGGCCCGAGGCATAGACGTTCACGGTGCTCGCCAGGTAGGACTTGGCCACGCTCAGCGCAGCCACATCTTTGATGTGGTCATGGTGGCTGTGGGTGAGCAGCAACGACTGAAGGCTGGCCTGCTGGGCCAGGGACAGCGACGAGGTGAGCGCCCCAGCGTCCAGCGCCAGTACGTCGTCAACCAGGATGGAGACCTGCCTGGTGGACGAAGTCTCCAGGTTGTGGGCGCCCAGTATCCTTATCTCCACGGCGCTGCGGTGCCTGCGGCTAGCACGTGCCTCAGTCTATCACAGCCTGGCACATTGTTCCTGCCAGGTGATAGCATACGGGGTGTATGCCTTTGCGGTTGCCAGCCCCCCTTATGCTTGTGGTTGGGATTCTAGCGCTCTCTTGCGCTGGAAAGCCCGCTCAGCCTGTAGACCTGGGCCCGCTAGAGGAGAAACGGGTAGAGGCCAGGCGGCTCATGGCGGAAGCAGGCTACGCCAACGGCTTTTCCATGGGGCATCTGTGCCGCGCTCTCAACCCTGTACCCTGTGAGCTCCTCAAAGCCCAGGTATCTGGCCTTGGCATTGACCTCCAGCTTCAGATCGGGGACGAGGGACGGAAGACGCCCACAGTGCGTTACAGCAATAGTTAGCGTGAAAACTAGCACAACCGCACCTCACCCGCAGTGACTTTTGCTACAAGGCCCGGGCGCTGCCATTGCTAAGCGACGGGGCCTAGAGGTAGAATAGGGCGACTCGAAAGGGGGTGCCATGAACACCGTAATACCGCTCCTGTCCAGCCTGGTGAGCCTCGTTTTCGCTGCCCTGGTGTTCGACCAGTACCGGCACCGGCACCGGCCCTATCAGCTCGTGTGGACAGTCGGCTTGGCGATGTATGCGGTGGCCACCTTCTGCGAGTTCGCAACGGGCGGATTCGGTCTGCGCTCTGGCTTCTACCGGGGCTGGTACCTCTTCGGGGCTATCTACGTAGCAGCCTACCTGGGCATGGGCACGCTCTATCTGCTGATCCCCCGGTGGGTAGCCAATGCCATCATGGCCCTTCTACTTTTGGCATCGTTGTACGCTCTGTTCAAGGTGGCGACGGCGCCTTTGGACCTGTCGCAACTGGTGGAAGGCGACGTGTTGCGTGGAGCCGCGTTACCCAAGGGGGTAAGGCTCATTACCCCCTTCTTCAACGTCTTCGGGACCATAGCCCTGGTGGGTGGGGCGATATACAGCGCTGTTGTCTTCTGGCTGCGCAAGGTGATGCCCCACCGGGTAATGTCAAACGTCCTCATAGCGGCGGGGGCTTTTCTCCCCGCCCTGGGCGGGACCTTTTCCCGCTTTGGCCTGCCGCAGTTCCTCTATGTGCTGGAGTTGCTGGGGATCGTTGTCATCTTCCTGGGCTTCCTGCGCAGCTCCGAGGTGTTCGCCGTCCCCGTGCGGCGAGTGGCCCGGAGTAGGGGCTAATCCAGTGCCAGGGAAGCAGAAGAAGGGGAGATGGGCTATAGGAGTGCCAGCAGGTCGGTGGGGTGGCTGAGGAGCGCCCTGGCCCCGCTAGCCGTAAGCTCCTCTTCGTTGCGGAAGCCCCACAGCGCTCCTGCCGGGAACATGCCCGACGCCCTGGCGGTCTTCATGTCGGTGTCTGTGTCGCCCACGTAGACCCACTGCTGAGGCGGGACCCCGAGCCGGCCAGCAATCTCCAGCGCGCCCGCCGGGTCGGGCTTGCTGGGAACGGAGGGCCGGGCACCGACCACCGCTTCAAACCGCCACTCCGGGAGCAACCTGGACACCATCAGCCTGGTGTAGTCGTCTGGCTTGTTCGATAGCACAGCCATCTTTGTGCCGCGAGTGGCCAGTGAGCGCAGCAGCTCGGGGACCCCGTCATATGGACGGGTGGTATCGGCCCAGTGCTGGTTGTATTCCCGATCAATGCATGCGATCAGCCTGGCAACGGTGGCTTCGTCACGCCGGTCCTCGGGGAGAACGCGGACAGCCAGGGCTCCGCGACCATCCCCAACGAAGTACTTGTAGGCTTCCGCGGCATGTACCGGAAAGCCGATCTCCGCCAGGGCGCTGTTAGCGGAGCTGGCGATGTCGTCCAGGGTATTGAGCAGGGTCCCGTCGAGGTCGAAGAGGACAGCGGCAAACGGCATTTCAGCAGCCCAGGCGGCCACGGCTACGATGGGAGAAGGGTGGCCACTATGGTGACCACGACTGCCACCCCCAAAGCCTTCAACTGAGCACGCCGGGACACGCTTCTTATCTGCCTGGCCCTTTCGATGTCAGCGATCTGGGTGCCCCCGATTGACAGTGGCCGGTCCTGAAGGTCCTCTTGGCCAAGCTCGGCCTTGAGGGGACATGTGCCTGACCTGGCCTCAAACAGCAAGCTTGTACCCAGGAAGACCGGAACGAAGAGGACAGCTCTCCACCACTGCCCGATGTCATAGGCGAAGAAGTAGACCGCGAACATGGCGGTTAGAGCCAGGACCAGGGCGCCTAGCCCCCGCCGGAAGCTCTTCTCCCTGGGCCCGATGTTGAAAAGTCCAGACTCGCGCATATGACGCCTCCGTCAAGAACGGTGATTACGATAGAGCCTACGCCATCCCGTCGGCGGGCGCAAGGGATGGTGCCAAGCTCCCCAGGCCCAGGGCTAGCACCCTCGTCAGGAACGCGCGCATGGTCTCTTCGTACACCTGTCCGTCCACCGGGCCGCGTCTCCCTCCGCAGAGCACCCGCCCATTGAACAATAGCGGCGCCGCAATCCGGGGCCGCAGCGAGCACATGGGCATCTCTATCCCACACGATTGGACCGCACCGGGCCAGGCGCTCTGGTGTGGGAGGCGGCACCGTCTCCGGGTCCAGAGCACCGGCAACTGCTGTTAGCCTTTTGCGGGCCTGAGTTAGTGCCCAGGGCAGATTCGCCACCGCAGGTTCGAATTTCCACTGGTGGAGCTCTGTGGACACTGCGCGAACCTTTTGAGGCCCGACATAGCGGCCAGGCTAAGGCAACTGCTCAACATAGAACAACGGCTTTCGCCGTAGTGGTTCAGGACGCTATGACGATGGGTTAGTTGCCACCCTGGTAGCCCTCTATGCCAGTTGCAGTCCGAGAAAATACGTTCGGTAGTACCCACGGTCTCTGGTCAGCAGACGGTCGGCGTGGACGGTAGCATGGGCGCCAATGAGGAAATCGGCCACGACGTGCTGACGTGGGAGAAGAGGTGTTCCACAATGAGCGCAGTGAACGGCCTGCGAGCTGCCACAGGAAGGGCAAACCAGAGAATTTGCCCGTCGACGGAGGTACCCGCGCCATGCCTTGCCTGCCAGGTATAGGGCCTCGGTGCCTGAAGGCTGCAAGCGGATGCCGGTATCTTCCAGGAACTGATCCAGTTCCTCGGGACCGGGGAAACGGCCGGCCAACTCCGCGTAGACTGGCTCGGAAATGATGAGAGGGCCAGAGCGTAGAGAGTCGCCAAGCGCTCGCTCTGAGGATTCCGCATGTGGCTCGCCAGGGACAAGGACATCCAGAAGGACATTGGTGTCCACAGCGTTGATCATTGCCCTCGCATCTCCCGCACGAGGTCGTCAGAGTCCTGACCGGCCCACTCCTTCAAATAGCCGCGGTATTTCTTGAATACCTCGGGGGCAACGCGCTTTCTGAGGCGGTACACCCCATCTTCCTCTGTGAACTCCAGCTCGTCTCCTGGACGGAGCCCCAGACGCTCGCGGACTTCCTTGGGGATGGTCACCTGTCCTTTTGTGGTAATCCTCGTCTTGGCCATGACCCACCTCATAGTAAGGATTCATTTCCTTACTATATTGTAAGGGGCAGTACCCGTTGATGCAACTGCTATCGAGGCTGGCAACGCCTCCACCCCAGCTGCACATAACCCGTAGGCACTACTGCGAATGGGCCTTTATGGACAGCACGCGAACTGGCAGCGGCCTGACCTTGTGCCCAGGTTGAGGCAACTCTTGGCGAACAGGGAGACGCCCTAGACTCACGATACGACAAGATGTCGCCAAGTGGGCTCCTGGGCTGGGTCCAGTCTTTCTATCTCCGGCAGCCGGTCAAAACTCGTGTCGGCCGAGATGATACGGCGCACGCCCAGCCGG
>JACPQM010000008.1 GCA_016190505.1 Chloroflexota bacterium | reverse complement strand
ATTCCAGGCTACCCGCGCCGCCAGTAACAGGATGACAAGACCGGCGGCGATAGACAGGGGCCGCACCCAGCGCGAAAGCAGCCCCAGGCTCTGGAGTGACTGGCCCACGTATCCGGCGGCGGCGCCGCCGGCAGTGTACACCATGGTGAACCCCAGCACAAAGAACAGGGCCGAGTTGACGATGTGCCGCTGGGCGCGGGCACGCGATTCGGGGCTGCTGGATTCGGCGCTGACGCTAGCCAGGGTGGCCGTGAAATAGGCGCCAAGCTGGACCAGGCACGGCGACAGGGCCACCAGCATGCCGGCCAGCATGGCCAGAATGGCCGCCCACGTCCAGCCTACCGACCCGGCCGCCAGGGGTAAGCCCGGCCCGGGCCCGCTGTCGCCGACCACCACCTGAGCGGAGCTGTACTCGTTGCTGTAGGCGATGGGCAGCTCCCAAGAAAGGACACTAGTCTGGGGAACCGCACCTTCGGTGGACCCCAGGAAAAGCTCCAGGAGTCCTGTCTGGGCGGAGACAAGGGCCGTGCCCTCGGGGGAGCTAGCGGGGAAGCGCACCACGGTCATGCGGTGGTGTGACGAATCAGCCAGGACTCCTACGTTGACAGGCACCACGTCTATCTGGCCGTCAATACGGAGCACGGGCTCCAGGACAGGAGGCAACTCCTCATGGGTATCCTCGGACAGGAAAAAGACCAGGGAAGGGCCACCAGCCGGTTCATATAGCGCCTTACGGCCGGTCACCGCATAGTATTGAGGCGTGGCGAGCAACGCCTCCACCTCGGGCAAGGACCCTTCCGGCCGCACCCCCCAACGGGCTAGCGCCCGGTTCAGGTCTTGCCCGGTCAAGGGCGCCTGCACCTCAGGCGCCGACGCAGGCGCCCGGGACGTGGGCGCTACCGGGACGAGGGCAACCCAGAGCCACAGCGCCAGTGCCGCCACCACCAACCCACCGACCAGCAGCCACGGCCAGTGGCCGGACCACCGCCGGTACGTCGCCTTAAAGCTTTCCACTCTAGCTGCCACGCTACAGTCCTTGTTGTCTATCCCCAGCAGTGGAAGACAGCCGGTACTCATCGAGCCAGGTCAAGACCACATCCCTCCTACAGCACCGCCGGGAAAAGCAAGATGCCGATAACAAACTCGCACGGGCCCTCCGGCAAGGATACCGTTACCATGTGCTCCCAAGCGGCGAACATGGCGTAGTCAAGGACGGCACGGTAGTGACCGTCCCCCAGGTTATCCGCTGGAGCAGTGAACGGGCCATGGGGCATGCCGACCATGTCATACTTGACGTCCAGGCTGGCATCCGAGGCCGGATCTCCCTGGTGAGTGAGGTAAAGGTCCAGCGACAACCGCAGACGGGTGGGCGGGTACGGGTCCATAGATAGCTCTACCGACAGTCCATTCGCCAGGTCCACGGTTCCTCTGTTCTTCATGAAGACCCAATCATTGCCCAGGACCAGCGCCAGGCGGCTACCCCTGCCAGCGAGGCTGTAGGTCGCCACCGCCGGCCTACCGTCGTCGGACGCCGGCGGATCGGAGCGGCCTGCCCCGGCCGTAGCAGAGACAGAGGCGCCAGTGCAGGCAGCCAGGGCCAGTCCCAACGACATGACCCCAACCAAGGGGCGGTACCAGCCTCGAACTAGCCGACCCATACTATCGTTCCTTAGTCGGCCATTCACGGCTGCTCATTCAGGTATTGGAGATACGCGACCACCGCCGTGATGTCTTCATCGGTAAGGATGAGGAAGCCCATCATAGGCACGCCACCCTGAATCGCCGCCCTGACGTCGCCCTCTGTTTTGCCCCGAATGTTGGGCGCATTCACCTGAGCGGGGCCTTGCCCTTTTCCATCCAGCGCGTGACAGTGCGCACATCCCACTCCGCCCGCCGTCTTGTCGTAGAGTAGCTGGCCCCGTGCCAGAAGGTCCGTGCTCGTAGGGCCTGTTGAAGATGTATTTGGGGCCGGGGCAACCCTACCGGTAGGCGTGGCTTTGGCGGCGGTCTGAGCTGCCGTAGGAATCGGTCCCGTAGCGCTGGTTGAGCCCCCGCAGGCGGGCAGGACGGCCAACGCGGTCACGCCCACCAGGAGGATGGTGCCCACCAGCTTGACCAGGTCCCTCTTCAAAGTAGTCTCCCCTCCCTTGTCTTGAGTGTCCGCCTGGGCGTGCCCTCAGCCTCTGGCGGGCTGTGGGCCACCCGGCCTAAATACAGCAGCCCCCTTTGGCTGCCGTTGCGCTCTTGGCGTTTCCGGGCCCGTTGGCCCGCCAGAAGTCAAAAAACACCGTTTCGTCGAAGGCCTCATCGAGCCTGTGCCCCTGGCCCGCGAACTCTACGTACACGGAATCCAGGCCCATGTTGAGCAAGTTCTCATGGGTGGTACGCACATCCTGTTTCCAGTCAACGTCGTTGGAGCCGACGCCGTTGAAGATCGCGTGGCCGCACAGTGCCTGCGCCCATTGCTCCGTGATCCTGAACAGGGGAAACAGCCCGGGGGCGCCCAGCAGGGTTGCGAACCGGTCAGGTTGCTGGAGCATCAGCTCGAAGGCGGCGTAGCCGCCGTTGGAGAAGCCGGCAAGGTGGACCTGGGCAGGGTCGCCGCCGTAGCAGGCCAGGACCTCATCCAATATCCTGAAGGTGCGCTGCGCCTCGCCGGGGTCGGAATATTCCAGGTCGTTCGAGTAGGGAAGGACGATGCGAAAGTCGTCCACGCCCCTGCCGCCGGAGAGGTAGCTGGTCCATAGCCGCTCCGCGCTTCTCCGACTGCCCGAGCCCCCTCCCAGGAACACGATGGTCGGGGCTTCAGGGTTGTCTTCCGCCGGATGGCGGACGAAGTAGGGGGCGGTGGGTGTGCCCACGATATCCTGCGGCTCGCCCTTCTCCGGTGGCACACAGTGCTCCGGCGCCCCGGACGGCGTCCAGGTCCGGGCCGTCGTTGGCGTAGGGTTGGGCGCCAGCCTCGGCGCTGCGGTTGGCGTTCGGGCCTGCGTGGCCAACGCCCCAGGCGCCGCGGGCGTGAGCGATGTGGCCGCAGGCCGGGCCGGGCTGACGCAGGCACTCGCCACCAACGTCACCGCGCCCACCGCGCCTACCAGGTTCCAGGTCACTGTCGTCTTTCCTTCCACATCTAATGGATCTCTGGTGGTGGGAGTGCCCCCAGCCCCCGCTGGGGGCACTCCCGGGACCACCGTCGCTACTTGGCGGCGACGGCTTGCACCTTCCCGAGCCTGGTCTGGTACATTGCCGGCTGGGGCCCGCCGTGGTCAGCGAGCACACTGCCAGTCCAGTCCGCGTTGTACTTGACGAAGGCGCCGGAGTGAGTGCTGGTCCCGCCATTGGGGACGGGGATGCGGGCCTTCACCGTTCTATCCTTCAGGTCCAGAACGATGGTGGCGTTGCCCGCCATGTTGCTCACCCACAGCTCATTCACATTGGGGTCCGGGTGCAGCTGACCATGGTCAATGCTCCGGGCCGACAGCATGTCGTTCGGGTCCAGCAGGGGGATGGGGTTGGTGATGCCGCGCTTGGGCCTCCACTCCTTCAGGTCAATCACCCCCACCACGCTGCCGGTGTTGTGGCTCCCCTCGCCTTTGCCTATGGTGTACAGCTCTGTCTCGTCCCAGTTCATGGCCAGGCCGTAGGGTCCCGCCACACCGGCGCTGGTCTTCCCGACCACCTTGTTCGTTGTGGTATCAACCTTGGCGACCATGCTCTCATGGCCGTCGGCGACGTAGAGGAACTTGCCGTCTGCGGTGTGGGACATGCCGATAAGGTGATTCCCAACGGCCGGGATGATTGTTACCGCCCAGGTGTCCAGGTTGATCTTGGCCAGCCCACCGACCTCAGCCACTTCGTCCGACCACGCCGCCATCTTGAGGCCCACATAGAGGAACTTGCGGTCCGGGCTCACCGTCAGGAAGGGGTGGCCCATCCAGTACCCGGTATCCTCGGTCGTGATCGCCTTCACAACGTTGTTGTTGCTCTTTGGGTCTATGATGAAGTTGGGGCCGCCGTTGGAGCCGAACCCGTACTCCAGCACGACCCGGTCCTGCCCCTTGTTGTCCACGAAGGATATGACGTGATGGAGCCTCTGCACGCGCAGGGACCCCTGGAACATGCTCTCCTGCTTCAGGAGCTTTTCCAGCTTCAGGGTCCTGGCGTTGATGATGAGGGTGACGGCCTCGGTGGTCTTCCCGTCCGACAGCATTCGCTGGCCCTGAAGATAGGCCCACTTCCCATCCGGGGAGACGCCCACGGTGTGGGGCGAGGTGGTGGACCCCAGGTCGTAGTTGGCTGCGGCGACGACCTCTTTGGAGTAGGCATCTATGACATGGAGCCCCTGGAACAGGGGTTTCCCGTCACTGCCAGTTCCCCCTGTGCTGGTGAAGTACACGTTGGGGTGGGCCTTGACGTCCCAGGCATCGGGCCCGCTGGAATCATAGGTGGCCACCAGCTTCAGCCCACCTCTGATGGACTCCGCCGTATCCCACCCTGTCGGCTGTGCGGCGGCCGCAACGGGCTGAAGCTGGCCGGCCTGCACGATGGTGGAGGGCGCCGCCCCTTTGACCTTGGCCTCAAGCTGGGCCACTTGGGCCTTGGCGGCATCGAAGTCGGCCTTGACGGCGTCATAGTCCTTCTGGGCGACACCGCTCGAGCAGGCGCCCAGAAAGACCCCGCCCACCAGGGCCAGGCTGAGGACGACCTTGCTCCTTTTCATCAGTCTCATGCTTTTCCTTCCTCCTTTTCTTAACCGGGGACTCCAACTGGGTCCAGGCACATCAGATGCGTGGTCACATAGCTTTGCCTCCCGCTGGCGGACCGGCACGGCGCCGGTCGCTGCTGGTGATAATACGGAGCAGGTCGGCCCCGCCTGCTCCCACTACCCTCCGCTGTCTATAGGCGCAGACCCGGTTTTCCTTCGAGTTGACGGTAACCACGGTAGCCGCCGGGTGCCGGTGGAGCACATAATGGAACATCCGCTGCGCAATCTCGTGGTCGCTGCCCTCATCAAGGACTACAACCTGCGGGCCAAAAGAAGCAAGCTTGTTGCCCAGGTCGGCGTCGTCCACTGGGAAGCCCAGCACTTCCAGGTCAGGGTGCTCTCTTACTATGGACAGGACCCCGGCCATGAAATAGGCCTTGTTCATCAGCACAGCCACACGCCTTACCTGCAAGGCAGACCCCTCGAACCGCTGGAGTGCGTTTGTGAAAGTGCTCTCAAAAACATCGCGCAAACTCGTGTCGATCCGTCACCCATGCCACCATATATTGTGAAGACACGTGCTAAGGCGCGCCACATCCCTTTGAGCAAGAACAGGCTATAGACATAACAGTGTCCAGAGACCTGTGGGGCCTGTTAGAACAGCAGCGCCCCCTAGCAATTTTGTCAACTGGGCGTTGAGCCTGACCTCTAGTCAGAAATAGCCCAGCCTCAAGGTAGCCCGATGACGCACCGTAGGTGCGACAGGCCTTGGGGGTTGCTGGATGGGCGACTCGGCGCTGGCCTGATTACAGATGGAAGGTGCCGGTGCGTTCCCAGTAGGCCTTGGCTTCGTCCACCAGCTCGGAGGTCACTTCGGCGACTCCAACCAATCGGGCGTAACCCTCCACCGACTTGACCACCATGCCCCGGATGAAGGGAGGCACGCGTTCCAAACGTGCGCTGGCTTCTGGACTCCAGCGCAGCTCACTTTGCGCCTTCGCCGAGCCCTCAGCCCAATGAGCGTACTTGGCTGCCATGAGTCCCGGGGCAATATCGCGGACCCCCTGGCGGGCAGCCATCTCCTCAACGCGCTGCCGGGTCAGCTCACGCATCACCCCCTCCGGCACCTGGGCCAGCTTCGCCTCAGCTTCCGGACTCCAGCGCGCCTTTCCGCTGGCTATGAAAAGGTTGGTTGGTAGATGGAGGAGCAGCGCCTCCACGGTGCTGCCCAGGTCCATCCCCTGTACTTGATGGGAGCCGAACCGCCCCGCCACCAGCAGGTGTGGCCGCCGCTGCTGAGCGTAGTGCGCGATGGCGGCGGTCGCCTTCCCCTGGATGACCTCCCCCCGGAAGGTCACGCCTTCCTGGTCGGCCAGGCCCTGGGCCCAGTCCAGGTTCCCCTGGCACAGCTTTGCCATCCCCTGGTCAATGACTTCCCGGTGGAGCCCCTCCTGTTCCTGGAGACGGAAGAGCTTTCCCCGGTCACCCGAGAGGACGTCCACCAGATTCCTGAACACCCGGTTATGGAACTCAGGGTCGTAGGCAGCCACCGCTTCCACCTCACCGCCATAGGCTTTGGCCAATGATAGCGCGAGGCCGAAGCCACGACGCGAGCAGCGGCTCCCGTCCAGGGCTACCAGGATCGGACCTCCCAGGGGAGCACCGTCTCTCACCACCAGGGCATCTACATCCACCAACCGGCGGACCGCTCGCAAACAGACGCTGCCCACAGTTTGGCCCTCTTGCTCGCCCAGCCCGTTAGCCCCGAGGAGCACTAGGTCATAGCCCTGGCCAGCTTCCCGGGCAATCTCGGCGTGGTTCTTGCCCTCGGCAATCCTGGGCTCGAAGGCTATCCCCCGTTCTCGGCAGCGGGCGGCGCAACTCTCCAGATAGGCCTGTGAAATGAGCTCCAGGCCCTGGTGGATAAGAGAAGCGTGTATCTCGCGTTGTTTCTCCAGGACCCCGGGTCCCTGATAGCGCTGAGGCAGCGAGGTCTCCAGTTGGCGAAATCGCTCCTCGTGAAGCTGTGCGGCATAGGCATGGAAGCCGACGACAGCCCCGCCGGACTTCTCCGCCAGGGCCATGGCCACATCCAGACAAAGTTCGGAGTATCGAGAGCTATCAATGGCGACCAGTATTCTCTGATACATTTCGCTATTCCAGCCCCTGTAGGTAGGCGAGGAGGTCGCCCACCTGCTCGGGTGTTAGCCGCTGAGCAAAGGGCGGCATGATGTTATCGAAGGGCGGCACCACAAAAGAGCTGGGGCTCATCAGGGATTCCCTCAGGTATTCCTCGGCGGACATCCCCGGCTTCCGGCTGCCCGCCGAAGTAGCCACGTGGGTAAGGTCTGGGCCTCTGGTTCCCCCCGATCCCTGGACGGAGTGACAAAGGAAGCATCCGACCTTGACGTCGAAGAACAGCACTCTTCCCCTCTCCGGGCCAGTCGCCGCCGCCTCGCCCGTCCCTTCAAAGGCAAACTGGGGTGCAACGTTGGCCAGAAGGACCACCCCCCCAATGGTAACCAGGAAGACCAGGGCCACGCCGGCCATGGCACGGCTCGCTGATTTCGGCGGCGCCATAGCCGGAGCCCGAAGCAAGTAGACCACCAGCCCACCAAAAAGGGCCAGAAGGGTGAAAAGCGCCTGGTAGGGGGGCCCGAACTTCAAGCCCGACTCTACTGTGAGGAAAAGCGGCACCAGCCATATGCCAGCAACGACAACTCCAAAGGCCAAAACGAGGCGCAACCCTTGACCTCCTCCGGAGCCGCTAGCCCTGGTGAGAGACCTTGAATCCAAGCCAGAAAACGGCGGCCATGAGCAGGAAGAAGAGCGTGGTGTTCAGCCCAGCCATAATGGCGGTGAAGCCGAGAGGGGTGAGGAACGATGCCTGGGTGGTGTCCGCCATGAACTCGAAAATGTGCCATTCGCCCCGGGCCATTTCACGGATGGGACCCATGAAAGCCATGGTGAAAACGGCTAGCCCGGGAAGGAAGGTGAGGGCAAGCTGGGCTTTGGTGTCAATCTGTCCCCAGACCATGGTGCCGGTGCTTATGGCCTGCCGGTATAGCAGATACACGAAGGCCGTTATCACCACCATGGCGCTGACCGCCAGACCCTTAGCCGGCATGAAGCCCAGGAAGATCACCCTTTCTGGAATAGTCACCTCCGAAATGGGCCCACTGGGCTCAGCGGTAAGGGAAGGCAAGAAGTTCTGGGGGACCAGCCAAACGACAAAGCCGGCCAGGGCCACCCAGAAAGCCCCCCGAAAATAGCTATGGAAGCGGACGCCACCCTGGACTCTCTGGATGCTCAGCCACATGTAGTACATGGCCCCCAGGAAAAGCAAGCCGACCAGGACGCCTTGTATGACAAAGAACCAGGCCAGCTTGTCAGCCATAAGCAGGGTGCTGATGGTAGCGTTGTAGGCGAATATCTCCTTGGTGTAGATGTACCCGGCCACGGGGAGTAAGATGAGCGCCCCCACACCGATGAAGTTGCCGATGTAGCCCATCCAGTCGTAGAAAGCCCGGTCTCGCTCCTCCCGGCTGGTGAGGAACATGAAGGCAGCGAACAGCGCGACCATGAAACCGCCAAAGGCGATGTTGGCCACGAACCGGTGCAGGTTGAGCCCGGTCCAAGTGGCATTATTGACCATCTGCCACAGGCTGGCAGACTCGGGAGACGGGGGAGGGGTCAACATGAAGCTGCCCACCCCGTTCATGAGAAACATGACCACCGTGCCAACGGCGTTCAGGGCAACGCCGATGCCAATATGGACCCCCTTGTGTTTGGCCAGCGCGTCCCAACTGTACCAGTACAGGTACATCAGGGCTGTCTCGACCACCAGGAGAATGGCATACGTTCCGAAGACGGGATAGAAGCGTTGGAAGAGGAAGTTGGAGAGTTGCTGATACTTGGCCACCAGGACAAAGGTCATGGCGCCGCCAAAAAGAGCAGTAAGGCTGTAGCTCATGGCCACAATCTTCATGGTCTCTCTGGCGAGCCGCTCATACCGGCCGTCTCCGCTCCGCATCCCCAGGTACTCAGAGACCACAATGAAGATGGGGGCACCCAGTACGAAGGCAGCGAAGAGGAGGTGCAACTGGGCGACCACCCAGATCACGACCCTGTCGTTTATCAAGGACACTTCCGGCGGCATCAGGACCGTTCCTTCAGCCGGTTCCTCGCGCTGCGGCTTCCCAGGACCGCGCCGAGAATGCCCGCCACTAACAGCACCAGGGGCCAGGCGAAGAAGAAGGTGGAGTCACCCTGGGGCAGTCCGGGCAGTGGCTCGGGGAGCAACTCAAGGAACCAGCCGATGAACAGGCCCAGGGCAACCGTCGAGTTGTAGAGGATAACCGCGAGAGTGGCGTTCAAAGCTGCTACCTGGGGCCCCACCTTCCTGCCGGTGACGATTCCCCCCAGAAACAGGCCCCCTGATCCCGCCAGAGCCAGTAGCCACGAGCTTTCCATGATTACCAGTAGGGGGAAGCCGACTCCAGCGGTGACCAGAAGCCCCAGCAGATAGCCGAGCAGTATGGCCTTCCATACAATGTCCGCCACCTTCCAGCCCCCGGTGGGTGCATCTATTGCCGACATGCTGGCGGGACGCCTAGTGGAAGCCATTGTCGAGCTGATACCGGGGCAAGCGTGGCACCTTACTTAACGATGATGATGCCCACGGAGCCTCGCGCCTCGTGGTCCCCCAGGGTACAGCCCATCTTGTAGGTGCCGGGACGGAGATCAACCTCAAGGGTGCTTTCCCGGCCTGCCCCCACATTCCGGGAGCTGGCCTTCACCCCTTCGCCAGTGACGGCGAACCTGTGGGCCGTCTTGCCCACATTGGACAACAGGAAGCGCACCCGCCCCGCTTCAACGCTTATGTCCTTGGGGTCGTAGAAGAAGTCCCCCATGGACACCTTGATTTCCTGTGCCGGGCCCGAGGACGCGGTGGTCTGGGTGTCTGCTTCGGCCGCCCCCGAGCCGCAGGCCACCCCCACCAGGAGCAGGCCCAGGCCCATAACTCCGGCGACTCTTGTAGCTAAACCCCTATGGCGCATGATTTCACCTCAAGCAAGAAATGGCAGGAGGACACTACTCGATGATCAGGTCGCCTTCCATGCCCTCGTGCACGCCGCCGGGCTCGGTAAGAAAGCAACCCATATCCCATTTGCCTTTCTCGTTAGGAACGGTCCAGTCGAACCGGACGGTCTGTCCAGCTTCAATCTCTTTATAGAACTTGAAGTCCGGGAACTCGACACTGTGTTTCTCCATGCTCTCGTTGGTGACTACGAACGTCACCTTTGCCCCGGCCTTCACCCGTATCTCATTGGGGAAAGTGTTGTCCTTAACGGTGACCTTAATCTCGGCGCCTGAAGGCGGCGATGGCGGCGACGGAGGGCGTGTCGCCGTGGGAGCGGGCGCTCCTGTGGTAGCTGCGGCCGGGGGCGCCGTCGCCCTGGCGGCGGGCGTGGCCGTGGGGGCGGCGCCGCCTGACGAGGAACATGCCGCGAAGATAAGGAACAGGCTAGGTACCACTAGCCGGAAGGCACTGGGCAGAAACCGAGAAATCACCATACCTGACCGCTCCGCTACACCTTAGCTCTTACTTCCCGGTCCAGGACCTGCGCCCCGCAGACGCTGGCCCCAAGCCGGACAACACGCGAGTAATATACGCTACTAGCCTTTGGGATTCCCTACCACAACCATTAGTTAGAGCCTGTCAGTACTGCTAGTTCCCGGGACGCGGTTTCCCCGTTGACTGGCGAACTGAAATGAGCTACGCTCCCACTGCCCACCGGGGTATCGGGTTCGCCTGACCCCTTACGTTGAGTCGTGGAGGTACGCGCCAGTGGGGACAACGCCAGCCCTCGTTTCTTGGAATTTGACCCGGGCCTGCAATCTGCGGTGTGGACACTGCTACCTGGACGCCCGAGCGCCAGCGCCTAGGGAACTGGGCACGGAGGAGTGCCTGGCCGTGTTGCGCCAGATGAGGGACGCCGGGACCCAGATGGTCATTCTGAGCGGCGGCGAGCCCTTGTTGCGGGCAGACCTGACGGCCCTGGTATCCCGAGGAGCGAGTCTCGGCCTCACCATGGTGCTGGGCACCAACGGCTGCTTGCTGGACGAGGCCACCGCTTCCCGCCTGGCCGCCTGCGGGCTGCGGGGGGCGGGCATCAGCCTGGACTCTACCCACCCAGAGGCGCACGACGCTTTTCGGGGCGTGCCGGGTGCCTGGCAAGGGGCACTCCAGGGAGCCTCCGCCTGCATACGGGCAGGCATCCCCGTGGTCCTTCAGGCCACGGTCTTGCCCTGGAACTACCTGGAGATAGGTGACCTGGTCGCTCTGGCTGCTGAACATGGCGCCTGGGCTATCAACTTCTACTTTCTGGTGTGCACTGGCCGGGGTGATACCATGACCAACATCACTCGCGACCAGTACTGGCAGGTACTGGGATCCATATCACAGGCGCAGGCCCGGTCCCCCAAGATGGTAGTGCGCACCCGCTGTGCTCCCCAGGTGGTGGCCGCGTCCCAGTCCCCTGGCGCACTGGGTCCGGGCTGCCTGGCGGGAGTCTCCTACGCCCGGGTCACGCCCGAAGGCGAACTGACTCCTTGCCCTTACTTGCCTCTGTCAGTGGGCAATCTTCTCGAAGGCAACCTGTCCGACCTGTGGCAGAATTCGCCCGTCCTGCGCGCCATTCGCGACACAACTGCGCCAGCCCGATGCCAGCCCTGCCATTACCGGCATTCCTGCCGCGGCTGCCTGGCGCGCGCCTTCGCGGCAACGGGTGACTTGGCCGGGGAAGACCCCTGGTGCGTTGGGCCTGTGGAGCGACTGCCCCCCGATGGGCGGCCGACAACCTGGACGCCAGCGGCAGACGAGCTACTGGCGCGGGTGCCCTCGTTCCTGCGTCCGATGGTGCGGCAGGCTGTAGAGGGATATGCCCGCCGCCAGGGTGATGCCGAGATTACCCCGCAGACCGTCGCCAGAGTGCGTGAACTGATGCGGCCGGCGGGGCCCGCCGAACCTCGCCCTAGGACGGGGTCTTGAGCAGGCCCTTCCGAGCGGCGTAGGCGGCAGCTTCCGCCCGGTTCCTGAGGTGGAGCTTGGACAGGATGTTCCGGATATGGTAGTTGGCCGTGCTCTCCGAGATGAAGAGCCGGGCAGCGATCTCTTTGTTGGTGGCCCCGCCGGCAGCGAGTTGGAGCACCTCTAGCTCTCGGTCGCTAAGCTCCTCCTCTGCCGTCTCCTCCCGCCCTGTGCCTGGCCGGCCCCGGCGAAACTCCGACAGCATCCTGGCGGCCAGTCCCCGAGAGAAGACCGGCTCCCCCTCAAAGAGCCGGGTGAGCAGCTCGCTGAAGTCGTCGCCAGGGGTGTCCTTCAGAATGTAGCCGTCGGCGCCGCCCTTGATAGCCTCGAATAAGTCCTGCTCGTCGTCGGACACGGTGAGCATGACCACTTTGACCTCGGGCATTTCCGTCTTTATGGCGCGCGTGGCCTCCAGACCAGAGACTCCGGGCATCTTCACGTCCATCAGTATCACGTCTGGCTTGAGGTCTCGGGCCTTACGGATGGCCTCTTCTCCATTGCCTGCCTGGCCCGCCACCTCAAGTCCGCCAGCCCGCAGCAGGGAAGCGATGCCGTCGCGGAACAGGGCGTGGTCGTCAACCAGAAGCACCTTGCGCGGGCCCACTATGCCCGTCCCTTCAGTACCGGCACGGCTAGAGTCACGCGGGTCCCCAGGCCCGGGCGGCTGTCCACAGACAGCGTCCCTCCAATGCTTTCCGCCCGCTCCCGCATGCTTTGGAGACCATATCTCCCCTGTCCCCACCCACCCACGTCGGCCATGTCGAACCCCTTTCCGTTGTCCCCTATGCAAGCCTGTACTTCGCCGTCCACTCTTTGCACAGAGAGGGATACCCGGGTGGCCCCGGCATGTTTACGTACGTTGGTCAGGGACTCCTGGATAATGCGCAACACCTGGAGCTCGCCAGCCCAGTCCAGCGCGCCATTGACCTCCTCGACGCCGTGTAGCTCTACGGGGATCCCTGACAGGGCGGAGAAGCTGGTGGCATACTCCTTAAGGTTGTCGTGAAGGTGCCCCGGCTCGCCGCTGGCTAGCCGCAGGCCCAGGATGGCTTCCCTGATGTCCTTGGACAGGTCCCGGGCAGCGTCCCGCAATCCAACCACTTCCTGGAGCGCGTCCGCAATGTTGTTGTCGCTCAGGAGACGGCTTATGGCCGAGGTCTTGGCATTGATGTACCCCAGTATCTGCGCCAGCCCGTCATGCATCTCTCGGGCAATACGTTCCCGCTCTTCTAGAATAGCCATGCTCGCCACCTGCTGATGAAGCTGGGTCCTCTCGATGGCCACCGCCAGTTGGCCACCCAGGGTGAGCAGGAGCTGCACCTCCGAGGGGTCGAATGTGCGCGGAGAGCGCCCCACCAGGGCCATGACCCCCTTTACCTTGCCCTCGGACTTCAGGGGCAGAGTGATAACGGACCGGAAGAACTTCTTCCAACGGCCCTCCTTGACGCGTGGGTCCTGGCTCATGTCGCTGACCTGTATGGGTTCACCGGTCCTGACCACGTCGGTGTGTATCCTGCCCTCGTCGAGCTTCATCCGCTTCAAAGGCCCCAGCATCTCGTCCGGAATGCCATGCCAGGCCACATGCAGTAGCTCCTGGTTCTTCTCGTCCAAGACACAGGCCACTCCCCCGTCCAGGTGCAGCGCATCCACAACCCCATCCACCGCAATCTGGAGCAGCCCCTCCAGCTTCATAGGCTGGCTGGCGGCAGCGGCGACCGTGTTGAGCATCAGCAGCTCGCGGTGGCGGCTGAAAGCCCTGCTCTCTGCCCGCTCGATCAGCTTGAACACGAAGGTGGAGAAAAGCAGGGCGGCCGCCGACAGGAGCACCACCCACAACAGGAATCCGACGTAGGTCTCGATGAAGTCGTGCCAAACGAAATGGCCCAAATAGGAGACGGCCGACAGGAAGGCGGCGGGCAAGATGAAGGCGGACCAGCGAAGGAGCCGGAGGTTATGCTTCTCAGCTTCCGAATTTGTGCCAGTTTCTTGCCGACTAGACATGGCTCATCTCAGAGGAAGAATCAAAGCTATTATACACACTTATGCTTGCCCGGCAAAGGGACCGCGGAACATTGCCAGTGCCCCCGGCGCGTGATACATTCTTGTCGGCCCATTTGAGGTTCTGCCCTTTCCACCGAGCGCTGCAGGACTACAATAGGGGAAGGAGATGACATGGGGATACGGCATAGAGTGCCTCGGGATAGCGCTGCCCACGGGCCAGATGTAATTCGGAGAGGCGAGTACCATGCGTGTTGGAATCCTTAAGGAAACACTACCGGGCGAACGGCGGGTGGCCATCGTGCCTGCGGTTGTACCCTCCCTGGCCAAGGCTGGACTGGAGGTGCTGGTCGAGAGCGGCGCCGGTGCCGCGGCCGGATTCTCCGATGCCGCCTACACCGAGCACGGCGTGCGCGTAGTTGCCTCCCGCGCCGATGTGTTCGCCCAGGCGGACCTGTTGCTCCAGGTACGGGCGGCTGGCGCCAATCCCGCAGCGGGACGGCGCGATCTTTCCCTATACCGCCCGGGCCAGGCGGTGGTGGGGTTTCTCGAGCCCCTGGGCGCGCCTGATGCTGTGCTGGACCTGGCCCGGCGGGGCGTGGTTGCCTTCGCCCTGGAGCTGTTACCCCGGGTCGCCCGCGCCCAGTCCATGGATGTCCTGAGCTCCCAGGCCACAGTCGCCGGCTACAAGGGGGTGCTGCTGGCTGCGGAGGTCCTGCCCAAGATGTTCCCCATGCTCATGACTGCTGCCGGCACCATCACCCCGGCGCGGGTCCTGGTGATGGGTGCCGGAGTCGCCGGCCTGCAGGCCATCGCCGTCGCCCGGCGGCTGGGGGCACTGGTACAGGGCTACGATGTCCGGCCAGCGGCGAAGGAACAGGTGGAAAGCCTGGGGGCGAAGTTCGTGGAGCTACCCCTCGAGCCGGGGCAAGCGGAGGACCGCGGCGGCTATGCCCGGGCCATGGGCGAGGAGTTCTACCGCAAGCAGCGCGAGCTGCTGACGCGAGTAGTGGCCGAGAGCGACGTGGTCATTACCACCGCCCTGGTGCCCGGGCAGCGGGCTCCGGTACTGGTCACCAACGACATGGTGGGTTCCATGAAGCCCGGCTCCGTGATCGTGGACCTGGCAGCGGAGCGTGGGGGTAACTGCGAGGCAACACGCCCGGGCGAAGTAGCGGAGGCCATGGGCGTGACCATAGTCGGCCTGACCAACCTGGCGTCCACCGTTCCCTATGACGCCAGCCAGATGTACGCCCGCAACATCACTGCGTTTGTCCAGCACGTGGTCAAGGGCGGGCAGTTGAAGCTCGACCCCGGCGACGACATTGTGCGCGAGAGCCTGGTGGCCCGGGACAGTGACGTCGTCCATCCGCGGGTCAGAGCGCTTCTGGGATTGCCGTCCGCCCCCGATGCGGCCCAGGGAGAGAGGAGGGCCTGATGGAAGAACTCATCGTCGCCCTGACGGTATTCGTCCTGGCGGTCTTTGTGGGGTTCGAGGTCATTGCCAAGGTCCCGCCCTTGCTGCATACGCCTCTAATGTCGGGCGCCAACGCCATTTCGGGCATCACTCTGGTGGGGGCGCTGGTGGCTGCCGGAGCCCAGGCTACGCTGTTGACCACGGTCCTGGGCTTCCTGGCGGTGGCGTTCGCCACGGTAAACGTGGTGGGGGGATTCCTGGTAACCCACCGCATGCTCTCCATGTTCCGAAGGAAGCACTAGCCAATGCCCGCGCCAATAGTCGCCCTCGCCTACCTGCTGGCTGCTGCCCTGTTCATTCTGGGGCTGAAAGGCCTGGCCCACCCCAGGACGGCCGTTCGAGGCAACCTGATGGCCGCCCTGGGCATGCTCATTGCAGTGGTGGTCACTCTGTTCGACCGGCAGATCGTCAGCTTCGAGGTCATTCTGGCTGGGCTGGTGGTGGGCGGCCTGTTCGGGGCCTTGCTGGCAGTGCGGGTCCCTATGACGGGCATGCCCCAGATGGTGGCCCTGCTCAATGGTTTCGGCGGGATTGCCTCGGCTCTGGTGGCCGGCGCGGCCCTGTTGGAGGTCTCAGGCGGCGTGATGCCTTCCTTGCAGATGGCAGTGGCCACGGCTGCCGCGGGGCTGGTGGGTGCGGTCACTTTCTGGGGGAGCCTGGTGGCCTTTATCAAACTCCAGGGACTGGCCCTGGAGAAGCCGGTGCTGCTTCCGGGGCGGCACGGCATCCTGGTCATGGTCGCAGTCCTCTCCCTGGCGCTGGCTGGCTGGCTGGTGGCCGATCCGTCCAACCACCTGGCCTACTGGGCGCTGGTGGCGGCGGCGTCGCTGTTGGGCCTGTTGCTGGTGATACCCATCGGCGGCGCCGACATGCCGGTGGTTATCTCCCTCCTCAACTCCTATTCAGGCCTGGCGGCAGCGGCCACCGGTTTCGTGCTCCAGAACACCATGCTTATCATCGCCGGGGCACTGGTGGGGGCAGCCGGCCTGATCCTGACCAGCCTGATGTCCAAGGCCATGAACCGGTCGTTGACCAATGTATTGTTCGGAGGGTTCGGGGCGCAGGCAGCCGCCCCGGCCGCCTCCGGCGACGTCTACGGCGGTCGCGTCAAGTCGGGCACGCCCGAGGAGGTGGCCATGCTCCTTGAGGGCGCCCGCCGGGTGGTCATCGTTCCGGGCTACGGAATGGCCGTAGCCCAGGCCCAATATGCAGTGCGCGACCTGGTGCACCTGCTGGAATCGCGCGGAGTCGAGGTGGAGTTCGCTATCCATCCGGTGGCTGGCCGCATGCCTGGCCACATGAACGTGCTGCTGGCCGAAGCGGACATCCCCTACGACAAGCTAAAAGAGATGGACGTCATCAACCCCAGCTTCCAGCAGACGGACGTGGCCCTGGTGATCGGCGCCAACGACGTGACGAACCCCGTGGCGCGGAACACCACCGACTCGGGAAACCCCATTGCCGGAATGCCCATACTCAACGTGGACCAGGCCCGGGCGGTGGTGGTGGTGAAGCGGAGCCTCAGCCCCGGCTTCGCCGGCATCCCCAACCCGCTTTTTGCAGCGGACAATACCCTGATGCTGTTCCGGGACGCGAAGCAGGGGATCACCGACCTCATCGCGGCCCTGAAGCAGGTGTAGGTCGAGGGCGGCGCCCTCGCAGAGGCAAGAGCCAGAAGGAGGCGGACCATGCCAGCGGACAAGACTGTAGGGGCAATTCGTGAATTGCCCTCCTTCGATTCTGATCCGGCCCGCTCCCTCGAAGGGGAGATCAAGTCGTACATCCTGGGCAGTCCCCAGAACTGTCTGAAGGATGTGGACGGCAGCGCCATCTTTGAGGAACCCCTTGTGGGCTTTGCCAACGGGGACGATTCGTTGTTTCAGGACTACAAGCGGGTAGTCGGGGACTTCCACCTCACACCTCGGGAGGCCCTGTGCCTGAGTAGCCCTGAAGGCCCTGGGCACGCCTCAGAGCCACGACACGTGAGCGTGGTCTCCTGGATACTGCCCATCGGCAAAGAAACCCGCCTGGCCAACCGCAAGATGACTGAGGGGCCATCCCGCCACTGGAACAACGTCCGCTGGCTGGGGCAAGAGCTGAACGACAACCTGGCCCGGCACGTGGTCCAGTTGCTTGAGCACAAAGGGTACCGGGCAGTGGCCCCCGATCAAACGCCCGCCTTCGAGGTCCGACACTTGTCCAATGGCCGGGCGTCCAACTGGTCCCAGCGCCACGTGGCCTACGCCGCGGGCCTGGGGACGTTCAGCCTCAGCGATGGCCTTATCACCGCCAGGGGGATCGCCATGCGCTGCAATAGCGTGGTCACCGACCTTGAGCTACCGGCCACGCCCAGGCGGTACTCCAGCCATGTCGCCAACTGCCCCTTCTTTGTGGACGGCTCGTGTGGCGCCTGCATAAAGCGCTGCCCGGCAGGGGCCATCACCCACAAAGGGCACGACAAGGTCAAGTGCTCGGAGATGATGCAGGTCTTCCACAAGCTGTACCTGACCAAGCCAGGCTACCTGGGGCGGTACGCGGCCTGCGGCCTGTGCCAGACCAAAGTGCCCTGCGAGTCAAGGATACCGAAGCTGGCGTCTGCCCCCGGTGGTTCCCCCGCGGCAAGAGCCGGGGTCTAGTGCCTACTTGCAGAGGTTTTCGTCGGTCCGTGGTGTTCTTAGTGGTCCACATGCCGACCCAATTGACCCCCTACTGTCCCCCTTCGCAAGGGGGACAGTAGGGGGTACTAGCCCGGCGGCCGCCGTACCAGGCCGCCGGCCCGCAGGACGCCCTTATGGACCTCGTCCGGATTGCGGGCTACGGCCAGCGCGGTATCCAGGGAGACCAGTCCCTTGGCTACCAGCTCCGTGAGCGCCCGGTCCATGGTCTGCATGCCTTCCTGGTAGCCCAGTTGAAGGTAGGAGGGTAGCTCGTGGGTATCGCCCTCGCGGACCAGGTTGCGGATGGCGAAATTGGCGAGGAGTACCTCGATAGCGGCCACCCGGCCCGTGCCTTCCGCGTTAGCAAGCAACCGTTGGGAGAGCACCCCCTCCAGCACCATGGAGAGCTGCACCCTGATCTGGTGCTGCTGGTGGGGTGGGAACATGTCTACAATGCGGTCCACCGTTTGCACCGTGTCCACGGTGTGTAGTGTGGACAGCACCAGGTGGCCGGTCTCGGCGGCGGTCAGGGCCGTGGCCATGGTCTCCAGGTCGCGCATTTCCCCCACCATGATCACGTTAGGGTCCTGGCGCAAGGCGCGACGGAGCGCCTCGGAGAAGGACCGGGTGTCCTTGCCTACCTCTCGCTGAAGGATCATGCATTTGTCGTTGGTGTAGACGTATTCTATGGGGTCCTCCACGGTCACAATCCGGTGGCTCTGGGTGTGGTTCAGGTAGTCAATCATAGAGGCCAGCGTGGTTGACTTGCCCGAGCCAGTGGGGCCGGTTATCAGCACCAGACCAGCAGGGCGGGAGGCGAGCTGTTTGCACACTGGGGGTAGCTTCAGTTGCTCCATGGCCGGCACCTGGAGAGGCAGCAAGCGGCACGCGATGCTTACCGCCCCCCGCTCCCACGAGGCGTTAATGCGACAGCGCAACCCCGGCATGGCGTAGGCGAAGTCCAACTCTCTCTCGGCCAGGAACTCCTGGCGCTGGGCCTGGTCGGCCAGGTCTTCCAGCATCTGGAAGGTACTGTCCGGGGTCAGCGTCTCGGTGTCCGGCAGGGCCTGGAGCTTGCCATGGAGGCGGACAATGGGAGACGCACCCGCGGCGAGGTGAAGATCGGAGGCGCCCTTCTCGGCGGCCAGCGAAATGAGCCCGACGACGTCCATAGGCCATAGCTTAGGGGCGGCTTGGAATCCTGTCAACGGCTCGCGCCAGGTAGGACCGTATCAGTCCGGCATACACCGTCCACCCCGTCCCAAAAGGGCTATAATGAGCGCAAACTGGGTAGCCAAATACCGGGTGGCAACTGGAGGACCAAGATGAGAGGCGCGTTCCTTGTCCTCGTGGCGCTATTGATGGTGTCTGTCTACGTGGCAGCGCTGGCGCCCAGCCCGGCCTGGGCCTCGGCCGGACCCGCGGGCATCATGGCCGGACCGGATGCGTCCGGGGCGACCATCCCGCAAAGCGGGCGGACCACGCCGGCCACCGTGGGCTTGATCATAGCGTTGGTCACAGCTTGCGCGGCCCTGATGGTCTGGCTGCGGTACCGTCAGCGCCAGGCGCAGGCCCGGCGCATCGTCCAGGAAAAGGCGACCGAGATCCGGCAACTTGCGGAAAAAAGCAACTACGAGCTCCACGTCAAAGACCTGGCAGAGGCCCTGGGCATCAGCAGGTCCCAGGCAGAGGACGTCATCAAGCTGATGGGGGCACACTTGCTGTCCACCCGCACCGGTGGCGGCCTGTACCAGTTGCCGCACATCGTGGAGAAACCGCGCGAGTACGAAAGCCCTGATCTGGGAATCCCGGAGCCAGGCCCGGCTTTGGGCAGAGCGCCTGCCTCCGGACCGGCGGAAAGGCCCCGCGCGGCCAGGGACCGGGGCACGAAGAAGCCGGGCCCATCGGGGCCAGCCTAGCCTGGCGCGCCCATGGGGGACCGGTACCCCAGGTTCAAGGCGGCTGCCGTGCAGATGGCGGCCGTCTGGCTCGACAGGGAAGCAACCACAGCCAGCGTGTGCCGCCTGATCGAGCGGGCCGGCGCCCAGGGAGTTGGTCTGGCCGTCTTCCCCGAGGTCATCATCCCGGGCACTCCCCACTGGATCTGGCGGGAGCCCGAGAGCTATGACCACTTCGTGGAGCTGTTCAAGAACTCGGTGGAGATACCCAGCGAGACGACCAGCCTGCTGTGCGACGCCGCCGCCCGCGCCGGGACATACGCTGTAATCGGGGTGCACGAGCGCGACGGCAAGACCTTGTACAACACTATGCTGTTCATCGGGCGAGAGGGCCGGCTCCTGGGCTCGCGCCGCAAGCTGATGGGCACCATGGCTGAGAAGACCATCTGGGGTCAGGGTGGCGGCGACGGCCTCCGCGTCTTCTCTACCGAGCTGGGCCGTCTGGGTGGCCTCATCTGCGGGGAGAACCTGGACAATCTGGCCCGCCATGCCCTGGCCGTACAGGGCGAGGATATCCACGCCGCGATCTACGTGGCTGGCGCTGCCCGCCGCGGGCCTGGCTGGAACCGCGGGCTGGAGGCGGCCGCGGTGTACCATGCCCTGGCCACCCAGTGCTTCGTCATCTGCTCCCAGGCGGTGGCCTCGCCGCGAGAGATCGAGGCCTTCGGCCTGGCTGGGCCGGGTGGCTGGAGCGCCATCTTCGGCCCCGACGGCCAGACCCTTGCCGGCCCCCTGGTGGGCGAAGAGGGGATGGTGGTGGCCGAGATTGACCTGGAGCAGGCCATCCGCTACTACCCCCTGCGGGACCGGATAGGCTATCACGCCCGCCCCGACGTCTTCACCTTCGAGGTGCACCGCAGGCCGTTCACCTCGGCGCCCGACCTCACCCTGCCCTCTCCGTAAACGGAGACGGGCTTGGGGAGCGAGGTAGTCCTTCAACCCCCACCTGTGATGCTATACTGGGGTTGTATTCGTCTTCGTTCAAGAACCCCGCTGGAGGTGTGTGTGGCCCCAAAGCTTATCGCGGAGAACGTTTACTGGGTGGGCGCTGTTGACTACGACCGGCGCCAGTTCCACGGCCTGAGCACCCCCCACGGCAGCAGCTACAACGCCTATCTGGTGGTGGGACTACAAATGCTGGATGGCGGCCTGGACGTGAAGCTGGCGCCGGGCGCCCGGGAGAAGGCCCGCTGCCGGGAGTTCGCCCAGGAGCTGGCCAGCCATGTGCGTGCCCGGTCCGCGACCGACGGCCACGCAGTACCAGCTACGGCCCCTTCCACAGGCTCGGTCCAGGCAGGATAGGCCGTGCCTACCGACCAGGAGCTGCGCGACGAGGTACGCCGCCGTCTGGAGTCCTTCTGCCAGGAGCGAGGCTACCATCTCTCCGCCTTCGTGGAAGCGGCCCTGAACGACTTCGTGAGGATGTACCGGCTCTACGGTGACCTCTACTGCCCGTGCCAGGTGGAACAGACACCGGACACCATCTGCGTGTGCACATCCGCGCGCCAGGGTCTGGTGGACATCGAGGGCGCCTGTTTCTGCGGCCTGGTGGTGCTCCCCCCTCCGGGAAATGCAGGGAGTGAACAAACGTAGGGGCGAGGTGACCTCGCCCCTACGTGGAGATTTGGGTGAGGAACCGCAGACGGCGGCCTCAGCAAGAAAAGGAGGCACTATGGTCGAGACAGCCCACCCGCTGGTCCAGGAGAAGTTCTCCCAGGGCCTGACCTACGATCAGTACATGGCCACCATCCGGTACGGCCAGAATGAGTTCGAGGGCCACTACAGGGCGTTCCAGCTCCCCCCCGAGGACGCCCGCTTCTTCCAGGAGCTTGTCCGCCAGCGCGGGCCGATACGGGTGCTGGCCATCGGCGAGGACTGGTGCCCGGACGTCCACCGCGGCCTGCCCGTCATGGCCCACATCGCCCGGGCCGCCGGGCTGGAGTACCGCATCTTCCCCCGGGACAAGAACATGGACCTGATGGACCTCTATCTGAACCAGGGCAAGTTCATGTCCATCCCCGTCTTCGCTTTCTTCGACCGCGACTGGTCCCCTTTGGGACAGTGGATTGAGCGGCCCGCTGCCGCCAACCAGTGGATGCAGAAGACCAGGCAAGAGCTGGCCCACTTGCCCCAGCAGGCGGCCCGCGACGAACGAAGGCGGCGGCGGGCCGCCCTCGAGGCCGAGTGGCGGCAAGAGATCGTCCGGGAGCTCCGGGAGCTCCTGGCGCCAGCCCTCCCGTAGGGGCGTATAGCCATACGCCCCTACCCCGTGGAGCAGATGACCCACCCGGAGCGCGTCCATGCCTCCCTGCGCGGGCAGGGTGTGGACCGTCCGCCGGTAAGCCTGTGGCGGCACTTCTTCGTCGAGGAGTCCTCCGCCGCCGGCCTGGCCCAGGCCATGCTCGCCTTCCAGGACAGGTTCCACTGGGACTTCATGAAGGTGAACCCTCGGGCCGCGTACCATGCCCAGCCCTGGGGCTATCAGATAGCCTACAGCGGCCAGCCTACGGTTGGCCCCAGAATGGTGGACTACCCGGTGAAGTCAGCAGACGACTGGGGCCGCATTCAGGAGCTGCCGCCAACACAGGGAGCGCCGGGCGAGATGCTCACCGCATTACGCCTTATCCGTGAGGGCCTGAGGGGCGAAGTCCCCTTCGTCATGACGGTGTTCACCCCGCTGTCGGTGGCCGCCTACCTGGCCGGCTCAAACGAGAGCATGGTGCGCCACCTGCGGGAGCACCCCCAACAGGTGCACAGCGCCCTGGGGGCCATTGCCGCCACTTTCGCCCGATTCGGGCAGGAGTGCCTGGCGGCTGGCGCCAGCGGCATCTTCCTGGCCACCACCCACTGGGCCACCTACGATCTGGCCACCGATGCCGAGTACGCCGAGTTCGGCCGCCCTTACGACCTCCAGGTGCTCCAGGCCGTCTCGGACGCGCCATTCAACGTCCTGCACGTGTGCAAAGAGAACAACATGCTGCGCCGCCTGGCCGACTACCCGGCGACTGCCTTCAACTGGAACGCCCGCCATCCCTCGAACCCCACGCTGAGGGAGGGGCGGTCCCTCACCGGCAAGGCCGTCATCGGGGGCATCGCCGAGCGCACTACTCTGCTCCAGGGGCCGCCCGAGGCCATCGCCGCGGAGGCCCGCGACGCCCGCGAGCAGACCGGCGGCCGGGGCTTCATGCTGGGCGCCGGCTGCACCTTCCTCCCCGAGACGCCGGAGGCCCACCTCTGGGCCGCGCGTCAGGCGCTCCTCAGCCAGGGCTGAGGTCCGTCGGGCAGAGTCGCTTTCAGAACAAGGAGACAGGCATATGGCAGACAAAGAGCAGGCTGGCGCCGGCAGTCTCCTGGCGCAGGCCCTGAGGCCAGCCGACCTGGTGGCCTATCAGGAAGGCTCCGTTGTCAGCCGCACGGTGGTTGACCGGAAGACCGGGACGGTGACCCTGTTCGCCTTCGACGGGGGCCAGGGGCTGAGCGAACATACCGCGCCCTTCGATGCCCTGGTCCATGTCATCGAGGGCGAAGCCGAAGTCTCTATCTCCGGCAAGCCCCTTCGTGTCAAGGAAGGAGACATGGTCATCATGCCCGCCCACCAGCCCCACGCTCTGAAAGCGGTGAAGAGGTTCAAGATGGTCCTGACCATGATTCGGTCATGACCAAGGCCGTCCTCCTTGCCAAGGGGGACCAGAGGGGGTCAAGAAGGAGGCACCATGTTCAAACTCAAGGCTGTATCCATCGCCGTCAACAGCGCCGAGGAGGCCCTGCGCACTTACACCCAGTCCCTTGGCCTGCCGGCGGCGCCTCTGAAGGAGCACCCGCTGTACGGCTACCGGGGACACCGCCTGCCCGTGGGCGATGCCATCCTCGACCTGCTGGAGCCTACCGACCCGAACAACCCTATCGGCCGTTTCATCCAGCGGCGCGGCGAGGGCCTCTATCTCATCACCCTGGAAGTAGACAACATGGAGCAGTACGCCAGAGACCTGGAGGCCAAGGGGGTGAGGGTCATCTGGGACGTCGTCGAGCCTGGCTCCCAGGGACCACACCCCATAGTCCACCCACGCTCCGCCCACGGCGTCCTTATCGAGCTGGCCCACCCCGGCCGGGGGTAGTACGGGCTACTGGCTACGGGCTCCAGGCTCCAGGCTACGGGCTACGGCTACAGGCTACGGGCTACAGGAAGCGAAAGCTGTGGGGGACCTTGGAACCCGTGGCTGTCCCCTGGGGGCAGACGAACGTAGGGGCATGGCGCGCCATGCCCCTACGGGGCCGGGTGGCGCCCCATTTGCTATAATTGGCTCGAATCCGAGCGCCTGATTATGGTCAAGTCAAGAGAGCACATCTGTGGCGAGGACTGCCGCCGCCTGGTGGTCAAGCTGGGCACCAACCTGCTGACCGCTGGCGGCGAGCGCCTCAGCCTGGACACTATGGCCTCCCTGGTGGGCCAGGTCAACCAGTTACAAAAGCAAGGCCGCCAGGTGCTTGTGGTCACCTCGGGCGCCGTGGCCGCGGGCCGCCAGGAGCTGGGCCTAGCCCCTTCGACAGGCTCGGGGCAGGCCCCGGACCGCAAGGACATCCCCTTCAAGCAAGTGCTGGCCGCCGTGGGCCAGGGCCGCCTCATGGAGGCCTACCACCAGCTTTTCGCCTGGCATGGCGTGGTCATCGCCCAGACCCTGCTCACCCGTCGCGACCTGTCCGACCGCCTGGGCTACCTCAACGCCCGCAATACGCTGCTGGCCCTGCTGGAGCTCAACGTCGTCCCCATCATCAACGAGAACGACGTGGTGGCCGTCGAGGAGCTCGAGGGGACTACCTTTGGTGACAACGACAACCTTTCCGCCATGGTGGCCAACCTGGTGGACGCCGACCTGCTGGTCATCCTTAGCGACATCCAGGGGCTGTTTACCGCCGACCCCCGGCTCAATGCCCAGGCCACGCTGGTCACCCACGTGGACAGCATAGACGCCGAGATCGAGAAGGCGGCTGGCGGCTCTGGTAGCGCCCGGGGCGTGGGTGGCATGGCCACCAAAATACAGGCGGCCAAGCTGGCCACCGCCTCCGGCGCCGCCGTGATCATCGCCGACGGCCGCCAGCCCGAGGTCCTGCTCCGTGTCCTGGGCAACGAGGCCATCGGCACCTATTTCGCCCCGGCTGCCTCCAAGCTGGAGAGCCGTCAGCGCTGGCTGGTGAGCGGCCCACCCCCCAGGGGTAAGCTGCGGGTGGACAGCGGCGCCGCCACTGCCCTGAAAGGACAGGGCAAGAGCCTGCTGGCCGTGGGCATCCAGGCCGTGGAGGGCGACTTCCAGCGCGGGGACGTGGTCCACGTCTGCGACGGTGGGGGAAAGACCATCGCCTGCGGGCTGGTCAACTACCCCTCGGAGGACATCGCCCGCATCCGGGGGCAGCGCTCGGAGCGCATCCACGAGCTCCTGGGCTATGCCTACGGCGACGAGGTGGTACACCGCGATAACCTGGTGCTGGTGTAGACTGGTGTAATGAAGGGGGATCATTGAATGGGCTATGTGACCGTAAGAGGTCTGATTGGCAGCACCGAAGTACAGGCCAGGGATGTGGAGTTCCTGGCCGACACTGGCTCCTTTGCCACCATCTTGCCACCAGCCCTAGCCCGCGAGTTGGGCATAACCCCCACGCTCACTACACGTCTTGTTGTTGCTGACAGCAGACAGGTAGAGGCTGGCGCCGCGGCCGCCTACCTGCGACTCCATGACAGGGAAGGCGCTGTGCTGGTTGCCATACTGGATGTCCCCGTGCCCCTCCTTGGGGCCAGTGCCCTGGAGGCCCTCGGCTTCAAGGTCAACCCGGTGGACGGCACCCTCGAGCCCACCCGTCCGTTCGGCCCCGCCGCCCTGTAATAAGACCCGAGGAGAACACAATGGGCGTCTTCAAACACGCGATCGAGCTTGCCGACAAAGGGCAGACCCGCTTTGAGCGAATCGAGGCCTGGGTGGACACGGGGTCAATCTACACCTGGGTACCCCGGTCCACGCTTCTCCGGCTTGGCTACAAGCCCATCGCTCGCCGCGGCTTCCGCATGGCGAACGGACAGCGCATTGATCGGGATGTTGGCGTCATACCTGTGCGCATCGGCCAGGAGGTACTGCCTAACCTGGTCGTTTTCGGCGACGAGGGCAGCGAGTCCATGATCGGAGCCATGACTCTCGAAACCTTCAGTCTGGGTGTGGACCCCGTCAATCAAACGCTGGTCCCAGTCATTGCCAACGCCTTGGCTGTCGGCGCCCAACCATCGCCCGTCGCTGAGCTAGAGTCCAAGGCCCAGGCCGCCAAGGCGGCCTCCCGGCATCTCGCCCGGCTGTCTTCCGAGGTTAAGAACCGGGCGCTGCTCAACATCGCCGAGGGCCTGCTCGCCCGCCAGGACCTCATCCTCAAGGCCAACGCCGCCGACTACGAGGCAGCCGAGGCCAGCGGTCTGAGCGCCGCCATGCTGGACCGCCTCATGCTCAATCGTTCGCGGCTGGAGGGCATGGCCCGGGACGTACGGGCGGTGGCCGCCCTGCCTGACCCGGTGGGCGAGGTTTTCGACATGCGCACGTTGCCCAACGGCCTCCAGGTGGGCCGCAAGCGCGTGCCCCTGGGCGTCATCGGCTCCATATACGAGAGCCGGCCCAACGTTACCGTGGACATTTCGGTGCTCTGCCTCAAGTCAGGCAATGCCGTGCTGCTGCGGGGCGGCTCGGAGACCATCCGCTCCAACCAGGCGCTGGTGTCCGTCCTCCACGAGGCCTGCGCCCGGGCCGGCGCCCCGGAGGGGGCGGTCCAGTTCGTGGACAACCCGGACCGGTCGCTGGTCAACCACATGCTCCGCATGAAGGACTGCATTGACCTGGTAGTCCCCCGGGGCGGCGCGGGCCTCATCAAGTTCGTGGCCGAGAACGCGGCCATGCCCGTGGTCACCGGCGGCGTGGGGGTGTGCCACACCTACGTGGACAGGGCCGCCGATCTGGACAAGGCCCTGAAAGTGGTGCACAACGCCAAGACCCGCCGGCCCACCATCTGCAACGCCCTGGACACCCTGCTGGTCCACTCCCAGGCCGCCGGAGGCTTCCTGCCCCTGCTCGCCCAGGAGTGGGCCAGGGCGGGCGTCGAGATGCGCTGCGACAAGCGCGCCCTCAGCCTGGTCGCGCCAGCCGAGGGGTCGAAAGCCGTCCCCGCCAGGGAGGACGACTGGGGCTACGAGTTCCTGGCCCTGGTGGCCGCGGTCAAGGTGGTGGACAGCCTGGACGAGGCTATCGAGCACATCGAGCGCTACGGCTCCGGCCACTCCGAGGCCATCGTCACCGAGGACTACACCGCCGCCATGCGCTTCCTGGACGAGGTGGACGCCGCCGCGGTCTATGTCAATACCAGCACCCAGTTCACCGATGGTGGCCAGTTCGGCCTGGGCGCCGAGGTGGGCATCTCGACGCAGAAGCTCCACGCCCGAGGGCCCATGGGCCTGCGCGAGATGACCACCTACAAGTGGATCATCCTGGGCAACGGCCACACCCGCCCGCTGTAGCCCGTAGCCTGAAGGGGGGTGTCCCTGAAATGCCGGTTTGCTCTATAGTATAGTGCGTGGCCGAGGCTACCCCCCGGCTGAAGCCTATAGCCTGTAGCCTGAAGCCCGAAGCCTGAATCTAAGGAGGGGTAAATGCCCCACTACAACTTCGAGCGGGAGTGCCGCACGCCAAACTCCGAGGCCTACATCGTCCTCCAGGGCGAGCACCCCGTGGGCAAGGTGGACCTGCACTTCACTTCTTCCGTGGTCCATGCCACCCTGTGCGTGAGCAGCGACCTCAACGAGGAGGACATCAAGGGCCTCATCGAGATCATTGACGAGGAGATCGTCAACACCGCCGACGTGGCCCGGGACGACTTCATCGTCAACGTGTACCAGGGGCAGGACATGGGGGTGTACAGCGACATTAACTTCGAGGCTGAGGGCAACGGCACCGACAAGCCGGAGGAATGGTAGGGGCGGCCGGCCGGCCGCCCTCCGTCCGTATGGCCCACCTGCGCACCTCGGTCACCATCATGGCGCCGGCCGCCCGGGTGTGGGCGGTGGTGTCCAGCCCCGAGGTCATGGCCCTGCACTGCGCCCCCGAGGGCCGCATCACCCCCAAGATAACCCAGGTGGACGTCACCGCTCATGGTGAGCAGTTCGACTTGGCTCAGGGCAAGCTTGTCGGACCAGTCAGACCGGTCGGACAGGGCATGACCTGGAGGCTGTCCGGCGAGTTCCGGGGCAAGCCCTACTGGGCGGAGCACCGGTGCGTGACCTGGGAAGATGGTCCCGGCAAGTCCAGGTTCGCCTATGCCATCGTCCAGGACAGCCTGGGCGCCCACGAGCGGATGCGTGACCAGGTCGAGACCTACGAGCTCGTGGACCTGGGCGACGGCACCACCCGGGTGACCCGCAACTCCACCTTCCGGCTGCGGGGCGTCATACTCCGTCTGCTGTTCCCCCTGTTCTTCAAGCCGGCCATGGCCAACCTCCAACTCGCCTCCCTCTACAAGCTCAAAGCCTACGTGGAGGGCAAGCCCTTACCTTAGCCTCTCCGTCCTTCTCTAGCTCTGCGGCGTGGGCACTATCTTCTTGAGCTCTTCCATGATGGTCCGCTGCTGGATATTCAGCCGTCCCAGGTCGGTCTCGAGCTTGCCCAACACCGCCCTGGTATCGCTACCGATCCCTTCAAGGTTCGCCACGCTGCGCGCAATCGTGCTGACGAGTACGGGATCGTACTTCCCAACCTGGTCTGATAGGGTCGCCAGGACTTTCTGGACCTCTGTCAGTTGCTCAAGCCGCCTCTTCAGCTCCTCGCCGCCCCCGGAGTTCCGTTCAATCTCGTGTCGCAGGTCTTCCATTCTTGTTTCCACCACCCGCCTCAGCCGGTCCACGTCCTGGGAGACGTTCGTGTCCACAGCCCGGATCTTCTGGCCGATAGTATCAATCTCGCTGCCCATTTCCCTGAACCGCCGGGTCAGGGTGTCATCCGTTTCCCTCAGCAGCGCTCTGTACATGGCGATGGCGTTCTCCTGAGCGGGTCCGGGAAGCGCTCCAGGTGGCTGGATCCCTGCCCCCGAGAAGCCCTCTTCCAGGCTTCGGACCACCGTTTCTAGCCGCTGCACTGTGCCCGGCAACAAGGGTGCAGTCTCTCGTATGTTCTGCAAGGTGGCCTTAACTGTCCCCAACTCTCGTTGCAGGCCGGCTATGGCGCTCTGGGCCTCTTCCAGGTCTGCAGCGGTGGCCCCGGCATATCGGGGTCCGCGCCACGTGTCGGCAGCGAGAACGGTGATGCCTACCCCCAGAGCAAAAGGCATGGCTTTGATGACCCCGGGCACGTCGTTGAGGCCCACAAGACCTACGCCCCCTAGAATGCAGACCAGGGCAAGCCAGCCCAGGGCGGCGCAGGTCAGCCACGGCCTGGTCATGGAGCTGTACGGACCTTCGGTTTTCATAGCGTTCACCTTCCCCCTGTTCTCGATGGCACCGGCCAGATTTATGCAGACATTATACTCACCCTCGCTCCGACCGGGTATCTACGCCGCATCGCCAGGGCGTCCTGTCCCAAAATATCACGCTCTATCACAACAGGCACTAATTCTATCACGCGACCGCCGGCACGTAGGAATACCAGGCGGCCGGCCTATGCAATATGGCCCTTATGGCCTTGATAAGCCCATCCGGATGTGTAAACAGGGACTATTCCCCGGGCACACTAGAGGCAATCTCCAAGAGGTATGGCATTATGCGGCGTTGGAGCCAGTACGTCGTTGAACGGTACGCTAACAATTTCACTTTACAACAAACAGTAATTATACTATACATATCCTATTCGCACACCAAACTGATACCTCGGGATTCCGAGAAAGGAGGCGCGTGATGCAAGTGGCGATGTCGCGAAGAGGCACTGGTGTGATATGTTTCGTGTTGCTCAGGGCATGCCAGCGGCACCCGGGGTTGCTAAAGACGGACCTGGCCATGGCTGGGTCCCTGAATGGGTTGCAGGCGGTGCGCTACGTTGGCTTACTGGAGGCCAGGGACCTGGTGACCAGGATAGATGCCAGATACTATGTTACCGACCTGGGACGCCAGGCCCTGTACCATCTCGCGGGGTACTTGCGTTGCGTTGGCATGGTGGTGGACCCCCCCCCCCCCCAGGGTGGGGTATCGAGGGTTGGTTGGGGACAGCCAAAGCCGCCTGCCCAACCTCTGAATTGCACCTTACGGCGGGCTTAGGAGACCCCTGCCGAACACCCCGGCGCCTGGGCCAGGTGCCTCAGGTTTGACCGGCGGGTTCACCGAACGCCTCTACCGCACCCGCCGCCGGGCACGCGTCCCGACAAGTCGGGACTAGCACACCCAGGCCCACGTACCGTCGGGGAGCTTGAACCATTCGATGCCCGAATCTGTGTCGCTGAAGCCCACCAGTAGGGGCGATCGGCCGGTCGCCCCTACCGCGTAGTGCAGGATAAAGCGGGCGGGGTTGCCCTGTGCCGCCGAGATGATCTGTTCGTCTGTCATCGCACATCTCCCTTGAACCCTGTAGCCTGCCCTCACCCTCGCCCTCTCCCAAAGGGAGAGGGGAGGCCGTGGGGCCGGTAGCCTGTAGCCAGTAGCCCGTCGCCCGGAGCCTGGCTAATGTCTGGTGGCATAAATCAATAGCTGCCCCGGCTGCAGCACGTTCTTGGTCCACTCGAAGGGGTAGGCTTCCGTGGAATGTGCCTCGGTGAAGGCGTCCAACGCCTTCCGTAGGGGCATCCCGATGCATCGGGACACCCCTACGCACAGCATGGTGCACCAGAGCTCGACCTGGTCCAGCCAGCACTCACGGTTGGGCGAGTAGTGGAAATGGATGTTGGGATGCCGGGCCAGCCACCGGTCGTGCCTGGCCTTGAGCCCGATCATGCCGTCCAGGACCACGCACAGCTCGATGGCGGGATAGTCGGCCGCCACGCAGCTCATAAAGTCCAGGAAGTCCCTGTGGGTGTGGCGTGGGTAGTGTCCCGCCTTTACCAGCCGCGTGCTGATCTCCAGCGCGGCCGGCAGGGTGGTGGCCCCCCGCCGCCGGTACTGGTCCCGGAACTCTTTCAAGGCCTGCCGCTCGGGCAGGCGCACCCAGCCCTGGGCCCGCTGCAACATGGGCATGGCCGGCTGCCGGTCTATGCTCAACACCAGGGCGTTGGCCGGCGGGTCCAGGTAGAGGCCCAGGATGTCCGCCGCCCTCTGGCCAAACTCCGGGTCGGTGCCCACGCACCAGACATGGCGCCGCTCCAGGTGGACGCCGTGGCGCCGCAACACCCGCCGGACCAGGTAAGGCGAGACATCCCCCAGGGCTGAGGCCAGCAGCCGCGCTGTCCACGCGCTATGGCCGTCGGGCGGCCGCCCATCCAACTGGGCCAGGACGCGCTGCTCCACCGTCCCGTTGTACTTGGGTCTCCTCCCTGGCCGTGGCTGGTCGGACAGGCCCTCAAGCCCTCCCCGGTAGAACCGGTTGCGCCACTTGCTGACCGTGCCCGGCCGGAGGCCCAAGCCCTGGGCAACCTCCTGCACGGTCTTCCCGCCGGCGCTTTCCAGCACAATATGGGCGCGCTGCACCATGCGCTGCTCCGCGCTGCCTCTGTGCAGCCAGGCTTCGAGCTCCCGGCGCTCCGCCTCGTTGAGGCTGACCGGACTGGCTATTCTAGGCATGGCTCAGCTACCGCCCTTGCGGGGGCGCCCGTCCTACAGCCGGGGCGAGCCCCGACTCTGTCGGGACCGGAAAAGCATGGACACCGGGACCGACGAGTCGGGATCGTCAATGTCGGT
>JACPQM010000086.1 GCA_016190505.1 Chloroflexota bacterium | reverse complement strand
CCGTAGATGTGGTCGTTGCCGTAGGTGCCCGCACCCGCTGGCAAGCCGACCACGCCGATGTCGTACAGGGTGAAGACGCGTAGCTTGCTGCCGTTGTTCCACGTATTGAGCGCCCAAGTGCTCCGCTGGATGTCAGCGTTGTCACCCGCGATGACGTCGAAATCGACGCTGCCCACGGTGCCCAGGCTGTTGCCGCCGTAGATGATGTCATTGCCGTCCAGCCGGCCATTCATGGCCGTGGTTGGGTCGTCGCTCTTGGTGCGCCCGGTGCCGCCCACGATGTCGTCCTGGCCCGCCTCGCCGTAGATGGTGTCGTTGCCAGCGTTGCCCTGGATGATGTCGTCCCCGCCGTTGGCCACAGGGGTGATCACGCCGCCCACAAGCTGGCTGTCTCCATAGATGGTATCGTTGCCGGCGCCGCCGTAGAGGATGTCATTGCCCGCGCCGCCGGTGATCTGGTCGTTGCCGAACAGGTCGGCGTCGGTCGAGTTAACGTCCAGGAGGGTGATTATCCGCTTGAGCGAGCCATCGAAGGGGTTAGTGCCGCCGGGCCTGGTGATAGTCGCATTGTCGCCGGCGATCACGTCGTGGCCATTGCCTCCGTCCAGGGTATCGCCCTTATCGGCCACCCCGGCTTGGCTGGTGCCGCCGATAAGGTCGTCGTCGCCGTCCTCGCCGTAGAGCTGGTCGCTGTCCTCGTTGCCCTCCAGGTAGTCATTGCCCAGCCCGCCGTAGAGCTTGTCAACGCCAGAGCCGCCGTAGAGCTTGTCGTCATCGGCGTCGCCCCACAGCTCGTCGTTATCGGGGCCGCCATAGATGGTGTCTTTGCCCGCGCCGCCCTTGAGCTTGTCCACGCCCAGCCCGCCGTAGATGGTGTCGTCCCCGTCTTGCCCTTCAATCTCGTCGTTCCCAGAGCCACCGTCCAACGTGTCGTTGCCGCCGCCGCCGTAGATCTTGTCATTGCCCGAGCCGCCCTGGATGTTGTCGTCGTCTTCGTCGCCGAAGAGGGTGTCATCGCCGTGGCCGCCGTCAATGGCGTCGTTACCGGCGTTGCCGTGGATGTTATCATCGCCATCGTTGCCGTACAGGGTATCGTCGTCCTCGTCGCCGGTGATGGTATCGTTGCCATCGTCACCGTAGATAACGTCGTTGCCAGCGTTGCCGTGGAGGACGTCGTTCCCGTCGTGGCCGTGGATAGTGTCTACTCCGGCCCCGCCGTTGATGGTGTCGTTGCCAGCGTTGCCGTTAAGGGTATCATCCCCGTCATCGCCGACGATGGTGTCGTCGCCGCCCCCGCCATGGATCACGTCGTTGCCCAAGCCACCGGACAGGGTGTCGGCGCCGGAGCCGGTGCCGTTCTCATTGTCGCCATAGATGGTGTCTCCGCCGTCGGAGGCACAGGTCTCAGTGGGGTCGCAACCTCCGTAGATGGTGTCGTTGCCCTCATTGCCTACGAGCAGGTCGGCGCCTCCCCAGCCCCGGATGGTGTCGTTGCCCGGGCCGCCCCGGATGATGTCGTCGGCGTCACCGCCGCCCAGGATGTCGTCCCCCGGCCCGCCATCCAGCACCACCGGGACATCCAGGGGGGAGCCACGGGTGATGGTGTCGTTACCCTCGCCCCCGTTGATCTCGATGCGTTGGACGCCCGAGAACGTCTGTGACTTGCCGTTGATGGTCACCGTGACCGTGCCGCCCGTGCCGGTGAGAGTGACCACTTCGTTCCCGTCCACGTTGTCCACGCCATCCGTGCCGCCGCGCTTGCCGGCGTCAGGACCCACCAGCGGCTTGAGGACGCCGTTCTTTATCCGCGCCACTTGCTGGGCCTCGTCGCATTTCAACTCGAAATCAAAGATGGTGAAGTCCTGACTCCAGTCAAACCCGAAATTAATGGAGAAGAGGAACAGGTCAATCTGAGCGGTGATATTGGCGAAGACCAGTCCCTTGAAGCTAGCGTTGAACTTGAAGAGGCAGAGGATTCTGGCCAGGTCTATGTCCTCCAGGCTTCCGGATGGCGCCGGTACTGTGCTCGCTAAAGGCTGGCCACCGTCACCGGCGCCAGCGCAGGACTTGTCGTTGATCCTGGTCTGCAGCGCCGCGGGGAGCTGGTCAAACATGGAAGTGGGCAGGTTCTGCTTCAGGGAGCACAACAGGGAGTCCAACTGGCTCGGGCTGCCAGCCTGCAAGCTGTTCAGCTCGGTGACTATGTTGGTCCTGGTGGTAGCCGATATGCCAGCGCCGCTCAAGGTGTCCTTGGGCAGATGGACCAGCGTGGTCAGGGTTTCGAGGGGTTTCTGCCTTGGTAAGATGGGCGTGCCGCTGGCATGGGCTGCCGCCGTAGTGCTGTTGGCGCCCCGGGTCACCGTCAGATCGTTGCCGCTGACAGCGGTTATGGAAAGCTTCTCGGCCTCGATCTCGATTGTCTGGCCGCTCTTGAACCGCGTGCCGTCGGTTACGGTCAGGGTCGTGTCCGACGCGGTGAATGCCTCGTTGACCTTGGCGGGCTGGAGCAGCACGCCCAGCTTGTCCAGGGCAGCCACATTTACCTGCGTCAGGAGCCCCTGGGGCAGGCCCTTCAGCCCGTCAGCCAGATCGGCAAAGGATTCAATCCCGGCTTGCGGAGTGTTCCCTTTGTACAAGTCCAGGACCTGGGCTGCGGTGAGGTTCTTCAGATTGTCGGGGACCGTCGCCTCGCCGGCGCCATCGTATTTAGTGGATGCAGTGGGGGCAGGCGTGGTGGGTGGTGGGACCGACCCAGTGCGGTTGCTGCCGGCAAGAATGGCCACGATCTCGTCAAAGTGCATCTTGCCGTCGTTCCGGTCCTCATTTGCCTGGTAGATGCTATCGTCGTTAAGGCCTACCCCCGCCCTGAGGGTAACGGTCCCACCGCCGCTGGCGTGGATGTTCACTGCACCCAGGAAGTTCAAGTCACCGGTCACATAGGCGGTGACCGTGGCCAGGGCTTCGATCTCGGGGACGTCTATCTTGGGGTCGCCGGGCTTCCGGTAGTCCTTGATGTAAAGGCCGTCAAAGAAGGAGTGTCCTTCCTTGAGACCCCGGGAGTCAAAGCCGATGCCGGGCCGGAAGATGAGGCAAAGGCAGCCCCCGAAGCCGACCTCGAACTTGCCACTGGCGATGACCACGTCCAGATCAAATAGCGTGATCTTCTGTGCAATGCTTGGGCCGAAGACGATGCCGGTAATGTTCTCAAAAGCGAATTCGAACTCGCCCTCCATATTCCTGGTGATGGTGGGAAGCACGCCGGGGAACCCGCCCATGTCCAACTCGATGAAGGTGGCGTCGCCTTTCCCCGACAAGAGATTGGCCAGCTCCAGGGGATTCTCCAGGAAGGGGAACTTCAGCGGCTTGAAGGGCCCTCTCAACTGCGATTTGTTCATGCCATCCATGTTGGCCATCATGGAGCCCATGGCGGCCTTGACCGTCGGACTGTTATCTATGATCTGCTGCGGTGTCTTGGGGTCTCCCGTTGGCCCGGTGAAGGAGAATGCCGGAAGGATCTTCACCGAGCCCATGGTGAGGAAGGTGCAGGTGGTGAGGTCTGTTGGACAGTTGCTGGGCGGCGCGGCCTTGAGCTTTTGGGTAACGTCGGCCACCTCAATCATAAGCTCTACGGCCAGGATGGCGGCCTGGGCTACGGCTTTGTAGGGTTGGGTGGACTCCGGAAGCTCGTTGGCGATGGTCTTGGCCAGGTCCAGGACGCTGATGTTCAGAATGGGGACCTCCGAGGTGACGATAGACCTGATCTCCTCGATGGCCATGGGGTTGACGAAGTTGAAGACTTCCAGCGGGGGCAGGATGATGTCGCGCAACTGGTTGAGGTCAATACCTATGCCGTCCAGGGAGAGCTCCGGGTCCCCTCCGTCGTCACCGGGGTTTTCGCCTGGTTCCGGCACTTCGCTCGCCCCACCAGAGAACTTCTCGAAGCCCCACTTAAAGTTGAGGGTGGACTTGATGGTGGGGAACTTGGTGGGGGTGCTGCCAAAGCTAAGGACTATTTGGGAGTAGATGGGCAGCTCGGCAAAGAGCTCCAGCTCGAAGCCCACCTTGAAGGGAGTCCCTCCGCCCTCGCCGCCAGGGGGCGGCGGTGGGGGTGGCGGAGCGGGTGGTGCGCAGCCCTCCGCCTGCCCCTTAGTGGACTTACACTTGGCGTCGGCCTGGGAGTCTTCCTTATCGGGGGATTCCACGTCCAGGAAGCTGATCAAGGTGACGCGGGGCTTGGGCTGTTGCTCCGTCATCTCGCCCAGGACAACGCCCAGCCAGGCAGCGTCGCCTTTGCCGTCGCCATCGCTGTCGTACGGTCCCCCGACACCCACCTTGCCACCCTTAATGCTCATGTTCAGGAAGCCCAGCAGGTTGGCGTCTACGTTGATGCCATCAACACCTACCTTGGCGTAGAGGCCCAGGATGCGGCCCCCTTGCACGAAGAAACCATCGTCCTTGCTGACGCCAATCCCGATATGGGCATTGAAGCCAACGGTCACGACGGGGGTCACCTCAAAATCAAGGTTGAAAACTGGGTCCAGGTCCAGGCCGCCGCCGACGGGGTCACAGAGTGATGCCAGCTCACAAAGCGTGATTTCTTTCTTCAGATCGAACTCGACCACCACCTCTTGGTCGGCTATGCTCCCCTTTACGGCCACATCAATGAAGACGGGGCTACCCGCGGGGTTCAGGAACCCCTCAAGTTTGGTCTCGATCTGGGCCAGGAAGGCCTGGTCATCGTCCTGGACGGTCTTCAAGAGGTTGCCCAGGAAGTCAGCGGCCGACACCAGGTCCTTGCCCACGGTGTTAGCCTGGCCCATGGCCTCGCCTATGACGGGGAGGTCAATGTTCAGGATGTCGGTGACGTCAACGAAGAGCTGCGCGTAGTCCCTGAACCCACTGACCATGACCTCCATGTCCAGCAGGAGCCCGCTCAGGTTCACCTCTGGATCAACGTAGATCTGGTCTGCCGTGGCGGGGTCAATCCGGGCCACGATTGCCGGGTCGGTGATGGTCCGGTTGTAGACCTCCCGGCCGGCGCGCACGTTTTCCAGGGCGCGCAGGTTCCCGCGCACCACCACCGGGGTCAGCGGCTTGCCGGCTATGTCCAGCGCCATAATGGCGCTGAGCGGTCCCACGGCGTCGGTGAGGGCTGCCTCGCCGCCGCCAAGGAGCTCAGCCAGGGTGAGGTACCCATCCCCATCAGGGTCACGCAGCCTGACCGTAAGGGTGCCCGAGGGCATCCTGACGGAGCCCGACACCGCTCCGGTCACAAACTTGAACATCGCCCTGGTCTCGTACAGGTCCTGTTCCAGGGAGACCGTCACGGTGGGGCCACTGGACTCGGTTACGAAACCGCGCTCGTCAAAAGGCTCGTTCGCGCTGTCGAAGCGCAGTCCCATGGTAAGAGGGATAGCCAGGGTTGCCGAGGCCTTGACCTGAACGGCAGGGTCAATAGTCCGGAGCAGGTTGAATTCCCCGTCCCGCGGGACTAGCAGGTTCAGGGGGTATTCTCCCTGGCGCGTCAGGCCGAAAGGAAGGGTGAAGCGCACGTCACCCTCGGTAACCTGGAGCGTCACCGGCCCGGTGGCCCCGGCCTTGGCTAAGGCTGACTTCACATAGCGGTCGTAGCTGGTGAGGTCCTGGGGCTTATTGTCCCGCACCATCTGGCGGAACCTGGCAAACTCGCGGTGCAAGGAGGCAACCTTGCTTACTGGTCTGTCTATGAAAGGCAGGGGGTAATCGAGGACCGGGTCATCTTCCAACCGGTCCAGCCATAGCACCAGGCGGTCGAGTAGCCGCAGCATGTCGGCGGCGGTGATGTCTTTGAAGCCAAGAAGCTCGTTGATGTCCTGGCCGATGTAGATCACGTCCCCTGCCAAGGGGTCTGCCGGCGTGGGTCCCAACTGGAAAACGGGCTGGGCGGGGCCGCCGGGATTGTCCAGGGCGCTGAGGTTGCCCACTATGTCCAGGTGTCGTAGCGCGCCACCAGAGGTGGCACCCTCCAGGAGGGGGTTCTCCAGAGTGAGGTGGGCATCCACCTGGCCCTGCGGGGAGGTGCGCAGGAGGGCGCCGAACTGGCCCGCCTTCTTCGCTGCGGCTATCTCCTTGAGGTCCACCTTGCCGTCGTCGGCGACAGCGCTACTGTCGTTGAGACCCAGGGTGAACGCGGGCGACAGCAAGATACGACCCTTTATCGCCAGGTCCAGGAAACCAAGGTGGGCCATGGTGGGTTGAGGGCCTTCTCCTATGGACCCGGTTATGGTGCTGCTCAGGGTGACCAGGTTGTCCCCGGGCCGCAAGAAGCCCCGGTGCCCCATCTTCAGGGGTGATGGCAAGTTGAAAACCGGGTCCAGCTTCAGGACCGTGCCTTCTGGCAAGGCATCAAAGGCAGCCTCATCAGCCAGGTTGTTCATGCTGAGCAGTTCTGCGCAGGTGGTCCGGGCCACATATGCCAGCGTCTTGCAGGTGTGGTCCGGTCTCTTGGCCACAGTGTCGGCGATCAGGTCAGCGTCGTCGTCGTCTTCGCTGGCGTCTGGCAAGCCATCCCCGTCGGCATCGGGGTCCACGTTGTCGCCCGGAGCACAGGGTTGCGAGTCAAAGCCGCAAGGGTCCGCTAGCCCCGTGCCATCACCGTCCGCGTCACGGAGGTCAATCCCCAGCTCCCCCGCCAGCTCCCCCCGGTCCTTGATCTTGACCCCGAAGGTCAGGTCGTAGGTCAGCTCCATTGATGCCAGGGTAAGAGCCAACTGCTTGTCCAGCTTTAGGGCGAGGGGGTCGTCGTCGCCCAGCTTCAGGTCCAGGGCCACCTGGGGACGGGCTTGACCGTCCGCGAAGGCGGGCTTCTTGAACTGAAGCCTGTACTGGATGTGCTCGGTGGTGACCTCGAGTCCCGCTCCGTCAGATGCCAGTCCCAGCTCGCGAAGAATGGCAGCAAACTCGGTAGCGCTGGGGTCCCGGTATTTGAGGACGCCCTTGGCATCCTTCTTTCCTAGCTCGTTGCGAAGGCGGACGACCTCCTCGTCCAGCTCCTGGCCGGCGTCGAAGAGGTCGGACATACTCTGTTTGGTCAGTGGAAGGGTTGTGCCTAGCAGACCGGTCCGCCGGTTGTCCTTGAAGAACACAGCAGTACCGCTGAGGATGTCCAGGAGAGTTCCGGCGTCCACATTGCGAAACCGGCGGAGCCCCTTGGCGGTCAGGTCCTCGGTATCCAGTGAGAACTTGTCAGGCGCGTCTATGTTCGCCCAATGCAGCGCGGTGCTGGCCGTGACTCCGGGGAGGAGACCTTTCTGTAAGGCCACCGAGGGCATTTCTAGCCGGGCAGTGCCGGCCAGCCTGGTATCGGTCAGGGCCCCAACACTGCTGGCCTCCAGCTCCTTCAGTGTTGTCCTGCCATCCCCGTCGTCCTTGAGGTCCAGCGTGAATTTGCCGCTGAGGGCAGCCAGTGAGCCAGGGGCCTCGATGTCTACAAAGCCCAACCGGCCCACCAGGTTGACAGCCTGGTCAATACCGAGGTCGAGGCTGAGGCGGTCTGAGGCCGTGTCCACGAAGAAGTCGCCATCAGCCGTGGTGCCGAACCTTATCGTCATGTCCCAGGTCATTGCCAGGGCAAGGGGCTCGGCGCTGGAAACAGCCAGCTTCTCAGCGTAGATCCGGTGGCTGGGCATGACTACCTGGTCAAGTACCGTCTTGCTAAAGGTCAAGGTGAAGTTGCCGTCACCGTCCAGGGACACGGTCCCCAGCCTGGGCCCTGGATTCCACAGGTCTGTGCCGCCCACGATTCCCTCCAGGGCCGCGAGCAGGCTCTCCCGGCTCTCGAAGGCGGCCCCGGTGAGGTCAGCAAAGGGCTGGAGGGAGGCGTTGACCTGCGCCACCGCGTTGCTGGCGCCAACGCCTATCAGGGGCAAGGCTTTGGAAGGGCTAGTGCTCTGGAACTGGGCGGCCAACAGGCTTTGAAGCCCGGCAACCAGGACCTCCAGCCCTCTATCTATCTTCTGGAGGTCTTCGGGGATAGCAGGTGGCACAACCGCCGAAGCGGATGGGACCCCGTAGGCTGACGGCGCTGTCCTTCCGGTGCGGTCCTCCGGCGTCCTGCCGGAGGGAGTTCCGATGGAGTGGGCAATGTTGGTCATGCTGGGGGGAAGCGCAATCCTGAGCTCGGTGTCTGACACCCGCGTGACGTCCCCGGGCGTGAGGGACGCCAGGGCGCCGGCGTACGGACGGCCCTCGCCGGCGGCGCGGCTGATGAGGGCCTGGAGCAGCTCTCTGGTAGCCTGGGTGTCTCCGCCCATGTCCTCGGGCCACTCAACGTTGGTCAACTGGATGGCGATGGCCTGGCCTCCAGCGCCAACTCCATCCTCGGTAGGCGGCGTGCTGATGATCCTGACCGTTGCTGTCGGATCGGACGGACCGCGCACCCCCTCGGACACGCCAGGGACGGTGACAGCGGAGGAAACTGGCGAGCCATAGTCGTCTTGGGCAGCCGCCAGGCTATCTCGCGCGGGCAGCGGCAAGCTCCCCAGGACCAGGCCCAGGACCGTGGCCACACGCACAGTCCACACGCCCAGCCCCGTTGTCCAGGGGCCTCGCCTGTGGGGGGCTTTCTTTCTCATGTCCATCACTCCCGCCTCAGGCATAGCCCCGCCCTTAAGGACGGGGCTATGCCTGACCGCTAGCCGCTCACCTGCACCAGGCGCCCGGTCACCTTGTAGAAGCCCGGCTGGTGGTCGTCCTTTGTCTCCAGGATGATGCGCACCTTGCTCTCGGTGAGCGTTGACGGGACCTGTAGCAGCCACACGCGCCGCTCCAACTGGGCCTCTTTGATGGCGCCCGTGGCCTGGAGCTCCACGTCAATTCCCTTGGGCACGTCCAGCTCCAGGGTGGCGTTGGCGTCGGCGCCGCTGTTGTTCTCCAGTGTCAGGATGAGCATGAACGAGTCGCCAACGTGGGTCTCGATGGCAGCAGTGAAGGATGTGCCTTCGTCGTTCAGCACCGCCACGGAGTCGTCAACGTGGGCCAGGTCAAAGGGGACCAGCCCGTGCGTGTCGTGGTCAATGGTGCCCAGAAACGCGACAACGCCATCGGTGTTGACGCGGTAGAGCCGGCGGCCCAGGTCAGCCATGTAGAAGGTGCGCAGTCCCTCGTAAGCCAGAGCGGTCGCCTCCGCATAGTCCTGGCCCTTTAACGTAATCTGGGAGACGGCAAGCGTGGCGAGATCAATGGTCTCGAAGACCTCGTTGATATTGGGGATGCCCTCGCCGGAGGCGTGGTAGATCAAGCCGTCATCCGGGTTGAAAGCAATGGTCTCGCCATCGGTCCCGTTGCCCAGGACGGTGACCAGCGTGGGGGCGGCGGTTGCCAGGTCCAGGGTGTACAGGGCCTCGGGCAGAACGGTGAGGGGTGGAGGGCCGCCGGCGCCGTCTCCCGAGATAGCGTAGAGGACCCCGTTGGAGTGAAAGGCCAGGCCGGCGAACTTGTCGGTGGTGTCACCGATGCTGGTGGCGACACCGGTGCTGGGGTCCAGCGTGACGAGCTGGCGCCCCCACTGCCCTTGAAGCTTGAGCAGAGCGTAGATTTTTCCGTTGACCGGATGCATGGCCAGCCCATTGCCCCCCTGCACCGTCTTGCCTAGCAGCGTGATGGTCACGGTGGACGTGGTCTGCACGACTTCATTGGTGTCAATAACACGGAGCTGGTCGTCCCTGGGGGAAATGGAGTAAATGACTTTCGGGGGATAGTCACGGAACTCGGCGGCTGTGACTACAATGGACTGCTCCACGGTAAGCCCGGCCAGGCCCGACACACTGCCCACCAGGACCGGCCCCACGGCCTGTCCAGCTACGACCAGTATCCCTGCTCCCACAACAGATAGCAGCCACAGGGGCATACGCCAGGGGCCGAGATGGACCCCCGCTCTCCTTACCCTGCCAAACTGCAACCGCATGGCTCACCTCCACTTGGCGGGCCTCAAAGGCCCATGCTCGGTGCCCTTGACCCCAAAGGCCCGATTCCGACGGACTGCCTCGCTCTTGTTCTCATGCTCACGTTGCCGGTAACGGCACTACGCAACTTATACCCCACTAATACCCTCTTGATAAGTGATTGAGATATAAAGAAGTCCTGTAGAACCTTGATCCACCATCAAGAACGAAGACCAGGAAAACCCGGTGCCTTAGGGACACCCCGAGATCCGTTTAAAGTTGGGGCGACCCGCCGGGTCGCCCCTACTCGGGTGAGAAAACCGCCCGTTCGGGTAGACGTAATAGGTGGCGGATTTTGGTAGAAGACCGACTCTTGACCGGGCTTGATGTGCAATAGTACAATCCCGTTCCGACGCACACAGAGCCCCGGCGCGCGGGGGAAGGAGCGAGGTCTGACGCGCCGCCCGCGCAAAAGGTTGACTTGTTCAGTGAGCAGCGGACTCAGGACACCAACAGGAGGCTGCATTATGGCAGTAGCACACCTGAGACGTTCGGCGGCAGCCGTCGTTGCCGTGGCGGTACTGGCGGTTTCAGTCGCGGGGTGTGGGGCCGCCACCCCCACGTCCACGCCGACGCTCCCGCCAACTCCAACCGGTGTGCCAGTAGCGCCAAGGTACCGGATAGACGTGGCTGTGGATGGTGCGCTGTTCTCTCTCGGTACTCGTGACCTTCAAAGACTGCCCCAGCGCTCTCTCAGCGGTGGCCCGGGCAAAGGCCCCACCCTGCTATCGGTGTTGAACGAGGCTGGTGTCAAGGACTTCTCCACAGTCCGGGTCACCGGGTCGTCCCCGGAGGGCAAGCCAGGCGCTCAGACCAGCCTGGCCAGAGGAGAGGTCGTGGAGACTGTGCTGCTGGTCCTGACGGAGCAGGGTACTGCCGGCCTGGCTGGCCCCACCATACCCCGGGAAAGGTGGATCGCAAGCGTCACCCGGTTGGACGTTCAGGGGTCTGCCGCTACCCCGGCAACGGAATACGCCATTGAGGTCATCGTCCGGGGGGAGAAGGTCGCCTTTGTGCCGCTGTCCCAACTGAAGGGCCTAGAGGCGAAGACCGTGGGGGAACAGCAGGGCCCAACGCTGCTGGATGCGTTGAAGCTTGCCGGGGTCCAGGACTTCGTGAAACTAACCGTATCCGGGTTCAGCCCCGGCCGGAGGGGGCCTGCTCAGCTCGTGCTGGCCAGAGCTGAAGTGAACGATCAGGTGATACTTGACTTCACGAACAAAGGCACGGTCAAGCTGACGGGCCCGGACATACCTAATGACAAATGGGTCCTGGACGTGGCCCGCCTGACGGTGGACTAGCCCAGCGGGAAAGGCTGGTCTCAGGGTCCCCCGGAGCAGGACGTCCGCTGGGGGCTTACCGGCAACCTGTGCCGCTGCACCGGCTACGTCAAGATCGTGGAGGCGGTGCTGGCCGCAGCCAGCGGCCGGTAGGACGTGGCACGGGGGACGGCGGTGACACGCTGGCGCCTGCTCACGGCGCCAGCGCCAAAACCCATTCCAGGATGGTCGCCTTCACAGTGCGCCAGCTCATCCTGTGTACCAGCCGCGGCATGCGCTCCTTGTCCGCGTCATCGAAGTAGGTCAGGCCCCGCAGCACGTGCAGGGTATCCTCGATGCCATATTTCGACCGGTATGAGCGTAGCATCTCGGCCAGCGCAAGGTGCTCAGTGCCCAGAGCGTAGATGTCCAGGAAGTCCTTGCGGGCGCCCCGTTGAGCAATAGCTGCCAGCTTCATGCAGGCCAGGTCATCCAGGGAGGCCACCAGGCAGCCGTAATCGGGCCAGGGCTGTGCCGGCTGCAACAGGGGGTAGCGGTACTCCAGGAAGCTGGTGCGCACTCCAAAAGCCTCACCGTGCAAGGTGCCCGGACCTACCTGCCGCGTGGCAAGCGGTACACCCGCCTCCTGGAGGCGCCGGGCCAGGAGCAGCGCGTCCTCCAGGGGCTCCCCGGTGAACCAGTCCAGGTCGTCCGACCGCCGGTGTCCCAGCATCAGGGCGATGGCCGTGCCGCCGCCCAGGTAGAACCTTTCCCTGGCCACGACCGGCCCCAACTGAGCGAGCAGGCGCCGTTGCTCTGGGGTCAGCACCTCAGGGTGGAAGGTCATCGCGCCAACCTGCTGGACCATGGATACGCCAACTGCTCGGCTATCCATGCGGTCACCTGGCGATGGGACAGGTCCAGCACTACTTCCCAGAAGCGCAGCGTGCGGGCAGACAGCCCTCGCCCTCGTCGCTGGATGACCCATTCCCGAATGGCGCCCTTGCCGGCCGTCTCGGTCAACCAGCGGGTGTGCTGATAGCCGCCTTCGGCCAGCACCCGGCCGGTAATAAAGTCCCGGTCACGCGGCCAGCGCAGGCGGCGGAACTCAACGTCCCAGAAGAGGGGCTTGAGGTCTCGCGGGAGAGGCAGCGACGCCGTCTCCCCTGATGTCAGGTCGCGTCTCCCTGGTCTACGGCGTTTCGTTGCCGCGAGCTCCGGTGTTCTGGCCATGACAGCCTCCAGTCACCGCTCTGCCGCACCAACCCTTTGCGCCGAGCCGTTCCAGGCGCCCCTGGGTCTTCTGGGCAGCCACCGTCTTTACCTGCGTATTATAGGCCAGGGGGTGCTAACGCAGCACCGGGTGCCGCGCCTGCCGCAGCTCATCTTCGGTCAGCGTGCTCTCCAGAATGGCCGGGAAACGGGGTGGATAGAGCTCGTAGAGGTAGTCGTACATCTTGAGGAGCACGAAGTCCACGTTGCCGGAGTACCCCCATACCCGCTGAAGGCGGTCCAGAGACACGAACACTGCCCGGCAATAGTCCCGCAAGCCCGAGAGCAAGCCCCGCAGGGGTCCTTCCCGGCTTTCGTCTTCCGAAGCTGCGATCTGCTGGGCGTGGAACCGCGCCCTGAGAATGGACTGCTTGGCCTCGTCCCGCCACTGCAATGCCAGGCGCAGCTCCCTGTAGGCGTCGCGGTACTCCTGGCCCGACTGGGCCGCCAGCTCCACAATAGCCTCGGACAGGAAGCCGTAGCGTGTGTCCAGCACCACCTCCAGCAGGCGCTCCAGCCCCCGGAAGCAGGCCGGTGGGGGCGCCGGCGCCCCTTTCACCAGGGCAGCGCCGTTTTCCAGACGCTTCAGCAGGATGTCGGCCATCATATAGGCGTGCAAGAATGGCCTTTTCTGCAACCCTTCGTTGGGGAACCAGCCCCAGTTGCAGGCCCGCTTGATGATCCGGGAGTGCAGGGCCAGGCGGTCCTCGGCATCCAGCTCATCGAACCGGTAGCCCGTTTCCTGGAGCCTGCCCGCGGTCAGCCCCACCCTGTGGCCCACGCCGAAAATGTCCATCAGCGAGTTGACGATGCCCACCAGATAGCGTCCGGGCTCCCAGAAGATGAAGGGCCAGCGGCGGAAGATGTCCCGGGCGGCATCCACCCCGCGGAAGCGGCCTGCCTCCAGGGGCGGGTAGTGCCCGTCGTAGCGCAGGACCAGCCGGACCTCGGGCGCCCATGACATCTGGTGGAACCTTAGCCGCTTCAGGCGGCCCAGGTTGGGCATGACCCTTTTCCCCAGGTACTCGTCGGGCGTCACGAAGTGGACCCGGACCAAGTCCTCCCCAAGCACACGTTTCCAGCTAGCCTCCATGACGTCCAGGGCCGCGTCCCCGAAGTCCATCAGCTCCAGGTCCTGGATGTAGAGAATGAGACCGCCATCGGGCGCTTCCCGTAGCGCCCGCCGGAGCACCCGGACATACTCGGCCACCGCCTGCTCCCGCCCGATGGGGAAGCGCACGGTGCGCCGCCGGCGGTACTCCTCGGGCAGCACCCAGTAGCGCCCCAGGATATAGCCCTGGTTCTTCACCCCCTCCACTTTCCACTTGGTGATGGGCCGCCAGATGTACTGGGAGACCGGGAAGTGGCGGGGCAACGCTATGATGTCGGGGCCAATCAGGAAGGGCTCGTGCCTCTCGTCGAGCCCGGCGCCGGCGTAGTAGCGGGCCTTCCGCCGGTCCGGGGTAGGGAAGATAACAAAGTCTATGCCGCTGTTCTTGATGCCCTGTAGCTTGGAGGAGTCTATGGAGTCCTCGATGGGGAACAGGCCGGCATAGCGCGGGCGAGGGGCGCCCATCACGTCGTGGATGTACTCCCGGTTCAGGCGGACCTCGTCCTCGATCTCCTCGTTGGTAAGGAGCGAGACATGGGTGTGGTGGGCGTGGCCGTAGAGGGGGTAGACCATGCCAGTCCCGTAGGCGCTTTTCAGCTCGGCATAGGTATCGGGCACAACCGCGGCAAGCTGGACCAGCAGCTCGTTGGTCGCCTCCAGAGTGACGGTAATGCCCATCTCCCGGGCGAAGTTGAGCAGGGCCGTGTACATGTCCCTGCCTTCAGCACTGCGGCGCACGATCCAGTTCTCGCCAGGCACACTCAGCTTCAGGTCCATGTCCTCGACACTCTCCAGGAGGATTTGGGGCAGCTCCCAGAGAGGCTCGTGAGCATGGAAAGCCAGGATGACGTAAACGTCTTTCACTTTACTGGCTCCCCAAAGGTCAGCTCCGAGCCCACCTCACCGTGCTCCCTGAGGTAATCCTCCTTGCGGCGGCGGGCCTCCCCGCTATCGTGCCACTGGCGGGCCATGCTCGTCACCAAGTCCAACAGGGCCCTTGCCTGCCTGTATTTGTCGGGCGGCAGTGCCCCATGGACCTGGGAAACAGCGTCCATGATCTTCCTGGCCCCCCACTCCACCATACCAGTATCCCACCAGGGGCGGCAGCTTGCCCACCAGTACTGGCAACTGTGCAGCCCTTCGTCCAGCAAGCGGCGGGCCTCGGCGTAGCCCGGCGTCTCCTGGGGGACCGACTTGACCAGCTCCAGGGCCAGGTTCGTGAGCTGCCACTGCACCTGGTGAAGGGCATGTCCCGGGTAGTCCCACTGCGGGTACGGGACGCCCTGGGCCATCTCGTCCTCCCAGGTGCTCCAGGACGAGGGCAGAGGGCGTGCCACCTCACGCCTGGGGAACAGGTCTAGCAGCTCGGAGACGGTGCAGGTCGGGGGCTGTCCCTGCTCCCAGACCTCCTCCAGCAGCTTCTCCTGGCCCGGGCGATGGTGCCCGTACACCTCGCCATCGGTCCCGGTGAGGAGATAGCAGTCGCTGTTCAAGCGGTCGCCCAACGCTTGCCGGAAGGGGGCGCTGACGGGGTACTTTCCGTAGGTTATCCCGGCGCTGAAGGGCCTTTCCTTGAAAAGCACCAGCAGGCCGCCGGCGCCTTCAAGTGTGTAGACCAGGTCGTCCTGGACGGCCCCTATTCTGCCGTTGAAGGCGATCTCGTCCGCCACGAGCCAACGGAACCCCAGCTCCCGGACCGTCCTGGCCACCTCCAGGCTGTAGCACATCTCCGGTGGGAAGAACCCCGTGGGAGAATACACGTCGCCAAAGTAGCGGCGGTTCACCTGGGTGTTAAGCTCGATCTGGCGGATAGCTTCATCCCGCGGGATGAGGGGAAGGATGGGATGATAGATGGCAGAGCCGGTGAACTCGATCTGCCCCCTCTCCGCGAGCTTCCTCAACCCGGCGATGACGTCTCCAAACCCGCAGCGGTCGAGGTGCTGAGTGAGCACGGCATTGATGTTGAGGGTGACCCTGGCGTTGGGTGCCGCCTCCAGCACCCTGACCAGGGTGCGATAGCACTCGATGGTGACCTTACGTACTATCTCCTCTGTCTGAGTCGGCGGCTGGTAGATATGCAGGAAATTGGCCCAATACACCGCTCACCTCACACAACGAATAGCCGGTCCACGATCTTGTCCCGTATGTCCCGGGCGGCCACCGCCTTGTAGTAGTGGTCTCTCTTGGTCTCGCCGCTGGCGCCGCTGACATTCAACGCCCGGTAGGCGTTGATCATGGCCCGCCACTGGTCTATCAGGCCCACGTGTATCAGGTTGATGTCCCACATGGGCCGGCGGCTGGCCCACCAGAACTGGTCGCTCTGGAGTGCCCGGTCGAGCAGACCGCGCGCGATGCCGGCGAAGTGCTTGCTCTCTTCGTTGTCGGCGTGCTGGCCCGCAGCCGAGCAAAGCTGTAGGCATAGCGTCATATGCTCCCATTGCAGCCGGTGCACTTCATTGCCGTTGTGCGCCCACAGGGGATAGGGGACGCCGGCCTCGATATCCTCCGCCGAAGTGCTCCAGGAGGAGGGCTTGGGGTCAACCCCCGGGCCTGCGGGGAACAGCTCCAGGAGCTGGCTCACGGTCACGCTCTGCACCTGGTGGGTGGCTTCGAGGTCCACCAGGAGGCTGGCCTCCTCAGCGGGCAGGGCTTTCCTGGGCCGGATGCCGGCATAGGTCTGTCTGCGTACGGCGATCTGCTCATAGACCTCGGCCAGGAAAAGCTCTTCCCAGTTCTTGATGTGGTGGCCGTAGGTCTCGGCATCCATGGCCGTCACCACGTAGGTATCCCGTTTGTCGTGGTTCAGGGCCTGCAAGTGGCTTAAGAAATCTCTGGGGCCCAGTTCCTGAAAGCTTATCTTATTGCTCAGGATGTCATCCCGGAAGAACACCGGCAGCCTCTTACCCGCGTGTTCCGCCCAGAGGATTTGGTCCACCGGCCAGTTGGCGGGGCAGGCCACGCCGCTCACGATTATCCAGCGGTGTCCGCTGTCCAGCACTGGGGCCAGGACACTGCGGTCATAGGCCATCTCCGGGGGAAAGAAACCGGCGGGCTTGTAGGCATCGCCCAGGAAATAGGAGTTGGTCCTGGCGTTCAACTCTATCTGGCGACGCGCCTCCTGCCCGGGGACCAGGGGCAGAATGCAATGGTACTTGGCTGAACCCGTGAACTCGATCTGGCCCCTGTTCGCCAGTTCACGTAATCCCTGGACTATATGGCCCTGGCCGTGGTCCTCGAGCATCTCGGTCAGCACTCCGTTGATGTTAACGGTGGCCCTGGCATGGGGGTGCTGACGGAAAACGTCCAGGAGGGGCCCATAGGACTCCTCGCAGACCTTGTCCAGAACGGAATGGAGCTGGGTAGCCGGCTGGTAGAAATGGAGCAACTGTGCCCAGTAGATCAAGGAGGACCTCCCCGCGCCATCGAGTTACCTGCTGTCGTCCCTGTGTATTATATGGTCCCTGGCTACAGAAAGGGAGTGGCCCCGTCACCAGGGCTGCTCCAACACCTACGGGAACAGGTCCTGCTCTGGCGCGTTGACCTCAAATGGCGGGATGGCTCGTATGAAATGTTCTGTCCCCAGGAAGCGGGCCACCTCATCCGGAGGCAACTCGGAGAAAGGACCCCCTTGCTGGATTTGAGTCCGGTGGCAGGCTATGGACCTCAGCTTGACCTCTACGTAGCGCGACACGTCAGTCACGGTGGTGATGGACTCATCAGGGCTACCCATGGTGTTCGGGTCTAGCCGGCGGAACGGGCTGTCTTCCGGCGCCTGGGAAACCAGGACGCGGATGAGGCTGCGTGGGATCGTCGAATAGTATAGTCTGGACAAAGCCTTCCCGCGATTGAAAGCCAGGAATGCTGCCGTCGTGTGACGGTGCACCGCCACGTGGTCAGGGTGGCCGTATCCCCCATTTGGGTCGAAGGTGACGACCACCTGGGGCTGCAACTGCTGGAGCAGCTCAAGCAGCCGCGTGGTCACGTCCTCAGGTTTGGCCTGGTTGAGCGAGGAAACGTGGTTGTTGTCGGCCGTGCCCGCCATCCCCGAGTCACGGTAGCCCAGGAAAAGGGGGGCATGGACCCCGAGGACGCGACAGGCGTCCCGCAGCTCCCCTTCCCGCACCTGCCCCAGGGTCTCCGGGGTGGCCAGGATGGGGTCGCTGATCTCGCCCACCTCGCCGCGGGTGGCGCACACCAGGTACACCGGGACCCCCTGCGCCGCGTAGCAGGCCAATGTCCCGCCGGCAGCAAACGACTCGTCATCGGGATGGGCGAAGACCGCCAGCAGAGGCCCACGCTTGTCCATGTGCTCCACCTCCCCCACCCATGTTATCACCCTATGGCGCCGAACAGGTCTAAGGCCCGCGTTGGCGGTAGAGAGTCCCCGGCGGCAGCCCGGCCTGTAGCGACACGTCCTGCCAGGTGCGTCTGATGCGTTCCAGAATCGGGCCTTGAGGGCCTGGTCCCTGCGGCCTCCCGAGCGCCGGCGCAGTGCTGGTCGCCATCACGAAGTAGCGCAGCTTGCCCTGCCGAGCCATCGCCTCAAGCGAGTCGGGCGTGAATATGGGGTCACTGCCCGAGAAGCCGCCGATGGCCACCGCCGGGATGCCCCTGACGATGAACGGGGCAGCCTCTGAAACTCGGACCGCACCCACGGCGAACACGTTGCCCGCGTCGCCCTGGGCTGACACGAAGCTGGCCACCGCCTCCACCCAGCGGGGCCCCCCCGGCCCGGGCAGTGGCGCTCCGGGGGCTGGACTGCCGGCGGATGGCGCTGGCGCAACCCCCTGAACAGGCGGTGGACGAGCACCTACCAGGGGCCCCAGTGCTCCACGGCTCAGGGCCAGCGGAATGACGAGCAGGGAGAGGCACGCCGCTGCCACTGACGCTCGCGCCAATGGCGCGTTTGTGGCCCGGTGCCACAGGGCCAGGACAAGCACACCAACAGCACCTATCAGGAGGATGGCTGACGCATTCACCGCCCAGACCGGTGCAGTCTCGCGGAGATAGTAGATTTGAAACGCGCCCCCAATCGCAGTTGCCAGAGGCAGTGCCCAGCTCAAGCGGGCGAGGTGGCGGTAACGCTGCCAAGCGGCGGTGAGGCCGATGGCCAGCACCGCGGCCATGGGGACCACGAGCTGCGAGAGGTAGTAGGGATGGGTCCTGGTGGATGCGGCCAGCCCATATACCATGAACGCGCACGCCAGCCAACCTACCCACAGCAACGACTGACCGGCAGCCGGTGATCGGACCAGCCCCAGCCAGCGCTGGGGATGTCTGAAGACGCCCCGAGGCATCCACCTCAAGCTCGCCATTGCTCCGGCGAACCAAGCCAGCAACAGCAGTCCCCCAAGCTGGTCCGCCAGGGGGCTGGTGAACATCTCGGCCAGGTCGGGCTTCGCTGGAGTCGGACCTGGTGTCACCGGTCCAGCAGGGGGAATGCCTGGTCCCGGCGGGGGCCCGGGCAACTGGCCTGTTGACGGGACCGGAGCGGGCTTTCTCGGCCCGATGAATCCCCCCAGCCGTTGCAGGCCGTTGTACTCGACTACCAGTGTCCAGATGGAGTTGTCCCGCGTGCTGCCTATGTAGGGACGGCGTTCTGGAGGAGTCGCCGCTACCACCCACACCCACGACAACGAGACCACGGCCAGCACAGCCAGCGCCGCCGCCACGTGGGCCAGCCGGAGGCGCCAGGTGCGTGGCCCAGCCAGCAAGTAGTAGGCCAGGAATACGGGCATGGGGACCAGGGCCACCCACATCTTGGTGTTGAAGCCAATGCCAGCGGCCACGGCTCCCGCCAGTAGCAGCCATGAGGGGCTGCGGGCGCCGGTTGCCCGCACCACACAGAACGCCGTCAGCACCAGAAGGAACGCGACGACAGAGTCCGGTTCGTTTCGGCTGTCCATGGCCACCGCCGCCGGCATCACCGCCACTGCCAGCGTGGCCAGCAGGGCCGCCGCCCGGCCGTAGACGGGCCGGACCAGCATGTAGAGCAGCCCGACAGACCCCAGGCCCGCCACAGCGTGGACCAGGCTCACCGACCACCCCGACACGCCTAGCAGGGCTGCGGGCAAGGCATCCAGCCAGAGTCCGAATGGCGGCTTGTCCACCGTCACCACGCCGCCGGGGTCAAAGCTGACGAAGAAGAAGTTGTGCCAGCTCTGGAGCATGCTGGCGACTGCGGCGGTGTAGTACTGGTTATCGGACTGGCCCAACCTGGAGAAGCGGAGCCAGGCAGCCAGGAGCAGTACCGCGGGCAGCCCCAGCCGCGGTAGTCCGCGTCGCAGGTCCGTGATAAGACGCATCCGGCACGCTCGCCTACCTTATCTCACCCGACGGCATTGCTGTCAATGGCCTGACGCCAGAGTGGAAGGGGCCGTCATGCACCTCCCACTCCACGGGATTCCCGCTGGGGGGTGGGGACACCCCAACGCGTCGGTGCCCCTTCCGGGTAGTGTATCAGCTTGGAGACGCTGTGTATTCGGGCAGCAATTAGCAGGGAACGAGCGAGTGAGCTATCACGCTTAGTATGCGTCGTATAATTGAGATAGTCCCCTTGGCGATGTCAAGTGTGGGGATTTGCATTTGGGATACGACTTGGTGATTGTGGGAGTAGTTTCGGGCCTTGTAGGCGATCCAAAGCCACCTAATAGGTAGGAAGGAGGTGACACCATGTTGCATGCCGGGGACGTCGCTCGGTACTTCTTGGTGATCCAGGACTCCGAGTCGGGTGAACGCATAACCAATCTCAAGCTTCAAAAGCTGTGCTACTATGCTCAAGGCTTTAGCCTTGCCATATTCAACGAACGACTGTTCCCTGAAGAGATACAGGCTTGGAAGCATGGTCCTGTAGTCGAGGTGTTGTGGCGCGAATACAATAGATACGGCTATCAACCGATTCCCATACCCAACGACATTGACCCCGACCTGTACAGTGAGGACGTCAAGGATCTACTGGATGAAGTATACGAGGTTTACGGTCAGTTCTCTGCCTGGAAACTGCGAGACATGACTCACCAAGAACCGCCGTGGAAAGAAGCAGCGGGGGGCATCATTTCCATTGAGTCTATGAGACAGCATTTCAAAACGCTTGTTGTCAACTAAGGATGTCCCCCAAGCGACTTAGACGCCCCGAGCTTAATCGTTCAGACAGAATCAGCCCTCCGCAAGCCCCTACACCAAGCTTCGATAGTTTGCCGCCATATTTCTCAATGCGTTACATGGTGCGGGAATTCTGTGTTGATAGTTGTAGGCAGGAAGATCAAGCGGCCCTTGCGCAAGCTCTTTGGAAGAGAAGCCAAATGACGTGGCGCGACATAAACTTAGCCCCACGCCACGGGCTTGGGACTGAGAAAATCGAACGCTCAGCCTTAAGAGTTCCGATTCCGCCTGATATTACGGATGATGTAGACTTCTTGGCTATGAGGTTCAGCGGCAGGAAAGCGATGGTAGGCTTCCGGGAACAGAACATTTTCCATATAGTCATACTGGATCACAACTTCACAGCCTACGATCACTCATAGAAGACTCAGGATTTCCTCAACAGTCCAAACGTGGTCAGTCAGACCAGCCGCCATTGCTGGAGTCCGGTAGTACGGGTTGCGCAGGTTCTTGTGGGGCCGAGCGAAGTTGTCGTGCATGAATTGGAGGCGGACGGCGAACATGTGGCTTCTCAGCTTCTTCGGGAAGCCCGCAATAGCGTGACGTCATTCGGTCGTAGGCCGGGGCACCTGGGCGGTGTCCCGGGTGTCCTCTCGCGCTTCGCCAGTCAGCAGGGCCATCGTGGAGGCGGCGCGGTTGCTGCTATACTTTCGACTGACCATGGTCGAGACCATAGAGAAAAGGGCCGAGCCAGAAGATGGCCCTCTGCACCCCTACCGGGTGCTGGACCTCAGTGACCAGCGGGGCCTTCTCTGCGGGAGGCTCCTGGCAGACCTGGGCGCAGACGTCATCCTGATCGAGCCTCCCGGAGGCCATCCCGCCCGCCGAGTGGGCCCCTTCTACCACGATGGTCCCCACCCAGAGCGCTCCCTCTACTGGTTCGCCCTGAACACCTCCAAGCGGTCCATCACCCTGGACATCTCGCACCCCGACGGGCAGGCGATATTCCAGCGACTGGTCGCTTCCGCCCACTTCCTCATCGAGGGTTACCGGCCCGGCTTCCTGGACTCCCTGGGGCTGGGCTACCACGAGCTTTCCAGGCTGAACCCGGGACTGGTCATGGTCTCCATCACCCCTTTCGGACAGACAGGCCCCTACGCAAACTACCGGGCCACGGACATCGTGGGCACCGCCATGGGCGGCCTCCTCTTCCTGGGCGGGACCGGGGACCGGCCTCCGGTGCACTGCCGGGCCTCCCAGGCCTACTTTCAGGTAGGGGTACAGGCGGCGGTGGGCTCTATGGTCGCCCACTACCACCGGGAGATCACTGGCCGGGGCCAGCACGTGGACGTATCCATGCAGCAGGCGGTGACAGCCGGAATGGGTATTGGCGGCATGCACCAGGCCTGGGACCTCAACCGCGTTATCACCCCACGAATCGGCATCCCCTATCAGCGCAATCCACCGCTGGACTACGGGCCTCGGGACTCCCAGGTGTTTCCCTGCCGGGATGGCTACATGCTGGCCGGCCGCTTCCGCGCGCTGGTAGCCGATGTGGTGGCGCTGATCAACGAGGAGGGTGTGGGGCTGGAGCTGCGGGACAGGGTGTGGTCGGCCCCCGATTTCGTTTTCCTCCCTCAAGAGGAACGCAACGTCCTGCTGAAGGCGTTGAGAGAGTACTACTCCCGGCACACCCGGCAGGAGCTCTATGAGAAGGCGCTGGCCCGCCGGATAATGTGGTGTCCCGTGAATACGCCGGCCGACCTGCCGGAAGACAAACAGTTGCAGCACCGGGGCTTCTTCTGCTCCGTGGACCACCTGGAGCTGGGTGAAAGCATTGTCTACCCGGGGCCCCCGTTTCAGGCCACCGGAATGTCCGCCCGGATCCGCCGCCGGGCGCCGCTGATCGGTGAGGACAACGAGGAGGTCTACCAGTTGGAGCTGGGCTACACGCCGCGGGAGCTGGCAGCATGGAAGTACCAGGGAACGATCTGACCCCCATAGCTTCTGCCCTGGGGCAGATCACCGGGCAACCACTGGACCGGCATGCCCTGTCCGGGGTGCGCGTCATTGACTTCTCCTGGATCGGGGTGGGTCCGCTGACGGCGCTGTATCTGGCCCACCATGGCGCCGAAGTAGTCCGCATCGAGTCCGACACCCGGCACGACCTGGTGCGCAGCGAGGGGCCCTTCCGCAACAACGAGGTAGGCATCAATCTCAGCGGGATGTACGAGGACAACAACACCAACAAGCTGGGTGTTACCCTTAACCTGAACCATCCCCAGGCTGTCGAGATCGCCCGGCGTCTGGTGATGATAGGGGATGTGGTGGTAGAAAGCTTCACCCCTCGGGCCATGAAGAAGTGGGGCCTGGACTATGCCGCGCTGAGGCAAGTGCGGCCTGACATCATTATGGTCAGCCTCACCGGCCAGGGGCAGACGGGGCCTCACAACATGCATCCCCTGGCTGGGATCATCCTGCCCGGGCTGGCGGGCCTGTACCATCTAACCGGATGGCCCGACCGGGCGCCCATCGAGCTGGGAATGCCCTACAGCGATTGGGTGGCGCCCCATTTCGGGGCGCTGGCGGTGCTCACCGCCCTGGACCACCGCCGGCGGACCGGGTGCGGCCAGCACATAGACGTCTCCCAGGTGGAAACGGTTATCCACGCCCTGGAGACGGCAGTGCTGGACTACACTGCCAACGGCCGGGTGCAGGCCCGCACGGGCAACCGCCACCCTTCCTTTGCCCCCCACGGCGTCTATCGCTGCAAGGGCTGGGAGCGCTGGGTGGCCATCGCCATCACCAGAGACGAAGAGTGGGAGTCACTCCGAGGTGCACTGGGCCACCCGGCCTGGGCGGGTGCCGCCTGCTTCGCTACTTTCCGTGAACGCCATCGCCACCACGCCGAGCTGGACCAACACATTGAACAGTGGACCTCCCAGTACCCGCCCGAACAGGTCATGGCCCTCCTCCAGGCCGCCGGCGTGCCCTGCGGGCTGGTGGCCAATGCCCAGGATATGCACCAGGACCCCCAGTTGGCCCACCGGCATCACTACTGGTTTCTGGAGCACCCCGAGATGGGCCGGGTAGCCCACAACTCCCCTTCGTTCATCCTCTCTGGGACACCCCGCGAGCTGAGGCATCACTCCCCGATGATGGGACAACACAACGAGCAGGTATTCAAGGAGATGCTGGGCCTCTCCGAGGAGAGCTTCGTGGAGGCGCTCCTGTCGGGCGCCCTGGAGTAAGCAGAGACCCCCTCAACAGCCGGTAGCCGAAGAGGAGCATGCCCAGGCCAACCACGATGGCCAATAGCCAGGCCTGGCCGGAAGGCACCTCACCGCCAGGCGATGGCGGTGCTGCCGTGGGCGTGGGCTGGACCTGCAGTTCCTGGAAACCGGCGGGTTCCTTAAGTGGCCAATTCCAGTCAATGTTGCTGCGAACACGCCGGGGAGGGTCTCCCCTCTCCCTCGAAGGGAGAGGCCTGGGTGAGGGTGAGGCTGGCCCCTGACCGCGT
>JACPQM010000084.1 GCA_016190505.1 Chloroflexota bacterium | reverse complement strand
GGGAGCTGGGCTGTTGGTGCTTGGCATGGCTCAAGCTGGCGTGCTCCCGCAAGAGGAGGGCGGCATCCTCCGTTGCCCGAAGCTCGGCTCCCCTGTCGAGAAAGGTCAGGATGACCTGGTAGTTCCTGCTGCCTCGCCGGGTTCCTTCCTCAACGACAACGACGCGCCTGCCCAAGGCGCCGTCTGCTGCGAGGCCGTCCTGGTACACTCCGATGGTCAAGCCTGCTCAGGTGGCGCTCCACATTGTCCCAGAAGCCTTGCACCGTCCTCCGATGCATTTCCCAACGGAGTTCCCCCGCCAGCGCAGCGCTACTATGGGCCAGGTCAGGCCCCGAACTTCAGCACCATCCTTGCGGCTTCCTTAGGAGAGACCTTTCCCAGTTGCACTCTGTCTCCAAGAAGCGCCATGTCTTTGGGGTCGAGGCGCGCCATACCTCTCCCCACATCGCCAGGGCGGGCCTCGGCGACGGTAAGCTCCAGCGCGGTCTTGCTACTCATGTCGACCACCCATGCGGAAGCGCTGGTGGAGGGCCATCTCCACGTCGCGGGGGCAGAACGCGCTCGGCTGACGCGTGCTGGCATCCACGAAGGAGACTCCTTCCAGGGCCGCTGCAATCTGCCGCAGGTGTTCCACGTACTGCCCGTACAGTCTCCAGTTGGCTCTCTTGTCCTTCAGGTAGTCGCTCTTTCCCCCCTTGTCCTTGCGGACCTTGAAAGGGACCCATCCGTAGCGGGCCCAAGAATCGGCCATGACAAGGTCAAGCACTCCCAGGGATCGGGACCCGGACGCAAAAGCGCTGAGAGTCGTGGCCACAGGGATACCGATCTCGGGCAAGTTGAGGAGCTTTAGTTGCTCAGGGTGCTCAGCGACCTCGGCGCTGCTGTCCCAGAGGACCGCCAGATGCTCACTATCTCCCCGGTACTCAGTTGCAAACTCGTCCATGCGACGCGGCGCCTTCCAGCACCGAACCAGCCACACTGCCTCAGCCTTCTCGCTCCTACTCACAGCATTCATGTAGCGTCGCTCCAGTTCACGGACCAGCGCCTGGCTGCAGACAGCGAGGGGTGCGTCCTCATATCGCTTACCCAGCAAGGCCATCCAGCCGGTGCGCAAATCAGTGTAGGTCTCCCATCGACTAGGCTGACCGATAGGCCAGTAAGAGTAGAACTCCCGCCACTGAACGATGTCCTGGATGACCAACTCAATGTCACAGTCCTTAAGGGCCACGATGCCTCTCCTAACTTATGCGCCTGCTCTTTGTGTCTTGGTCAGCCGCACCTCCAGGACACCGTTCCGGTACGACGTCACCACCTTCGTCGGCTCTACGGCAGAGGGGAGCAGGACTTCCTTGTGATACCGCCTCTCCTCGCTGGAGGCCGTGATCTCCAGGATGTCGCCCTCTGCTTTCACCTGGATGTCCTTTTCCTCGGTCCCGGGCATCTCCGCGATGACCAGGATACGGCCTTCCTCATCCAAGACGTCGACGAGAGGCTCCCGGGTCTCGACCACCTGCACCCCGGAGGGGGTCTCTCGGATGTTGCCGAACCGCTCTACGACGGGTTCGCCTCCCAAGCCAAGGCGCACGCTGAAGCCATATACTCCCTTGAGCTTGCCACCCATCGCCTCCACCGTGCCCGTCTGGGTCGCCTCCTCTTTGCCCTCTTCGACCATCTTGGACAGCACCTCAAAGAGGTTGCCCACCCCTTTGGCCCGCCAAGCCCCAGCCCAACGTCCACCCGGACACCTTCATCTCTTTTTCTAGTCTCCTCTCCCATAGTTGGACCTCCTCTCCCTTGTCGGGTGCGCCCCTGGTGCTCCAGCTCTCTTAGCCTCAGGCTGATGATGGGGAGCGGCCTGGTCTGGCCGCTCTCCCACCGCCTCACCGTCTGTGCAGATACGCCTTGGAGCTGGGCGAAACGCTCTTGCGACAGCCCCAGCCGTATTCTAATCTCCCTCACGCTTGTGCTTTCCATCAGCCCACCTGGTTTCTCAGCAGCTTTCTCTTAACCTAACCTACCATCTGTATGGACATGGTCAATACACCATTCGGGAGGCCAGCATAGAGGTAGGGCTGCAACAACGGTCTCGAGAGGAGCAAGAGGGGAAAGGTCGCGCAGGCTCTTACACGCGGTGACGCCCCTCATCGCCGGTGCCGGCCAAGCCCCCTTTGACAGGCTCAGGGCGGGCTTTCCCCACCTGCGCCGTCGTGGGCGTGGCGGACGACCCCTGGGGTGGCGAGGCCATCCACCCGCTCCACTGGTGCGCCTTCTGGCTGAACCAGCAGGGAGACCCGCCCCTCCGGTGGCTGGCGGAGTGGGCCGACCCGGGCCTGGAGCCCGCCAGGGGGGAGCTGTAGCCATGATGGGACTGGAGATGGCCAGGCTGCTGGCGACGCCCGACGGCCGCAGGATGGTGGAGACCCTGAAGCGCCTGGTGCACTCCCAGGGCCTGCCCCTGGAGGAGGTGGTCTGCCAGTCGGTGGCCCACATGGAGCGCCTGGAAGCCCTGGCCCAGCGGACGGGGAAGACGGTGCGCCAGGTGGCCGACGAGTCCCTGGACCTGTACGAGCGCCACCTGGAGCGGAGGTGAACATGCCCAACGGACGGACGGCAGTAGAGGTCCCGTTTCCCCACCCTGCGGGCCTGCTCCAGGGGGAGGCCGAGGCGATGGGATCGCCCGTGGTCCCTGTGGACCCCCTGGCGGCCCTGTGCAAGCGGTGGCTGGGCGGGATCTTCGAGGCCCGGGAGCGGGCCATCCGTAACTACGCTCAGGCGCTGGAGGGCCAGCCCCTGAGCCCGGACGCCCGGGCCCGCGCCATCGCCAACTACGAACCGGCCCTCAGGGCGCGGTTTCCATGACCAGGCCCTGGGACGGCCTCGGAGACGAGCTGGACCGCTTCGCCTTCTGGCTGCGCTACCCGTCCGACGCCAGGCGGGGCAGGCGCCGCCCCAAGGGGGAGGCCACCATCGCCGCCTACCTCTGGACCGTGCGGAGGTTCCACCGGTTCCTTGAAGGGCGGGAAGTCTCCCAGGAGGCCGCCGAGGACTTCGTGCGCCACCTGGAGACGGCGGGGAACTTGCCCCGCACCATCGGACGGCACATCTACGCCCTCCAGGCCTACTTCGCCTTCAAGGGCCAGGAGCTGGAGCTGGGGGCGCCCGCCTTCACCCGGCGGCTGCCCCGCTGGCTCACCGACGAGGAGTGGCGCGGGCTGCTGGAGCACGCCGAGCGGCCCCTGTGGGACTCCAGGGCTCCCGAGCGGGCCAAGGTCAGGGCCCTCTTCCACCGGGCGGCGCTGTTCGTGTACGGCGGTGCGGGCCTCCGCCTCTCCGAGGGGCTGGGGCTCCAGCGGGAGAACGTGGACCCCAGGGGCTACCTGCGCGTCCTGGGCAAGGGAAGCGAGGAGCAGATCGTGCCGGTGGAGGACGCGGTGGTCACCGCCATCCAGGAGTGGGTCGTCACCCACGACTCGCCCTGGGTCTTCCCCAGCAGCAGAAAGAAGGGTGGAGGGCCGGGGCACCTGGACCGGCGGACCATGCAGGCGGTAGTCCGGGGCCTGATGCTGGGCGCCGGGGTCAAGGACGTGCGGCGCCCGGTCCACACACTGCGGCACACCGTGGGGGCGGACCTGCGCATGCGGGGCGCCGACCTGCGGGACATCCAGCAGGTGCTCCGTCACTCGGACATCAGCACCACCACCATCTACACCCAGATGGCCAACGAGGAGCTGCGGAAAAAGCTCCCCAAGTGCTTCGTGGACCAAAGGAGGCTCGTATGACGCAGAAGGTGACCCGGATGAGGATCGTCCTGGACATTGGCATGGAGGAGACCCTGGTGGGCGTGGGGGCCCCGGAGCTGGACCCCACGCTGGTTCAGGTTCCCGTGGGGCTCTCGGCGGGCCTGGAAGCTGTATTGGCGGCGGTCCCGCAGGTGGTGGAAGACTCCACACAGCGATCGGACCCCAATGGCGCAGCCTAAAGGGATTCAGGGGTTTGCTGAGGCATTTCCTCTGTGTGGGACGTGGCCGCGAAGTATCTACAGTTGTGACTTCCTGCAGTTTCTCGTAAAATATCGAGCATGGGCAACCAAGATCATCATGCTACACAGCTAACTGGCGGCGAACCCCGCACCGCTACGACGCATACCCCCCCCGGATTGTCGGCAATATCAACATTGGCTACGACGCGACCCGTACATAGCGGCTCTCTACAGGCCGTTTACCTCGCTTTCGCCCCGTCACCGCCGTGAGTTCCTCGCCGTATCTAACGTTGCCGTTACGGACTTTAGTGCTATCCGGTGCGCCGTGCGGTCCCTCCATGACAGCGCCATTTGGGGCCTGTCCGGCCGCCAGCACGAGGCCGAAGCACAACAAGATCAGCGGCGTTCCTTGGAGGAGTTTCCTGTCGTCACCTGCTGGGAGGCTGGGACTGCAACCTGCAATGCAGGTGACTCAACAGGTTACTTGATCACTTCGAGAGGGCGTATTCAAAGTGGGTGACGCCGGGAACGAACCTAAGAAGCCGACCCTGCTATCGCAACGCTACGTTGCGATTGGTGCCATGCTGCTGGTAGGCGTCGCGCTTTCTCTCGTCTCATTTTTCCTGCTAAGAAGCTGGGAGCGGGATCGTGCCCAAGGAGAGTTCAGGGAACGAGCGGCCGTGCGTGCCGCAGCCCTTGGCAGGGCTGCCGATAGAGGCATCGAGGTCGTGGCGTCGATTCGCGGGCTGTTCGACGCTTCCATTGAAGTGGAACGCCACGAGTTCGCCGCCTTCACGCGGTCTGCTTTAGCTGCCCACCCGGAAATTGAGGCTCTTGAGTGGATACCGCGTGTCCCGCAGAAGCAGATAAGTGCCTATGTCGCCGCAGCGCGTGCGGACGGTCATGATGCCTTCCAAATAACAGAGCAAGATCCAAGTGGTCTGCTTGTCCCTGCCAGCAATCGCCCAGAATACTTTCCGGTCTTCTTTGTCGAGCCCTTAAAAAGGAATGAAGTAGCTCTCGGGTTCGATCTGGGTTCCGACGCACTCCGACGCCGGGCACTGGAGGAGGCTCGTGACACCGGCAAGCCAACGGCGACGGCGCCGGTCAGAATCGTCCAGGAAACAGAGGGCCAGCTATCGTTCCTCGTCTTCGTCCCCGTGTACGAAAAGCTGAAACCCCTTGACTCTGTTGAGCAGCGTCGGTGGCATCTGCAGGGATTCGCGATCGGGGTATTCAGGGTCAACGAGCTTGTCGAGGCGTCATTCCAGGGGCAGCGACCCGGCCCTATGTCTCTGCGCTTCTACGACACGACTGACCGCGACAATGAGTTATTGATGTACGCATTCGAGCCGGATTCTGGACCAATGAGTGGCCTGGTCACCGGCGAGGGGCGGGCAAATCCTCGCTCCGGTTCGCAGTGGGAGACGGTACTCGCGGTGGGAGAACGGCGATGGGCTCTGGTGTTCGAACCGATAGGCGGCTCCAATGGATGGGTGCCCTGGTTGCCTTGGGCTGTTCTGGCGGCGGGATTTGCGCTGATCGGCGTGGCAGGGACCTATGGCTATGGGCTGGTCAGCCGCACTGCACAGGTAGAGCAACTCGTGGTCCAGCGAACGGAGGCGCTTGAGGCGAGTAACCGGAAACTTCGAGAGAGTGAATCGAGCACCCGAGCAGTCCTGATGAGCATGACCGAAGGTCTGGCAGTCTTCACGCAAGACGGGCGGGTCTTGTGGTGGAATGACGCGGTTGCAATGCTCACGGGACTGCCTGAGCGGGAAGCGGTAGGCAGGCACATTGACGATGTAATGAGGATGAAGGCGCCTGATCTAGAAAACTCCGAGGCTCTCAGTGTTTTACGTGGCACCCTTCTGGAAGGAGTCGAGGCAAAGGACCCCCTGTATATAACCATCCTGCGCCCGGAGAGGCGGGAGCTTTCCGTCCGAGTCTTCCACATTGACTTGGGGTCGGGCCATGTCCTGCCTGGCGTGGTGATTCGAGACATCACAGGCGAGCGTGAGATGGACCGCCGAAAGGATGCCTTCGTCTCCGTGGCTTCCCACGAGCTGCGCACGCCAATGACCGCCATCCTTGGGTTCACGGAGCTCTTGCTCAAGCGGGAGGTGGCCCCAGAGCGCCGGCAGGCATGGCTTCAGGAGGTCTACCAGGAGTCCCGGCGCCTGACGACTATCGTCGATGACCTGCTCAATGTCTCCCGTATCCACTCGGGCAAACTTCAGCTTCGGCGCGAGCAGGTCTCCGTGGCCCATGTGGTGGAGGCGGTGGTGGGAACCTTCAAACCCACTACCGACCAACACCAGTTTATAGCAGCCGTCTCGGGAGATGTTCCGGCGGTGTGGGCGGACCGGGACAAGGTGGGGCAGGTCCTGATGAATCTCCTGGGCAACGCCATCAAGTACAGCCCCCAAGGGGGCAAGGTGTCGGTGGCAGCCCGCCACGACCCGGAGCGGCGGCGGGTGGTGGTGAGCGTGGCGGACGAGGGCATCGGCATCGCTCCGGATGACCAGCAGGACCTCTTCACCAGCTTCCACCGCATCCGCCCGCCAGAGACCGATGGGATCAGGGGGACCGGCCTGGGGCTCTACATCGTCAAGGCGCTGGTGGAGTTGATGCAGGGAGAGGTCTGGGTAGAGAGTGAGCCGGGCAAGGGTTCGACGTTTTACTTCACATTGCCCACGGATTACGACGAATTCGGGGGGGGGGGGTAGCATTCCCCTTACCGAGGAGGACTGTATGACGAACAAAGTCTTGATCGCCGATGACGAGGCGCCGATTGTGAACCTTCTACGGGCCACCCTCGGAGAGGACCGATACCATCTCCTGGTTGCCCGGGATGGAGACGAGGCCCTGGCTATCGCCCGCCGCGAGAAGCCCGACCTCGTGTTCCTGGACATCCTCATGCCCAAGGTTGACGGCTTCAAGGTCTGCCAGGCGTTGAAGGCGGACCCGGCCACCGCCCACATAAGGATCGTGATGCTTACGGCCCTGGCCCAGGAGAGCGACAGGCAGAAGGCGACGAATGTGGGTGCCGACGACTACCTGACCAAGCCCTTTAGCCCCACCGAGCTGCTGGAGAAGGTCGAAGAGATTCTCCATGGGTCGGCATAGGGACTATGGGGACGGGCGGGCAGGAGGTATATGCATGGCAGACCTTGAAGCGAAGCCAACGGGGTCATTCGAGCAGGTGATCGGACCACAGATGGAGATTTACGCCAAGGAGTTGCGCCAGCATTTTCTGGAAGAACGGCGCTTGCGGTCCGAACTGGAAAAGGAGTACTGCACTCTCCAGCAGCGGATCAAGGAGATCGAGGCATTGAATCGACTCTTCCAGCAACACCTCCAGAACTACTTCACGGCTGTTCAGGCGCACGCGGAAGTGGCCACCAAGCTTGAGCAGATCACCCAGGAGGTGCAGGCGCTCACCAAGCTCCTGCAGCGAACGGCCCTGGCTTCAGAGGGCTTCACGCCGACCAAGCCGATGGGGTAGGGCCATGAGCGTGCGGGTTCGCCCAAGGGAAGGCTATTGGAAATGTCCCCACCGTCAACGTGCCCAAGTGGTGAACCTCATCCCGAAGGTGCGGGAAGGGGTGGGACGACCCCGTAGGGCTCCCACGACTGGATGAGCACCAGGTTCTCGATCCAGTTGATGTTGGTGGTGGACCAGGGGAAGTCAGGCGGCTCCGTCGGTCCCGGGATCTGGCGAACAACCGCCTTCAGCCCCACCTTCCCTACCTGCACGTCCACCAGGTAGTCCTTGAACGCGGGGACGTAGATCCAGGCGTCCTCCTTGTTACCCGTGGCGGCGAAAGGCTCGGTAATCATAGTGCTGGCCGAGTCGTTGAAGAAGACTATGGTGTAAACGCCGGTGTCCACATCCACAAACCCGGTGCGGACAAAGGCCTCGTGAGGTCGCGAGCTGGCCGCCAGGACCAGGTCATTCCCGGAGGAAGATGGCTTAGAGGTGATTTTGCCAGGGGTGACCAGGGCCCCGCTGTCGATCACCAGGCCGCGGAACACCTGGATGGAGGTTTTGCCCTCCTTGAAGTCAGGGGTGTGGGAGGCCCAGTTGACCATGAGCAGACCAGGCCGCACGTTGTAGATGCGCAGCAAGTAGCCCTCCTTGGCGACCATGGTTGAGAAGTTGGGGTTCTTGAGGCCGGGGTCAACGTACTGCTGGCTTATCTGCCGCACCATCACCGCGGGAGCGGAATTGCTGGTGGCGATGAAGAGCAGCATGTCCGACTCTAGTTGAAAGGCGCTGGTATAGCTGGCCCGGACCTTGAGCTTCATAGAGATGGGCGAGAGGGTGTTCAGGTATGCCACGTCAGCCTGGGACAGCGTGAGGGTCACGGCCTTGTCTACGTTGTTCAGCGGAATGGTGGTAGTCAGGTCGGGGGTCGGGTCGTAGCCTCCGCTGGTGTGGGCGGGATCGGTGGGATTAAAGACGAACAACTCCAGCACCACGCCACCCTTGTTGGCGCGCACGACAAGTGGCACAGTCACCTTGTCCAGAGAGGAGAAGGAGAGGTTGCTGCTGGTGACCTGGTACATCACCACGTTGCTTAAGCTGCTGACAGTGTAGTAGGTGGTGTCGTCCAGACGCAGGGCCGCTCCTGAGCCAGAGAGGAGGGACCCGGTGATGATCAGCGGCTCCCCCTGGACGTTGACCTGGTCGGTGCTCACCACCCCCGCCATGGCAAATACCAACTGGTCTGTATCCAGCCTGAAGCCCCCGGTCCTGGTGGCTACCACCTTGATCTTCAGCCGCTTGGTGGAGAGGGAGTTCAGATAGGTAACGTCCGCGTCCTCCAGGGACACGGAGAAGGTCTGCTCCGTATTGGCTAGCTCCAGGATGACTGTCATATCGGCAATCGGGTTGTAGCCGTTCTGGGTGTGGGCGGGATCGGCGGGGTTGTAGATGAACACCTCCAGCTTGGCGCTGGACTTGGTGGACAGGGCAGTGATACGGACCTCCCCGAAGGACACTTTGGCGAACTGGACAGGCTGGCTGGTGACCTCGTAGCTCAGGGATGGGGGAGTTCCAGCATCGCTGAGCTTGTAGTAGGAGTCGTCATCGCTGGCCAGGTCGAGCCCTGTGCCGATGGGGGTGACCCCCACCAGCACGGTGGGGTTCCCATCCACCAGGTAGTTGATGGGCTTCACCGTGGCCAGGGTCTGACTCTCTAGCACGTTCACACTTACCTGTGGCACGTCGGTGCCGAAGTTGACGGCAGGCGGGCTATAGGTAAAGGGGGCAGAAGGAGCAGCATCGGACCCCCGGGCCAGGTCCGACATGACAGCGTGGACGGTGGCATCCGCTGCGTAGAAGCTGCGAATCTGGTCCTCGATCCTGGCGTGGCCACGAAAGGCGTTGCCCGCCAGGCCTATCACGGGCACCGCGATGAAGACCCCCAGCAGGATGACCATCATGGCCCACGGAAGGATGAACCCCTCTTGGCGACGCAAAAGGGAGGCCCACAGAGGCCACCGGTGCCGCGCTGACACTCCGCTCCTACCTATCACGGCTTCACCCTGAACACCAGCAGGTCGCCCTGGAGCTGCCAGTTTGCCGTAGAGTCAGTGCCTTTGACCCGGATACGCACCTCCTTGGGGAAGAGGGAGTTGACGTATGTCAGGTCAGCGCTGCTGAGGAAGAAGCTCACCAGCGTATCAGTGTTGGTCGAGGCGTAGGTGTTCTGAGCGTTGGGAGTAGCAGGATACCCATCGCCCCCGTTGGCGGGGTTGAAGACGAAGATCTGCTGGACCGGAGCCCCTTTGGTCGCCCTGCCGATGAAGCGGACCTCGATGCTGGAGATGGTATCCAAGGTTATGGCCTCGCTCACGGCGCTCCAGCGGACCACGCCGCCTACCTCCCCCACCGTATAGTAGCTGGTGTCGTCCGTGCCCAGGCTGGTGAAGTCCCCCCCCACGAAGGAGCCCGCCTCCAGGGTAGGGGTCACCTCAATGACATAGTCCCGGAAGAAGGTGGGGGAAGGGGTGCCGGCTACCTTGAACACCAGATTGTCCGCCGAGAGGTCAAACACCGAGCTGGCAGTGGCCTTGAGCTTGAACTTGACCACCTTGGTAGCCAGGGAGTCCACGTAGGCCACATCTGTCGCATCGAAGGTGAAGACGGTGGTGTAGTCGGTGCTCGCACTTGCATAGGTGGTGGCTGCGTCCGGGGAAGGGGCGTAGCCGCCGCTGGTGTGCTCGGGGTCGCTGGGGTTGTAGATGAAGAACTCCAGGGATACGCCCGATTTATCGGTCTGGCCGGTGAACTCCACGGTAATGTCGGTGATCTCGGAGTAGTCTATGGCCTCGCTGGTAGCCTCCCAGACGATGGTCCGCGGGGTGCCCGCTCCACGGGCCACGTAGTGGCTAGTGTCGTCGTACCTCAGGTCGGCCCCGCTGCCGCTCCGGTAGGTCCCGGTGATCAGGTTGGGATTGCCGGCGATCCTGAAGCCCACCTGGTTGGGAGGAGGGACCGGGGGAGCCAGCCGGCCCGGGAGAGGGACGGGCCTGTCTATCTGGGGCCGGAGATCAGAGACGAGCTGAGCAGTGAACACCGTGTCCGGGAACTCGGCGCCTGCCTCCTGGGTCGTTTTGACCGAGACGGTGACCTTGCCCTCCGCATAGGTCCACTTCCTGGTGGCCGGATCGTAGGTCCAGGAGGAGGGGGTGTGCTGGAACACCACGTCGGCGTACTGGAGCACCCCATCCATCACTTGGCGGCGGGACTCCTCAGGGATGAGGGGGTTCTCCCGCCGGTCCAGCACACGATACACCGCTCCAGTTCTCCAGAATACCTCTCCACTCGCATTCTGCCAGGATACATCCCCTCCATCCCAGTAATAGCGGGCGGTGACCTGCACCGGCGAGGCGCCGCTGAACTCGTGCCAGGTAAAGGTCCCGTAGTCCGGCTCCACGCCAGGAGTGAAGGACTGGGCCATGTTGGCGTCCTCAGTGATGGTCAGGACCGCGTTCTGTATGCCCTGGGAGGCTGAAAGCTCGCTCTGGGTCTTGACGGGGATACGGATTATGCCAGCAGCGATGGAGGCCAGGGAGACTAACAGAATCCCGGTCACGGCGATGGCTATGGTCAGGTCCAGGAGCGTCGCCCCCCTTTCTGCCGTCCAGCGCCCTCTCATGGCAGCCTCACTTTATAGAAGGTGAGGCTCATCTGACTGAAATCCCCCTGGGCCGTGACGGTGATCCGCTGGACCTCTCCGGTAATGGTGGTGCCCAGGGGCGCCGGGTAGGTATAAGCGATCCCTGAATCGGCAGCGGTAAAGGCGACCGTGAAGCCCTCCGGGATGCCGGTGATGGAGGGATACTCGGCCGCGTTGGCCTTGAAGGGGGACTGCTGGATGGCCTCAATCTGGGCCCGAGCGAGCTGGAGAAGCGTTACGCTCTCCTCCGCCCGGACAGATGCCCTGCTGGTGGCAGCCATAACGCCCAGGAGACCTGTCACCACGATGCCCACCAGGGCGATAGCGATAACGACCTCCACCAGGGAGAACCCCTCCTGGCGGCGGAACAACCCAGACCGTTTAGCCATCATCACCATCGGCTACTGGCCCACAGCGTGCGAACCGGCTCCAGCGTCGTCCAAGGACTCGGGCAGAGGCAGGGAGTCTCCTCGCGCCGCCAGGGCCTGCATCTCGTTCAGCAGCCGTTTCCACTCCAGGAACAACCCCCGGTAGGCCTCAAGCGCCTGCCCCTCCTCGGCAAGGTGCGCCTGGACCATCAGGTTCAGCCCGTGGATCTCCTTTATCCTCTGCTCCAGTTGCCGGCTCTTCTCCTCCAGATCGCTGCGAAGACGCCGCTCTTCAAGGAAAAGGTGGCGGAGTTCCTGGGCATAGACCTCGAACTGCTCCCGGCCCATCTGCTCTAAGGAAGTCGCCTTGTGCTCTCCCGGCGGCAGATCACCCACTGCCAGCGCACCCTCCTTCGACTGTGGCTGGCTCAGGACCTCCTCTACTTTCCCCAGAAGGTCTGTGGGGCTGAAAGGCTTGACAAAGTAGTCATCGGCCCCTGCTTCCACTGCCTGTTGGCGATCGCTGTCGGTGCCGAGAGCAGTAACCATGACAACGGAGATGTGCCTGGTATCCGGGTCCGACTTCAGGCGTCGGCACACCTCGTACCCGTTCATCTTCGGCATGCGGACGTCCAGGAGGATAAGGGCGGGCTTCTCCCGGCGGGCCGTCTCCAGGGCCTCCTCGCCATCCCGGGCCACCACCACGCGGTACCGCTGGTCTTCACCCAGGGTCGTAGCTATCACCCGCCGGATGCTTTCCTCGTCATCCGCGATCATTACCGTTCCAGTCATGGTCTTCTTATCCCTCGCTGCCGACAATCTGCTGGTAGATGAGCCGCACCTTGTTCTCAGCGATGGTCTCCAAGACGGCCGCCCGACTCTTCGCTCGCCCCTTGCCCCGCGGCTCCTCCAGCTCCGCACCCTTTCCAATCTTTTTGGTGGCCGGCTGGTTCTCCAGCTCCTTCACCCCGACAAGGACGAACACGGCGACCTCCCGCTCATCGCCCTGGAGGCCCATGGAGGAGGTGGTCTTCCGGAAGAGCCACAAGAAGGTGGGAAAGCCGTTGCTGTCCTGCCGGATTCCCGAGGGCTTCGCCTGCAAGAAGCCCCCTTCCAATAGGGTGTCCATATCTATGGCGGTGAACTGCTCCAGGAGGTCCGTCCCGGCGATGGTCGTGCCCTGGCTGTCGAGGAGCACCACCTCTGCCACATTGTCCGCGGAGCCGGTGGTGAAGACATGGGGATACTCCGCGCCTAGCTTCTTGATCTGCCCGGGGGCCTCTGGGACCGTGTCGCCATTCCTGGTATCGGCCTCCACTTGCAGGGTGATGAACAGCTCCGGCCATCGGCTGCCAAGGACCTGCTTGGCCTTGACCTGCCCGGGGGCATGGGTGGGAGGCCCACCGCCCTGGGCGTGTTCAGGAGGCCCCGGTCGTACCCCGGCCACCGTCGGCAGCTTGGCGGCGGTTTGGACGGTGTGCGGTGTCCGGACGTCTCCGCCCTCCTGGCGTCCAAAGAAGGCATTCACTGCGGCCCGCACCTGTTTGGCATCCGCCTGGGCCTGGGCCCGGACGCTGGCGTTCCTGGTGCCGGTCACGGCGGGGGCCACCACGGCCACCAGGACAGCCATGATGGCCATGACTGCCACCAACTCTATCAGGGTGAACCCCCCCAAAGGCGGGGCCTTTTCTGGATGCCTCATGTCACGCCTCGTCTCGTGTGGTCGTCACAGCCAGCTAAACTACAGAGGGAACCGGCGGCGGGTTGGCCGCCGGCCGGCTCTCTCTGCATATCTGGGCGGCTGGGCATGCGTCCCAGGCCGCTATCAGGCTACGGGTGCACGTCCTGGAAGCCTGTCTTGTCCGCCTCAGGGAAGCTGGCCAGGAGCGTCTGCACCTTACCATCACTCCCTACGTAGTAGATGTAGCTGCCGGTGCAGGTCTCCGTGGGGCAGTTGTCCGCCGCTGCCGAGGCGGGAACGCCGTCCAGCAGGCCCTTGGCCGTCAGCTTCTCCATGTCGATGATGTAGTCGCGGGTGTCCACGTAGTAGTCTTTCGTCTGCCGGGTTACGAGCACCACGTGCCAGCCTACTGGGGTGACCACCCCGGGCCCGTTGACGTTCTCTTCGTTGTCCGTGGCCGGAGTGCCGGAGCGGATGCCGTCGGCGTCATCCGTCCACACCGGGTTGCCGCCCACGGTGCCGCTCAGGGGGTTCTTGTGGTTGACAGCGTTCAGGGGGTCATAGTTCCCCTTCAGGTCAACGCTGGCCTCGGTGGCGTCATCCAGCAGATCGCTCAGGGTGGAGCTGGCCACGTCCATGCCGTAGATGGGGTACTGGCGCTGGCCGATGAACCTGGTGTTGTCGGGGGCGCTGTAGTAGGCGTCCACCGCGGCCTGGACCATCTTCACGTCGTTGTTGTAGGCCCGCTCCTTGGCCTGGCCCAGGTAGTTGGTGATGAGGGGCACGCTGACGGCTGCCAGCACCCCCAGGATGGCGATGACCACCACCAACTCAATCAGGGTGAACCCCTTCTGTCCTTTCAGTAGTTTTCTTATGTTTCTCATGGCTTTCCTCTCTCTATCTATCTTGTGGCGTTCTTTACTCTATGCGTCTATGACGTCCGGTGATGGGTCTGCCCAGGTTACGGATGAACATCGAGGGATTAGAAAATCCGCTCGTAGGTCAGGTTGACAGTGGTGGCGCCACCCTCTGCCTCTATCTCATCCACCTGGACCAGCTTGAACACCGCCACCTCGCGGGAGTCGTTCAGGCTGTCCGTCGCCGAGTCGGTCTTCTCGAAGAGCCACAGGAAGTTGGGAATCGCGAGATTGCCCGCGGCTGTGCTCGTGGTGGTGCTCCCCGCCGGCATCTTGGCTACGAGTTTGTCGGCCAACAAGTCTGCCAGGTCAATGGCGGTGTAATCTCCCAGAAGCGTCGCGGCTGAGATTGCAGCGCCGGCGACCCCGTTCGCGCTTTTCCCGGTCAGGGTCACGTCGATCACGTGCGGGGAGGTATGCGTTTCAAAAACGGAACTGTACTTGGAGGGAGTCGTCCTGCCGGTTAGTGCCGGCACGTTGCCTGACGAGGCCTGGGTGACGTACATCTCGGGCCAGCGGCTGCTCACCTCTTGCGCCGTCAATCCCTGGTCGCTGCTATTCACCTTGGTCGTCAAGTCGACGCTATGAGGCGTCCGCACCTCGGCCTCGGTCTGGGACTTGTAGAAGTCCATCGCGGCGCTCCGTACCTGGGTGGCGTCCTGCATGGTCTGTGCGTCAATGCTGGCGTTCCGGGTGCCAGTGACGGACGGGGCCACGACGGCCACCAGGACCGCCATGATGGCCATGACCGCCACCAGCTCAATGAGGGTGAACCCTCGCTGTCCTTTTAGTACTCTTAGTAGATGTTTCATGGTATATCTCCTTTTTCTCCTTAATCACTCCTAGAAGATGCGCTCGTAGGTCAGGTCGAGCTTATTGGTGGTATCGGCCTGCGAGACGACCCTCGGCGCTACTGCTCGCCCTTCCAACGCGGCATTGCCTATCCTGTAGGAGTCGCCGGAGTCCCAGTTATTGTCTGTACCACCAGTCAACGTAGCGGTAATGGTGGTCGCGGTGAAAGCTGTTATCGCCGCTGAACTGCCGTCTGTCAGGTTGGTTATGATGTCTCCAACAGCCACCTCTGCTGTGTCAAATTGCGCTGCGCTATCTGTCAAGCCACCGGCGTCGGCCGAGCCAGTATGCGTTCCCGTGGCCAGAGTTGTGCTCAGGGCCAGCCTCTCGTTGGCATAGGTGGACTCCATCTTTTCCACCTTCACCAGCTTGAACACCACCACCTCACGGGAGTCGTTCGAGCTGGTGGCTGACGAGGCGGTCTTCAACAAGAGCCACAGGAAGTTGGGAATGCCGTTGCTCTCCAAGTCGCTGCCGGCGGGCATCTTGCCCAGGAGCTTGTTCCCCACCAGGGTGTCGAAGTCCACCGCGGTGTAGTCTCGCAGGAACGTCGCTCCGGAGATGGTCCTCCCCTCCTTGTCCAGCAGGACCACGCTGTTGATGTTATCGCCCAGGGTGGTGGGGATGGCATTTGGGTAAACGGCGCCAATCTGCTTCACCTTACTGGGGGCGGCGGCGACTCCCCTTTCACCTGTAGTCGCTGTGTGCTGCAAGGTGATGTACCTCTCGGGCCACCGGCTGCTAACCCCCTGCGCCTGGTTGGTGACCACAGCAAGGGTGTCGCTAGCAAGGACGACACCGCCGGTCACGAGCAGCATGGCCGTTGTGGTGACGCTGTGGGGTGTGCGCACTTCGGCCTTATTCTGAGCCTTATAGAAGCTCGTCACGGCAGACCGCACCTGGGTGGCATCCTGCATGGTCTGGGCGTCAATGCTGGCGTTCCGGGTGCCAGTGACGGACGGGGCCACGACGGCCACCAGGACCGCCATGATGGCCATCACCGCCACCAGCTCAATGAGGGTGAAGCCCCGCTGCCCCCTCTTCAAGAGTTCCCTTACTCGCTTACTCATGGACTGTTCCTCCTTCTTGGTTTGCTACAGGTTCCTGTGGTCAGCTCCCTGTGGCTGGCCACGTCTGCTCTCCCTTCAACCACTCCATAGGCACCTCCTTCGCCTGAGATTTCCTGGTGCCTAGTTTCAGTTATGCCCGCTTCTCTGGCATCAGCCGTTGCGGGTGATTTAGGGGGTGAGAAAAGGGGTGAGACGGGGGGCTAGCCCTCCTTTGTGTCATTGCGAGCCCGATGCAATCGGGGCGTGGCATAGTTCGGCAGGCTCACCACGCCGTCTGGTGGGGTGGCGGGGCCGCCCTCAGGCCAGCCCCTGCTTCCGGGCCCAGGTCATGGCCTCCCGCTTGGACCTGGCCTGGAGCTTGTCCAGGATGGCCCGGACGTGGCTCTTGACGGTGTCGGGGGAGACCACCAGCTCCTGGGCGATCTCCGGGTTGGTGAGGCCCCGGGAGATGAGGCGCAGGACCTCCTCTTCCCGCCGTGTCAGGCCCGCCTGGGGAGGCAAGGCGTACGGGGAGGGCGAGGCGCCCCGCTCGCCGCCCCGCAGACGGCTTGCGAGCAGAGGAGCAATGGCGGGGGAGACGACCACCCATCCCTGGGCGACCTGACGGAGGGCCTCCAGGATCTCCTGGGGGCTGGCGGTCTTCAGGACGTACCCCCGGGCGCCGGCGGCCAGGGCCCGGAAAAGGGTGTCGGAGTCCTCGGCCACGGTGAGCATGAGGACCCTGGGCGGGGGCTCCCGCTGGCACAGGGCGGCGGTGGCGGCCACGCCATCAGTGCCGGGCATGGCCACGTCCATGAGGATGACCTCAGGGGCCAGGGCCTCCGCCCGGGCCATCGCCTCCCGGCCGTCCGCTGCCTCCCCTACTACCTGGATATCCGGCTCCTCGGCCAAAAGCTCCACCAGCCCCCGGCGGAAGAGGGCGTGGTCGTCGGCCACCAGCACCCGCAGGGGGCTCACGGGGGCCCTCCCTTTGGAGGCAGGGGGAGGCGGACCAGGACCTCCGTCCCCTGGCCGGGCTGGCTGTGGACCTCCAGCGCCGCCCCGATGAGGGCTGCCCGCTCCCGCATCCCGGCCAGGCCCAGTCCCCAGGGCTGCCCCGGGGCCATGCCGCGCCCATCGTCCCGGACCCGCACCAGGAGGGCTCCCTCCGCCCGCTCCACAGTCACCCAGACCCTGGCGGGCCGGGCGTGCCTGGCGGCGTTGGCCAGCGCTTCCCGGGCCATCTGGAGGAGGTGGCGCTGGACTTCCGGCGAGAGGGGAGGCTCGCTCCCCGCCTGGTCGCGGAACTCCAGGGGGAGACCTGTTGCCTGGCTCCAGGAGCCAGCAACCCGCAGGAGAGCGTCGTGGAAAGAGCCGGACGGCGTCGCCTCCGGAACCTCCAGGAAATCCCTTACGGTCAGATAGGCCCGCTGGAGCCCCTGGGCGATGTCCCGAACGTCTCGGGCGGTCAATGGCCCTCTTCTCTGGTCCAGACGCTGTTCGGCCCGTTGCGCCTTCAAGGACAGAAAGGCCAGGCTCTGGGCCACGTCGTCGTGGAGGTCCCACTGAATCTTGCGGCGCTCCTCTGCCACAGCCAGGGCTCGCTGACGGCGCTCCAGGTTCAGATTGGTGAGGAAGGGCAGTAGCGCGACTAAGACCGCTACCGTGCCATACAGGATGGCGAAGACAGGGTAGTTCCCGGAGGCGAGCCCAGGCAATGGCACCACTCCCCCCAGGGCAACGGCGTGGGCCCCCACCGTCACCGCGCTGGCGAGAAGGCCCAGGCCGGCGGCGACCCAGAGCGAGGATAAGAAGGCGGCCGAGAGGACGGGGGCCAGGCTGTAGACCAGGAACGGGCTGTCCAGTCCGCCGGTGTCCAGAACCAGGGCAAGGACCAGCGCCATCTCCCCGGCCAGGAGCGCCGCCTCCACAGCCTCTTTGCGAATGAGGTGGTAGGGAGGCACCACTGTCCTGGCAGCGTTGACAAGCCCCACCAGGATTGTCAGCAAGCGAGGCTCCGAGGGGAGCACCTTGGGGGAAGGCTCCAGGATAAAGAGTACGCCGACGCCCAGAGCAAAAGCAAAGAAACGAAACATTGACAGGGCCTGGTAAAGGCGCAGCCGGTATAGGCCCCACAGACGATGCCTTCGGGACGGGCTCCCTTGCTGGAGGGCCGTCACAGTGCCAGCCCTCCAGCAAGGCGGAGGTACCACCCGACGATGTAGTCGCCCCCAAGAAGGGCGGCTACTGCGCCCGCGGACAGGAAGGGGGCGAAGGGGATGGGGTCCTTCCTGCTGCGGCGACGGAGGGCCAGGAGGGGCAGCGCCGCCGCTCCCCCGGCGACGACGGCCAGCCAGAGGGCCACCGCCACGCCCGGGACGCCGGTCAGCAGGCCGACGAGGCCGGCGAGCTTGACGTCGCCCCAGCCCATGCCGCCGCGGGAGAGGAGCACCACGGCCGCAAAGAGCAGCAGGGCGCCCACCCCTGCCCCCACCGATCCCAGGGCGGACCCCAGGCTCCCTTCCCACGGACCCAGGGACCGCGCCACGCCCAACGATGGCCAGAGGGGGCTGATGAGCAAGGCCAGGACCGCGCCTGGTAGCACCAGGCGGTCGGGCACCAGCCCGTGCTCCAGGTCGATGAGGGCCAGCGCCAGGAGCAGGGCCGCCGCCAGGGACAGGAGGAGGGCGCCCCCGGTGAGTCCCTCCCGCAGGAAGAAGATCAGGAACAGGGCACCGGTGCCCCCCTCTACCAGCGGCAGGCGAAGGGGGATGGGGGCTGCGCAGTAGCGGCAGCGTCCGCGCAGATAGAGGTAGCTCAGGAGGGGCACCAGGTCCGCTGGGGACAACGCCGACCCACAGGCATCGCACCGGCTACGAGATACCAGGATGGGCCGTCCTCGCGGCAGTCGGTCAACCACTACGTTGATGAAGCTCCCCACGGAGGCACCCAGCAGAAAGGCCAGCGCGCCTACCATTGGCTACGCCTCCCCCAGGGCCAGTCCAAGGTTTATGACCAGCTCGTGCACGGGAAAGTCCTCGGTGACCTCCATGGGCGGCCGCAGCGCCTGGAGCTCCCGGCCCAGGTTGGCGGCGACGCCGGGCCCCACCTCGCCCTCCAGTCCGGCGGGCACGCCGCAGACGAAGAGGGGAACGTCATCGGCCACCCACCCCTCAGGACTGGACCCCCGGTACCTGGCCAGGGCCTGCTCCACCATCTGGGAGAGACGCTCCACCAGGACGGGCCCCTCGGTGACCTCCGCGCCCCAGGCGACGCCCAGACAGACCACGGGAGCGTGATGGCGGACCAGCACCACGTCCGCGCCATCGGCTCCGAGCCAGGCGACAATCGCATCGGGCACATTGACCGCCCGCGCCAGGGCGAAGGGTCGCAACTCCAGCCCGTGCAACCCCAGCCCGGCCTGGCGCAGCGTCTCCACCACTGCGTCCACCGAGCGCCGGGGTGCTGCCACCACCAGCCACCGGGTCCGGTCCTGCCAGTCGGGCAGCCGGTGCCACCGCAGGACCGAACGCTCCAGGGGGATGCCCATAGCCCGGGCCGCCTCCCGGGGGATGACCTCCCGGGGATCCAGCCCGTGAGCCTTGGGAAGCTCCAGGACCTGCAACATGCTCTGGAATCCAGGAACGGTGGCGACGACTCTCTCAATGGAGCCGCCGAACTCCTTCACGGCGCCGGCGATGACCCTGGCCACCCGCCCGGGCTGGGCCGGCAGTCCTTCTCGGAAGAAGGCCGGGTTCACCGGCTGGAGCCGATGGTCAAGCACCCGCTGGCGCTGGGCAAGGACCAGCTTCACCGCGCCCTGCTCGATGGTCAGGGCGAGAACTTGCCGCCCTTCCCTGTCCCAAGGTAGACGCACGCTCACTCCTTCCCTAAGGCTACGGACTGTAAGCCACGGCCAGCTCCAGCTTGGCGTTCCACACGGCGCCGTCCCCGGCGCTGAAGCCCAGGCTTTGCACCATCGCTGTGGGGAAGCCCTGCACTGTGCCGAGGATACCGATGAGCTTTCCCAGGGGGCCCTCTACCTCCAGCGTAACCTTCACAGCGGGAGCTGTTTCCCCCTGCATAGCACCCGGTATCGTGCCCTCTGCCGTGCTCAGGGCAACGATCCGGAGGCCGCTCCGGGCGGCGTAGTCTGTCAGCGCCGTGCTCAACGCCAGGGCCTCCCATCGCGTGGGAAGCGTCTGGCTCTGGGGGCTGGCTTGCAGTTCCTGGATCTGCTGGCGCAGCGCCGCCGGGTCCTGCAGAGCAGCCAGGCTCTCCCGGGCCTGGGCCAACTTCCCTTCCACCGCCGCCCGCTCGGCGCGCAAACCCGCCGCTTTCTGCCCCTGGTACAGCACCGCTCCCGCCATGATCAACACCAGGAGGAGCAGCACCGCTTCCACGGAAAGAAGGGCCCGCCACTGGCGCAGCCGGCCCCTCACGGTGAAGCCCCCACCCGCAGGGTCGCCGTGAGAGTGAGGACCCCTTTGTCCTGCTTCCACTGGACGCCCTGGAGTTCAAAGGGCTGGCCTGCCTCCAGGAGCCGTGCTTGCAGCCGTGCCAGAGGCTGCTCCCCAGTGGCCAAGGCCACCACCGTCAGCTCATCGTCGGCTTTCCCCTGCAAGGACAGGAACTGCACCCCGCCGCCCTGGAGCCCCTCCAAGGCAGCCAGAGCCGCCTGCCAGCGGTCGCTTCCCGGCTGCTGGGGCAGACCCTGCTGTGCCCCCAGCCGCTGCTGCAGACCCCTCAGTTCGACCTCCAGACGATTCACCTCATCGCGCCGGGAGGCCAGTTGGGTCTGAGTGGCCTTCAGGCGGCTGCTGGCCAGGTCCAGCTCCCGCTGCTGAGCGGACCCTTCCTGGTAGAGGCTCAGGAACAGGTAGAGACTCCCCAGCAAGAGGAGGGCCAGAACCACCCGGACCACCCACCGGTGTCCGCGGCCTCCGCCCCCCAGCAGGTTTATCCTGGGGACGGCGTGCCAGCTCGCTTGGGGCGCTCTCCCCCACCTTGCGGCCAACCCTCTCATCGGATGGACCCCAGGGTGGAATAGAGGCCGGACATGACGGCCACGGCGACGAAGCCAACAAAGCCCGCTACGAACACGGTGACCACGGGCTGAATCAGCTCCACGGCCTGGGCTACCGCCCGATCCAGGTCCTTCTCGTAGTACTCCGTCAGCCCCTCCACCGCATCGGGCAGCGTCCCGGCCAGCTCTCCCGAGCGCATCGCCTGGGCTATCAGTGGCGGGAAGGGTGCGGCCCCAGCAAACGCCTGGCTCAGGCGCTCGCCCCGGGACACCTCCGCCGCCACCCGCTCCACGCCCTTCCGTACCATACTGTGGCTCGCCTCCCGCCCCGCCAGGCGAAGCGACTCCGTCGGAGGCACGCCGCTCCGGAGGAGGGTGCCCAAGGTGGACATCAGGGTGAAGATGTTGCTCAGCAGCACGGTCTTCCCCACCAGGGGCACCCTCAGGAGCGCTCGGTCCCACATCTGCCCACCCCACTCCCTGCGCCGTAAAGCCGCGCCACCGACGCCGAGAGCCACGGCAAGGCCGATGCCATAGCCCCCATACGCCCGCAGGAACTCCGCCCCCTGCATGAGCAGCCGCGTGGTGAGGGGCAGTTCCCCGCCGAAGCCACTGATGAGCTTGAGGAGGGCCGGGAGGGAGTAGGTCACCAGGACAAGGAGGGAAATGATGGCTATCCCCAGGGTTATGGCCGGGTAGAACAAGGCGCTGCGCACCCGCTGCCTCAGTGTCTTCTGCCGCTCCAGCAACTGGGCTACCTGGCCCAGGAGGAGGCTTAGCTCCCCCGCCGCCTCAGCCACCTGGAGCAGCCGAGGGTAGAACCTGGGAAACACGGTAGGATGCCGGGCACAGGCAGCGGAGAAACTCATCCCCCCTTCGATGTCCTGCACCACCTGCCGCAGCGCCTCCCTCAGGCCCAGGCTCCGGATCCCATCCCGCAGGCCGAGGAGGGCCGAGCGCAGGGGAACGCCCGAGCGCAGCAGTGTAGAAAGCTGGCGGGTGAAGTCGATGACCACCTGGTCTTTCGGTTTGAACAGGCCGGGCATGACCTGGACCAGAGAGCGCCGCCGTCGCACCTCTCGCAGCCGAATGGGGACGAGCTGCTCCCCCCACAGGGCCTCGTAAGCGGCAGCCTCGCTCTCGGCCTCCACCTCACCCATCACTCGCCCGCCGGCCCAGGTGACGGCCTCGTAATTCACCCGCATGGCATGTCCTGTCCCTTACTCGATGGTATGGACGTTGCGGAGGACCTCCTCCAGGGTGGTTATCCCCTGCTTCGCCTTCAGGAACCCCGCCTTCTGCAGGGGGACCAAGCCCTCGGCCTCCGCCCTCTGGCGAATCTGCTGGCCGGTGGCGCTGGACCGGATAAGCTGGCGCACCTCCGGCGAAACTGCCAGCACCTCGAAGACCCCCGTCCGGCCAGAGTAGCCGGTCCAGTCGCAGAAGTTGCACCCCTTGCCCACGGAGAACTGGCCCGCCGACTCCTCCATCTCCTGCTCGTAGACGATGCTCTCCATGGCCCCCGGCTCTGTTGGCTCGGCGCACTGGGGGCAGACCTTCCGCACCAGCCGCTGGGCCACGGCGCCCAGCACGCTGGTGGCCACCAGGTAGCTTTCGACCCCCATCTCCATGAGCCGGATGAGGGCTGAGGCGGAGTCGTTGCTGTGGATGGAGCCCAGAACCAGGTGCCCCGTCATAGCCGCATCCACGGCCGTCCGCGCCGTCTCCACATCCCGAATCTCTCCCACCAGAATCACGTCGGGGTCCAGGCGCATGATGGACCTGAGCCCGGCGGCGAAATCGATCCCCGCTTCCGGGTTCACCTGGATCTGGTTCAGTTGCTCCATGCGGATCTCCACTGGGTCTTCGACGGTCATGATGTTTCCCCGGGTGCCCACCAGCTCCGTGACTGCTGCGTAGAGGGTGGTCGTCTTGCCCGCGCCCGTGGGGCCGGAGACCAGGAGGAGCCCGTGGGGCATGGCCAGAAGTTGACGCACCACCTGCAGCGGCGTGGAGTCCAGCCCCACCTCCTCCACCGACACAACTCGGCCCGACCGGTCCAGGACCCGCATCACCATCATCTCCCCCCAGGTGGTGCCCACAGTGGCTACCCGGAAGTCCACTCCCCGCTCGCCAAACTGCATGGAGAAGCTGCCGTCCTGAGGACGCCGCCTCTCGGCGATGTCCAGGCCCGCCAGCACCTTGATGCGGGAGACCATGCTCTCGTGCAGAGTGAGGGGCAACACGGACCTCTGCTTCAGCACCCCATCGAGGCGGAAGAGGACCCGGGCCGAGTCGGGCTGGGGGACCATGTGGATGTCCGATGCCTTCTGCTTCACCGCCTGGAGGGCCACGAACTCCACCGCCTGCACCGCGGGGAGCTGGGCCACCGACTCCGCCAGCCGCCCTGCTCCAGCCTGGGCCTCGAGAGCAGGCAGCCCAGTGACGACTACATTCCCTTCCCCAGGCTTGGGGCGGGCCACCGGCCCGGCGGCGTAGCACCGGTCGATAAGGGCCTCCAGCCCTTCGCCCAGGGCCAGGGCAAACCGCACCTGGCGCCCGGTCACTGAGGAGAGCTGGGAGGCAAGCTGGAAGTCGTTGGGGCTCTTGGTAGCCACCCGGAGGGAGCCGTCTGGGGCGAATCCCACCGGCAACACCCGGTGCTGTCTGCTGTACTGCTCGGGCAGCAGCTTCACCGCCTCCGGGTCGATCTGTAGCTGCTTCAGGTCCACCACCGGCACCCGCAACTGGAGAGACAGGGCGGTGACGAGGCTCTCCAGGCCGATGAAGCGCAGGGAGACCAGCGTCTCCAGAAGGTCCCCTCCCCGCTGCCGCGCCTGGTCCAGTTGGGCCTCCGTGACGAAGCCGCCCTGCACCAGGGCCCGGGCCACCCGCTCCTCAAAGCTCCCGACGTTCACCATCGTCCCTTCCTTTGGCGGCGGTGCTCTGGAAGTTGCTCATGGTGGGCGAGCAGCACTTCTGGCGGTTGAAGGGGGCGGAGTGGCTGCCCGCGGTGGGGCGTGGCTGCGACTGCGTTCGAGGATTGCCCTGCACTCGTCAATCAATGCAACTGGGCTGTAGGGCTTGCCGAAGAACGCTGCGGCGCCAAAATCTATAGCCATGCGACTCACTTCTGGGCCAGACTCGGCGCTCATCAGAATGACGGGCGTGTTGGCGGTGGCTGGATCATTTTTCAGGGCTCGACATACGTGGAACCCGTCCGAATTGGGCATCGTGACGTCGAGCAAGATGAGATCAGGGTCCCTTGCTCGCGCAAGAGCGAGCGCTTCCGCCCCGTCGCAGGCCAGCAGCACCTCATAGCCCTCCGCGAACGTCTCCGCGAGAATGCTGAGGAGCGTCCTCAAAAGCTCATCGTCATCCGCGATCAGTACCGCCTTGCTCACGTGGCCTCCTGTCCTGCACGCGCCCGAGCGTTGCCGCGCACCTGCCCAACGATGGACAGCAGAATCTCCCTCAAACGTTCCGGTTCGTCTGTCGTCTCGCCCGGCTGCTGGAGCAGGCGAGCCTCCTCGGGAAGCAGGGCCATCCTCAGGTCTCCGGCGGTGGTCTGACTCCCGAGCCTCTCAAGAACAAGCGCGGCGACGCGGGCGTTGAACAGCCAGGAGATGATGGGACGTTCTCCGGCGACCACCAACACGGGGGTAACCGGCAATCTTTGGCGCAGCTCAGTGAGCCCAACGCAGAGCACGTCGACGGTCTCTGGCGGGTGCAGTCCATTAATCATGAAACGGCCTCGCTTTCCCCTGCGGCGATAATGGTGGCCCGAATCCCCTTGACGCGGCACTCTGCGGCGAACTCATCCAGCGCCGTGCTCCAGGCCGGGCACAGGACAACCACCTCCAGCCCAGCGGCCGATCGGGATGCAAGGGAGATAAGCCGATGCGGAGGCATCTCTTGCCCCAGGTCCGTAGTTGCTAGGCCGGCCACCACCAGGGCAGCCTTGGACGCGCCCCTGGCAGCCCTGAGCCCCTCGCGGATTGACGATTGGCGCCACACCCAGAGGACAAGGGCGCCTTGGCGCTGAGCAGGGAGGTCTGGACTGCGGAGGAGAGACGGGAGAAGCAGGACGCGGGTGGTGTAGCCCAGGGAGAGGAGTCGGTCGGTGGCCGTCACAGCCCCGGGCGCGTCCGCGAGAATGACAACCTGGGGAGCGACAGGGGATAGATTGGAGAACCAGGCCTGATCCCGCTTGATCAGGTCGGCGTCAACCAGACGATAGAAAGTGAGGTCGGTAGGCACCGCATGGAGGTCGTGCTCCAGTGCCGTAGGGGAGTCTCGGTAGAGGGCACCGACATACTTCTCTGGAGGGACGACCTCAACACCTCTTAGCACGGCCTCACCCCTGGGGGAGGTGGGGCACAGTGCCCAGAAGGTTCCAGTTCGTCAGGCCTCTGCGCCGGAGAGACGCAGTGATGTGCAGAGTGTCCCGAAACGACCCCCGCCCTGGCGGCAGGTGGCCCTGCTAAGAGGACGAGGCGATGAGTTCGGAGGCGAAGGGAGAAGCGGCTACGGCGTGGTGACGGATTTCGTCGGGGGGGGGGGGGGTGACGGCGCAAAGCGGCGCGAGCGCCGCCTCCTTGCTTAGTTAGGTGGTGCGCGTTGTGGCGAATGATGTATGAGGTCGAAATAACCATACCCTTAACCTGGTACACGGAAGCCGACCCCGTACGTAAAACCACTGACTCACTCAAGCGGGTTCTAAAATACCACAAAGACTTCATATAATCAATCCGGCCTAGTCAAGGCGAAGAGAAGACGAGCGGGTGTTGAGATCAAGAGTGAAGGTCTTGGAGAAGGTCAGAGTTTTGCTTGTACGGTATGGTGGAGCACGGCGATTGGATGTGTCTGCCAAATGCCTTGGTACAGCGAATGGTCAGCCTCCTGGCGGCGTGACGCTATTGGTCCTGCTTGAGTAGCGGGGTGCCTCGGTCTGTCTTGGCAACACTAGAACACCGCTCCGACGGGGTAGGAGATGGCCTCGGCCACCTGCAACGCCTCCGGACTCCCGATGCTCAGCGCCTCATAGGAGAACAGCGTGCACTTGTACGCCTTCCAGTGCCACGTTCCCTTGGCCATCTTGACGAGCACGTAGCGGCCCGCGCCCGGCCAGCGCTCCTCCAGCGCGCGCTCTTGCATCTGCTCCTTCAGCGCCTGCAACCGTGAGCCCAGCACCCGCTCCCACTCCGCCAGCTTCACCTCCGTGCATTTCACCTTCCAGTATTTTTCCAGATGCGACCAGCCCTGGGCGCATATATCGGCGTTGCTCTCGTCCAGGATGTCCTCGACCTGGCCTATGTGGAAGTCCCACATCCGTCGCCGCTCCGTGTGGGTCACGCGCCCCAGCGTGGCGCGGGAAAGCTGCCCCTTGGACACGCTCTGGTTGGAGAAGTTGGTGACAGCGGAGCTCTGGAAGAAGTCCATGCGGGAGCAGAGGTTATTGAGGCTGCCGATGGGGTCCATGCCCCGGCGGCCGAAGACGGCGGCGTCCATCTGCTGGTTGCGGGCGGCCTCCAGGGTGAACTCCACACCCTCGATGGTCCACTTGCTCGCCTTGAAGGCCAGGCCAGGCTGGGGGAAGACCAGGGAGCCGGTGGTCATGGCCAGGTTCTCCAGCATCTTCTCACTGGCGGCCCGGGCCCGCTCGGCCGAGGTGCGGGTGACGGAGGGGTCGTCGTCCTCGCGGAGGTACTCGATGAGGGGTCCAAAGCCAGCCCCAGCACCTGGTCCGTCCAGAACCCCGCGCCGCCGTACCCCGAGCCGGGCTCGATGTCGTCCAGGGTCGAAAACAGGGTGGACTTCACCTTGCCTTCGACCTCCTGGAGCGCAATGGTCTGAAGCCTGCTGAGGTGGGCCACCGGGACCCGGACGTCCTCCGAGCTCCTCCCTTCGAACCCGCCGAAGTCCCAGTACTTGTCCATGTCGAAGCCCCACTCGCCCGTCACGTTGACAAACCACAGGGCTTCCTTCCCGAAGCCGGAGATGGTCGGGTGCGTGTCTTTGTACGCGATGTCCACGGGGTACGGGTCCGGGGCCCGGGCCACGACGGTGTACTGGTCCCCGGTGCGGCCGCTCAAGTGTCTGAAGGGCGGAGAGTCCGTGCTCCCGACGCTGACGCCATTGCTGTAGACCTCGTACTCGATGGGAGCGCCGAGGTACATGGCCTCGATGCTGGGATCCCACTCCACCTCCACGCCCTCCCCATCGTAGGTGGCCCGCACGCCGGAGACTAGTCCTCTCGGGTTAGCTGAAATAATACTCCCAAGTGTTCCGCGTCACAGGCAACCGGGGAAGGGGGCTCCGGTAGCCATAAATCCGGGCCATCCATGCACACACGTTGGTCCACAGCTTGGCCCTCCGGCACCCGCGACGGGAGGCAGCATCATCTCCGCGGGCCATGGGGAGCAATCGCGTTGAACTGCGCGCCTCAAGGGTACCGCCCCGGCGGGCACTAGCAAACGCCGCAAGGGCGCGATAAGCTCCCGCCGACCAAAGGAGAATTCGGGAACTGTCCGCTGCGGCCTACCAGTGAGATGCGGACCTACCCCGAGTCTTGGATCCATCTTGCGATATGACTCAACTGGCTCTTGCGGGTTCGACTTAGCGGGGCCTATACTGACGTGGCCTTTCAAAGGGAGCCCACAAACCAAAGCTATGTGCGGCCTATTGTGGCGGTGGAGGTTCCTTCTGGTTGCGGGCCTCCTGGTGCTAGTCTCCTGCACCAGGCCGACCGCGACGCCAAGCCCGGCTGCCACCTTACTCCCAGCATCTACGTCCACGCCCAAGGGGACACTCCCGACATCGCCTCAACCGACTCGTCGGCTTACTCCTACTGTGGGTCCGACGGCTGGGTATTCAGTGAGCCATTCTCAACAGGACGTCGGAGTGAGTCCAGAAATTGCGCCTTCCCGCTATAAGCTCACGCTGAACATCGCCGCGAGCTTTGGCAGCCCCCCGTCCTCCGCCGTCAGAGTATCGCCACTTCCCGACCCCGACGGCAAATATGCCCCGGGCACGGTGGTCACGTTAGAGGCGAGCAACCCAACAGGCCCCGAAACGTGCAGCGTCGGATACACGATGCGGATGTCGTATATGTTCAGCGGATTTGAAGTGTCTGATGGTAAGTCTCAGAGGGGTGGGACGCCGTTCCAGTTGGTAATGGACTCGGACAAAAGGGTGGTAGCAGGATATTTTGGCGAGTTCCTAGGTGCGGGCGGGACGTGTGCTCCAGAACCTCTGGTGAAGTCGGCGCAAGAAGCCCTGGCGAAACGCATGAGCGTTCCGGAAGCTTCGGTCTTGCTGAAAAAGGGCGAACCAGTGAGGTGGCCGGACGCCAGTCTCGGCTGCCCGCAGCCTGGGGTCGCGTACGCCCAGGTGGCGACGCCAGGCTACCGAATCATTTTGACCTCCGGAGGTAAGGAGCACCATTACCACAGCGACGAGAGAGGGCCGCCGTTCTTCTGTGCGAACCCGGCTCCAACTCTGACCTCTACGCCAACACCAACCCCCACGCTGGCACCCACACCACTGTTGAGCGAGGTGGCATCCTGCCCCGGTCTTGAGTTAGAGGGGAGAATCATTCTCCAGGCTCTACTGCCCCAGCAGCTCACGGCCCCGGGCGTCTATGTCATCGTGCAATCTCAGTGCTCTGACAACCAGGTCTCGGTATCGTTCGCCTTCGCGGCAGGGCACTTCAGGTCTGTCAGCATCAAGCGGTATGCCACAGAGCAAGAGGCCCAGTCGGCTCTGGGGACTCCCAATATAACCTTTCGGGGGTCTCCCGCAGCGCGTACGACAGTAACGGGCTACCCCGGGCCCGATTCGCTCAAGGAGTCGTTGGCCTGGCAAATGTCTCGCTGGCTGTTCACTACCAGCAGCTTCGACGACACGGCATACTGCGTAGGGCCGGGCGTTTCACAGCTCTCGGATGACCTCCATAATGCGGCTGTGGCAGTGGGTCTTTTTGGCTAGGCCAAAGTTCCCGTGCGCCAGGATAAGCCTGGCGGAGGGAGTATCAGGAGATGGGTGTGGCAGGACCACCGCACCCGGCGGAGGTGAAACCATGCGCACCGACTAGAGAGCATCTGGTCGTGACTTCGGTCATCATGGCCACTGCCTGCGGTCGCCAGACCGAAATGCCTGTCGTTCAATGATCCCGTCCGCGCGTGTTAGCTCGGTGGCAGTCGACAATAGCACGTTGAAAAACACGCTCTTTTGTCTCGCAGCCCTGCTCGCTTGGAAGGCGGCGTGGCCACCCACCAGTTCCCCAGCACGATTCGCGCTAATGTTCCACAGCTTCGTGGCGAGCTGACTTGCCACAACAGGGTCCAAACGCCCCACACTGATACCGTTCAGTTGTCACGCACGGTAGGATCCCACACCAGTCACTGGCTTGGTCGCGCGGCAGGGGGGTGTCAGGGCTAGTCCCGCGGTAGCCGCCGACATTGACTGGCATAGCCCCGCTCTCAGCGTGCCGGGGTGCGGGCCGGCACCCGGAAATCGCCCGCCAATGGCCGGCATATTCCTGCTTTAGCCACGGCGTAGGTCACATAAAGGTCGCCTACGAGCGAACTCAGAGCCACCACTATCCACACCGAGTCAGGCTGGGCCCGATACAGGCCCACCGCACTCCAGGCCAGGGGCAGCACCAGGCCAACAGCTATGACTCCGGCGTAGAAGGCTACGCTCACCCGGCCTCGCACCAGGTCCTGCACCGAGCGCCGGGCGGCTACCCCTGACTCTCTGGTAGCCCACAGGTAGAAGACCAGCAGCGCCCCAAAAGATAGGGCCAGCCACAGTTTGGCCACCTCCAGGGGATGCAGCTCCAGCCCGCTGGGTCCCGCCACGGCTAGCAGCAGCACTAGTGAGGCACCGCCCCGCAGGCCGGTGGCGAAGAACAGCGCCGGTACCACGGCGGTGTTCCAGAAGGGGATGCCTTTACAGTAGGCAAATACGAATCCCTTGTAGACCAGCAGCCACACTGCCCCAGCCACCGATAGCACTAGCCAGAGGCGGCCCAGGATGCTCGCCTCCGCCCAGGGGTCGGCCCCCATGAGCAGGTAAAGGACTGCGCTAAGGCCAAAGAACCCAATGCCCCAGATGCCCCGGCTGATCCATGAGGTCTGGGGCCGGCTCAGCGCTCGCCAGAACCGCTCGGGTCGCCCCAGGAAGGCCAGATGGGCCACCCCACTGGCCACGACCACTACCCCCAGGCTCCACAAGAGCCCCTGGTTCCAGTCGAGGTACAGGGAGAACAGCCAGCCTCCAGCCCCTATCCCCGAGAAGAAGAAAGCGCCCAGGAGCAATAGCCCCTTTCGCTGCACCCATTCCCTCTGGGGGCGAAAAGTGCTGCGCAGGTCCTGAGCGATTGTATCGAACGGCCGGTCCAACATGCTTTGCCTCCCCAATCCTTATGGCGGCAGATAGTAGACCGAGGGGTCTGTGCCCAAATCTGGGTGCAACTGGTAGCCCCGGCGAATACGAATCAGCCGGGATACCTCGCTGTCGGGGTCGTTCAAGTCCCCGAAGTATCGTGCCTTGGCCATACAGTTGGCTACACAGGCCGGGTCCAAGCCCTGGTCCACCCGATGTCTGCAGAAGTGGCACTTGGTCACTACCCCCACGGGGTGGTCCTTATACTTCAGCTTCTCGTAAGGGGTTAGGCCCTTCCCCGGGAAGTACTCCCGCACCTTGTCGTTAAAGTACCGGGACTGGTAGGGGCAGGCCATCATGCAATAGCGGCAGCCTATGCACTTCGCAGTATCTACATACACAATGCCGTCAGGCCGCTTTACTGTGGCCCCGGTGGGACAGGCTTTTTCACATGGCGGGTCCTCGCAGTGCATACACAGCACAGGCAGGGACACGCGCCGGGCTGGGTATTCTCCATACTCAAGCTTCAGCACCCGGGCCCAAAGCACCCCCGGCGGGGTGCCATTCTCCGCCTTACAGGCGATCTGGCACCCGTAGCACCCTACACAACGCTTCAAGTCTATTACCATACCGTACCTCATCGCTATCCCCCTCACGCCTTGGACACCTTAACCTTGACACAAAGATCCAGGTTACCCGACGGCATATCCATATATTCAAGATCGGTAGGGTGGAGCTCGCACGTCAAGGCACCTTTACCTCTGGCTAGAGGGATCCCCGCTGACCAGCGGCCGAAATTGCCAGCGATGGCCACCACCTCTGGATGGATCCCCCTAGAAAGAACGGCCCTGCCGGTGATCTGGTAGCCTGCTATAGATTCTATGCGGATAAAATCCCCGTCCTTGATGCCATGCCTGTTCGCGGTGTCCTCGTTCAACGAGACCTGATAGATACGCGGGTCCCCCTCCCCCACCTCATTCAACCAAGGGTTCTGAACAGTCCACGTGAAGGTGTGAGGCCCAACTTTGTAGTAAATCGCGTAGAAATCCCACCCGTTTCCCTTCACTTGGTGAGCCGGGCATGGCTTCCACTCAGGCATAGCCTGGTAGTCGGAAGTGTCCCAAACGATTCCCAACTCGTGGGCCATCTCTTTCACATCTTGCCCTGCCCGTATGAAGTGCTCGAAGTAGATCGGTGTCCTGACTTTCACGAAGGGACGCCAATAGGCTTCCTCTATCTTCTTGGGCCACTTGAGAATGCCATGCTGCTTGAACCAATTGAGATTGTGCTCGGGGCCGAACAGATGCTGGTAGTAGTTATCCATTATCTGTTCGATGTCATACTTTTTGTCCGGGCTAAGTGCGTAGGGGGGCCTCAGGCCCAGGTAGTTGTTGAGGACGACGTTGAGGTCTGACTGGATGCCCAGCCTTTCTGCAAGCTCGATGAATACCCGATTCACATCTCTAACCCCCGGGGCATGAGGGACGACCGGTTGTTTGATCTGAATAGCCCATTCCTCCGTTCCTGGAGGCTGGCGGCTATTCAGAATCTTGGCATGCATGATGTCTAGCCTCTCGAGGTAACAGGCGTCGGGCAGGACAAGGTCAGCCAGCGCATCCGTGGTCTCATTGGTGCTCAAATTGAAAGACACCACAAAAGGGATCCGCCCGAATGCTTTCATCTGCGTTTCGGGGTTTCCCATGCTCATCAGCAGGTTAGAGCCCACAATGATCATGGCCTCAGGCTGGTAGGGTATTCTCCACTTGTGGGTGTCTTGAAGAGTGACCACAGTGGGCAAGCTGGAGTGCACGGCTACCGGGAACAGCTCAATAAGGTCGAGGCTCTGGGGAGGCATCACCTCATTGGGGGGATAGGGCAAGCGTGGGGCCCCCCGCCAATCCCTTGCCACCATGAGACCATCAGGCCCAGCCTCAGGGGTAGTGTGAGGGCGGCCCGTACCGGGATGGCCTAGACAGACGGGGTTGGCCCCCAGCGCCCCGCCGGGTACATCGGTAGCCCCCAATACATGGTTGAGCAGAGATATCGCCAGAGCAGACAGGTAGGCGTGCTTGTGCCATTGCCCGCCGGAAAAGTACACCGCAGCCACCGGCCGATAAGGGAGCTCCTTACCCTGGATAACGATCTTGCTACCAATGCGCGCGGCTGCGCCGAACTCCGAAGCGATGCGCCGAGTAGTGGCAGCGGGCACAGTGGTGATGTCCTCGACTGCCTCTGGTGTATATCTCAGTATGTGCTCCTTGAGCTGACCAAAAGCAGGAGTGCAAGACCGGTCATTCAGCTTGAAGTGCCCTTCCAGGGCGAAGTCGCCAATGCTCGGGTCATCGAAAGATTTGGGCCTATCGCTCTGTTTGTCCCAGACAAGCGGCTTGCCCGTGGCCACATCCCTCATGTAACAGCCGTTGCTGCCTACCAGGTACGGGCCGTTGGTGTTCTTCTTCAGGTGCTCCGCGTCGTACAGGTTGAGCTCGTTGAGTAGGACATGGAGCATAGCCAGCGCTAATGCCCCGTCTGTGCCTGGTCGAATAGGAAGCCATTCATCGGCTTTCTCGGCCGCTGTATTGCACACCGGATCCACCACCACCACCTTCATGCCCCGCGCCCGGGCGTCGCCAGACTTCTGGCACATGGCCGTGGTGGTGTAGTAGGCAGAGAAGCCGCAGTTGCAGCCAAACAGCATCAGGTAGTCGCAGTACTCGTAGTCGGGGAAGGTGTTCCAGGAGGCGTGCAGGTGGTAGCAGAGCGTGTGTTCCGCCTGGCCGCAGTGTACGCCAGCGCCGCTCATGTAAAGATTTGGGGTGCCAAAGGCCGCCGCAAATGCGCGGTCGATCAGGAGCCCATCCCCTAGCAGGGCCGACCCCGCAAGCACCAGTTTCCGTGGATCATCCCGGCGGATTCGATCCAGGCGCTCCTCAATGAGGTCTAACGCCTCATCCCAGCTTATGGTCTCCCACTTTGGGTCAACACCTATACCCTTGTCTGGGTTGGTCCGGCGCAGGGGACTCTTGATGCGGTAGGGGTCGTACAGCGTCATGATCCCAGCGGCCCCTTTGGGACATAGCTTTCCCCGCCCGTAGGGCGTATCGGGATTCCCCTCTATCTTGGCTACTACTCCGTCAACCCGGCGCACCTTGATCCCGCACTCGTTGTAGCACATCATACATACGGTAGGGACCCATACATCTTCAGCCACGTGCCTTACCCTCCAGCCACAGAGGCATGTGCTCCAAGGCTCTCCAGATGTCTTACAGTCTGCTCGATAGTAATCACACTGGCGTACTTGGCATTGAGTTCGAAGAGGCTCACTAAGTGGGAGAACATTGACCGGTCAAATGTGCACTCCTCCACCACAAACGTGCGGAAGCCGTGGGAGTAGGCGTCCACTACCGAGGCTCGGACGCAACCGGAGGTAGCGGTACCGCAAACGAGTAGGCAGTCTACCCTGCGGGAGCACAGATATTCCGCCAGGCCGGTCTGGAAAAAGGCACTGGCATGGGGCTTGGCCAGCACCCGCTCCCCTTCCTCGGGGGAAAGCTCGGGAGGAATCTCCTGCATGGCGTGGGCTAGGGAAACTCTCTCCTGAGAGGACTGCTGAGCTTGACGTTTGGTGGTGACGGGGGCGCCCACCCCTTCCATGCCCATGGTGTAGACCACTGGCAGGCCGCGCCGGCGAGCGGCCGCCAGCAACCGAGAGATGTGAGGAAGGGCCTCCCAGGCGAACATCCCACAACTCGTCCAGTACTCCTCTACCGCCTCCAGCACTGGCATAGGGCGGGAGCCGACGAAGGCCCGCACCACGTCGACAATGAGCACGCCGGGCCACACCCCATAGGCCTGAGGACGGCCAAAACCAGCCTTCTGGTATATGGCCCGGTCCTCCTTGGGGATGACCTCTTCCCATGGCCTCATATCGCCCCTCCTTATTCCATACAGCCTTTGTCTCGTTTAGCTCACTTGTCCATCCAGGCGTAAATCATGAAGTCGGACTGGTTCGTGATGTAGGGCTTAAAATTCACCCCCTTGACGTATGGTGCCCAGAAGCCGCTCCGGGGCGGGAGAGGGAACAGGACGTAGTACTGCTGCTGCAGGATGTAGCTCTGGATCTCGTGATAAAGTTCAATCCGCTTGTTTTCGTCCATCGTTACCCGGACTGTCTCCAGCATCTTGTCCAGTTTGGGGTCATTGACCCTGCTGCGGTTCCGGCCTGTGGCCTTGCTGTGGTAGTAGTCCCATGTAGGAGTCTCAGCCTCATAGCCCGGGCCCAGCCAACCTACCCCCATTCCCTCATAGCTGGCCTTATTTAGGACAACTTCAGAGAAGCGGCCGTATTCCATGACGTTCAGAGAGGCGTCGATTCCAATGTTGGCCAGAAAACTCACACTAGCCTCAGCGATGCCTCTCTGGATTGCGCCCCAGGGCGGGGTGTAGATCGCCTCGGTCTTAAACCCCTTGGGGTAGCCAGCCTCGGCCAGGAGTTTTTTCGCCTCCTCCGGGCGGTACTCCGCGATGCGCCTGAGCTCCGCTGGTGCCTTGTCCAGAGGCAGGTGATAGAGGCCCAGGATAGGCCCAATTGGCGAATAGCTGAGGGTCCCGGTGCCCAGGTAAACTGTCTTGTTGACTGCCTCCCGGTCAATTGCCATGGAGATCGCCTGGCGCACCCTGACATCGTTGAAGGGAGGCAGGTCTGTTCGCATCATCAGGCCAACAGGTGTATGCGAGGGGCACGATTGACTTTTCAACTGGGGGGCCGTCCTCCGCAGTTCCCCGATAGTGGCGGGTTCTCCCTCCAGGTACATGTAATCCAACTTTCCTGAGCGCAGAGCCGCCGACTGGGTGGGGACGTCGGTGATTATCAGCATGTCGATCCCGTCGAGGTAAGGCAATCCAGGCCTTATGGTGGCGTAGTTGGGGTTGCGCTCCAGAACCACTTTGACCCCCGTGGTGTAGTCCTTGAGCATGAAGGGGCCAAGACCCACATGTTCGTTCCAGCTTATCAGCTTCGTCTTGCCCTCATAGATCTCGGGCCCTACTATAATCTCGTAGTCCGTCCAGAGTCCCTTGTCCACGAACATAGGGAAGGGGCTTTTTAGGCGTATTTGGACGGTATATCTGTCCACGGCCTTTATGCTCTCCATGGCATCGGTAAGCGGCTTCTGCCGGATCGCCTTCAGCCATTTTGTGCCCAATGTGAAAACGACATCGTCCGCGGTGAATTCCCTGCCCTTCATCGGGGGCAGGCTCTGGAACTTCGCTCCCTGGCGAAGCTTGATCTCCAGGGTCCTGTCGTCCACCCACCGCCAGCTCGTGGCCAACTCCGGCTGCATGGGGTAATAGTCGCAACCAGCCTCAGGGCTCATACGGGCGAGGCGAGTGTGGACCCACTCGAGGACGCGGTAGTTGTCGTTGGATACATACTCGAAGGACTCCCAGGCTCGGACATCCTCGATAGCAGCGGTGCGCAGCACCCCGCCCTGCCTAGGCCCCGTCGCTGCCGGTGCCAGAGTTGGCGTAGCGGCAGGCTGTGCGGTCGCTTGCGGTGGCAAGGGCGTAGCCGTTAGCGGCACGTCATTAGGCCTGGGGGTGGGCGTCGCCGCCGGGCCGCAAGCCGCCGCGAACAGCAATGTGAGCCCTGCCAATATCACCACCAGCCGCTGGGTTCTCATGTGCTTACCCCCTTTTGGATTTCAACCCTGCTAGCGCCATGCCCAAATCAGACGCCTCCCATAATATGCAGGGGCTGAACACCTGTCTACCAACGCTTCATTCGAATTTCGTCCGGAGATCTGAATCTGCTATTTCTGCCTTGGTTGAGGCCAACGGCAGAGCTATGACAGAATCTGGCGCTCAGTAGCCCGATACGTACGTCAAGGGCTGAATACCAACTGCAAGTGCGGATTCCGCCACGATCAACCAGTGAGCCGAAATGCCCGGCCAGAAGTGGGCCAATAGCCACCGGCCCGCCTCGTCGGCCAGATCCATCCTGCGTGGCCCTACCGCAGGGGGCCGGCAAGAGAGGTTCGATCTTGGTAACACCGCTGGGGAATACCACGGAAAGCACGGCACTACGGCAATGACGACTGCCTTGCCACCGGGGGTGGCGCACCGGCGTCTCTTGGCTCTATCGCTGCGGATGGCACAACTTGCGCTTTCGTTCCACCAACGGCGAGCATGGCCCGCACGGGCGGTGGGCCGGGGTGGCCTTGGCGATGCGGCTGCCCGGAGTATGCACTATGTCCTGGAAGGCCGCCCGCAATCTGGGCTAGCGAGCTGATGGCTCGATTTGCTATTTTGTGCTTCTCCGGAGTGGGAGTCGAGCTTAGACGGGGGAGGCCTGGCCGCACCTGCACTCAGGGGCCTTCGGCTCCTGGCTGAAGCACATCATGGTATGGTGTCAGTTTCCAAGGACATGACCCACCCTGAAGGGTGAGGTTGTTGTCTGGGTCAATAACGTCAAAGGTGACAATTGTTCCTCACCCAAGGCTTTCCCATTGTCCCAGTACGTGCCCACGCCTGCCGTGATGTACTGGGCCACAGCGATAGTCATGGTGCAGCCTGCTTAACATCAGCCCAGGCAGGCCAGAGCATGTATCACGGCAGCGGTGGCCGTCCCTCAGAGCTACCATGGTGCTTCAATGGTGATCAGCCATCGCGCGCTCTCGGGCAATCCCCGGTAGCCTGCCCAGGATTCCCCGTCATCTCTCCCACCGCTGTTGACATGGCCTTGATACTGTTTGAGAGCCGGTGCCTCGGGGTTGCCATGGATGGCCGCGTAGCCCCTTTTGAAAAGGCCCTCGGCCACTTCGGTGGGCCGTTTCGTCAGGGCGGTCACCGGTGTCCTGCTGGCTCCACGTGAGAGTGCGCCCTTGCACAGGACGGGTGAGGCTATGAGTGGTAGGTCGCACTGCGGGCTAGCATTGGTGACCGCGAGACAACGGCTTCACGGTGGGCTGGCTCTGCCTGGGTGCGTGCAGAGCAAAGCCCGGGCTGTGTGCTGGACCGCCCATGATGCATGAGCGCAGTGCTCAGGCTGTGGGCTGGATCGCCCATGATGCATGGGACCGCAGTGCTCAGGCTGTGGGCTGGTGCACCGTCCATGAATGCATGGGAGCAGCGCTCAGCCTGCGCGATGGAACTATCATAGACGCGTGCGGGCAGGGGCCTCTTACAGCACGAGCCCAGACAACCAGAGATGCGTCTGATGCACCGTCTCCATCATCTGACAAGACCGCCGCAGCATCCCTGGCGACTTCCTCGACTATCTAGCCAGGAGAAAGGCGCAAGCGCTGACATAAGCGTGTTGAACGGAGACCATGCTCGAGCTTGGACTGCCGACACAGCCACCGCACATGTTGCCTGCTTTATATCTATACCCTTCCCACGAAACCACCCCGCGCAGATTCGGGCGGTCATCTGTGCCATATATATATGCCCGACTCTGGCAGGCATTGGCTCAAGAACCCTCGGCCCAGCGGCCACGGCGGCCATTGTCGCCAAAGTTGGAACAGTCCGACATCCCGTTCACCGGGGCCGAGGCGCCGGTGAAGATGCGCTGGGCACTGCTGTGGCGACGAGACGGGCGGCCACGGCCTGTAATGGCGCCTGGCACAAGGCTTCATCTCCACTTTTGTCCTCGTCAATACCTACGCCACGCCTCCCCGGGGGCGAGGACTTGGGGTGGCCCCGGGAGGAAGGAGGACCACAGTGGGTCTCCACAATGTATAGCATCTGAGGACATAGCGTCTAGCCCTCGTTTCAGATAGGGGTG
>JACPQM010000007.1 GCA_016190505.1 Chloroflexota bacterium | reverse complement strand
CCGACCGAACCGTAGGGGCGCGATTTATCGCGCCCACGTCTGCCGGCGGGCACGCCATTATTTGCCCAGGCGCAATGCCGTGCGCGGGGGGGGCGCAATGAATTGCGCCCCTACAGGCGAGGGATTTCCTCACAGGCTCTCGGAATGACATAAACGTCGCCTTACTGAGTTGATGACCATACAAGGGGGACCATAGGGGGCGCCAGCTTGTGAGGAGGGCTATACGGGGTCTGGCTTCTTCCTCAATGGGTATCGGATGATGGTCTTGGGGACCTTGGCGTCCGGGCGGGTAAGGTACTCCTCCTCGTGGTCGCCGGCGACCTCGTAGCCTTGCTCAGCGATGAACTGGTGGAGCCGCTCGATTGTGGGGTACTCCTGGTCGTAGGGGCCAAGGTGGAGTATCTGGGCTACCGTACCATACTGCCAGGTCTCCAGCTTAACCTCCACGGTGGGCACCTTTTGGGGCAGGGAAGCAGTGCCTTCGGGGACGGGCAGGCCCATGATGTGCGTCCACTGGTCCTTGGGGACGCTGTTGGCGTCCGGATAGCGGGCGCGCAGGCCGGTGACCTTGAAGTCGGGCACTCCTCGTTTCTTGAGGTCGAACTTCAAGGTATAGACCGAGCCGTAGAGCGCGGGCATAAGCTCGGGGAAGACCTTGTCCGGCGCCCCTTTGCCCCGCACCACCGCCATTCTCTGGGCAGGCATTTCCACGATCTGCGGGTCTGTCTTTGAGGGCCTCCGCTGCTTCGCCCCTACATTACCTGCTTGGCCCGCCCCCCGTCCAGCAAGAAAGTGACCTGCTTGTCCATGTGGGTCTGGATCCACTCGAGGGTAAGGTCGCAGTCCAGGGGATAGGCCATCTCCTCACCCCGTACCTCCACTACCAGGACCGGGCCGTCCGCTATCCCCCGCAGGATGCCCTTGTGCAATGTGCCCTTCATCGGCAGCTCCTTTGGGCTGGCCTGCCACTGCCCACTCAAGGGGGCTATGCCCCCAGAGGCAACACTATACGCCGGCGGCGCTCCGTGTCAACGGCGGCGCAGACTAGGGGCTTCGATTTCTTGCCGGCTGGGTCTACCCGCTTGGGGATTGGAGGCGCCGGCGCAACGGAGCCGGCAGCAGCGCCCCCAGGGCCAGCAACGGGGCGCGCAGGGCAGTCTGTTTCATCGTGCGCAGGATGAACTCAGCATGCCAGTCGAAGGAGAAGTCCTCGGCCTCCACAATGGTCTTGTGAAGACCGTTGGACTGCACCGCGGTGAAGAGCCGCTCGATGTGGCTGTCGTTCAGCCTCTCGTACAGCAGGCGCGCGTAGTAACCCACCTGAAGCTCCCGGCCAATGAGCTTGCGCCACCCCTGTTCGTATTGGGCAAAGCGCGCCCCCGAGAAGTCGCCTTCGTCCAGCGCCCGGTGAAGAGTCTCCGCGGCTACCTCAGCACAGAGCTGCCCGTAGTACACCCCACCGCCGGTGGTGGGCTTGACCTGACCGGCGGCGTCACCCACCACCAGCGCCCTGGGCGCATAGGTCCGGGGCACGGGGCGGAGCGGGATGCCCCAAGACGTAACCCGGGCTTGGGGAGAAATGAGGCGCCCCTTCTGGTGCAGAGCATCAATGAGCCGGCGCAGGTAGAGGCCTGGCTGGCGGCGAGAGAACAGGCCCAGCCAGGCCCGGCCCGGGTAAGTGGGCACGAGCCAGGCGAAGAAGCCTGGAGCGACGCTCTGCCCCAGGTAGACCTCCACTTCGGCCTCGCGGGCGAGCTGGACCTCCGCTTGCGCCGCCATGACCGAGTCGGATAGCCGTCCCAGGCCCAGTTTTTGAGGCAGCGGCGACGCGAAGCCGGTGGCTACGACCACGGTTGCCGCCCTGAGCACTGACTGCTCTCCATCGTGGTCGGCCATGGCTTCCACCCCGTGCCCGGCTACTTGCAGAGCGGCGACCTGGGTGCCGAGCAAGTAGCGCGCACCCGCCCCCTGCGCACGGCGGGCCAGAAGCTCGTCCAGCCGGTCCCGGTCCACTACCCATGCCTGGGCCGGCTCACGATGGACCCGCAGACTCTGGCCCCCGGGCGAATATAACCTGGCCGAGGGCGCCTCCCGGATGATGGCCTCTCGGGCCAGGGGGTAGCGCTCGAGGCACTCCTTGCCCAGTACGCCGGTGCAACGGCTGCCCTTGCCCACGGTGGCCTGCTGCTCCAGGACGGTAACCCGGTGCCCCTGGCTGGCCAGCAGGTAGGCTACGTGGCTGCCGGCCGGTCCTGCCCCGATGACCAGACAGTCGTCCACGGCTGGGTCTAGGCCCTGACCACGCCAGGCGAGGAGCGCACGGGCGCAGCGGCATCTTTGAATCTAAAGCGCAGAACAGCCAAAGCTACCAGACAGTATACTACGTCTCAGGCACTGTCTGGCTACCAACTCTTTGTCACTCTATCCCAGCGTTGAGCCATCAAATGGGGTGCCCCTGCTTCGGGCAGGGGCTGATCTGGCGTCAGAGGTCTAGCCAGCCCAGCCGCACAGCCGTGACCACGGAGTGGGTCCGGTCTGACGTCCCCAGCTTGGCCATAACGTAGGTGAGATGGCTCTTCACAGTCCGTTCGGAGATGCCCAGCCGAAAGGCGATGGCCTTGTTCGAATACCCCTCGGCCACCAGGGCCAACACTTCTGTCTCCCGCGCGGTCAAGGCGCTCGCTTTCTCGAGAGGTGGGGACTCCCGGGTGGGCGAGGGACCACCGGTGCGGGGACCGTCAGACTCACCGACCGCAGCCAAGCCGGGACCCTGCCTGACTTGTGTAGCCATATTGGAGCCCCCTTCCGTACTTGGGCAACAGGTGCCAGAAGCCCAGGATAAAGACAAGCACCGTAAACTTACACCATTGTCACACCATTGTCCGGTGAATATGGTGTGATTTGGGTTTGAAACTGGTGGGGGGAGCCCGCGTTCTGGGAGGGGTTGGAGCTGGCCCCAGGTCAACCTTGAATAAGGCGGGCCAGGGTTGTAAGCTAGGCAACAGGAGGCGATATGGGCAACATCAAGACGGTGGATGACACTACTTTCGAGACGGCTGTGCTCAAAGCCAGCCGGCCTGTCCTGGTAGACTTCTGGGGCGAGCACTGCCCACCTTGCGTGGCCCTGGCCCCGGTCTTCGAGGAGATGGCCCAGGAATACGCCGACCGGGTGGACTTCTACAAGCTTAACGTTGGCGACAACCGCAAGGTCCCCGCGACCTACTCCATCCTGAGCATTCCCACCTTGATCCTGTTCAAGGGCGGCAAGCCCGTCCAGCAAATGGTGGGCTTTCGGGGCAAGGCCGCCCTCAAGAAGCTGCTGGAGGCCGCCTAGCCCTTTGCTTCAGACTCTGCGCATCACGGTCGTGGACGATAGCCGCAACCACCAACACGGCGGCGATTGCGGCATGGGCTGCGCCTTCCCCGAGACGTGGGGTTTCCTCCGTAACCGCTTGCACGAGCGCTTCCAGGGCGCTGTGGAGCTGGAGTACGTGGACCTGGCCCAGCCCGGCATGGAAAGCGCTAGCCCAGAGCTAGTGGGGCTGTTGTCAGAGCACAACACGGTGCTGCCGGTTATCGCCTTCGACGGTGCGGTGCGGCTGGCTGGCGTAGTGGACTACCGGACCATAGTCGAGGCCATCGAGACGGAGTGGGAGGTGCGACGTGGCCAAAGAGTATGATCTCGTCATCATTGGGGCAGGCCCTGGCGGACTCAGCGCGGGCCTTTACGCCGCACGGAGCCGCCTCAAGTGCGTGGCCCTGGAGAAGCGTGTCCCCGGGGGCCAGATCACCGATACGGAGCGGGTGGACAACTACCCGGGCTTCCCGGACGGTGTCCTGGGCGTGGAGCTGGGCCAACTGATGCACCAGCAGGCCGAGCGGGCGGGCATGGAGATGGAGTACGCCGAGGTCACCAGCCTCACCCTCGAGGGCAATTCCAAGCGAGTGGCCACCACCGAGGGAGGCTACCTGGCCAAGGCGGTGATCATCACCAGCGGGGCCAATCCCATGAAGCTGGGCGTGCCCGGCGAGTCCGAGTTCACCGGGCGTGGGGTTTCCTACTGCTCGGTGTGCGACGGGCCTTTCTTCACGGGCAAGCCCATCGCCGTGGTCGGTGGGGGCGACTCGGCCGTGGAAGAAGGCGATTACCTCACCCGCTTTGCTTCCCAGGTGACACTGGTCCACCGGCGGGACGAGCTCCGGGCGACTAAGGTCCTCCAGGAGCGGGCCTTCTCTAACAAGAAGATGGACTTCCGCTGGAACACGGTGGTGGAGGCCATCCGCGGCAGCAGCGTGGTGTCCGCCCTGGAGTTGCGGGACGTGAAGACGGGGCAAAAGGCCACTCTGGAGGTGCCCGCCGTTTTCATCTACGTTGGCCTGCGTCCTAATATTGAGTTCCTCAATGGTCTTATCAAGCTGGACTCGGGCGGGCATATCGCCGTCAACCTGTGGATGGAGACGCAGGTCCCCGGCATTTTCGCCGCCGGGGATGTGCGCTGCAACTCCGCCAAGCAAGTGGTGTCCGCCGCCGGGGATGGCGCCACCGCCGCCATCGCCGCGGAGCGCTACATCAAAGAGTGGAGGCCGTAGCGGGCTGGGGCCGGCCGTTCCCGGAGCTTTCCGGCCAGCCTACCTGCTATAATGACCTGGAATCAGAGGCGGCCTGCCCGGGGGCGGATGGGTCCCGGTGGGTCTCGCGGTCTTCAAAACCGTAGCCCCGGTGCCTGCGCACCGGGGGGTGGGTTCGACTCCCTCCCGCCCCCGCCACTGGGCTCGCCCAGACCCACAAGGTGCTACGCTTTGGGACTGACGGGTCCCTTTGTTGCGGTTTCTGACCAGAGCCTCGAATAGCGTTTCAGGCTTCGGGCATTCCTCTCTCCCTCTGGACCTGTCCCTTCGTTCTGCTCAGGGCAAGCTCTGAGCATAGCCGAAGGAAGAGGTCTGGGTGAGGGCCACGGGGTGGTGGGTTCCGCTTCGCTTCACCCACCCTGCAACTACGGGTTCCAGGCGGTAGGGGCAAGGCGCCGCCTTGCCCCTACGTGTGCCGCCCCAAACGTCTGGTGAGGGCGCACGGCCCTGCTCCCCTACCAGATTGGGCTCTCAAATCCCGAAGCCTGTAGCCTGAAGCCCGCGGCCCGGCAAGTTTCCCCTCTTAGCCACGCCGTGATAGAATGGGGCCAATTTCTGTCTGGAGGCCCGATATGTTCTATGACACCTCCTGGGTGGAGGCCCCACCCGCTCCCCACAACGGCGCCCTGGCCACAGTGGTGCTCACCCCCGCCGAGTCCAAGCGCCTGATCGGCAAGGCGGTGGCCGCCCTGCCCGAGGTCAGGCGGGCCAGAGAGCAGGGCCGCCTCATCATCACCCGGAGCACATCCAGCGCCTATGTAGCGGAGGAGCTGCTGGGCGAGGCTGTGCCCAAGAACCGCTTTGCGGCAGGCATCATTTGTCAGGGGCTGCTGGCGACCGTGCCCCGGGAGGAACGCCTGCACCCCTTCGTCCTGAAGAACGGGGAGCGCCTGCGGGTGCAGCCCGAGGTCCTGCTCCAGGAGTTCGAGGCGGAGGACGTGTATATCAAAAGCGCCAACGCCGTGGATATGGACGGCAACGCTGGCGTCCTGGTAGCCAGCAACGTTGGTGGGACCATAGGGCTGGCCCTTTCCACGCTGTCGGCACGCGGCTGCCACCTGATCATCCCTGTGGGGCTGGAGAAGCTGGTGCCCTCGGTGACGGCTGCCTGCTTCCACATGGGGACACACCGGCAGCGCTACAGCACCGGCATGCTCGTGGGCCTCATTCCGGTGGTCACCGGTAAAGTGGTTACCGAGACACAGGCGCTGCGCGTGCTGGCGGGAGTCACCGCCCACCACGTGGCCTCTGGCGGCGTGGGCGGCTCCGAGGGTTCTGTAGTGCTGGCCCTCTCTGGGGACGAGGCTACGGTGGACCGGGCCTGGGAACTGGTCCAGGGGGTCAAGGGGGAACCACCAGTGCCGGGGCCCTCCAGGGTGAGCCTGGAGCTGTAGGCGTGCAAAGGTAACAAGACACATATAGCGGGAGGGTCCAAAGGTAGGCAACTGACTTCACTAATGGCTGCGCCCCGGCGGTCTCCCGCCAGCTCCGGCCCTGGGCGCGCGGCGTCCTGCATGTCCACCGCCACCGGGCGAAGCATCGGGGACAGCAGGCCGGGGCATCGAATCCGAATGAGGGCCCGATGCTTCGCCCCTACCGCCCCTGGAACCGGGGCTCGCGCTTCTCCAGCCAGGCGCGGGGGCCTTCCCACAGGTCCTGGGTCTGACGGGTCAGCTCCACGTAGTGCTTGCTTAGTCGCACTGCCTCATCCAGGTCCCAGCCCATGGTCTCGTACAGCTCCTTCTTGAGCAGGCGGATGGCCACCGTCGGCCCCCGGACGAGCTGTCCGGCCAGCTCCAGCGTCGCGGGCATGAGTTGGTCGTGGGGCACCACCCGGTTGACGAAACCCATGCCGTAGGCCTCCTCGGCGTCGAAGACGCGCGAGGTCCACAGCAGCTCCAGGGAGCGAGGCAGTCCAATGATGCGGGGCCACAGGTAAGCTCCGCCCTCGGCAGGCACACCTCCCATGCGCAGGTAGGCGGGGTTGAACTTGGCCCGGTCGGAGCACAGGCGCAGGTCGCACACTGCCGCCATGTCCATGCCGCCGCCGGCCGCCGGGCCGTTTATGGCGGCGATGTAGGGTTTCTCCAGCTTCCGGACTGTGGCGATGAGCCGCCAGCAAAGCAGGTCGGTCTCGATCTCCACCTCCGGCGTGGACAGCTCCCTGGGGTCGGCGCCGGAGCAGAAGGCCCGGCCAGCGCCGGTGAGGATGACCACGTTGACCGCATCGTCAGCCTGGGCCGCCTCCAGGGCGGCTATCCACTCGTGGCGCATCTGAGTGCTAATGGCGTTGAGCGACCGGGGCCGGTTCAGGGTGATGGTGGCGATGCCCTCGGCCACGGTGTAGATGAGATCATGGGTCTGCATTTCAGTCCTCTCGGGTCGGCTAGTAGGGGCGAGGCAGGGCTCAGCACCAAGTCCCGATGTATGCCCGATGCTTCGCCCCTACCGCCCCCGGAACCGGGGCTCACGCTTCTCCAGCCAGGCCTGGCGCGCCTCCTGGGCGTCTTGGCCCTGTTCCAGGACGCGGTCAATCTCGTGCCCCCGGTCGAAGCTCTCCTCCAGGGTCATGTCCTGGTAGCGGAGGAGCAAGCGCTTGGACTGGCGGATGGCCAGGGGCGCCCCCTGGGCCAGCCGCTGGGCCAGATCCATGGTGGCGGGCATCAGCTCGCCGTGGGGGACCACCCGGTCCACCAGGCCGATACGGTCGGCTTCCTGTGCGTCCAGCAGCCGCCCCGTCCACAGCAGCTCGGCGGCGCGGCTGTAGCCGATGAGCCGGGGCAGGAAGTACCAGCCGGCGGCGCTGGGGATGAGCCCCAGCCGGACGTATGCCGTGGCGAAGGTAGCCCGATCCGAGGCGATGCGAATGTCGAACAGGCACAGGTAGTCCAGCGAGCCGCCCGCGCACGGCCCGTTGACCGCCGCCAGGTAGGGCTTGTCCAGGGCCAGGCAGGCCAGGATCACCTGGCGGCTGCTCTCGTCGGGCGTGATCCGGGGCTGCTCCGGGCTGCGCAGGTCCGCGCCGGAACTGAAAGCGCGGCCCGCGCCGGTGACCACGACCACTCTCACCTCGTCGTCGGACTGGGCCTGCTCCAGGGCGCGCGCCCAGTCGTAGCGCATGCTGGGGATAGTGGCGTTGAGGGCGCCAGGGCGGTTCAGGGTGATGGTGGCGATGCCCTGGGAGACCTGGTACAGGATGCTGGGGGAGTCGGGGCGTATGGCCATACGCCCTTACCGGCCCGTGAACTTGGGCTCGCGCTTTTCCAGCCAGGCGCGCCGGCCCTCCTGGCCGTCCTCGGTGTTGTGGAGCCAGGCCTGGGTCTCCACCGTGAGGGCAAACGCCTGCTCCGCGTCCATGTCCCAGCAGCGGCGCATGAGATCCTTGCACTTGCGCACGGCCAGGGGCGCCCCCTGGGCGATGCGGCGGGCCAGGTCCATGGTCGCCGGCATGAGCTGCTCGTGGGGCACCACGCGGGACACGTAGCCCAGGCGCAGGGCCTCGGCGGCATCCATGGGGCGTGAGGTCCAGATCAGCTCCGCTGCCGCGCCGTAGCCTACGATGTGGGGCAAGGTCCAACACCCGGCGATGGCCGGTGTGGTGCCCATGCGCACGTAGCGCGAGGCGAAGCTGGCCCGCTCCGAGGCGATGCGCATGTCGCACAGGCTGACCCAGTCCAGGCCCTGCACCGGGCCGTTGACCGCGGCGATGTACGGTTTATCGAAGCGGATGATGGTGCGGAACAGGTGCTCGGTGGTCTCGGCGTGCTCGTCGGGAAGGCCGGGCGCGTCTGCCGCCTTACGCCGGGCAGCCACGTCCCGGACGTCTATGCCGGTGCCGAAGGCGGTGCCCGCGCCGGTGATCACCACCACCCGTACCTGGTCGTCCGCCCGGGCCACCTCCAGCGCATCGGCCCATTCGATGCGCATCTGGGGCACCAGCGCATTTAGCGCCCGGGGCCGGTTGAGGGTGATCAGGCCGATGTGGTCCTCTACCACCTCATAGATGATGTACTGGTAAGTCATGGCGCCTTATTCTTCTAAGGTGTGTTCCATTGAACACGGCTCTTGGCCACGGTAGTTCCTTAGCCTGCGGTGAGCGTTGCTATCTGCTCGTTCCAGGCCACTTTCAAGACACTGGGCACCTCGGGGGAGGCAAGCAGCTCGACCAGCGCCTTGCCAAAGAAGGCTCTGCCCTTCACGCCGATGGTGGCAAGAACCATGACCATCCATTCCTTGATGTCCAGGAAGTTCACGTCGTGGCCCTGGGCGAAGTATCTGCTGGCTTGTTGCCTAGCCTCCGACTCAGTGGCGTAAGGTCGTACCAGGAACAGGTAGTCCTCGATCCCTGTGGGAGCAATCTTCGTATCAAAAGTCGCGACCATACGGGACCTGTCAACAGTCCTCTCTGTTACTTCGGCCGCCATCAGTGTTCTGCTGCCGCTACTGATCGTTATGTCCCCGCCGGCGCCGGAGGCAGCGTCGGACACGTTTATCCCCTGCCAAGACACTTGCCAGTCCAGGCTGAACGATTCCTTGATCGCATTGAAGGTGGCCACAGCAAGAAGCACAGGGAATCTGCCGCCGCTCGGGGTGGCAAGTAGGCCCGAGATAAGGGTATCGTACTGGTCCAGGCTAATTCGCTGTAGCCGCGAGAGAGGGATACTAGCCGACTCGCGAAGCTCGGCGAACCTGTAGAGCACGCATGTCAGCAAGTCGCGCACCGAAGAATCCTCCTGCATGGACTCAATCCGGGCAAGCAGGGTAAGGAAAGCGTCGTACCCCTTTTGGTCCCGCAATCCACTGCGCGTGCTATCGGCAAACTGGACCGACCGCCTGAATACACTCAGGTAAGGGCCTTTGGAGCAGGGGATGCGTCTGTCGCGAAGGAAAGGATTGATGACCCTTTCATCAAGGCTTCGGCCACTAAACGCGTGTGGTCCTTGGTCAGCGTAAGGTTGCCTGATGTTGATGCTCTTGTCCTGCATTCTGGCGACAACACAGCCCAAGAGAACTTCACGGTAGGCCTGTGTCTTGGAGGCAAAGACGGCCTGAACAGCCTCACGGACCTGTGGAGCCACCACGGGTTCGTTCCTTTGTAGCAGCGCTGCTTCAGACTGTACAAAAGCCGCTTCGAGGAGAGCTCTGGCCTGGTCGTAGTCTATGGGCATTTCATGCCCGGCTAGTAGTTAACCCAAAGGGCCTCTTGGCGCAACTGCTTGACGGAGTGGCAGGTCTTAGGCGGTGCCTCATAGCGCCTCCAGCCTTGATACAGCTCATCCATAAGGTCGCATCCATACCCAGAAACAGCGACCTTTGCGCGGCAGTGCTGAAGCGCACCGGCGAGTTCGCGGTGGGCCGGCTCGTCCATCTCGAACCCGTACGCCTTGTCATCGCCGCGAGTGCTGTGAACATAAGGCGGGTCGCAATAGAACAGGGTATCAGGACTATCATAAAGCCGGATTACTTCCACAGCGGGACGGTTTTCTATCTGGACGCGCAGCAGCCGCAGAGCAATCTCAGGCAGGTCCTGCACGCTGCCTAGCCAGCGAGATACGACGCCGGACATGCCTGCCCTGGTGGTATTCTTGCAGTTTGCCCAGCGGCCCAGAGATGCAGTTTGCGCCAGGCCGGTCCTGGCTTGACGGGCCCGCACGAAGAAACGCCGCGCCCTTTCCAGGTCTGAAACCTGGCCTTCGCCGGGGGATAGTGCCCAGTAGAACTCCTCGCGGGAGAAGGGCGTCAACCCGATTGCCTTCGTGAGCTCGTCAGTCCGGTCTCTTAGCACGCGGAAGAAGTTGGCCACTTCGCCGTCTATGTCATTGTAGGTCTCCACAGGAGACGGCTGCCTGTTTAGCAGCACTGCGGCCGAGCCTGCGAAGGGCTCACAGTAGTGATGGCAGGCGGGCAGCAGCGGCAGCAACCAACTGAGGTGGCTGAACTTGCCGCCGTACCAGCCGAATGCAATGATTCGCCGGGCCTGCCCGCGACTGCCGTTGCCTAGGCCAAACTGGCTGCCTTCGTCTCCCTCAAACGATAGTTGCGCTCGCTGAGACGGGTGACCTGCGACGTATATTGGCGATGGCACCCTTGACATGACCCCTGGCTCCTTGGCGATTGCCCTATTCTAGCTTTCCTTGCCCGTCCCGCGCAACCCGGCCTTGTGTAGCGCGTCCTCTGCTGAATAGCCAGCCACGCTTTCCCTGATAAGCCGCTCCACATAGTCCTGCACAGACGTATCGTCATACGCGCACTTCACCCGCAGCTTCTTGTGCACGTCCTCGCTAAGCCGAATATGTACCTTCTTGTCTTTGTCCTTCATGTTAGACTGCCACCTATGGATCAATGGATAAGTATACCAATATACCTATATACCACTGCCCCCAAGATGTCAATCCCCGTGGTGTTCCTTAGCCGAGGTTCAACAAGCCGATATGGCCCGATGTGTTGGGACCGGGGTGGTGACAACGGCCCCTTGACCACTAGCGAACAGGTGTTCTAGGATGGTGGCTGCCGATAGGGGCAGTCAACGTCTCACCCCCACTCTGTCTCTCCCCCGTCGAGGGGGAGAGGAGGGAGGGGCCCTCACCCCTTCGACAGGCTCAGGGCAAGCTCAGTCCTCTCCCAAAGGGAGAGGAAGAAAGAAAGGAGGCACAACGTATGGCACTGACCCTGGCCGAGGCGGCCAAGCTGTCCAACGACGTCCTGCTCACCGGTGTCATCGAGACCATCATCTATGACTCGCCGGTGCTCCAGGTTCTCCCCTTCATCGAGATCGTGGGCAACGGCCTGACCTACAACCGGGAGGATACCGCTCCCTCCGCCGATTTCTACGACGTCGGCGACACCTGGGCCGAGTCCACCCCCACCTTCACGCAGGTCACCGCCGCCCTCAAGGTCCTCGGCGGCGACGCGGACGTGGATAACTTCCTCAAGGCCACCCGTTCCAACATTCAGGACCTGGAGGCGGCGGTCGTCCAGCTCAAGGCCAAGGCTGTCCAGCAGAAGTTCGACGACACCTTCGTGAACGGAGACACCGCCACCGACCCCAAGGCCTTCGATGGACTGGACAAGCTATGCGCCGCCGGTCAGTCGGTGAGCATGGGCACCAACGGGGCTACCCTGACCCTGGACAAGCTGGACGAGCTCATGGACAAGGTCAAGGGCGGCAAGCCCCATATGCTGCTCGCCAGCCGCCGCTCGCGCCGCAAGCTCACCTCCCTGTCCCGGGCCACGGGCAGCGGCCTGCTGGAGACCGACCGAAACCAGTTTGGCCAGATGGTCCAGTACTACAATGGCATCCCCATCGGAGTCAACGACTGGATCAGCGACGCCATGACCGTAGGTTCCTCCACCGACTGCTCCACCATCTACGCCTTGCAGTTCGGCGAGGGTGCCGCCGTAGGGCTGACCATCGCGGGCGGGCTGACCGTGGAGCGGGTAGGCTCCCTGGAGACCAAGGACGCCTCCCGCACCAGGGTCAAGTGGTATGTCTCCCTGGCCCTGTTCAACACCCTCAAGCTGGCCCGGCTGACGGGGGTGAGGGACTAGCGCAGGCTTCGGGCATTCGGGCTACAGGCTTCGGGCTACAGGGTGCCCTCACCCTTGCCCTCTCCCAAGGGGAGAGGGGAATCTGTAGCCTGTAGCCTGAGTCCGTAGCCTGTAGCCTGGAGTCTGTAGCCAGTGGCGGGGACGACTCCCGGGGAAAGGGGCGAATCATGGCTAACGTAAGATTGGATGCCAACGCTATACCCAAAGGGCCGGTGTTCGAGCCCACCACACCGGCGGTCCACCGCTCGGGGGTCGCCGCGGTGGACGCCGCCGACCCGGCCGATGCCGCGGGGGCGGTGGACACGTCCGGCTACCAGCACTGCCGCTTCGACGTGGCCACTACCGGCGCCGGCTTCACCAGCCTGGATGTCCAGGTCCTGTTCTGGAACCCGCGCCAGGGCCTGTGGTTCGGCGGGGCGCAGCGCCAGTTCACCGCTACCGGCCGCTACGCCCTGGCTGTGGAGGCGCGTGGGGCGCTGGTGTTCCTGAAGGTAACTGCCTTCTCGGGGACATCGTTCGCGTTGAGCGCGGACTACTCACTGAGCTAGGGCTTCAGGCTGCGGGCTTTGGGCTTCGGGGCACCGCTCCACCCCCCGGAGATGTGTAGGTCGGATTTCCCAACCCGACCGTTGGGTGGGCGGAGGTACAGGGTCCCGTAGCCTGAAGCCTGTAGCCCGAAAATAGCCCCGCCCTTCAGGCGGGACACCAAGGAGAACAACATGTCATTGCGATTAGCTGGAGAAGAGTCCAGCGAGGTCCAGGGGCTGGACGGTCAGGGCTGGCTGCGGCAGATCACCCGCAACGATACCCTTCCCGGCCTCAGCCTGCGCCAGCAAGGGCCCGGCGAGGCCCTGCGCAGCCGGGTATCCACCGGCGGGCAGTTCATCGCCATGGTACGGGACAGCGACGGCGCGGTGCTGGGCTGGCTCAAAGAGAACAGCGGCCTGGAGCTGGTGACTGGGGCCGGGGTGGATGTGCGTCTGGCCCCGGGCGCGGGCGGCGTGATCAAAGCGCTGGCCGAGATCAGGACGGAGGCCAACCGCATCACCCTTCAAGGCGGGTATATGGACCGCTGCGCTGTCCTCTACGGAGAGAGCGTGACAGGCCTGAAGCTCAGCCCGCAGGCAGAGCCCACGGATGCTCCGGTAACCATCCGCTCGCGGAATGGGGACAATAGCTCCTGGCTGGACCGCCTCAAGGTGCACTCCTATGCCAACGTGGCCCGCATCGAGGTGCTCAACGCCGCCTTCAACATCCCGGCGGCTACCCACTCCAGCCCGGCGGAAGGCGATCTGCGCTGGAACGACGCCAGCCACAAGCTCCAGGTCTACACCGGCACGGCCTGGGAGACCGTCACCAGCGCATGAGACAGCAACTGCCAGCAAACGAGCTCTACCACCTGCGCCGGGCCGTCCTGGAAGCCGAAGGCAAGGACCTGGCCGCCCAGATGGCCCGCCTCGCCGTGCGCCAGCTCCTTCCGGAGATCGAGCACAAGCATCCCGAACTGTCGGGACTGGGCATCCCGGCCCGGCTGGACATCCAGACCGGCATCATCGAGACCGAAACGGAGGACACGCATGGATCTGACTCAAATGCGGGCACGCCTCCGGCGCGACCTGCATGACGAGGACGCCGCCAGCTACCGCTGGACCGACGCCGAGCTCGACCGACACCTGGACCGGGCGCTCCGCGAGCTCAGCCAGGCCGTGCCCCTCGAGGCCAGAGCCAGCCTCACCACCTCGGCCAGCCGGGAGCTATCCCTGGCCAGCCTGACCGGCCTCATCGCTGTCGCGGCGGTGGAGTATCCCGCAGGGAAGTACCCGCCCATCTATGTCCGGTTCAGTCGCTGGGAGAGCACCCTGACCCTGCTGGTGGACCAGTTGCCGGTGGCGGGAGAGCAGGTCAACGTCTATTACGGCAAGCTGCACACCCTGGATGGCGCCACCTCCACCATCCCCGTCCACCTGGAGGACGTAGTGGCAACGGGAGCGGCAGGCTATGCTGCCCTGGAGTGGGCCAGCTTCGCCACCAACCGGGTCAACGTGGGCGGCGAAGCCGCCGGCCCGAACTACCTGGTGTGGGGCCGGGAGCTGCTGGGCGCCTTTCGCCACCGCCTATCCCGCGAGCGCAGCCGCCTGCGCCGCCACCAGCTTTACCAGCCCGCTGAGCCGGCCGCGAGCCAGACCACGGACTGGGGGCCGTGAGAACGCTACCCGCCACCCTGCTGGCGGCGCAAAAGCAACCCAGCAGGTGTCCCTACCTGAAGGTCGAGGCCTTCGACCGGATGGCTGGGGTGGCCCGCCTCTACTTCCAGCGGCTCTATACGGGCTCGGAACCAGACTACTATCATGCCGTCACCATGCCCGGCGACGGCTCCCTGATCAGGGCACGCCTGGACGCCACCACCTACGGGATAAGCCTTCAGCGCGTGGTGAATCCTGGCCCAGACTCCAACTTCTCGGCGTGGACCGGCCACGGGACCTCCTCGGCGGGGGCGGCAATCGCTTTGTGCAGCCGGGGAGCCAATGTGCTCTTCTTCTGCGTGGGCACTGACCAGCGCACCATCTATTGGAAGGAGAGCACGGACTACGGCGCTACCTTCGGGGACTGGGCGCAGGTGCTGGTCGCCCCCTCTGCGGTGACCTGGATGGCGGTGGACCTCAGCCTGGCTGGTGTAGTCGCTCTGTTCTTCGTCTCCGTCGCCACTGTCTATGTGACGGTGCGCAGCGGTGGTGTGTGGGGGAGCGCCTCCGCCTGGACCAACACCCTGGCCAGTGTCTCGGGCCTGGCCACGGCCTACGACGGCGACTGGGACCTGGCTGTGGCCGGCCAGGACTCCGCCGGCGACGTGAAGGTATGGACCTGTATCTACGGCGACGGCGGCGCCCAACCCATAGGCACCTGGTCGGCCCTGGCCGAGGTCACCCGGGCCAGCGCTGGCTCGCCGGTCTCTTTCCGGGCCACCTCACTGGACCAGCCCGACGTGTTCCGCCTGTTCTTCGTGGAAAAGCACACGGGGAGCCAGAGCTACCAGCGCCCCCAGTGGTCCCACTCCCTGGCCAGCGCCAGCTTTCAGGACAATCTCTGGCGGGAGCCTGTGCCCTTCAACCTGGACGCCGAATACGGGCTGGCCCTGACCTCCGGCCAGAGCTATGCCTGGCTGTCCTGTCCCTCTGGTGTGTGGCGGGCGCCGTTGACTCCGCCGTACCAGGAGCTGACTGCCGACGTGCTGAGTTTGAGAGCTGGCACCCGCCCGAACTCCGGGCGCCTGAGAATCGAGCTGCGCAACGACGACGGCCGCCACAACAGCGTTGGCTTGGGCGCTCTGCGGGCAGGCTCTGAGCTGGCGGTCAGCCCGGGATACTACACCAGTGCTGGCGCCCAGGCGTCGGCTGGGCCCAGCTACTGGGTGGCAGCCTGGGAGCACGTCTCCGGCGAGGGACAGTCTCGCCTGGTGGTGCACGCGGTGGACGGCTGGGGGCTGCTGGCCCGTTGGCGGGCACGGCGACAGTACCGCTGGGCCGCGAGCGAGGCCAGCGTGCTCAGCCAACTGCACAGCGTCTTTGCCCGGGCCGGGCTCGAGGTGGTGGCGCCGGGGCCCAGCTCCACCCTCACCGGGTTTGCTCCCGCCTTCACCATAAGCCCCGGAGAGAGCGGCGCCGAGGCCGCCCGGCGTCTGCTCGCCCTGGTGCCCGACGTGCTCTATTTCCGGGGCGGCCAGGCCTACCTCAGGGTCCCATCAGCTAGCGACCCCACAGACTACGCCTACGGAACGGACCACCCTCTCTTCGCCGGGCACTACCGGACCGGCGACTGGCCCGTTAACCGGACGCAGGTCTACGGCGCGGGTGTGGTCGCGGAGTATTTCTCTTGGGACAGCATAGACCAGGTCCAGGACCGGCTGCGCCAGATCCATGACCTGAACCTGACCACGCTGTCCCAGGCCCAGGACCGGGCACAGACCGAGGGCCAGCGCGCGGAGCGGGAGACCCTGGGCGGTGAGATCGTGGCGCCGGTGAACTGCGGCCAGGAGCTCTACGACGTGATCGAGGTTACCGACGCCCGGGCCGGGCTGAGCGCCGCCCGCCGGCGGGTGACCGGCCTGGGGCTGGAGTACTCCGCCACGGGCCGGCCGGCCTACCGGCAACGCCTGGAGCTGGGAGGGGTCTAGATGGAGATCAAACGTGGCACCGTGAAGTCCTTCGATGCGGGCACCTACCAGGCCAGCGTCCAGGTGGCGGGGAGCCTGGCGGTGTGGCTGGACGGTATGGCGGTGGCCCGCAACATCCCCGCTACAGAGATGGTGGCCGGCCGGTCCTGCGCCGTGGTCTTCTTCGACCCGGGCAACCCGCAGGACTGCGTGGTCATCGCCGTGTATACGTAACTCGGGCTACAGGCTACAGACTTCGGGCTACAGGGTACCCTCACCCTGAGCTCTCCCAAAGGGAGAGGGGAGTACCCGAAGTCTGGAGCCTGAAGCCTGTAGCCCGAAGTCTGAGGAGGAGGTTTGGAACCCATGGAACCGGCACTGCCCCTGGGCATCCTGGCCCTGGCATTCCTGAGCGAGAGCATCACCGAGTACCTGTTCGCCGGCCCACTGTCGGGGCGGGGCCTGGGCCGCTACCTGCCCTACGTGGCTGCTGGTGTGGGCGTCGTACTGTGCCTGGCCTACCGGATAGACCTGCTCGAGTCGGCCCTGGGGCTGTCCCCGGGCTGGCCGCCCCTGGGCCAGGCCCTGACCGGGCTGGTCCTGGGCCGGGGCTCCAGCTACCTGCACGACTTCTACACCACCTTCACCAAGCCAAAGCAAAGCTCGTAGGGGCACCCCGATGAATCGGGGTGCCCCGACGAGCCACATCCAAAGAGGGACTTGCGAGACACACTCCGCGAACCGCCCCCTACCAGCCCGGAGCCCGCAGTCCGTGGGTGCACGTCAGTTTTGTGAGAAGGACTCAAGTTGCCGCGACGCGGGCGGCTGACCGGCGCTTCCAGAAATCGTCGAAGCGGCCGCTGAGTCTGTAGCAGCGCAGGGCGATGATGGCGTCGGCTCCGGCCACGGTCCAATGCATGCCGGTCCCGATGCATCGGGATGCCGATG
>JACPQM010000085.1 GCA_016190505.1 Chloroflexota bacterium | reverse complement strand
GACGTGTCGGGACTTCGCTGCGCTCGCAATGACGGGGCATGCCCGGTGCCAGGGGCACGACTCTGATACGTCGTCCTGTCCGACTCCCCTATTGACATGGGGGCTCGGTTCATTGAAAGGAGCGCAGCGACGAAGCAACCTCCGGCTCCCAACACGGCAGGATATTGCCTAGCTACGCTCTATTGGCGACGCCCGACGTGGCAACGGATTGGTACGCCGAGGCCAATCCGCGGATGCCAACAACGGCAGGAGGTTGCTTCACTGCGCTCGCAATGACGGCTAGCACGCGGGCTTTTTTTCGTCATTGCGAGGAGCGTAGCGACGAAGCAACCTCCGGCTCCCAACACGGCAGGATATTGCCTAGCTACGCTCTATTGGCGACGCCCGATGTGGCAACGGATTGGTACGCCGAGGCCAATCCGCGAATGCCCACAACGGCAGAAGGTTGCTTCGCTGCGCTCGCAATGACGTGCAGCACGCGGCCCTGCAATGTCGTTGCGAGCTTGGTGAGGTAAGGCGAGACCGTGAGTACCCAGACCGAAACCTTCATTCCTGTCGGCAATGGTGGAGCGCCGGTGGGGTTTCCCGCTCTGGCCCCAGCCCGGGCACGGGCGCTGGCCCGCGTCTTCAAGGCGCTGGCAGACCCCACCCGCGTGCAGATAGTGTCCTTGCTGCTCAGCGTTGGGGACTCGGGCCTGTGCGTGTGCCACATCGTCGCCAATTTCCGGCTGGGGCAGCCCACCATAAGCCACCACCTCAAGGTGCTCAAGGACGCGGGCCTGCTCACCGCGTGGAAAAGCGGCCTGTGGGTCCACTATGCGGTAAGACGCGATCGCCTGGCGGGCCTGGGCATTGCCCTGCCGGCACTCACAGAGCCCCTCTTGCCAGCGGCGTCATGCGGTCCCACGGGGGCGTTTGACGGCCGCGACGGCTGCGGGCGGTTGACGCCAGGAGGACCAGATGTGTAACACCACGGGCAGGGCCGGGGTGCGCAAGCTCGGCCTGGTTGACCGTTACCTGACCCTCTGGATATTCCTGGCCATGGCCGTGGGCGTTGGGTCCGGGCACTTCCTCCCCAGGGTGGCGGATACCATCACAACGTTCCAGGTAGGCACCACCTCCATACCCATCGCAGTGGGGCTCATCCTGATGATGTACCCGCCCCTGGCGAAGGTGAGGTACGAAGGGATGGGCCGCGTTTTCCGAGACTGGAAAGTGCTCGGGCTGTCGCTGGTCCAGAACTGGCTCATTGGCCCTGTGCTCATGTTCACCCTGGCCATAGTGCTCCTGCGGGGCTACCCGGACTACATGGTGGGCTTGATCATGATCGGCCTGGCCCGGTGCATAGCCATGGTGATCGTGTGGAATGAGCTGGCCCGAGGCGACAGCGAGTATGCCGCCGGGCTGGTGGCCTTCAACTCCGTTTTCCAGATACTGTTCTACGCGGCATACGCCTACGTTTTCGTCACCGTGCTGCCGGGCTGGTTCGGGCTTGAAGGTGCCACCGTGGACGTGACCATCGGGCAAATCGCCCAGAGCGTGGCGGTCTATCTGGGCATACCCTTCTTCGGCGGCATGTTAACACGCCTAGCACTTATCAGGGTCAAAGGCCGCCAGTGGTACGAGACCTCATTCATCCCCAAGATATCCCCCATTACCCTTGCTGCCCTGCTGTTCACTATCCTGGTCATGTTCTCCCTCAAGGGCGAGTTCATTGTTCAGCTTCCCTGGCACGTGGTCCGCATCGCCCTTCCGCTGCTAATCTACTTCGTGGTGATGTTTCTGGTCGCCTTCTACATGGGCAAGAGGGCCGGGGCGGGTTACCCCAGGACGACCACTATTGCTTTCACCGCGGCCAGCAACAACTTCGAGCTGGCCATTGCCGTGGCGGTGGCTGTGTTCGGCATCGGCTCGGGCCAGGCCTTTGCCGCCGTGGTCGGCCCGCTGGTGGAGGTGCCTGTCCTGATTGGTCTGGTCAGCGTGGCGCTGTATCTCCAGCGGAGGTATTTCCAAGGCACGCCATCCTGCCCCGTCCCCACCCCGGGATGCTGCCCTGAAGCCGGCGAGCTCCTGCGGGGAAGACCCGCTACAGCATGTCCACCACCAGCGTGGACCAGCCGAAACCCCGGGCGCCCAGCCCCTGGCCGGTGAGCGGGTTGAAGTACTCGCGGAAACCCTCCCGCAGCACCAGCTCCGCCGAGCCCTGGGCGATGGTCTGAGCGAGCTCAGCATAGCCGTGGAGGCGCAGGCCGCGCATCAGGAACCAGTTGGTATTGAGCCAGGTAGGGCCCCGCCACAGGAAGCGTGTCCTGGCGGGATCGAAGCTGGGATCACTCCGGGCCACCGACGGCACCGGATAGGGCAGCCAGAACTCGTTGGCGTCGGTCAGGTGCCGCACGATCTCTTCGGCGCGGGCGCGTGGCAGCGTTTTCAGGATGAGCGGGAACAGGGCGGTCACCGTGAGCACGCGCTGCCGGCGCTCGGCGCGGCCCTCCAGGTTGAAGTACAGGCCCGTGGCCGGGTCATGGCATTTGCTGAGAATGGCCGCCTCCACGCGCTGGGCCAGGTCCTCCCAGCGGCCGGCCTGCTCGTGTTGTCCCGCAGCCCGGTCCAGCTCCCCCAGTCGCCACAGCCCCTCAGCATAGATGCAGTTGAACAGCACGTCCTCCACCACAAACCGGTCCCAGGCCAGGATGCGGTCCAGGTTGTAGTTGGGGGACAGCACCAGGTGCCAGGCGTCGAGCCAGCGCAGCCTGAGCTCGGTGATTACACGGGAAGGACGTACCCGCCGGATGTGCAGCATCGCGTCGTAGGCCGGGCTGTGGTCTAGCCCCGACTCATAAGGGGTGATGATGGAGACCAGCCCATCGCCATCGGGGTCACGGTGCTCCGCCAGCCAGCGGTAGTACAGGTTGAGGTGAGGGATGATCTCCTTGAGGAACGCGGTGTCCTCACCGGCCTGGAACACGCGCCAGGCGGCGTAGGCCAGGACCGGCGGCTGGACCAGGGCGGTATGATGGGGCCGCAGCCCCAAGCGGCTCTGGAGGTATCCCCAGATGGGCAGTATGGGGCGCCGCCCCCAGTGGGTGACGTGTCCGATGAAGCCGTCGCTCTCCTGGACAGATACCAGGTTCAACAGCTCGCGCTGGGCCAGGTCCAGGTCAAGGCGGCTGAGGGCGATGGCGTGGAAGCAGGAGTCCCAGAACCACTGCCAGTGGTAGCGTCGCCGGGAGGGGCACACGTAGGCGTAAAGCCGTCCCAGGTAGGGGTCATGTCCCTGGTGCACGTTGCGCCGCAGCAAAGCGAGGGCGCGGGCCTGAAGCAGGGCAGCGTCAGAGGCAGAAACCATATGTCTTCGCGGGCAGGCAGCGATGCCGTGTGGGGGCCCTACCGGAAGAAGGCGACCCAGAGGAGGACGCCCATCAGCGCCAGGCTTACCAGGTATATGACCGTCTTGGCCCCAATGGGGAAGCCCGGTGGCTTCTCTGGCAGGGGCCATACCTGAAACTCCTGGGGGATGAGTGCCCGCGCCCGCTCCTCCTCCGGGGCAAGCACGTAGAGGGCGTGGGGTTCATTTAGCGCCGCAGTCCAGTGACCGGGGCCGAGGCCCTCGGACCTGACGAGGGCAGGCACTCCTTCACGCGACAGGGCCTCCGCCCACATGCGGGCTACCGGCTCAGCGCCAAAGACCGCTATTCTTACTTCGTCGCTGGAGTTAGACATAAAGCTGCCGGCCTGGCCCGCGAGCTACAGGCCGAGCTGCTGGGCAACCACCTCCCGGAGATGTGACACACAACGCTGACGCAGCTAGCGCCCACCACTGTCAAAGCCTGGGACTAGCTCTTCGGTCTGGCCTGGAATGGTCCCCTGGCTTGCCAACCACGGGACGGCCGGACCTCCCCGGTGGTCGGGTCCACGGCAACGCCAAGAGCCTCGAGGGCGAGCACGCCCAAGACCGCCTCGCCGTTGTTTCCGACCAGGAATGCCTGGCCGACGGCCTTCCGGCCCAGTAGTTCTATGCTGGCTATAGCCACAGGATATTCCTGGAGCCGACCGTCAAAGAGCTCCACTTGTTGCTTCTCGTCCACGAAGATGGCGCCGATGTCCCTGGCCAGGGACTCGGAGATCAAAGAGAAAGTGGACCCGGTGTCCACGAACATGCGGACGGACAGCCCTTTGTTCCGGCCCCCTATGCCCGCGTCCACATATATATGACCCATATGGCTTCTGCTTCTCGCCTTCGCCCCAATTATACGGCGAGGTACTCTTGCCAGGCTACAGGCCGAGCTGCTGGGCAACCACCTCCCTGAAGTGGTCCGCATCGCCGAAGCGGACCTCGGCGGCCTTGGCCCGCCGGGTGTAGAGCTGGAGGTCGTGGTCTTTGGTGAAGCCGATGGCCCCGTGTACCTGGTGGGCGGTGGCGCAGGTACGCCGGTAAGCGTCGCTCACCCAGGCCTTGGCCCGGGCCACCTCCATGGTGGCCGGCTGGCCCTTGTCCAGGGCCCAGGCCGCCTCGTACATGATGTAACGGGCGCCGTCCACGTCGGTGGCCATGTTGGCGCAGTAGTGCTGGATGGCCTGGAAGCTGCCGATGGGCCGTCCGAACTGGACCCGGTCTTTGGCGTATTGCACTGTAGTCTCCAGGACCCACTGGGCGCCGCCCACCATGCGGGCGCACTCGGCGATAGCCCCTTTGAGCCATAGCCGCTCCAGCACCGGCCAGCCTTTGCCTTCCTGGCTGGGGCCGCCCAGAACGTTGGCCCTGGCCGCGGCCGCCCGCCGGAAGGTGACCTCGCACTGCTTGTCCGCGGCGATGGTGACCAGGGGGGTGGCCTTCACCCCAGCGGCGCGGGCATCCACCCCGAGAAGGGTGATGCCCTCGGCGCTGCGCGGTGTCCCGCTGGTGCGAGCGGCCACCAGGAGCATGTCGGCCACGTGGGCGTCGTGGACGAAGAGCTTGGTGCCATTCACCAGGTAGCCGTCGCCCTGGGGCGTGGCCTTGAGCCGGATGCCTGAGGGGTCATAGCGTCCAGCGGGCTCCGTCCAGGCCAGGGCCATTACCAGATTGCCCCCGGCGATCTTGGGCAGCAGGAACTGCTTCTGTTCTTCTGTCCCGGCATCCATGATGGCCTGGCCAGCCAGGGCCACGGTGGAGAAGTAGGGCCCGGGTAGCAGTGCCCGACCCATCTCCTCAAGCAGCACGCAGAAGTCCAGGAAGCCGAAGCCCATGCCGCCGTACTTCTCGGGGAACGGCAGGCCGAGCCAGCCCAGGTCGGCCATCTTCTTCCACAGCTCCGGAGAGTGGCCGGTGGGATGCTCCTCCATGTCTCGGACCAGCTTCTTGGGACATTCCTTGTCCAGGAAGTCCCGGGCGGACTTGCGCAGCATTTCCTGTTCTTCGTTGAAACCCAGGTCCATCGTTGCCTCCTAATCCTTGGTGCAGGCTCTCGACAGCACTCGGACCGACACCCGCTCGTGGTGAGCCTGTCGAACCATGAGCGGGCGAGTCCGCTCGCCCTTCGACAGGCTCAGGGTGAGCGGGGAGTAGTTGGGTTGATGACCGGCCACGTTACCGGGGCAGCCCCAGGCCCCGGGTGGCGATAAGCATTCTCTGTACCTCAGACGTTCCTGCCTCGATAGTGTAGCCGAAAGAGCGCAGATAGTGGCGCTGCAGCCGTCCCTGGAGGGGCGCCCAACGGGAGCCTGCCGCCATCACGCTGGGCAGCCCCATGATCTGGAGCCCGGTGAGGGTGAGCCGCTGCAGTAGCTCGGTGCCGAAGGCCTTGGCCATGGAGGACTCGGCATCGGGCACCCGGCCCTGGCTCTGCATCCAGGCGATGCGGTAGGCCAGGAGTTTGCTGACCTCGATCTCGATGGCGCTTTCGGCGAGCTTGGCCCTGACCAGCGGGTCCTTCGATAGCGGCCGGCCGTTGCGGCGCACCGCGCGGGCGTAGTCTACGATCTCCTCGTGGGTGTGCCGGGCCATGGCCGACCACTCTACCCCCGAGCGCTCGAAGTTCAGGGTGGCCATGGCCACGTACCACCCCTGGTTCTTCTCCCCCACCAGGTGCGACCTGGGGACCCTGACGTTGTCGAAGTAGACCTCGTTGAAAGCGTGGTAGCCGGCCATGTAGACCAGAGGCCGGACGGTGACACCCGGGCTTTTCATGTCTACCAGGAGATAGGAAATGCCCTTGTGCTTGGGCACGTTGGGATCGGTGCGCACCAGGAGGAACATCCAGTCGGCGTGGTGCGCGCCGCTGGTCCACACCTTCTGGCCATTGACCACGAAATCGTCGCCGTCCTCCACGGCGCGGGTAGACAGGGAAGCCAGGTCCGAGCCGGCACCGGGCTCGGAGAAGCCCTGGCACCAGACGACCTCGCCGCGAGCGATGCCCCCCAGGTGTCGGCGCTTCTGCTCCTCGGTGCCGTAGATGATGAGCGTCGGCCCCAGCATGCGCACGCCGAACACGTCTTTCCCCGGGCAACGGTTGTAGGCCATCTCCTCGGTGAAGATAACTTGCTGCATGAAAGAGGCGCCCATGCCGCCGTATTCCCTGGGCCAGGCCAGGGTGAGCCAGCCCCTGGCGGCGAGCTTCTGGCGCATTTGCTGGGCGATGGCCCAGTCCTCGCTGCTGGAATCGTCCATGCCACCCACCCATCCCGGCGGCAATTCCTTCTTGATGAAGGCCACCAGCTCCTGGCGGAAGGCCTCTTCTTCTGGGCTGAACCGGTACTCCATATACTATCTCGGCAGGCCCAGGCCCCTGGTGGCGACGATGAGCCGCTGCACCTCCGAGGTGCCCCCGGCGTGGGTGCGCCCGAAGGAGTTGAGCCAGATGCGCTCGATACGCCCTTTCATGGGCGCCCAGCGGTCTCCGGGCTCGAGCTGACAGTAAGGGCCCAGCAACTGGAGACCGGTATTGGCCAGGCGCTGGATAAGCTCGGTGCCGTAGACCTTGGAGGCAGCCGCCTCTCTGTCAGGCACCTCTCCCTTGTCCTGGAGCCAGGCCACCAGGAAGGCGAGGTGATGGCTAATCTGGGCCTCCACCGCCCTTTCGGCCAGCTTATTACGCACCACGGGGTCCCGGGCCAGCAGCGCGCCGTTGCGCCGGGTCTCCCTGGCGTACTCCGCCAGATCCTCCACCAGGCGGCGGCACTGCCCGGGGTACTCCGCCCCCGAGCGCTCGAAGTTCAAGCTGGCCATAGCCACATACCAGCCCTCGTTCTGGCGCCCCACCAGGTTCTTCTTGGCCACCCTGACGTCGGTGAAGAAGGTCTCGTTGAAGGAATGCACGCTAGCCATGTTGACGATGGGGCGCAACTCCAGGCCCGGGGTCTTCACCGGCAAAAGGAAGTAGGAGATGCCCTTGTGCTTGGGGACGTTGGGGTCGGTGCGGGCCAGCATGAACATCCAGTCGGCCCGGTGGCCGTAGCTGGTCCAGATCTTCTGCCCGTTGATCACGAAGTCGTCCCCGTCCTCTACGGCGCGGGTAGACAGGGAGGCCAGGTCGGAGCCGGCGCCAGGCTCGGAGAAGCCCTGGCACCAGGTTATCTCGCCCCGGGCAATGCGAGGGAGGAAGTAAGCCTTCTGCTCGGGCGTGCCGTAGAGCATGAGGGTGGGCCCGACAATGTAGGGGCCGTAGATCTCCCGGCCTGCGCAGCGGAAGTAGGCGAACTCCTCGACAAAGATGGCCTGCTTGATGCGGGAGGCGTTCTGCCCGCCGTACTCCGGGGGCCAGTGCATGGCCAGCCAGCCCTTCTGAGCCAGCCTTTTTCTCATCTGCAAACCGAAGGCCCAGATTTCATCTGAGCCTTCTTCATCTTCCCCCTCCCAGTCGGGGGGCAGTTCCTTCTTCAGGAAAGCGCGCAACTCCTGGCGGAAGCCTTCCTCTTCAGGGGACAAGCCAAAGTCCATTTACACCTCCCGGGTCTATCCCACGTCAACTGCTAGACAGGTCACCGTCCTGGAGATGCCCGGGATGCGGTGCACCCGGGAGGTGACGATGTCGCCTATGGCGTTGAGGTCCCCGGCCTCGGCTACGGCAATGATGTCGTAGGGGCCGGTGACAGCGTCCACAGATACCATGTTGGGCAAGGACCGGATGGCCTCGAGGACGTCCTTGGTCTTGCCCACTCCGGTCTCGATGAGGATATAGGCCCGCGTAGTCACCGTTTGCCTCCTTGTCTGTCTGGGGGTACTTGAGGGCTTGCCGCCAGCCACTCTTCCCTCCGCCATAGGGTCGTCTCCCCTCAGGGCGACCCGCCGGTCGCCCCTACCTTGCCTGTTGCCCAGGGGCACAGCGCCATTGTAAGGGGCCGTTTGTGCGCTGTCAAACCCCCTGTTGTCCCCCGTGCCGGGGGACCGTAGGGGGTTAATCGGGCGGCACGGGGTCGTGGCGGCGTCTCTACCGAGGGCCGACGCTCAGGATTCGGTAGCGGAAGCGGCCGGCGGGCGTGGCCACCTCCACTTCTTCTCCCGGGGAGTGCCCGAGCATGGCCTGGCCTACTGGCGAGTTGGCGGAGATCAGGCCCCTGGCGGGGGCGGCCTCCCGCGGGCCGACCAGGGCGTACTCCATCTCCTCGCCCGACTGCACGTCCTTGAGGCGTACCAGGCTGCCCACGGCCGCCTTCGCCTCTGTGGGTGCGCTGACCACGCCGCCCCTGAGCAACGCCTCCAGCTCGCGGATGTGGGCCTCAACGTGGCCCAGCTCCTCGCGGGCCGCCTCCAGCGGCGCGTTCTCTCGGAAATCCTTGTCCGCCGCGGCTCGCTTGATCTCGTCGGCCAGCACCGGGCGCTTGGCCCGCTGCTCCTCGAGCTCCTTCAGCACTTTCTCCCGGCCCTCAGTGGTCAGCTTGGGACCAGCGGCCTGGGCGGCGGGCCCCTGGCGGGCCTTGCTGGACACCTTGCGTACCCGGAGGTGGGGCGCCAGGTTGGCGGTGGTCAGCCCCTCCTTGTGGCCAAACTGGAGAAATGCCCTGACCGGCGCCAGCCGTTGCAAGACATCGGCCGCCCCCAGGCGGCTCTCGGCATAGTTTTCCATGTCCAGCGGCGTCAGGCTGGCCAAAGGCCGGTCTTGCCCGCACCACTGCACGAACCGGTGGACCTCCGTCCGGGCCTCGGCCTGCTTCTCTGCGGACAGTGCGGCCAGGAACTGGATGGCGGCCTGGATGAGGGTAGCTCCTGCGGCCACAGTCTAGATTACCTGCTGCTCGGGATTCATGTCGGGCACTTTGTGGCTCTGGAGACAAAGGCTGAAGTAAATGCCCAGGTCAATGAGGTCGTCAGTGGGCAGGTACTGGCCGGCGGAGGCATCGAACAGGACCCTGGCGGAGCCGGGCATCTCCTCGTCCTGGAAGTACATGACCACGGCCAGCGGTAGCCGTGGCAGGGCCAGGAAACGGTATGCCATATCTCCCACCCCGGGCATAGGGATGCCACCCAGGGCCTGGGAGGCGGCGGCCAACCCGTCGGGGTCTTGCCCGTAGAGCCGTACCAGCGGGGGCCCCGACCTGGCATCGAACTTGTCGTCGGAGACGAAGTAGCCTCCAGGCAGGTCGCGGCAGCTCACCCAGCGGTCGGCCATGGGCGTGCCGCCGGCACCAAGCAGGTAGTGCATGAGCAGGACCTGCAGCCAGATGGTAGGGATGCCCCCGCCGGAGCCCTCGACGCGCCCGTGAGGGAACTCAACGTGGTACGTGCGATTGAAGAAGGGGACTACCCAGCGCTTTCCGTCGAAGTCTACTCCAGCCTTCGCGGCTACCACAAAGGGCGCTGCTTCGCGAAGCCTGGCCAGGGCCAGACGATAAGCTTCGGTGCTCATGGCGGTTCTTTCCTATATATTAGCAGGCTATTGCGAGGGCGCAAGCGTAGGGGCGCTCCTGTGTGTGCGCCCTGGGGGCGCTCGGTGTGTCCTGGGCGGGACGGGGGCAGACACGCAGGTCTGCCCCTACGGGCCTCGCCGCGAGCGGACCCAGGCCAGGGTGGCGCTGGTATCGTCCAATACCGGCAGGCCCTGGGCGCGCAGGTGTTCGACGTGGCGCTCCAGGAACAGGAGTAGCGCGCCCTCCAGTCGGTGCCTGGCCGCTTCTCGGACGTCGTCCCAGCCGGGGGACTCGCCCTGCCGGCCTGGCTCCGTTTTGTCCGCCAGGAAGACCACCATCTCCAGGGGAGACATGCCAGGCCGTCCAGTGGTGTGGTACTGTACGGCGCTGAGGATTCCATGGTCGTGGACGCCCAGCTCCCGGCGTAGCCACTCGGCAGTCACCGCGCCGTGGACCAGAATGGGCGTACGTTCTCGCACAGCATCCACCGGAATGCGGTAGGACCGGGCGCAGTCCAGGAGCGTTGTCGAGGGCTCGACGCGGAACAGGTCATGGGCCAGGGCGGCGAAGTCGGCAGCCACCGGGTCCACGCCGTGGCAGCGGGCCAGAGCCACCGCCTCCCTGGCCACGCGCTCCACGTGCTCCCGAAGTGGTCCAGGCAGGCGGCCGAGGCGCTCCCTGACCTGGGCGAAGGGCAGTGAAAGCTGTGCTTCCACTGCGGGCTCAGCCCATGGGCCCCAGGCGCTTACCTCCCAGGAGATGCATGTGCAGGTGGCGCACCTCTTGCCCCGAGTCCGGGCCCTGGTTCACGACCAGGCGGTAGCCACTGCCCGCCACCTTCTCTTGTTTGGCCAGCAGGTTGGCCACGGCCACCATATGTCCAATCAGGGAGTGGCCGCCCGGGACCTCGGCCACCCCGGGGACATGGTCTCTGGGGACGACGAGAACGTGGACCGGGGCGCGAGGGTGGATGTCGCGGAAGGCCACCACATCCCCGTCCTGGTGCACGAGCTCGGTCTTTATCTCCCCGGAGACGATCTTGCAGAAGACGCAGTCTGTTGCCATTGGGAGCACCTCCATGAACAATGCCTCAATCCAGTTTAGCTACTTCGCTGGTGGCGGGGGAGTCCCCCGGCCGGCGACTGCCCTCCGAACCCGGGTGCCCGCCCCTGCCCGTTGTGCGGACCAGGCGGCAGCAGGTGCCGGAACTCACCGGCGGCAGGCGCTATCCTCCCGCGCGCTGGAGCGTTATGGATATGAAAATCAAAAGCATCTCCCCCAGACGGGTGGAGTAGGAAAAGGAGTAGAGACCATGCGAAGAGCGAATCTTCTGAGGGCAATCCTTCCCGCAGCCACTGGACTGATGTTGGTAGTAGCAGCGTGTAGCGGCACTCCGGCGAATGCCCAGGACATCCAGGGAATGCTCAAGGCCGTGGACGGCAAGGAGCTGGTGATCCAGCTCGACGATGGCAGCACCATGCGGGTGCAGATAAAAGAAGCCCAGGCCACTCCAGAAGTACGCGGTCTGGTGGGCCAAGAGGTGAAGGCGACGGTCCGTAGCTCCAGGGGCGGGGTCCGCGACCTGGTGAAGGTGGAGCGGAGCCTGGTGAACGACGACAACCGCGGCCGCGGGCGCGGTGAGGGGCGAGGCCGAGGCGGCGACGACTTGCTCCGAGAGGACGAGGTCAGGGATGCGGCTGAGGACCTGCACCACAACGGCATCATCGAGGCCATGACGGCTGATTCCTTCGTCATCGGTGGCAAGACCTTCGCAGTGAATAGCGCCACTGAGCTGGACAATGGGCTGGCGGTTGGCGCCACGGCCCGGGTCGAGGCTCTGGTGCAGCCTGATGGTTCCCTCCTGGCTACCGAGATAGAGACCGACGCTGACGACGACCTAGCCAACGACCGGCGAGGGCGTGGGTTGGACGATGACGCACGCGCGGACGAGGACCGCAGCGGCCCCAACCGCGGGCCTGGCGTGGGCGACGACACCAGCCTTCTTGACGATGACCGCCGGGGCCCCAACCGGGGACCTGGCGAGGGTGAGGTGCGCGAAGTTGAGGACGAGCTACGCGGCCAGGAACCTGAGGCCCGAGCCCAGGAGCCCGAGTTGCGCGGGCGGGAGGCTGAGGCACGCGGCGTCGAGGACTTCCACTTCAGCGGACTCATCGAGGCGATGAGCGCCGACTCCTTCACCATCGGCGGCAAGACCTTCAAAGTTGATGGCGCCACCATGCTGGACAATGGGCTGGCGGTGGGGGTCCTGGCCCGGGTGGAGTTCATCGCCCTGGCCGACGGCGGCCTCCTGGCCACCGAGATCGAGACCGACGCCCCGGACGAGGTCATGCCTCAGGTCCAGCCCCAGGCGGGCGGTCAGGTAGCCCCGGCTGAGGTCGAGGACTTCCACCACAGCGGGCTTATCGAGTCCATGAGCGCTGACTCCTTCACCATCGGCGGCAAGACCTTTAAGGTTGATGCGGCCACTATGCTGGACAACGGGCTGGCGGTGGGGGTCCTGGCCCGGGTAGAGTTCATCGCCCTCCCCGACGGCAGCCTCCTGGCTACCGAGATCGAGACGGACGCCCCGGACGAGGTCATGCCCCAGGTCCAGCCCCAGGCGGGACAGCCCGCTCCGGCCAGTCCAGCTACGGCTGTGGCGACGGACTTCCACTTCGTCGGTGTGATCGAGTCCGTGGGCGCTGGCACCTGGATGATCGGTGGGCGGAGCTTTCAGGTGGATGTGTCCACCATACTGGACACCGGCCTGTTCGTGGGGGTCGCCGTGGACGTGGAGTTCACGGTCCTGCCCGACGGTAGCTTCAAGGCTATCAAGATCGAGACCCTGGTCAGCGGCAAGAACAAGTAGCCGCCAACCGACGGAGCCCTGGGGGCCTGGGCCGCTAGCCCAGGCCCCTCGTTTCTAACCAAACGTTAACGGAAACCGCTATTAAGCACGGACAGCGGCCTCTAGACTTTGGAGTGGTGTCAGGGTGCCCGATCAGGGCAGGAAGGGGGGAATACATGAACGCGCGAGGAGAGCGGAGGAATGGGGTGGCCGGTGGCAGGTCCGGTCTCCTGGGGATGTGGAGTGGCGTGGCAGTACTCGCTTATCAGCCAGTCCCGGTTTGTGAAGGGCGACTCCTGTCCCTCATGGGGGATGTGGCCCGCGACTGGCGAGCCGAGGCGCACCCTCGCCCCGTTAGCCCCCCGGGGCGCGGGCGTCGGGCAGCATAGGCCGCTAGCTCGGCGGGAGGACCATTAACGAAGTCACAATACGCTAGATTGGGGAGGAGAACAGAAAATGCAAGGCACCAAGAACCTGGTAAGGATGTTGCTGCCGGTAGCCGTCGGGGTTTCCCTGCTGGCTGCGGCATGTAGCCCGCAGGCCACCACCGACGTCAAAGGGCTGTTGACCGCCGTGGAGGGCAAAGAGCTGATCATCCAGCTCGACGACGGCAGCACCGTGCGTTTAGAGGCGAAGAAAGGCCAGCCCTCAGCCGAAGATAGGGCACTGATCGGGTCAGAGGTGAAGGCCGTGGTCAAGGCTGAAGACAGCCGGTCGCTGGTCAAAATGGAGCGGCTGGGAGACGACGAAGCCCTGCGCCTGCGCCAGCGGCGAGAGGCCGAGGTACGACAGCAAGAGCGGGACCGCATTCTGTCCGAAGACATGCACTTCAGCGGCGTAATCCAGTCCATGGGGTCCGATAACATGGTCATCGGCGGGCGCACCTTGAAGGTCACCGCGGCCACCGCCCTGGACACGGGCCTGGCAGTGGGCAGCCCTGCCCGGGTGCACTTCACTCCCATGCCTGATGGCAGCCTGCTGGCCACCGAGATCGAGACGGATGTCCAGGCGGCGGCGGCCGCAGCCAAGCCAGCACAGATGGGCGTGGAGAACTTCCATCTCACTGGCCTGGTCCAGTCCATGGGCCCTGACGCTGTGGTCATTGGTGGGCGCACTCTCAAGGTCAACAGCGCCACCCTACTCGACTCCGGGCTCGCGGCGGGGGGCCAGGCGCAGGCCGAGTTTGTGACCTTGCCGGACGGCACCCTCCTGGCCATCGAGATCGAAACCGCCAAAACGGCGGCGCCGGGAGCGCCTGCTACTGGGGCGCCGGTGGCCAAGGCCCCCAGCATGGCCGAGGACATGCACTTCTCTGGCCTGGTCCAGTCTAAGACGTCCGACACCCTGGTCATCGGGGGGCGGGCCTTCAAGGTGAACGCCGCCACGGCGCTGGACGCTGGCCTGGCCACAGGGGTGCTCGCCCGGGTCGAGTTCGTCACCCTGCCCGACGGCTCGCTCCTGGCCACCGAGATTGAGACCGATGCGCCCGACGACGCCGTGGCGTCCACCGCCAAGGCTGCCATGGGCGTGGTCCAGGACATGCACCTCACCGAGACCATCCAGTCCATGGGCCCGGAGGCCTGGACCATCGGCGGGCGCAACTTCAAGGTTAACGCCGCCACCAGGCTGGACAGTGGCCTCGTGGTTGGCGCTAAGGTCAAGGTAGAGTTTGTCACCCTGCCCGACGGCTCTCTCCTGGCCACCGAGATAGAGACGGACGCGCCTCAGGCCCCAGGAGCGGCGCCCGCAGTCCCGTCCCAGCCGGGCCGGGTAGCGCCCGGTGTGGCTGAGGACATGCACTTCAGCGGCACCATCGAGTCCATCGGGGCTGGCGAATGGGTCATTGGCGGCAAGACCTTCAAGGTCGATATCGCCACGGCCCTGGATACCGGCCTGGCCGTAGGAGTGCTGGGGAGAGTGGAGTTCGTGGTGCTTCCTGACGGCTCTCTCCTGGCCACGGAGATTGAAACCGACGTTAAGGCCGTGCCTCCGCAGCCTGGGCAGCCAGCCGCTGCCGAGGACCTTCATTTCAGTGGGGTCATCCAGTCCATGAGCTCGACCGTCTGGGTCATCGGGGGACGGACATTCCTTGTGAGCGCTACCACCATGCTCGACACCGGCCTGGCCGTGGGTGTGCTGGCCGAGGTCGAGTTCGTGACCGCAGCCGATGGCTCCCTTCAGGTGGTCAAGATCGAGACTGCCGTCAGCGGCAAGGACAGCACCAAGGCACAGGCGGGGTCGGAGGGTCAGGTTGTCCCCCAACCCGGCGTGCCCTCACTGAGCGGTACGGACCTCAACTTCACTGGGGCCATACAGTCCGTTGGCCCGGACGTATGGGTCATCGGCGGCCAGACATTCAAGGTAAATGCCGCCACTATGCTAGATACTGGACTGGCTGTGGGGGTCCAGGTCGAGGTGGAGTTCATCATGCAAGCCGACGGCTCCCACCTGGCCACCAAGATCGAGACCCTGATAAGCGGCAAGGACAGGGTCAAGTAGTCCGAGCCAGACAAGAGAAGGCCCCTTGGGGGGGAAGGGTGGGGGACGAGGGGGCCTGTCCCGACAGGTAGGGACAGGCCCCTTGAGCTGTAGTAGGGCGGGGGCTTCGAGCTTGTGTAGGGGCGCACAGCCGTGCGCCCCTACCGGTCTCTCTGTTGCTTGTAGCCCAGCTTCCCTGGCTTGACAGGTGTTCCACCATGGGCTAAAGTCCGAACCGTAGTCGTTGGGTCTTTTCAGGGTAGTGTCAGGAGGTGTCTATGTCTATTGTCCACGATTTCGTCACCTTGCAGTCGGGGAGCGACAAACAGTGGGGCTACCTGGCTCGTCCCCAAGGGGAAGGACGCTGGCCGGGGTTGGTGGTGATCATGGAGTGGTGGGGGATCAAGGCCCACATGTTCGACATGGGCCAGCGTTTCGCTGAGGCGGGCTTCGTGGCCCTGGTCCCGGACCTGTACCGCGGCAAGGTGGCCATCGTTCCCGAGGAGGCCGGGACTTTGCGCAAAGCGCTCACTAACGAGAGTGTGGCCAATGACATCAGCGCTGCCGCCCGGTTCCTCAAACGCTATCCCTCCTGCAATGGCAAAGCGGGCGCCATAGGCTACTGCGCCGGCGGCGAGTGGGTCTTCCTGACCGCGGTGAGCACCAAGGACCTGGATACGGCGGTCGTGTACTACGGCATGCATCCCGAGCCCCTGGAGCGGCTCAAAGACTTACCCTGTCCGCTACTCGGCATATACGGTGAGGAGGACACGCGCATCACCGTGCCCGCCAAAGAGCAGGTCCAGCCCAAGCTCAAGGAGCTGGGCAAGACCTTCGAGATGTACTTCTACCCGGGCGCCCCACACGCTTTCTTCAATGACATGCGGCCCCAGGTATACCGGCCGGAGGCATCCAAGGACGCCTGGCAGAAGACACTGCCCTTCCTGAAGCGCTATCTAGCGTAGCCTCCTGTCGTCGCCCGGCGCTGGTGTAGGCAAGGTAGTAGAACTATCTTCTATCGCTCCGTGTTTGGAGCGAAAACTCTCACCCAACTTACACGCTATTCACGCGACAATTACACACTAACGTGCTAGGTTGATACAGGATTCATACTGTACTCACACTGGTATCTTACCTGGCATGTGCCCGATGATAGGGCACGTTCGACCCAAGGGGCAACATGTACCCGACAACGGAAAACGTGGCGACAGCCAAATCGTACCTTCAGGGGTGCAACTAAGCAGTAATATAGAATGCCGGTCAGCGTTCCCTACCCTTCGTTCTCTCAAGAAAGGAGTCTTCAATGCGTAGTGTGTGGATCATTGGCATAGTGGTCCTGGCAGGCCTGGTGGCTGCCCCAGCCGCCCTGGCCGGCTGGTTCTGGAACTCGGCCTGGGAAGTTGGCGGGCAGGAGGTCCACCTTTGCTGGTCGGTGGACGATGGCTCGGGCCCTGACGCTTACCGGGCCAATGTAGAGCTGGCCTACCCCAAGGGCGTTGACGTGGACCTGGAGGACAAGGACTCCAAGGTGGAGCAGGTCCACAAAGTGGCCTCCAAGAAGCTTTCGGTGGTTGGCGGCGCTGCACAGATTCGCGCCACTTTCCGCGTTGATCCCGTAAAGGGCACGGGCAGTGAGGGAACAGTGAGCGCCTGGGTGACTCAGGGCAGCTCCTGTGGCACCCCCGCCATCGGCGGGCCTGTCACTGGGTCCGTGCGGGAGAAGCTGGTGGTCAACGCAAGTGTAACCAACATTGAGATTGACGACGAGGAAGAGGACGACGACTAGTCGCTGGTAAGTGGGGGGTATGGGCATGGGCGTGCGGCAGGTCCCAGCGGGCGTGGCCCGTGGGGTGGGTGCCGCGTTGTCCGGTGAGGCGTATCGAGTGACGGCGGCAGCGCTTGCCGGCCGAAAGGGTCAACAGTGAGTGGGTCAGTGGGTGTTTTGGCTCGGGCACAACAGCTTAAAGGGCTTAACTGGAGGCTATGCCTCCTGGTGTCCGGGGTGTTCGTGGCCGGCCTGGTCTGGTTGGACTACCTGGTCCGGCGTACGACGTGGACGGGGTCCGTTGAAGTTAATACTCTCCTCTTCACCCTGCTGATCATCGCGGCGGGCCTGTTTCCGCTGCCCGTAGGGCCGCGTATCAAGGCAGGCGTGACCACGGCGCCCCTGTTCCTGGCGGCGCTGATTCTACCCCCTGGGGCCGCGGCTCTGGCCGCCATGGTCGGTGGGCTGGTGTACCTGGTTGGGCTGCGGTTCAAGCCCCCAGTCATGCTGATGCCCTGGTACAAGTACTTCTTCAACACTGGCGAGACCGCCCTTTCCACAGGCATAGCCTCCTGGGCATTCCACCTGTTGGCCGCCGACAACTTGAGCACCTTTGCGGTGCTGGTGCCTCTGGTGCTGATGTACCTGGTGAACACCGGCCTGGTGTCGCTGGTGGTGGGCTTCCAGATCCGGGCCAATGCCGCCAAAGTCTGGTGGCAGGGCACCAAGGGGAACGGTCTGGCCGAGGTTAGCCTGTTCTCCTTCGGCTATCTGGGCGCCGTGAGCTATCACGAGAACCCGCCGATCCTCCTGGCCCTACTGGTCCCGGTAGTTATCATCTACTTCGCCTTTTCGCGTCTGGCGAACACCAATGCTGCCCTGGAAGAGGCCCTGGACAAGGTCAGGAACCTTCAGGGGGAGTTGCTGAATAACGCCAAGCTGGCCACGGTGGGCGCTCTTACCCTGGACCTGGGCCACCAGGTGAAGAACCCGCTGTTCATCGTGATCGGGCGTCTGGAGAGCCTGCAGCGCAGGATGCCGGCGGGCGACCCCCACCGGGCCAAGGTGGATGAGGCCCTTCAGGCTGCCTGGCGCATGAATGAGCTGACCGAGGCTTTCCTCAGCGTGGCCCGCCAGCAGTGGACGAAGCTGGACCTGGCAGCAGTGTTGGACGAGGCTATCGGCATGTCCACCACCCGCATCACCAAGGTGGTCACGGTGGACCGGGATTTTGCGGTGCCCTCGTTGCCCGCGCAGGGGCATCCCATCTTGCTGCGGGAGGCGCTGAGCAATCTGGTGACCAACGCCGTGGAGGCGGTGCCCGCGGGAGGTAAGGTCGTGGTCTCCCTGGAGCGGAACAACGGCAATGCCAGCATCAGCATCCAGGACGACGGGCCGGGCATCTCCGCCAGCCAGATGGCCAAGATCTTCGAGCCCTTCAACACGTCAAAGCACAATGGGATGGGGCTGGGCCTGTTCTCAGCCAAACACATTGTGGAGATGCACCACGGCACTATCCGGGTGGAGAGCCAGGTGGGACAGGGCACCCGAATCGAGGTCTTGCTGCCGGTTACGAAGACCCAGGAGGAAGGTAACGGTAGCCCAGCCCCCGCACATTGATGATCAGATGCGGGGAGTCAGGGTCAACCTCCAGCTTCCGCCTCAGCGAGGAAGCATACCATTTGAGGCTGTCCAGGGAACCGTCTTCGGCCCCCCAGACCTCATTGATAAGCTCGTCATGGGTAATTACACGGTCGCGATGCTTCACCAGGTAAGCCAGGAGGCGGAACTCCAGGGGGGACAGGTGGACCTTCTGGCCCCGCACGGATGCGGCGTGGGTGCCCATGTCAATGCTGAGCTCGGCGTCAGCGTAGCCGGCGGTGACCTCGGCCTCGGGGACGCCCCGACGCAGCAGCGAGCGCACCCGTGCCAGGAAGGGTCCCTGGGACACGGGCTTGACCAGGTACTCGTCTGCGCCCAGGTCCAGCCCTCGGACGATAGCATCGTCGCCGCTCAGGGCGCTCAGGATCAGGATGTGCGCCGCGGAGAGCTCGCGCAGGCGACTGATGAGCTGGAAGCCGTCCATCCCCGGCATGCGCAGGTCCACGACCGTGAGGGCCGGACGGAAGTCGAAGAACAGCTTCAACGCTTCCGCAGCGCTGGCAGCCACCTGGACCTGGTACCCGTCTTCCTCCAGCCACTCCTTGAGCATGTCCCGGACGTGGGTCTCGTCGTCCACTACCAGTATTGTCGTCGGATTAGCCACTGCGGTCTTCTCGCTGCCAGTACTTATGTTCACCCGGTGCCATATGTTTAGCACATCTCGCGCCCCCATGACAAGAGGCGCGATTTTCAATCATCATATCAGTTATCGAAAGAAGGTGCACCATGCAGGGTAATGGCCACAAACCCGTCATCCTGGTGGTTGACGACGAGGAGGGCATCCGGGACATTTTCAAGGAGAGCCTTGAAGAGGTGGGCTACTTGTGCAAGGTGGTGGCCAATGGGCACGACGCCTTGGACCTGATGGCCCGGGAACCCGTGGACTTAGCCCTGGTGGACATGATCATGCCCGGCATGTCGGGTATGGACCTGTTCCGGCAAATGCAGGTCAAGCACCCAGACGTGGGCGTGGTTTTCGTCACCGCCCTGGGGGAACTGCAGATGGCGGTGGATACCATGCGGTCCGGCGCTTACGATTACGTCACCAAGCCAGTCCATTTCGACCAGTTGATGCGCTGTGTGCAAGCGGCTCTCGAGCATCGCAAAGCCCGGAACGAAGACCGGCACCGTAAGGACCGCCTGGAGAAGGAGTTGGACCTCAAGGCCGGTGAGGTGGACAAGCGCGCCCGGGAGATCACGGCTCTGAACCAGATGTTCCAGAGCTATCTGCACCGGGACATAGACATGTCGGATATGGCCCGGCGCGTGGCCCAAGTGGCGGAGCGCACCTCCGAGGAGCTCCGCAAGCTGGCGGATGAGGCCAAACGTATAGCCGGCGAGGCGGCCGCGAAGTCCAACTAGCCCTCCTGTGAAAATGCGGGGCGCTACGACCCTCGGGCATGTCGCCGCCAGCTAGCCAGGGGCCGCCTGGCCCCAAGCAGTTTCCCGCGATCATGCGCCGGGCGGTGGAGCTGGCTGCCCAGAGGATTCCCGTATCCGAGGTGCGCCGGGCAGCTCAGATTTGCCGGACGCTGTGTTGGGAGATCAGGGACTACAGGCTGCGTGCCTATCTGCTTTTCCGGGAAGATGGCACCATAGGCTATTCCACTTCCTCCTTCGCCATCCCCGAAGGGTCGGTGAGCATGGAGTCTAGCCTGCTGCACCAGGCGGCCTTTGGGGATACGTCCGCCTTGGCTATCGCATTCCTCACGGGCCAGGTACGGGTAACCGGCGGCCCGGCGGAGAACCTGGACTTCTTCCTGCCCTTTCTGAAGCCGTTTCTGGAGGGCTACCGGCAGGCCTGCGAGGAGCTGGCCGGGACCTCGCTGCAATAGACGGCGAAGCAGGGGCGCAAGCCTTGCGCCCACGTTCAGTCTGGTACCACCAGCGGCAACACTTGCCTGGCCCGCACGTCGAGCACCTGGCCGTCCCGCACCAGGCGGAAGTAGGGCATGCCGGTGCAGGGCAGCGTCTGTAGGGAGAGGTAGGGCTGCTCCCGAGTGCAGCCGCGCTTGTGTAGCTCGCCGGCCACCAGCTTGTGGCGCTCCGCCGTCTCCGGGATGGAAAGCTGGGACCAGACACCTCCCACGGGCAGCGGCAGCTCGGCTACCAGCTTCCCGTGGTCGAAGCAGACGTAGTCGCCCTGGAGCTCGCTGACGCGGTTGACGGCCAGGGCCATGTCAGCCTCGTCGGCACCCACGCAGATAACGGGCATGCGGGGCATCCACGAGTAAGACGAGGCCACCGCCCCCGACTTCAGGCCGAAGCCCTTCAAGAAGCCCACGGTGGCCTGGCCACCGCCTGGGTGCCGGGGTATGACGGCAATCTTTATGATGTCCCGCTCCCGGTCAGCCTGAATAGCCCCGTGGGACACGGCAAGGCGCTCGCGGGCCTCCCGGGTAATGATGTCTGACACCAGGTTGACCACCCGCACCTCGAGCTGGCTGCCCCCGTCAGGCGCGGCGACGTCAAAGTCCGCCGCGCGGAAGTCGGGGGCCAGGTGAATGGAGCGCATCAAGCCCTCTGGATAGGCTGGGCGCCGCACTTCGACCAGGGGGTGGCCATTCCGGGCGATGGGCTTGCCCTGGCTGATCACCAGCTCAGGCCGGATGGTCCGCAGGTCGGGGAGGACCAGAATGTCCGCCTGCTTGCCCGGCGCGATGCCGCCCACGATGTGGTCGAGGCGGAAGTGCTCGGCAATATTCAGGCTGGCCATCTGGATGGCTGCCACCGGCTGGCAGCCCAGGTTGATGGCCTTCTGCACCAGGTATTCCATGTGGCCGTAGGCCACGGCGTCGTCGGGCCGGATACTGTCGGTGGTCAGCACCAGCCGCCGGGTGTCAAAGCCCTGTTTGAACAGGGGCGAGAGCACCTCCAGGTCCCGGCGGATAGAACCCTCCCGCAGCATCACGTGGATGCCCAGGCGCAAGCGGTCCAGCACCTCTTGGGGGGTGATGGGCTCGTGGCAGGAGGAGATGCCTGCCGAGATGTAGGCCACCAGCTTGTTGCTCTTGGCGCCGGAAGAGTGGCCCTCCAGGGTCTTGCCCAGGCGCAGCGAGTGGGCCAGCACCTCCAACTGGTCGGGGTTGGCCTCCAGCAGGCCGGGCCACATGATCTCGCCCACGCCCACTATCTGGGGCTGCTCCAGCAGTCGCATGATCTCCTGGTAGGTGATGGGCAGGTCCTCGGCGGCCGGGTCCACGATAGGTGAAGGTGTGGTGATGAAGAACTTGATGGGCTGGTCCTTGATGGCCTCCAAGAGGGCCAGCACACCCTGGTATCCCAGGAGGTTGTTCATCTCCAGGGCCTCGGCGATGATGGTAGTGGTGCCACCGGCGCCGGCCGCGAGGCCATACTCCTCCAGGGCGGTGTTGTCCAGGTGGAAATGGCCCTCAATGAAGCCGGGAGACAGGAACTTCCCCCGGACGTCTATCACCTCTGTGCCATCGCCGATGGTGTGGCTGGCATCCTGTCCCACGAACGCGATGTGCCGGCCCCTGATGGCTACAGACCAGTCCTCCAGCACCTCGCCGGTATAGACGTTGACCAGGTTGCCGTGGACGAGGACAATGTCGGCCTTCTCCTGGCCCAGGGCCACTCTTATGTTGCTGGCGATCTCGCGGGACTGCATACAAAACGCTCCTCGGTGTTATGCTGCTGGTGGGGAATAGCCAGGCCTCAGCTCGGGGTTGGTGTGCGGGGTGCCAGGCGGACGTCCCAGCGGGGCGGGCTGCCCCTGAGGTTGACCTCCGCTTCCAACAGCGTGGCGCAGCCCGGGCAGCAGTACTCCCGGAACACGAACTGCGAGCCGGCGTCCAGGGAGGCAAAGACTGGACCGCCGCGACTCAGCGGGTACTCCGCCATCAACGCGTGGCGCTTATAGTTCTCTTGCGCTGGGCCGAATACGTGCCCGCAGCGACGGCAGAAGGTGACCACGTGGTCACCCCGCTTGCCCAGCATCAGGTACTCGGTGAAGGGGGCAACCACCGCCGGTCCATCGGGTTGGGCCGGCTGGCTGGAGCCTGCCCCGAGAATGGCGGAGGCGCTGCGCTCCCGGCGCAACGCGGTCCGCTGAACGGCCGTCGCCTCCAGGTCGAGATGACCGTGGGAGTCCAGGAGCACACCGTAGATGTCGCGGGCCGCCTGGGGAGACACCAGGCGCGCCTCCAGGTCGCGGGCCACCAGGGCGGGGTCGCGGTCCAGCGGGTCGCCGAACCCGCCGCCGCCAGCGGAGCGGAACACCACCAGGTCCTGGGAGCCCAGGTTGGCGCGGGCCAGGGGCGGCAGCATCTCCAGATCGCCGGTGATGGCCTCCACCTGCTGAGGGATACGGCCCGAGACCAGGAGCTGGCGGGCATTGGCCCGGCGGACCACCAGCGACTGGTAGGCGCCGCCAGGATAGCCGCCGTAAATGCCCGAGGACGCGGGCACGTCCACCCCCCAGCCGAAAATGCTCAGGTCCAGGGTACTGGTCGCACGATAGGGGATGAAGGCCACCTCTTCGGATACACCGCCACGGAAGGTGCCGGCGCCGCCCGAGTCAGGACGGACCTGCTTGAACAGATGCAAGAGTGGATAGGCGTACTCGTAGTCCTCCACGTTCCAGATCACGCCCACCATGGAGGACAGCCGGCCTCCACAGTCTATGCCGTCCTTGTAGGTGCGGGCGCCGGTGCCGGAACCGATGAATCCGATGTAAGCGGAGAACCGCTCGCCCTTTTCGTTGGTGCCGAACATGCTCTGGCCCTGGAAGGACCCCGACCAGGCGGCCATGGCGTGGTCCCGGTACTTGGGGCTGGCCACCATCATGCGGCCTAGACAGACGTTGGCAGCGGTGCGGGCAGCCCAGCCGGCACTGACCGTGGAGGCGCTGACGCCGGCGGGCCATTGGGCGTCCACCACACTTCCCGAGCGGGTGCGGATCTCGATGGCCGGCCACAGGCCCCCGGGTGCCCAGGGCATCTCGAAGCAGAGGAGGGGAAGGGTCGCCGCCATCACCGCGCCGCGCAGCCCGCTCAGGCAGCAGTTGATGCTGGCCCCGGCCTGGTCGGCGGACTCGGTGAAGTCGAAGATAAGGCGCTCTGCCTCCTTGGTCAGCGTGAGCACCACGGGGTAGACCTTGCTGGACACGCCATCGTGCTCGATGAAGGAGGTGTGGCTCCAGGCGCCGTCGGGTAGCTCGCGCAGCCGGGCCCGGAAGCGCTTCTCCACGTAGGCCAGGAGGCCCTGCATTACCTCCTGGACCACGGGCACGCCCCACTGGACGATAAGCGAGCGCAGCCTGGCTTTGGTGATGTTGCAGGCGGCGATCTGCGCCCGCAAATCGAGGGCCACCAGCTCGGGGAGGCGCGAGCGGCGCACGAACTCCAGCTCGATGTCCTTACGCAGGGTGCCCCGTTCTACGACCTTGATGGGAGGCATGAGGGGTGGCTCGTCGAACACGGAGCGCGCCCCCACGGCGAAGCCGCCCGGTGTAGGGCCGCCCACGTCGGCGTGGTGGAGGGTCGCCCCGCACCAGGCCACCAGGTCCCCCTGGTGGTGGATGGGCGCCACCAGGGTAACATCGGACTGATGGAGCGCCCCGTAGAAGGGATCGTTGGTCATGAACATGTCGTCCTGGCCGATGCCAGGGTTGTCCTGGTACTCCCGGAGCAGGAACTGTACCAGGCGGTCCTGGACCGCGGCGTGGGAGGCAATGTAGATGCCCATGAGCACCATGTCGCCGGTGGCGTTGATGATACCCGTGTTGAAGTCCCCGCCCCGGGCCACTGCGGAGCCAGCCACGCGCTTGATGGCGGCGCCGGCCTCGTCGTTGATGGCCCACAGGCGGTGGCGCAGGATCTCGAAGGTGACCGGGTCTATAGCCTCAGGCAACGCCTGGTCCCTTCTGCACAGTCCGGGTGTATGGCCTCAGGCACGGGCTGGCTCTCTACGGGCTCGGATGTGCACGTTCAGGTATTCATCCACTGAACCGTACTGTCCCGGGGGGATGACCACGGTGGTGGTGACCGCTTCAATGATGGCTGGGCCTAACAGCTCGTGGCCTGCTCTGAGCGTGGCCATGTCATAGATGGGCGTGGCCACGGGGGCAGTGTCCGGCGGGAAGAGCGCTTGCCGGGTGGATTTGGGGGCCGGCCGGCCAGCCGCGGCCTGGGTGCGGACGAGACTGGGCTTTGGGTTGTGGCCCACAGAGGTGAGGGAGTAGGAGACGAACTCCACACCGGCACCTCGGAAGCCTGCGGAGGTGCCGTAGAGTTCCTCGTAGCGCCTCTCGAAGTGGGCGATTGCCTCAGCCTCGGCGGCCCGGTCAAGCTCACCGCCGGGCAGGGGCACCTCCACCACGTCCCACTGCCCTTTGTAGCGTAGCTCGGCACTGCGCAGGAGGTCGGCACTGCGGCCATCTAAATCAGCCCGGGCGCGGGCTTCCAGGGCTTGCAGGTGGCCGTTGAGGCGGTGCAGGTCCACGCGCACCTGCATGGGGTCAGAGGTGGCGTATAAGCGGGTGACGTCCGAGGCGGCGATGCCAAAGGCGGAGAACACCGAGGCCAGGCTGGGGACGACCACCTCCTTGACCTCCATCTGGGCGCCATAGACGGCGGCATATTGGGGGCCCGCCCCGCCATAGGCGAAGACCACGAAGTCCCGGGGGTCGTAGCCCCGCTCCACGCTGAGCTTGCGCACCAGGTCGGCAAGCTGCGAGCAGGCGATGCGATAGATGGCGGCGGCGGCCTGCGTAGTGTCGAGGCTCATGGGCTCGGCCACTTTGCGGATGGCAGCTTCGGCGGCTTCCCGGCTCAAGGGGACCCTGCCGCCCAGGAAATAGTCAGGGTTGACATACCCCAACAGGAGGCAGGCGTCGGTGAGGGTAGGCTCGGTGCCTCCCCGCTGGTAGCAGGCGGGCCCGGGGCTGGCCCCGGCGCTCTGGGGCCCGACACGTAGCAGGCCGGTCTCGGGCTCCACCCAGGCGATGCTGCCCCCACCGGTACCGATGGAGCGCACGTCCACGGCAGGCAGGTTCATGTGGTACTGGCCCACCACCGGCTCCCGGGCGTACTGGGCCTCTCCGTCCACGATGAGGCCTACGTCGAAGCTGGTGCCCCCCACGTCGGTGCAGATGATGTTGCGGTATCCCAGGGCGTTCCCCAGGAAGCGGGAGCCGATGACCCCGCCCACCGGACCGGAGGCCAGCGTAGCTGCCGCCCGCTGGCCCGCCTCTTCGGCGGGCAGCACGCCCCCGATGGACTGCATGACCAGGAGGGGGCCGCCCAGCCCCTTTTCGCGCAGGCGGTGTGACAGGCCCTCCACGAAGCGGGAGAGTGTGCCGCCCAGGTAGCAGTTCAGGGCCACCGTGGTGCTCCGGGTGTACTCGCCGATCCGTGGCGCCAGCTCACTGGACAGGGTGACCTGAACGTTTGGGTAACGCTCCCGGATAAACTGGGCCAGCGCCCGCTCATGACTGGGGTTGAGGAAGGACCACAGAAAGACCACGCCGATGGCCTCGGCGTCTTGACCTACCAGTTCAGCCACGGCCTGCCGGGCCTCGTCCATGTTCAGGGGAACGACCACCTCGCCACGGGAGTCCATGCGCTCGGTCACGCCGCGGATGCGGGGCGCGGGGATAATGGGCTGGGGCCGGTCCAGCCGCACGGCGTAGGTGAGCTCGCGCTCGGACAGACCGGCCACTTTCTGGATGGTGGCGTACAGGATCGTCCCCTCGAAGCCCCTGGTGGTGATGAGGCCAGCCCTGGCCCCCCGGCCGGTGAGCAAAGCATTTGTGGTTACGGTGGTGCCCAGGGCAAAGAGCTGGGTGGCAGAAAGCGCCTGCGCCAAGCTAAGCCCCAAGTTGCGGGCGGCGTCCTCCACCGCGGCCACCACGCCTAGCGAGAAGTCCTGGGGTGTGGAAAATGCCTTGCCGGTGGTCACCTGTCCGCCCTCGCTGACCAGGACAGCGTCGGTGAAGGTGCCACCGCAGTCAATGCCTATGATGAAGGGCATGGGCCAGCCCTGGCTAGATTGGACAAGACGAGGGAATTATACCACAAGGGACAGCGTGCTATCGCTCATGGAAGCGGCACGGTTAGTGAGCAAATGGACTGCGCCAGGAGCCCCCCACCGGCCGCCTGCCGGTGTCCGGCGGTTATCTTGTGTCTACGGCCTGCCGCCGGCGCGCGGTCATGCCCCGCGGCTTGTACACATTGAGCACCATGATCACGAGCAACACCAGCAGGCCGCCTGCGGCATGGAAGAGGTCGCCCCCAAGCCCGCCGACGAGTTCGTCACCGTCCGTTTCTCGCAGCACGGCTACGATAGAGCTCACGTCCGGCATGTGCAACAGCAAGATGATGGTGGCAAAGACGGTTAGCACGAATGAGAACAGGACCCAATAGTGCCGGAACAAACCCCACGGGGTGCCCAGTGCCATGACAAGCCCGGTCAGGAGCGCGGCGAGGGCCAGCGGGACGATGACGAACCAGCCGGTCAACTCCATCGCGATCCAGGCGGCGCGCACCGTCTGAGCGTCGTGGCTGGCCACAGTGGACACGCCGAGCCCCAGGTACGCAACGACCGCCCCGATCCAGCCGACCGAGACAGTGAGATGCACGCTGAGCACGAACTTGCGGAGGCCGGGTGTCATGGTCGTGGCTGTTGCCGCCCGTGTTCTATGGTCCGTGTTCTACGGGCGGTGTGTGGCCACCAGGGCCATCGGGTTGCACCACTTGTTGTATGGGCGGTGTGTCGCCACCAGCGCCACCGGACGGTGTGTGGCGACGAGGGCCGTGCTCACCACCCACGCCGGTGAGTTTCAGGACGACAAACACCAGGACCAGGACGATGAGGATGGCCCCGAATATCTTCACCCAGAGTGGTGCCCTCATTAATTCTCTCATATTGAGATGCCCTCCTCTTTGGTTTCCCGCGAGTGCCGCTCACGCTAACCTGGCTGTAGTGCGCGCGTGCCTCTGCCGCCACAGCCAGACCCCCACCGCCTGTCCGGCGAAGACCGCGATGACGCTGAGGAGGAGCAGCAGCGTGTAGGGGGAGTCCATCCGCAGCAGTACGCCGTAAAAGAAGGCGTGCACGATGACCAGCGCGAACAAGGTGTAGTTCAGGCGCTGGAGGTTCTTCCAGGTCCTGGCCTTGAGTTTCCGCAGGGCGAAGTCGCTGGATATCGCGAGCAACCCTACCACGATTACCGTGGCGGCAAGCCCCGTCCAGTTCGCCAGGCCAAAGCTATTGGTCAACGGGCTGCCATCCGGCGCGACGAAGTAGTCGAGGACGTTGTTGAGGATCTGTCCGCTGCCATGCACCTGCAATCCGTAGAATACGTGGACCACGCTGAAGATGGCCGCCCACGTGCCCACGTCACGGGTCAAATAGTTCGAGACGGGATTCCGCCTGCGGAGCAAGAGGTTGGCCGGCCCGATGAGCAGCGTGAGCACGAGGAGCCCAGTCGCGACGTAGCTGGTGGCAACGGTGAACCGCCGGATGAAGGAGCGGCTTTGGGTCTGGTCAGGACTTGGCGTAAGACCTGAGGCTTGGTCCCCGCCGTGACCCGTCGTTCCGGCTGGGTCCCCGCCATGACTCGTCGTTCCGGTCTGGCCCCAGCCATGATCCGCCTCTCCGGTTTGGCCCCCGCCGTCACCCATGGGTCTGCCCTCGCCTCGCTGCTCTCGCTGCTCTCGCTGCTGGGGAAACGTACCACTTTGGGTGTCCGCGTGGAGGTACACGTTGGCGTCGAAGAGCGGGAGAGTCATAAACAGGCCAAGGACCACGGCACTCGCAAGGGCGAGTGGCGCATGGTAGCAAAGAAGGCGATGACGCCAGTCGCCGCTTCTGCCGCCAAGCGGTTGATTCGAAGACCGGGTGGCTCGTTCCATACTCAATCACCCAGTATAGGCAACAGCAGCCCCCAGGACATGACCCGTGGCAGGCAGAGGAAAGAAGAAAAGGGCTATTCTTGCGAGTCTTACAGGTCCCGACCCGTCGGGACCCAATGTAGAGCCATGAACCGGCCGCCCGGGGCGTGCGGATTCCGTCGTTGCGAGGAGAGTAGCGACGAAGCAATCTACTTACGGCGTGATGGGTCCCGACG